>JAFQZU010000008.1 GCA_017405805.1 Lachnospiraceae bacterium
GTCTCGACATTCGCAGTCCAGGGAAACTGATCCACGCACACGCCTCTTACCGGCCGGTAGCCCGCCTTCACGAAGGACGGCAGGTCTCTCGCCAGACTCGTGGGCTTACAGGAGATATAGAGGATATACTCTACGCCGTACGAAAGGATCTTGGGAAGGGCCTTCGGATGCACCCCGTCCCGGGGCGGATCCAGGATGATCAGGTCGGGCTTTTCCTCGATCTCGTCCAGCACCTTCAGCACGTCCCCGCAGAGGAATTCACAGTTGCCGATCCCGTTGCGCGCAGCGTTTTCCACCGCTGCTTCCACCGCTTCGGGCACGATCTCGACGCCGATCACCTTGCCCGATACCGGCGCCATCAGCTGCGTGATGGTCCCCGTGCCGCAGTACAGGTCGTAGACGACCCCGTCTTTCACCTGTGCCCCGGAGAGAAATTCCCGCGCCGTCTCATAGAGCACGGCCGCGCCGTGGCTGTTGGTCTGGAAGAAGGAGAAAGGCGTCACCTTGAACTTGAGCCCCAGGAGTTCCTCCATGAAATAGGGCCTGCCGTACAGGACCTCCGTTCCGTCGTCGCGGATCACGTCTGCCACCGAGTCGTTTACCGTATGCAGGATTCCCGCAAAAGAGCCCTCCAGCGAAAGTGCGAGAAGCGCCTCGGCAAAGGGATACAGATCATGCTCCTCCTGCGAGGTCGTGACCAGATCGACCAGGATCTCCCCCGTGCCGACCGCCTTGCGCACCAGAAGGTGCCGCAGATAGCCCTCGTGGGTCCTTCTGTGAAAATAGGACATGCCGCACTCTGCGCAGTACGCCTTGGCCGCGCGCAGGATCTTCCTGTAATCCGCGTCCACGATCACGCATTCGTCAGCGTCGACGATGTCGTAAAAGCTTCCCCTGCGGTGCATGCCCAGGGCCAGCGGGCCGTCCTTGTAGGAATCGCCGAAGGAAAACTCCATCTTATTCCGGTATCCCAGCTGCACGGGGCTTTTGCGGATCCCCTCGAACCAGGGAATGGGATCGGATTCTTCCGAAGTACTGCCGGCCGCATCGCCGAGCAGTTTTCTCACCTGCGCCTCCTTGAGGCTGCACTGGCCGTCATAGGAGAGATTGAGGTAGGTACATCCTCCGCAGACGCCGAATTTGGGACAAAGCGGCGCCGTTTCGCCCGGTGCGGGCGCCAGGATCTGCGTACACTGCCCCTCCATGCGTCCCTTTCGTTTTTTGAGGATGCGGGCCTCTACCTGCTGGCCGGGAAGGGTGTTTTTGACGATGCACTCTCCCTCCTCCAGACGCAGGATCCCCTTGTTGGGAAAGCGCACCTCTTCTATCGTCCCCCGGATCAGATCACCTTTTTTCATAACGTATCCTTAACATATCCTTATCGAAAAAAACAGCCCGGTCTTAGCCGGGCTGCCAGTCTTCACATCCTGCTCTCACAAAAGGAGCTGGTCGAATTATGCCTGAATCGGAATCTCGGTGGTTTCTTCCGCCGGCTTCTGCTCTTCCTCTTCCTCGTCGTCGAAGTCATCGTCAAAATCATCGTCGAACTCGTCGTCATAGTCCTCAAAATAGTCCGGCGTAAGGAAACGGTAAACCGCATATGCGATGCAGGCTACGGCAACGATCCCACCGATCAGGGCGAGGAAAAAAATGAACCTGTTGGCTCTTTCCTCTTCTCTTTGCGCTCTTACAGCATCGATCAGTTGATCAAATAACTCGTTGAACATACTGGTAACTCCTTCCGTGTGCATGATCCGTCAATAGTACCGTGCCTCCATCTGTGTGGAGCACCTATCGAATTTATAACATAACTATAACACCTTCGTCACATGTTTTCCACTGTTTTTGTCACACTTTGAGAAGCTTCGCGAAGGCGGCGAACATGACTTTCTGCCCGTATTCGTCAAAACGCACCGTCACCTTGTAGTCCCTGGGGCCCTTCTCGATCCCCAGCACGGTCCCCTCGCCGAACTTGATGTGCCGTACCCGGTCTCCCACCCCGTAATCGGGCTCCGTGACCGCGGGCATGCCCTTTTTCAGGCCGGCCGTCCGCGCTGAAGGGCGGGAAGAAGCGCCGCCCATTCTGGAGATAAAGGGCTTTTTATCGTCCGCCGTGTGGGGCCGCACATAGACGGCCTTGGGGCGGGGCCTCGACGAAGCGGCGCCGGCCTTCTCGGCACCCCGTGCGGCGCCGGCCGCACCCGCATACGCGCCCGGACCAGCTGCGGCAGTCCTCCGGGAAGCCGCGGCAGGCCTTCGGGAATCGAAGGGATCGGCCTCGTCCTCCCAGTCATCGTCCGCGTAAAAATCGTAGGATTTCTTGTAAGGAAGCGCGCCATCAAAAAGCTCTCCCGGCACCTCCGAAATAAACCGGCTCACCGGATTATAGCGGAACTCCCCGTTTACAAAGCGGGAACTGCTGGCAGTCAGCGTCAGCTCCTCCTGCGCCCTGGTGATGCCCACATAGGCGAGTCTGCGCTCCTCCTCCACGGCGTAGCGGTCGTCCGAATCGAGGGACATCCTGCTGGGGAAGACGCCGTCCTCCATGCCGGCCATATAGACGTAGGGAAACTCCAGTCCCTTGGCGCTGTGCAGGGTCATGAGCAGGACTCTGTCGTCCGAATCCGGGACCGTATCGATATCCGCCACGAGCGCGACGTCCTCGAGAAAACCGGACAGCGTGGGCTCCTCCGCATGCTCCTGGTAGTCCGTCATTTTGACGAGGAGCTCTTTGATATTGGCGATGCGGTCCTCCGCGTCGTCCTCGTCGCTCCTTCGCAGTTCCTCTTCGTAATCGAGCACCTCCAGCACGTGCCTGAGCAGCGCGTCTGGCAGATTAGCGGCACTGAAGGCACGGAATTCATGGATCATCTCCGTGAAGCTCTCCAGCTTTCCTTTCGCCTTCCCGATGGCGGGAATGGCGTCCGCCTGCTCCAGCGCCTCCATAAAGGAGAGATTCCCGGCGCCCGCATAGGCGTCCACTCTCGCGATGGTGGTCGCGCCGATGCCGCGGCGGGGCACGTTGATGATCCTTTTCACGGCGATGGAATCCTGCCCGTTATCGATGGTCTTGAGATAGCTCAGGATGTCCCGGATCTCCCTGCGGTCGTAGAAGTTGGTGCCGCCCACCACGTTGTAGGGGATGGAGGCGCGCACGAACTGCTCCTCCAGAAGGCGCGACTGGGCGTTGGTCCGGTACAGGACCGCGAAATCCCTGTTGTGCAGCGAGCGGTCCTCCTGTCTGCGGCGCACGATGTCGCTCACGATGTAGTACGCCTCCTCCTGGGGACTCTCGAACTGCCGAAAGCGCAGGGCTGCGCCCTTTCCCTTGTCGGTGCGCAGGGCCTTGTCCTTGCGCTGGGTGTTGTTGCGGATCACGGCGTTGGCCGCGTCCAGAATGGTCTGGGTGGACCGGTAGTTCTGCTCGAGCTTTACCACCATGGCGTCCGGGAACCGCTGCTCGAACTGCAGGATATTGCGGATATCCGCCCCGCGGAACTTGTAGATGGACTGGTCGTCGTCACCCACAACGCACAGGTTCCTTCTGTCGCCGGCGAGCATTTTCACGAGCTCAAACTGCACGATATTGGTGTCCTGGTACTCATCCACCATGATATAGCGGAAACGGTTCTGATAGTTCCTGAGCACCTCCGGGTGATCGCGGAACAGCTGCACGGCAAGGAGCAGCAGGTCGTCAAAATCCAGTGCATTGTTGCGCCGCAGCTCCTTCTGATACTCGTCGTAGCAGTCCGCGATCTGCTCCATGATATATTCGCTCCCCGTGTCCTCCCTGCGGAAGCGCTGGGGGCCTTTCATGGCATTTTTGGCGGAGGAGATCACGGAGAGCACGGTTCTCTCGCGCAGGATCTTAGGGTCCACCCTGCACTTTTTCATGACGTCCTTCATCAGGCGTTTCTGGTCATCGGTGTCATAGATACTGAACGACCTGTCGTAGCCGAGCAGGTCGATGTGCCTTCGCAGGATCCTTACGCAGAGGGAGTGAAATGTGGAGATCCACACACTCTCCGCACCGAAGCCGATCAGCTCGTCCACCCGGTGCCGCATCTCTCCTGCCGCTTTATTGGTAAATGTGATGGCGAGAATGTTCCAGGGGTCCACGCCGCATTCCTGCATCAGGTAGGCGACCCTGTGGGTGATCACTCTGGTCTTGCCGCTGCCGGCCCCGGCCAGGATCAGGACAGGGCCCTCCGTCTGCGTGACCGCCCTTCTCTGCTCTGTGTTTAATCTGCTGTAAATATCCTCCATCCAGTGGTTCCTTCCGTCATGTCGTTTTGTCGGAATCCAGGAGCTTTTCGATGTAGAGCTTCCGGATATAGATATCGGCGGCAAGCTGACAGATCAGGTCGAAGCGCCGCAGCAGTTCTCTCTCCCTGCCCGTGAGCCCCTCGTCGTCAAAAGAATGCTCCGTATCCCGGATCAGCGCCTCCATCTCCGCGGAAAAGTCCGCCGTATGCGCTCCCACGTCCTCAAATACCTTGGTGTAGATCTCCGGGATCGTGATCCTGGCGCCCTGCCGGCGCTCCTCCTGCGGCTGGTTTTTTTCACCGCCTTTGCCCGGAGGGGTCTGGGCATAGCGAACCGCCACCGGCGCTATGATCTTCCGAATATCGTCGATGGACAGTGAACTCTTCAGATAATAGATGAAGATCAGGAGCAGCATGTGGTCTACGCCGTACTTCTTCTTTACGGGCGGAATGAGCACCTTGTTCTTCACGTAATTATTGATCATGGCCTTGGTCAGGATCTTGTCCTCCCCCGGATTGCGGGAGGTGTGTGCCAGGTTTTCCTGCATGAAGGTCAGGACCTGGTCCATATACAATTCGATCTTGGGAATGTCCTCCGCCTCGATGCTGGTAAAACGATCCATCACATCCCGCAGGACCTTCTCCATATTTCCCTTTTCGTTCGAAGCCATAAAAAGCCCTCTGCCGTCAGGCGTGCGCAGCCCCTTCCCTCTTGGCGGCGGCCGCCATTTCCTTCATCTCCCGGGCGTTGCGCAGCGTCGCCTCCGTGATGGTCTCCCCGCCGAGAAGCCTTGCAAGCTCAGCGTCGCTCTCCTCGTCAGAAAGCGCGCGGATATTGGTGACGGTGCGGTCTCCCGCCGTGTGCTTGGCGATCAGATAGTGGCTGTCCTGCATGGCCGCGATCTGCGGCAGATGCGTGATGCATAAAATCTGGTGATCTTTCGCCAGCGTCCCCAGCTTCTGCGCCACTTTCCAGGCGGTCTGGCCGCTGATCCCCGTATCGATCTCGTCAAAAATAAAGGTGTGGATATCATCCTTCCCCGCAAAGACCGTCTTGATCCCCAGCATGATCCTGGACAGCTCTCCGCCGCTGGCGATCTGCTCGAGGCGGCGCGGCGCCTCTCCGGGATTCATGGAGATGAAGAAGGCCGCCTGGTCCCATCCGTTCTCCGTGACGGAACGCTCCTCCGCAGTGAGCTCCACGCGAAAATCCGCCTGCAGGAAATTGAGCTCCGGAAGCACCTTCCTGAGCCTCTCCGCGAACTCCTCCGCAGCCTCCCTCCGCACGGCCGACAGGTCCGTGCACAGGGCGTGCAATGCTTCCCAGGCTTCCTTCACCCGGATCTCCAGCTGCGCACGCTGGTTTTCGTAGTCCTCCAAAAACGCGAGCCGCTGCCGTCTCTCTTCACAGGACTGCCGGACGTCCTCCAGCGACGGCCCGTATTTGTCCTTGATCCGGTTGATGACATTGAGGCGCTCCCGGATCATCTCCAGCTCGCCGGGGTCATAGCTTAAGTCCATCAGATAGGACTTGAGAGAGCGGTTGAAATCCGAGAGGAGCTCCTCCACCTCAGTGAGCTGCTGTGTGAGGGACGCCATTCCCTCATCCAGCTCCGCGCAGGGCGTCATCTCCCTGACGGCGCGACCGATGCAGTCCGCCGCCGCATTGTCACCGTATCCGTCTCCGCCCGTGAGCGAAAAAGCAGTCTCGGCGGCTCCCCTGATCCTGTCGAAAGAGGACATTTTCCGAAAAGTCTCCTCGAGCCATTCGTCTTCCCCTTCCTTGATCGCCGCCTCCTCGATCTCCTTGACTTCGTAGGAAAGAAGATCCGCCTCCCGGCGTCTTGCGGCCGTATCGAGGTCCCCCTCTGTCCATTCCTTCTGCAGCGATCTCCAAAGGCGGTAAGCCGCGCGGACCTTCTCCTTGCGCGCCGCGGCCTGTTCCCCGGCAAAATCGTCGATGGTATCGAGCTGCGCTTCCCTTCTGAGAAGGCGCTGGTTCTCCCGCTGCCCGTAGATATCCAGCATGCACTGCGCGATCTCGCGGAGCTGCCTGAGCGTCACGGTCTCCCCGCACACGGAGCAGATGCTGCGCCCGGGAAGGATCTTGCGCTTGATCAGGACGGTCTCGTCCTCCGGTGCAGGCAGTTCCATGCTCTCCAGGATCTCCCTCTGCCGGTCATTGTCCAGTGAGAAGATCATCTCGATGAGGGCGTAGGGCGCGCCCGTCCGGATCAGCGCCTTATCTGCCTTGGAGCCCAGCGCCAGATTGACGGAGCCTATGATGATCGATTTACCCGCGCCCGTCTCGCCGGTCAATATGTTGAGGCCGTCGGAGAAGCTTACCTCCTCTTCCTCGATCAGGGCCAGATTTTTAACATGGAGATGTAGTAACATGTATTCTCTTTTCCTGTTCTTTGTGCCGGTAACATCCGCGGCCCGCCCGCGTCACTCCACGCCGAGCATATGGCGGACCTTTCCCATGACGATCGTCGCCTCCTGGACCGTCCGCACGGCTGCCATAACGGTGTCGTCCCCCGCGATGCAGCCGACGATCTCTGGCATCTGCAGGGCGTCCAGCGCGGCCGCCGCCGCCATAGCCATGCCCGATACCGTTTTGAGCACCAGAAGATTCTGTGCCTGGTCTATGCTGATATAGCTGTCTCTGAGAACCCGGATATATTTCCCGGAAGCGTCCTGCGAGCGGATCATGGCATATTTCTGGCCGCCCGACGGCGTCTGCACCTTGGTGAGTCCCAGCGCCCGGATATCCCTGGATACGGTGGCCTGCGTGACGTCGTACCCGCTCTTTTTGAGCTCGGCCGCCAGTTCCTCCTGTGTGACGATCTCATTTTTCTCGATCAGTTCCAGTATTTTTTCGTGTCTGTTTCTTTTCATCATTAAACCCAACTGCTGTTTAGTGTGTCAAGAAGACATCTTCCGATGCAGTGTCGTCAGAAAGCTTCTTTTTGTCAGTTTCACGAGGCGCGTGATCTTTTCCGACCGCTTTACCGCGATCCTGTCGCCCGCCTGCAGGCTTCCCTTCGTCTCTCCGTCAAAAACCGCGACGGCCCGCACCTGCTCGCCCCGGTGTGTCTCAAGAAGTTCCAGCGTGATCACATCCTCCGCGGAAAGAACTATGCTCCTGCTGTTGAGGGTATGTGAACAGATCGGCGTCGCCACCAGCATCTGCGCCTTGGGCTCCACGATGGGGCCCCCCGCGGACAGATTGTAGGCGGTCGATCCCGTCGGCGTCGAGATGATGGCGCCGTCGCATACCTGCTTGTTCAGGATCACGTCATCCACGTACAGATTGATGTGCAGCACATGCGGCTCCGGTCCCCTGGCGATGAAGGCTTCGTTGAGCGCGTAGTAGATGTCGCTGTTTTCAAGATCCTTCCCGCCCTTTCGGGTATAGCGTCCCTCCAGCATCATCCTCGTCTCGATGGTGTAATCGCCGGAGAGGAGCTTGGTCAGCTTTTCCCTCCAGTTGGTCTTCTCCACCTCCGCGAGGTAGCCCAGGGTGCCGAGATTGATCCCCAGAAGCGGCACGCTGCTGCCCAGAATCGTGTGGGCGGCACGAAGCACCGTTCCGTCCCCGCCGATCACGATCACGCAGTCCCTGTCGGGATCCAGCTGCCACTGCATGTGCTCGACGTCTTCCCCGGTCTTCACGCTGATGCACTCCACGCCGGCCCGCGTCAGAAAGCTGCTCACGTCATCCGTAAACGCATAGAGATGATCTTTGACGGGATTCGTAATCGTAAAGATCCGATCCAATTCTTCCTCCTTACCGCCTGAGCGACGGATCCAGCTCCTCATGGGAGCGGCGCACCAGCTCCCCGACAACCTCTTCGCCGCAGATCTCTTCCGGGATCGCAGGGCATTCTTCCTTGATCAGATAGAGCAGGTACTCGATGTTGCCCTCCGGGCCTCTCACCGGTGAAAAATCAAGGCCTTGGGGACGAAAGCCGTTTTCCGCCGCCATCCCGATCACTTCCGTGATCACTTCCATGTGGACGGCGGGATCGCGGACGACGCCTTTTTTGCCGACCTTTTCTCTTCCCGCTTCAAACTGCGGCTTGATCAGGCAGACCATCTCCCCGCCGGCCGGCAGGATCTGCGCGGCGGGCGGAAGGATCCGCGACAGGGAGATAAAGGACACGTCCACGGTGGCAAAATC
The DNA here is from genome assembly GCA_017405805.1 of Lachnospiraceae bacterium. Lineage (GTDB taxonomy): Bacteria > Bacillota > Clostridia > Lachnospirales > Lachnospiraceae > CAG-791. The sequence continues at coordinate 8,449 of JAFQZU010000008.1, forward strand.
CGGCATGGCGTCCTGCCGGAGATCCTCCGGCTTCACATAGCGGAAATTTGTTTTTTCCATACAGACTACGCGGCTGTCTTCCCGCAGCTTCCAGTCCAGCTGCCCGTATCCGACGTCGATTGCATACACGAGGCGGGCGCCGTTCTGCAGCATGCAGTCGGTAAAACCGCCGGTGGACGCGCCGATATCCATGCAGATCCTTCCCTCCAGCTTCACCGGGAAGACCTGCATGGCTTTCTCAAGCTTGAGTCCGCCCCGGCTCACGTAGCGAAGCGTCTGCCCTCTGACCTCGATCTGCGTCTCCTCGGGATGAAAGGCCGTTCCCGCCTTGTCCTCCTTCTGGCCGTTCACATATACGATCCCGGCCATGATCAGGGCTTTGGCCTTTTCCCTCGAGGGCGCCAGCCCCCGCTCCGTCATAAGGACGTCCAGTCTCGTTTTCTTCTGTTTCATACCGCCTGCCATTTCAGTGCGTGCGCAGCGTGAGACGCTCGATCAGTTCACGGAGGAAGGCGCTTCGTTCCGTGAGCGTGTCATACCACTCCAGGGCTTCGTTTGTCAGACGCACATGCTCTTCCCTGGCCTGGTCCAGACCGTACATACTGACATAGGTGACCTTTCCGTCCTTCTCGTCGCTCCCGGTCTTCTTACCCATCATTTCGCTGTCGCCGGTGACGTCCAGGATATCGTCCTGGATCTGGAAGGCAACGCCGATATTCCGGGCGATCTTTCCCAGGGTAAAGACGTCCTCCGTCGGCGCGCCGGCCACGATGGCGCCCAGCTGGAAGGCGCTCTCGATCATGCTGGCGGTCTTATGCCTGTGAATGTAGAGCAGCCACTCCTCGTCCACCGAACCCGGATCCTTCTCCGCGTCCAGATCCGCGCACTGTCCGCCGACCATTCCGAAGATCCCCGCATTTCTGGCCAGGACGCGCATCGCTTCGATCACGTTGCCGCTCTCCAGACGGTTCTGGGCGTGCCCGAAGGCCGTCAGCGCCGTCTCATAGGCCAGGTTTAGGAGCCCGTCTCCCGCGAGGATCGCCATGCCCTCGCCAAAAACGATGTGCGTGGTCTTGCGCCCTCTCCTGTAATCGTCGTCGTCCATGGCGGGAAGATCGTCGTGGATCAGGGAATAGGTATGGATCATCTCCAGCGCCGCCATAAAGGGTTCCGCCAGCTCCGCCCTGCCGCCGTACATGCTGCAGGTCTCCGACAGGATCAGCGGACGGAGCCTTTTGCCGCCGGCCATCAGCGCATAGCGCATGGCGTCCATCACCGTCTCCGCATGTCTGTCCTCGCTGCTGAGCTGTGCGCTCACAGGCAGAAAGCTCTCTACCACCTCGTCACAATATGCTGTCTTTCTCTTTAAGCTCTCTTCAAAACTCATGCAGTTCACCGTCCTCCATCAGCTGCTGGACCTTTTTCTCCACGCGGTCTATGGACTGTGCGCAGTGGCGCACCAGGGCGATCCCGCGTTCGTACAGGGCCAGCGATTCCTCCAGTGTGATCTCCTCGCTGTCCATGCGGGTGAGGATCTCCTTAAGCTGCGCGAAGCTCTCCTCCACGGAGAGTCCGGCGCCGTTATTCTCCTCCTGCTCTGTCAGCCCGAGATTCCTTTCGTTTTCTCCCATGTCAACCCTTCTCTGTCTATGTATTCCACACGGCTTCCGATCTCGCCGTCCCGCATGCGGATCCGCAGGTGCTGTCCCGGCGCTGTCTGCGCCGCCGAAGTGACTGTCCGGCCCTCTTCATCCCTGACAAAGCCGTATCCGCCGGAAAGTCTCTGCAGGGGCGACCGGAAGGAAAGTTCGGCCGCCGCCAGTTCCAGCCTGTGTTTTGCCGTTTTCAGCCGGCTCTCCATACGCAGATCCAGCTGCTCCCGCAGGTCTGTCTCCTGCCGCCGCAGGCGGATCCTGTTATCCATCAGCAGCTGCATGCGCTCCGACAGCCGGTCCAGTTCCAGGCGCTGGTCCCGGATCCTTGCGCGGGGCGAGCGGATCCTGAGCTCCCTCGCAAAGGCCTCGCACTGTCTGCGCCGCAGGGCGACGCCGTGCAGCAGCTGTTCCCGCATGCGTGTCTCAAAGACGGACAGCTCCTGCATAAAGCGCTGATAGTCAAAGACCGCGAGTTCCGCTGCCGCCGAGGGCGTCGGCGCCCGCAGGTCCGCCACATAGTCGGTTATGACCGTATCGGTCTCATGCCCCACTGCCGAGATAATGGGGACGCTGCAGTTAAAGACCGCCTCCGCCACGCGCTCCTCGTTGAAGGCCCACAGATCCTCGATGGATCCGCCTCCGCGGCCGATGATCATCACGTCCACCCCCAGCTCCTCCAGGGCATGGATCCCGTTTATGATGCTGTCCTGCGCGTACTCGCCCTGCACGACGGCAGGGTAGAGGATGATCTGCACATAGGGGTTGCGCCGGTGCGCGATATTGATGATATCCCGGACGGCGGCCCCGGTCGGCGCCGTCACGACGCCCAGCGTGCGGATATAAGAGGGGATGGGCTGTTTGTAGGATTCGTCAAACATGCCGGCCTCTTCCAGGCGCTTTTTGAGCTGCTCGTACCGCTCGTGCAGAATGCCCGCGCCCTCCGCGACGATCTGATCCGCATAGAGCTGGTAGCGGCCGTCCCTCTCAAAGACATCCACGGACCCGGTCACGATGACCTGGTCTCCGTCCTTCATACGAAAAGAAAGGCCTCTGCGACGGCCTGCGAACATGACGCAGGACAACGTGCCCGAGGCATCTTTGAGCGTAAAATAGATATGGCCGGACGAGTGGTACTTGCAGCCGCTCACCTCTCCGCGCACCATAAGGGAGTGGAGAAGGTAGTCCTCCGTGAACATCCGGCGGATATAGCGGTTGATCTGCGATACCGAATAGACGCTCTTCATTCCTTTTCCAAATTCCTCGACAGGCCTCCGAGAACGCCGTTGACAAAGGGTCCCGCGTCGTCCTGCCCGTATTTCTTGGCCAGCTCGACCGCCTCGTTGATGGCGACGCCCGTGGGGATCTCCTCGTCATACATGATCTCATATGCCGCAAGGCGAAGGATCGCCAGTTCTACTTTGCCGACCCTGGACAGACTCCATCCCTTCAGCTGGCCGGAGAGCTTCTCATCGATCTCCGGAAGCTTTTCCATGATCCCGGAACACTTTCCGATGATATAATCCCGGTCGTAATCCGTCACGGTCAGGTCGCCGCTGTCGAGATAGAGGACTGCCTGTTCGGGCATCTGTTCCCTGGTGTTGAACTCCGCACGGAACAGGATCTTGAAGATCTGTTCCCTGATACTTCTTTTATTCATAGATCACTGATCCTGCATGGCGATCCCCGCGATGCGGATGTTCACATCCCGGACCTCAAGCCCTGTCATCGTCTCGATCGCCGTCTTGACTCTGCTCTGCACGTTGCTGCTGGTGGAAGGAATATTGAAGCCGTAGACCATGACGATGGACATGTCCACATTTACGACGCCTTCACGGACTTCCACCTTCACGTCTTTGCCAAGCCGCTTCATACCGCCGGCGTTGAGCTCTTTTCTGTCCGCACCGCCCGCCATGGTCGCGACGCCGTCCACGTCCATCGCGGCAAAAGCGGCGATCATCGCCACTACGTCGTCAGCGATCCGGATGACGCCGATCTCGGCAGCGCTCTTCTTGTCGTGTACTTTCTTGTCCTGTGACATCTGTTCCTCTCATTCCGGAGCGCTGGAGTCTGATTCCGGCCGGCACTGCGTTACCGTGTCCGGAACCGGGTTTGTGACGCTCCGGCACAAACCCCAAGATACAGACTTTATTGTATCAGATTAGCACATATTTGCCAATTATCCGCGGGAAAATTCGGCCAGCTCCAGCCCTTCGTTGCGCTCGAGCACCATCTGCACCGACCAGGGGTTGATGAACAGAAGGAGCGGATTGCCCTTGAGATCCTCGATCCGCTTCATATCCGTGGTGCCGGTGATGCGGCGCACCTCGGTCTCGCACTTGGTGATCCATCGGATGTGCTCGTAGGGAAGCGTCTCCAGAAGGATCTCGACGTTGTACTCGCTCTTCAGGCGGAACTTGAGCACGTCGAACTGCAGCATGCCGACCACGCCGCAGATGATCTCCTCCATGCCGGTCCCCATCTCACGGAAGATCTGGATAGCGCCCTCCTGGGCGATCTGGGTGATCCCCTTTACGAACTGGTCGCGCTTCATGGTATCCACCTGCCGGACTCTCGCGAAGTGCTCCGGCGCGAAGGTGGGAATGCCCTCGTAGCGGAAGTTCTTTTTGGGCGTGCAGAAGGTGTCGCCAATGGAATACAGGCCCGGGTCGAAGATGCCGATGATGTCTCCCGCATAGGCCTCCGAGAGGATCTTGCGGTCGCTTGCCATCAGCTGCTGCGGCTGGGACAGGCGCTGCACTCTTCCGCTCTGGACGTGCTTGACGTCCATGCCGATGTCGTAGCGGCCCGAGCAGATGCGGATGAAGGCGATCCTGTCCCGGTGCGCCTTGTTCATGTTCGCCTGGATCTTGAAGACAAAGGCGGAGAACTCGTCCTCAACGGGATCCACCGGCCCCTGGTCCGTCTCCCTGGCAGCCGGCGCGGGCGCCATGTCCAAAAAGTGCTGCAAAAAGATCTCCACGCCAAAATTATTCAGTGCCGACCCGAAAAACACCGGCGTAAGCATTCCCGCCCGCACGGCTTCCAGATCGAACTCCGCGCTTGCGCCGTCCAGAAGATCGATCTCGTCGTGAAGCTGTTCGCTGGCGCCCTCGCCTATCGCTTTCAGGACCGCATCCTCGTCGGACATGGGGATCCTGGTCTCGGTTCCTTCCTTGGTGCCTTTTTGCGTGTCCGCGTAGGTGACGATCTCGCTGTTTTCTCTGTCAAATACACCCTTGAAGGCCTTTCCGGAGCCGATGGGCCAGTTCATCGGGCAGGTGTCGATCCCCAGATTCTTCTCGATGTCATCGAGCAGCTCGAAGGTGTCCAGCGCGTCGCGGTCCATCTTGTTGATGAAGGTGAAAATCGGGATGTGACGCATGGTGCAGACCTTGAAAAGCTTTTTGGTCTGGGGCTCCACGCCCTTTGCGCCGTCGATGACCATCACGGCGGAGTCGGCCGCCATAAGCGTCCGGTAAGTGTCCTCCGAGAAGTCCTGGTGGCCCGGCGTATCGAGGATGTTGATGCAGCATCCGCTATATTCAAACTGCAGGACAGAGCTGGTGACGGAGATACCTCTCTGCTTCTCGATCTCCATCCAGTCCGAGACGGCGTGCCTGGCCGTGGCCTTGCCCTTGACGCTGCCCGCAAGGTTGATGGCGCCGCCGTAAAGGAGGAATTTTTCTGTCAGTGTCGTTTTGCCGGCATCGGGATGGGAAATGATCGCAAAGGTTCGCCGGCGGGCGATCTCCTGAGATAAACTAGACATATAGACCTCATATTAGACCATGCAAGCCAGGGCGTCATAAAAGACACCCTGGCCCGCAGTTTTTATATTTCTCTGTTCATTCCGCTTTCCGGAATGCGCCGCATTACTTGCGTCCCTTCTTCTGCTTCGCAGCGTCCTTGATGGAGAAGGAAAGTCTGCCCATGCGGTCTTTTCCAAGGCACACGACCGTGACCTTGTCGCCCAGCGTCAGCACGTCCTCGACATGCTCGATGCGGCGGTTTGCGATCTTGGAAATGTGGACCATGCCTTCCTTGCCGGGTGCGAACTCGACAAAAGCACCGAACTCCTTGATGCTCACGACGACGCCGTCCAGGATCTGGCCTTCCTCGAAGTCCGTGGTGATGATCTGGATCATGCGCTTAGCGTCCTCCATGCCCTTGGCGTCATTGCCGCAGATGGATACGCTGCCGTCGTCCTCGATGTCGATCTGCACGCCGGTGCGCTTGATGATCTCGTTGATGGTCTTGCCTCTCTGGCCGACCACGTCACCGATCTTCTCGGGATCGATCTGCAGGAAGTCGATCTTGGGAGCGTACTGGTTGACGCTCTTTCTGGGCTCGGCGATCGCCTCGCTCATGACGCCGTTCATGATGAACTCTCTCGCCTCTTTGCACTGTGCGATGGCGCCTTCCACGATCGCCCTGGTCAGGCCGTGGATCTTGATATCCATCTGGATGGCGGTGATGCCGTCATGCGTGCCGGTCACCTTGAAGTCCATATCGCCGAAGAAGTCCTCAAGGCCCTGGATATCGGTCAGCAGTACGAAATCGTCGTCCGTATCGCCGGTCACAAGACCGCAGCTGATACCTGCCACCTGCTTCTTGAGCGGAACGCCTGCAGCCATCAGAGCCATGCAGGATGCGCAGGTGGAAGCCATGGAGGTGGAGCCGTTGGATTCAAAAGTCTCCGATACGGCACGGATCGCATAAGGGAACTCCTCGATGGAGGGAAGCACGGGCTTGAGCGCGCGCTCTGCCAAGGCGCCGTGGCCGATCTCACGTCTGCCGGGACCTCTGGAGACCCTGGTCTCGCCTACGGAGTAGGACGGGAAATTGTAGTGATGTACATAGCGCTTCTCGGTGACGTTGGGATCAAGTCCCTCGACTCTCTGGGCCTCGGAAAGAGGAGCCAGCGTGACGACGTCACAGATCTGTGTCTGGCCGCGGGTGAACATGGCACTGCCGTGCACGCGCGGAATGATATCGACCTCTGCCGCCAGAGGGCGGATCTGGTTCAGGGCGCGGCCGTCGGGACGCTTGTGATCCTTGAGGATCATCTTGCGGACGGTCTTCTTCTGATACTGGTAAACAGCCTCGTCAAGGATGGAGAGCCACTCTTCCTTATCGGCAAAAGCCTCCTTCAGCTTCTCCGTCACCTTGGCGACGTTGCCCTCGCGGGTCTGCTTGTCATCCGTGAAAACAGCCTCTTCCATCTCTTCCTGCGGAACGACTTCCTTGATGGCCGCAAAAAGCTCTTCCGGAATCGCGCAGCTCACGTACTCCCTCTTGGGCTTGCCGCACTCCGCAGCGATCTGGTTAGTCCACTCGATGACCTTCTTGTTGATGGCATCCGCCTCATAGATGTAACGGATCATATCCGCCTCGGGAACCTCGTTGGCGCCCGCCTCGATCATGATGACCTTCTCCGCGGTGGAGGCGACGGTCAGGCGAAGGTCGCCGTTGTCCCACTGCTCCTGGCTGGGGTTCACGATCATCTCTCCGTCCACAAGACCGATCTGGGTCGCTGCCGCAGGACCGTAAAACGGGATATCGGAAATGGTAGTGGCCAAAGAAGCGCCGATCATGGCGACCAGCTCGGGTCTGCACTGGGGATCCACGCTCATGACCATGCATTCCAGGGTCACGTCATTGCGCATATCCTTGGGGAAAAGGGGACGCATGGGTCTGTCGATCACGCGGCTGGTCAGCACAGCGTTCTCGCTGGGTCTGCCCTCTCTCTTATTGAAACCGCCGGGGATCTTGCCCACAGCATAGAACTTCTCGCTGTACTCGACGCTCAGCGGGAAGAAATCAATGCCGTCCCTGGGAGATGCGGAAGCTGTCGCCGTGCACAGAAGGGTCGTGTCGCCGTAGTGCATGAAAGCGCACCCGCCTGCCTGTTTGCCGACTCTGCCGATGTCTACGCTGAGTGTCCGTCCTCCTACTTCCAAAGAATAGGTTTTGTACATTTTGTCTTCTTCTCCTTTTTGCTTCTCTTCTTCTTCGTCTTCTTTACTTCTTTTATCATACATTAAGAGACGGCAGCTGCCCGTGATCCCGGTCACTGCCGTCTCCCTATGTTTTTAGTGATTATTTCCTGATTCCAAGTCTCTTGATCAGGCTTCTGTACTCCTCGATATCCTTCTCCTTGAGATAGTCAAGAAGGCCTCTGCGCTTACCGACCATCTTCTGAAGGCCTCTGCCGGAGTGGTGATCCTTGGGGTTCTTCTTGATGTGCTCAGTGAGTTCCTTGATCCTTGCGGTCAGGATGGCGATCTGAACTTCCGGTGAGCCGGTGTCGCCCTCAAATCTTGCATACTCGTTGATGACTGCTGTCTTTTTCTCTTTGCTGATCATTGCTTTCTCCTTACTCAAATGATCCGCCGGACACCGGGCCCCCGCTGGAGCGGCGTAAAGCTAAGTGCCGGTAACTGCGTAACATGTAGCATCATACCACAGTTGCGGCGGGTTGTAAAGAAGCAAAAGATTGGAGGTTTTAACAGTCCGTTTCCAACAACAGCAAACTAATCATCACCCATAGGACAGCTGTCTAAGCAATCAGGATACATAATATCATAATTACCGCAAGTTACACACCCTTCAGGTTCTGAAGAATCCTTCGTCCACTTATCTCCCATATGGTCGATTGCATTCGCTACTTTTGACATATCACTACTACTAAGAGATTCATACTTAGTTTGAAATTCGTCATCATCCATAGTCCATATTCTTTCTATTAACTCCCTTACAAGACCCGGATTATTCTTTCTTCTTCCCATATACAATGCCCTCCTTTCACTGTTTTAAATAAGATCATTATTTTTCTTATCTCGAACTTCATGGATAATCTGTCTAACTCTTCTTTCAGAAAGTCCAAATTTTCTCGCCATCTCTGCCGGTTTCAAAATTCCCTCGTTTTCCTCAACGTATCTCCTCACATACTCCTTGGAATAGAGCTGCCTCGGGAAGGAAATGGTCAATCCCGAATAACGGTTCCAGATCTTCAGGGCCGCCGCATTTCCAAGAAGATCCGCCATCTCCCTGTAGATCTCGTTATACTGCGTGAAATCATTTCCCATCTCCGCCCCATCTCCTTCCGACCTCAATTCTACTGGAAGCCGAAAGAAATTATCATTTGACGGCTTCTGTGTCTTTTTCACAGGAAATTTGCCATGCATATTGCCTCCTTTCACGGCAAGCTGTTTTCTGCTCCGTAAAAGGAGGTGTAAAAAATGCGGAAATCTTCCTTTGGCCTTTTCTTTTTCATGTGTGGTCATAGGGTGTCTTGTGGCGGGCACCTTGACCATGAAGCCTATTGCTGTGACCACGGCAAGTCTTCTTATCTTTATGTGGTCACAAGGCGTCTCTTTGTGGGCACTTTGACCATGTAACCTATTCCTATGACCACAACTAACTCAATTATCTTTGCGTGGTCACATAACGTCTTTTCGTGGGCACCTTGACCACGTAACCTGCTTCTGTGACCACAAGTTTTCACGTGGTCATAAAACGTCTCTTCGCGGGCACCTTGACCACAAAGCCTATTCCTATGACCACAACTAACTCAATTGTCTTTGCGTGGTCACATAACGCCTTTTCGTGGGCACCTTGACCACAAAGTCAGCTGCTATGACCACGGCAAATCTTCTTATCTTCACGTGGTCACAAATCGTCTCTCCGCGGGCACCTTGACCACAAAGTCAGCTTCTGTGACCACAACTAGATATCAAGACTTCACGTGGTCACAAATCGTCTCTCCGCGGGCACCTTGACCACGAAATCCTCTTCCGTGACCACGACAATGACCACAGCAATCGCCACAACTATGACCACAGCAATCGCCACAACTATGACCACAGCAATCGCCACAACTCCGACCACACCAAAGACCCCCAATAAAAACAACAAAAAAAGCGGGCATCCCTGCCCGCTCAAAAACAAAATCACATATTCTTAATAATCAATCCCTCACGCCCTCTTCATCGAAAGCATGATATCCTCCGTGATCAGCCGCAGCGCCGCCCAGAAGTCATATTTTCTTCCGGCTTCAATGTCTGCCTGCATGGTGGCCTTCAGCTCTTCCACAGAGCCGAACCGTCTCTCCTTTCTTCGGAAGGAGCACAGGTAGACCTGCGCGTTCTCGCCATATATATCGCCGCTGAAGTCGTAGAGGAAGGTCTCTACGGTCACGACGTTTTTGTCGTTGACAGTGGGCTTGACGCCGATATTGGTCATGCCCTTGTGGAACTTTCCGTCCACCTCCACGAGGGAATAGTATACGCCGTAGGGGGGAAGGAGTTTGCTGGGATCCGGTACGATATTGATGGTGGGAATGCCGATCCTTCTGCCCAGCGCCTTGCCGTGTACGATACTGCCGTACACGCTGAAAGGAATGCCCAGACATCTCGCCGCCTCTTCCATCTTGCCCTCCGCGATGTGCTTGCGGATCAGCGTGGAACTGATCGGGACGCCGTCCTTCTCCAGCTTGCGGATGCAGTTGGTCTCGAAGCCGTACTCTTTTCCCATGGCCTGGAGAAGGGCAAAATCGCCTTTCCCCCTGTCGCCGTAGGAGAGGTCGGGACCGGCCGCTATATAGCGGACCTGCAGCATGTTCACAAGATAATTACTGATGAAATCCTCCGGCGGCGTCGCGGCCGTCGTCCTGTTGAAGGGAAATTCGACGAGGATATCCACGCCGAGCTGCTCGAACCGGCGCTGCTTTTCCTGCTCTGTCAGGAGTCTTCCGTCCTTCATGCCCCCGAAGAAGATCTCCGGCGGGGGATCGAAGGTAAACACTACGCTTTTGAGCCCCTTGTCCTTGTGGCGGACGATGTCGTTGATCAGAAGCTGGTGGCCCCTGTGAAGTCCGTCAAATTTTCCTATGGAGAGGGCTGTCGGCCCCCCGCTTTTAAATTGTGTTGTTCCGCTGATTATCTGCATATCCGTTATTCCGCATGAAACATTTTATAATTTCTGAAGACCGCGTTCTTACGGTCATATCGGTACAGCGCTTCGAACCGCCCGCCGCTTCCGTACATTCTTGCGAGCTGTCCGCCCCGCATTCTGTCGGGCACGCACTGAGCGCCGTCATCCACCGGTTCTGTCATGGATGACGCGACCGGATTGCCGTTTAAGAGGAGCTTCATCCCCTCTTCCTTTACCCGGAAGCCCGGATACTCCGCAAAAAAACCGTCCACCGGCATGATCATCCGCTCCAGCAGCGCCAGCTCCGTCTTCATCATCCTCTCCGCGTCATCCAGAAGGACCGCCTGGTCCAGGGTGAAGATCCCGACGCGGGTCCTGACCAGATGCTCCATGGCGGCTCCGGTTCCGAGCGCCTCTCCCATATCGTGGCAGAGCGTGCGGATATAGGTGCCTTTCCCGCACCGCACGCGCATGGTGACCAGCGGAAGCTGCACGCTCTCGATCGAAAGCTCATAGATTGTTACGGGGCGCGCCGCCCGCTCCACTGTGCCGCCCTTTCTGGCGATTTCGTAGAGTCTTTTGCCGCCCACCTTCACCGCGGAGTACATGGGCGGGATCTGCATGATCTCCCCGGTAAACTTCTCCGCTGCCTGAAGAAGGCGCTTTTCGTCCACGAGGCGGAGCACCTCTTCCTCCGGGATACTCTGCAGGACCGTTCCGCTCATGTCCTGGGTGTCCGTCGTGACGCCCAGACGCATGACGGCCCGGTACTCCTTGTCCCGGTCGGCAATGAGGTCGCACAGCTTGGTCGCCGTACCCAAACATACAGGAAGCACTCCCTCCGCATCCGGATCAAGTGTTCCTGTATGACCGATTTTTTTCATATGAAGTATACCGCGGAGCCTGGCGACCACGTCGCTGGATGTATACCCTGCCTCCTTGCGGATCGTCAGCATTCCATGATACATATATTCACTCTCATTTATAGTCTGCCGGCACACAGGCACCCGCCGTCATGCGTGCAGCTGCTGCCGGACTTCCTTCTCAATTTTCTGAAGGGCAGGTTCGATGGCCCCGTAAACGGTGCAGCCCGCCGCCCTTGTATGACCGCCTCCGTCAAAAAGGCAGGCAATGGAGACTACGTCGACGATTTTGACGCTCCGCATGCTGACCCGCCATACGCCGGGCTCCGTCTCGTGCGCAAAAACAGAGCAGTCCACGCCCTCCGTAAGCAGAAGCTCCGAACTGATGCTGTCGAGGGAATCCCTGTCTGCGCCGTACTTTTCCTGCAGAGCCCGGTCCATGACGCACAGGATATACCGTCCGCCGAGCAATAGTTCCGCCCTTTCAAAGGCCGCGCCGCGCATTCTCATCTGCAAGGGCGTCATCAGAAAGAAGACTTCCCGCACGACCTTTGAAAAGTCAAAGCCGAAGCTCATGAGCATGCCTGCGGTGCGCATTGTTTTTTCGGAAGTGGAAGGATACTGGAACACGCCTGTATCCGTCACGATCCCGACATAGAGAGCCTGAGCGATCTCCGCGTCCATGTCTTCCTTGCCGATCAGCTCCGCGATGAGTTCGCAGGTGCTGCCCGCATAGCCGTCCACGTAATTATGCGCCGCGCATCCACTGTTGCTGACGTGATGATCGATGTTTACCGTGACGCGCGCCCTGTCAAAGAGAGGCTCTGAGAAACCGAGTCTCCCGTTTACGGCGTCCAGCACGATAAAAGCGTCATATACGGCGTCCTGCGGCACTTCGTGCAGAACACTCTCCGTCCCGGGGACATTGCGTTCCACCTCCGGAGGCAGTTTTTCCAAAAACACATCCACCCTGGCCTCGGGCATGACCTTGCGAAGATACAGGGCCATTCCCATGCAGGCGCCCGCGCAGTCTCCGTCGGGATTGACATGTCCGCCCACCGCGATGCTGCGGCAGTCCCTAAGCACTTCCGTGAGTACCATATCGTCTATTCGTTCTCCTGAATCTGTTCTCCCCGCAGTCTTTTGTCCTCGTCCAGGACCTCGTCGATCCTGTGGGACATAGCGACGCCGTAGGCGATGGAATCATCCATGATAAAGGTCAGCTCCGGCGTGTAGCGAAGGTTCACCCTCCTCGCCAGTTCGCCGCGGATGAAGCCGGCTGCCCTGCGAAGGCCCTCGGTGGTCTTCATCTCCGCGTCCTTGTCGCCGTATACGCTAACCCACACCTTGCAGGTCTTGAGGTCGGGCGCGACCTCCACCTGCGCAACGCTGGTGAGGGGGCTGACCCGGGGGTCTTTGACCTCCCGGATGATCTGTGCCAGCGCCCGCTGCACTTCATCGTTGATCCTGCGGTTTTTCACACTGTTTTTTCTCATGTTCTGGGTACCTCAACCAGATCGTAGGCTTCCACGATGTCGCCCACCTGCATCTTGTCAAAGCCCTCGAACACCAGACCGCATTCGAAGCCGGCCTTGACTTCCTTGACGTCGTCCTTATACCGCTTGAGGGACGCAAGGTTTCCTTCGAAGATCTGCTCGCCGTCTCTGGTGATCCGGCACTTGCAGTCGCGCCGCACCACGCCGTCCGTGACATAGGAACCGGCGATGTTGCCGATGCTGGATGCCTTGAACAGCTGGCGCACTTCCACGTGGCCGATGACGCGCTCCTCGTAGACGGGAGCCAGCATGCCCTTGAGGGCGGCTTCCACTGCGTCGATGGCCTGGTAGATGACCTTGTAGAGGCGGATATCCACGCCTTCGTGTTCCGCCATGGATTTGGCCATGGCCTCCGGGCGCACGCCAAAACCGATGATGACCGCATTCGAAGCCGATGCCAGCGTGACATCCGACTCGGTGATCGCGCCGACCGCTGCGTGAATGACCTTCACTACGACTTCTTCGTTGGAGAGCTTGAGCAGACTCTGCTTGAGCGCCTCGACGCTGCCCTGTACGTCCGCCTTGATGATCAGGTTGAATTCCTTGAGGTTTCCTTCCTTCATCTGGTTGAACAGGTCGTCCAGGTTCATGCGCATCCTGGTCTCCTCGATCAGTTCTTCCTTATGCTGTGTCTTATATGTCTCTGCGTAAGCCTTTGCGTCGTCGTTGGTCTCATGTGCCACCAACACCTCGCCGGCACTGGGAACATCGGACAGACCCAGGATCTCGACGGGCTGCGAAGGCTTCGCCTCCTTCACGCGTCTTCCCTTGTCGTCGATCATGGCGCGTACTTTGCCGGCGCTGGCGCCCGCGGAGATGAAATCTCCGATGCGGAGCGTGCCCTTCTGCACCAGTACGTTGGCCACGGGGCCGCGGCCCTTGTCCAGCTTGGCCTCCAGGACCAGGCCTCTGGCCTTTCTGTTGGGGTTGGCCTTGAGGTCGAGGATGTCCGCCGTCAGCAGGATCGTCTCGAGAAGGTCCTCGATGCCTTCGCCTGTTTTGGCGGAGACGGGTACAAACTCGGTGGATCCGCCCCAATCCGTGGGGATCAGCTCGTACTCGGTCATCTCCTGCTTGACGCGGTCGATATTGGCGCCGGGCTTGTCGATCTTGTTCACCGCGACGATGATCTCGACGCCGGCTGCCTTGGCGTGGTTGATGGCCTCGACGGTCTGCGGCATGACGCCGTCGTCCGCCGCAATGACCAGCACCGCGATATCGGTGGAGTTGGCGCCGCGCATACGCATGGCGGTAAACGCCTCATGTCCGGGCGTATCCAGGAAGGTGATGGTCCGGCCGTCTAGTGTGATCGTATACGCGCCGATGGCCTGGGTGATTCCGCCCGCTTCCTTGTCCGTGACATTCGTCTTCCGGATGGCGTCGAGGAGGGAAGTTTTGCCGTGGTCGACGTGACCCATGACACAGATGACGGGCGGCCTGGTCTCCAGGCTCTCCTCCGCGTCGTCCTCTTCCTTCAGCAGTTCCTCGATGACGTCGACCTTTTCTTCCTTCTCGCAAAGGATATCGTAATCCAGTGCGATTTTCTCTGCCTCGTCGTATTCCACTTCACTGTTGGGGGTCATGACCTGCCCCGCCAGGAAGAGTTTTTTGATGATATCCGAAGCGTTCATATGCATCGCTTCGGCCAGCTCGCGGATCGTCAGCTTATCGGGAATCGTGATCGTCTTGATCTGCTCCTCAGCGGGAACGACTTCCTTCTTCTCGGGACGGATGAAGCGTCCGGCCCTGTTCTTCCTTCTGCTCTCGTCCTCTGTATAGATGGCGTCCTTTCTGGAACGTCTGTCGCGATCCTGCGTGCCCTTGCGGTTCTTGTCATCGCGATGCTTATCTCCGCCAAAAGCTTCCGCACCGGGTCTTCCCCCCGCGCCTCTTCTGGATCCGCCGCGATCGGCGCCCGCAAACTGGCCGGGTCTTCCCTGACCCGCTCCGGTACCCTGGCCGGTACGGAATCCGCCCTGTGCGCCGCGGAAGCCCTGCCCGGGCCTTGCGCTGCGGCCGTCTCTGTCTCTGCCGGCGAAGCCGCCCTGACGGGCCGCTCCCTGTCCGGGCGCTCTGCCTGCGCCCGTACGCGCGCCCTGGTCATTCTGACGATAAGGCCTTGCACCGCCCTGCTCTCCGAAACGTCCTGCGGGACGGCCCTGCGTGCGTCCGGCACCCGTTCTGTCACCGAACCTGTCAGCGCCTCTTGTGCCTGCTGCCGCGCCGGCCGCTCTGTCTCTGCCGCGGCCGTCAGCGGGACGATCGCTCACGCGGCGCTCGCCGGGCTGCTGCTGCCTTGCAGGACGTCTGTCAGCCTGCTCGGCCGGTCTGGCCTGAGGAGCCGCCTGTGCCGCAGGTGCGGTCCTCTCTGCATTATCAGCGCGCACGGTCTCCTGCGCCGGCGCCGCTGCTTCCTTCACGGGCGTCTCTGCCGGTGCGGGCGCCTTCTGCGCTGCGGGTGCAGCCGCTGCAGGTGCCTCCTGTGCCGGCGCCGCATTCGCCGGAACTGCAGGCGAAGCGACAGGCTTCTCCGCGTGCGCAGCTGTCTCAGGTACCTGCGCTGCAGGTGTCGCTGCGGAAGGAGCCGTCACAGCCGCAGCGCTCTCTGCCGCGATCTGCTCTGCTTCGGGCTTTTTGGGAGCCGTTCTGACAGGCTGGACCGGCTTGTGGAAATCCACCTCCATCTGGGTGGGCTTAACGGTAGGCCGGATGATCCTGTGCTGTGTGCGGGAGGTCTCGATTCCGCCTCTTGCAGCGCCGCCGCGTCCGTCTCTGCGGCCGCCCTGGTTCCCCTGCTGGCCCTGTCCCTGTCTGTTATTCCTGCGGGCACCGCCGCCCTGACCCTGATAGGATCTGCCCTGGCCGCCGCCAGAATAAGAACCGCCGCCCGAACTCGAATAGGCAGCCGTCTTCTGGCCCTGCCTGTTCGCGCCGCTGTTGCCGGTCACGATGATGATCTTCTTCTTTTTGACCGGGCCTTTCCCCTCTGCCGGCCTGGGCTGTCTGTTTTCCTCACCTGTTTTTCTGTTTTCGTTTGCACCGGTATTCTCTGTCGCCATTTACTCCTCTTTCTTCCCGCTGCCGAGCAGCTTCCTGATCTGATCCGCAAGCCCCTGGTCCGTCACGGCGCAGCAAGTCCGTTCCTGCTTCCCGATGGCGTGCCCCAATTCCTCTTTTGTTCCGCAAAAGCCATACGGTATATGATAAAAATCGCATTTATTCTGAAGGTCACGCGCGGTGCCGCTCACCGCATCCTCCGCAAATACGACTATAAATGCCCTTCTCCCCTTGACCGCTTTTTCCGTCAGGAAAGTGCCGCTCTCGACCTTTCCCGCCTTCTGTGCGATCCCCAGAAGGGACAACGCTTTACCCGGCATCGTCTTCTCCCTTACGCAGTTCCTCTCTGAGCTGCTCATAGGCCGCCGGCTCCACAGCCGTCCTGAACGCCCGGCTCAGGGCTTTTTTCTTCACTGCCTTCTCCAGACAGTCCGGATCGCTGCACAGATACGCGCCGCGTCCGTTGGCCCTCCCCGTTCTGTCCGCCAGGATCTTTCCGTCCTGAGACCGGACAATTCTGATCAGCTGCTTTTTCTCCCGGCTCTGTCCGCAGCCTATACAGCGCCTCATCGGAACTTTTAAAGCCATTTTCAGCCCTCGGTATCTACGATCTCCTCGTTCTCAGGCTCATCCTCTGCGGGGATGTCCTCTTCGGGGGATACTGCTTCGTCAGGCTCTTCCGCGTACTCGCCGTCGAATTCACCTTCCTCGTAGTACTCCTCCTCGTCGTCGTAATCCATATAGTCCTCATAGCGGAAGCCCACGGCATCCTTGGCCTGGGTCTCGCTCTTGATATCGATCTTGTAGCCTGTCAGCTTTGCAGCCAGTCTCGCGTTCTGGCCGGAACGCCCGATGGCCAGCGACAGCTGGAAGTCAGGCACAACGACCTTGGCCGTCTTCTCCTCCGGATCCGCAAAAACAGCGACGATCTTGGCGGGAGAAAGCGCGTTCTGAATGAGATTGCCGGGATTTTCGTCCCAGTTGATGATATCGATCTTCTCCCCGCGCAGCTCATTGACGATGTTGTTGACGCGAATGCCGTTCAGGCCGACGCAGGCGCCCACGGCGTCCACGTTCGGGTCGTTGGAGCGGACCGCGATCTTGGTGCGGCTGCCCGCCTCACGGGCGATGCTCATGATCTCCACCGTGCCGTCGCGGATCTCTTCCACTTCCTGCTCGAACAGGCAGCGCACCAGCTCAGGGTGCGTGCGGCTGACCAGGATCCTGGGGCCGCGGTTGGTCGTCTTTACATCGATAATATATACTTTAATTCTGTCAGTAGGCTTGAGATGCTCGCCGGGGACCTGTTCCTTCTCGCTCAGAAGGCCGTCCGCCCTGCCCAGATTGACGCTGATGTTGCCGCCGATATTGCGCTGCACGATGCCGGTCACGATATTCTTCTGTCTGCCGATGTAGTAATCGTAAACGACGCTGCGCTCCTCTTCCCGGATCTTCTGCAGGATGACGTTCTTGGCAATCTGCGTCGCGATCCTCCCGAAGGACTGGCTGTTGATATCCACGCGCACCGTGCTGCCCACCTGCGTGTCGGGATCGATCCCGAGAGCTTCCTGCAGGGTGATCTGCATGAGAGGATCCTCGACATCCTCCTCCCCGGCCACGACCGTCTTTTCCGCGTAGCAGGAGTACTCGAAGGTATCCCGGTCCACACCCACATGGATGTTGTCCACTCTGCCGAAGTTGCTCTTGCAGGCTGTCATCAGCGCGTTCTCGATCGCCTCAAAAAGAGTCTCGCTGCTGATGTTCTTTTCCTTTTCCAGCACCTCGATGGCTTCTTTAAGTTCTGTGTTCATCCCATTTTCCTTTCGTCTGACGCAGTCCTCACCACTCCACATACTGGCGGATGACCGCAATATCTTTTCTGGCAATTGCCAGCACCCCCGCTTCAACGCTCCCGGGCTCCTCTGCAGCCGCCGCTTTGGCTGATTTCTTCGAGCCGGCCTTCTTCGCCTTCGGATGCGCGTCAGGTTCCTCCCCGGGATCATACTGGATCCTGAGCGTCTCCGCGTCAAAATCAACCAGCGTCCCGACCATTTCCTTCACCGCTGTTCCCGCAAGGGGCCGGTAAAGTCTGATCTCCACCTTATCTCCCAGGCTGTGCTGCAGATGCCTGTCCTTGGTCAGCGTCCTTCCAAGGCCCGGACTGGATACGATCAGCGTGTAGGCATCCTGTATGTAGTCCTCCTCGTCGAGAAGATCCGAAAGCTTCCTGCTCACATTCTCGCAGTCGAGGATGTTCACGCCGCCTTCCTTGTCGATATAGACATTGAGGAAAAATTCCTTTCCCTCCTTATCATAGGAGACATCGTAGATCTCCACGCCGTACTCCGCCGCGACAGGCGCCGCGATCTCTTCCGTACGCGCTTCGATCTTCTGTCTGCCCGTCAGTTTTCCAGCCATATCCGCTTCACTCCTCAGGCATCAAAAAAGTGGACTCGCAAGCCCACTCACCATTAACATTACCATATTTACAGTAGAAAGATATCACACTATTCCCGCGATTGCAAGTCCAAAATCCCAAAAAATCCCTTATTTATAGGAAAAAACAGCCCTTCACCTGCTTTTTGTGCCCCTCCCAGGCCAAAAACTTTTAAAATATTTTCAAAAACCGCTTGCGCACATCCGAAACTTATGATAGAGTATCACTTGCAACAGAGATATGGCTCGTTGGTCAAGAGGTTAAGACGCCGCCCTCTCACGGCGGAATCATGGGTTCGATTCCCGTACGAGCTGCTGGGCACAGACGAAGGTCTGTGCCTTTTTTCTTGCCTTTGAACAGCTATAGGATGGGTGGAGCACGGGAGTCCGTGTGGGGGCGGCCTCCAGACCACTCGCTAAGTCTTCCTAAGGGCCTCTGGACCGAAAGGCGGGGCAAGTCGGTAACTCGTCCTCCGCTCTGATGATCGGAGGACTCAAACATCCCTCCACACAGGGACGCGGGAGCCGCGTCCCTGCGGCCCCGCCTTTCGGTCCAGACGCCCCAACTCAGACTAAAGCTCGTTCTAAGGAGTCCGCCCCCACACGGACTCCCTACTCTAACAATTCCATCACGAAACTACCGACGTGGTTCCCGCTTATTTCTTGCTTCGTCGGTTCATGGAAGCATCTGGTTTGCTTCACGCATGTGCCAAAGCAGGAATCAAGGGATCATTTCCAGGTCATTTCCATTTTCTCTACCGACAATCAGCAGAAAAAGTTTGTTGCGTAGGCATATTTCACTGTCCATGCCTCGGCTGTAGACAGTCGGCAGCATCTGAAAAGGTGATTTGACCGATGCAGGAAGGCAAAAATCAGAGTTTCGTAGGCAGAACCGGTGGTCCCACATCCCATGGAGCCGTAGATATAGCATCCTTGGGCCTTCACTGCCTTCATGGCAGAAGCCGTATAATAAGTAACCGCCGGGCCTTTTCACGCCCATAGGGGCGTGAACGAGCGAGTATAGGCGAGCGTGCCCAAGGTACTTATTATACGGCTTCTGTTCTGCAGCGCACTAAGCGCGCCCAAGGGTACTATCGCAGCCCTCTTTCTTCCGCAACCTCGATCAACAGCTGCCTGTTCGCATTCTCATACTCATTGAACGCATCGCTCCCCATCTTGTCGAAGTCCTCCGGCTCGATGGTCCCGTTGTACCAGCTCTTGCTCTCGAAATAGTCCCTGAACTCCGCCATGGCAAACTTTCTGCCCCGGCGCGCATAGATCTCGTTGATGGCGAGAATGAGGTCATGATCGCTCAGAGATTCCGCTTCGCTCCTGGACAGGTAGCGGGAATTGCTGTCGGAGATGATGTAGTCGCCGTTTCCGAGGGAAGCTGCCGTTTTCTTACGCTCCTCCTCTTCCTTCTGCTTCTTTTCTTCCTCTTCCGCTTTCTTCCGGGCGGCCTCTTCCTCCTGTTTCTTCTTCTCTTCCTCTTCCGCCTGCTTTCGGGCGGCCTCTTCCTCTTCCTGTCTCTGCCTTTCTTCCTCTTCCGCCTGTTTTCGGGCAGCTTCCTCCTGCGCGGCGGCCTGCGCCTCCTGCGCGGAAGCGTCATTTCCGGGATCCTGCGCGGTGTCCTGCTGGTTCTGCTGGTCCTGCTGTGCAGTCACGACCTGCCCGCCCTCGGAGGAACTGTTGAAGAGAGATTTGCTGCGCAGGAAGATCACGACAAAGATCACGGCGCTGATCGCGACAAGGACGCCGAGAAGGATGGTGACGGCGCCGCCGCCCCCGTGATTCTCATAATCGTCGTCATCGTCCCCGGGGACATAGTCATAGCGGTGGGAATCGGGCACATCGTCCTGGGTGACCCGGTAGTAGGCGTCCGTGTCCTTTCCCTGCTGTGCTCCGCTCTCGCCGTCGTCGGTCCTTGCGACACCAATGATGTGGGCCCCGCACGAAGGGCAGTATTTTCCGCCCCGCATCAGCTCTGCGCCGCATTTGCTGCAATAATACTTCATAGCTCCCTCCAATCCGGGATCACATCAGGTCGAAGAGACTGATCTGATTGCTCTCAGGCAGGTCTCCGAGGATCCCAAGGTCGTGCATTTTCTCCAGCACTGTTTTGGATACTTTGCTGCGGTTCCAGATGTCGTCCCTGGAGATGAACGGCCCCTTTGCGGCCGCCGCGGCAAGCGCATCCGCTGCCTTTTCGCCCATGCCGTCGATGCTGGTCAGCGGCGGCATGATCTTTCCGTCCACGATCCGGCAGAGCCTGGATCCGGCGCGGTAAATGTCGATGGGTTCAAATGTAAAGCCTCTGGCGTACATCTCGCGCACGACGAGACAGTCGTCCAGGGTCGCTTCCTCTTTGGGCGTAAGCGTGTCCCGCCTGCGCTGGTACTCGTCCATCACCGCCAGAAGATGCGCCTGCCCTCTGCACATGATCTCATAGGAGAAAGCCGATGCGCGGATACTGAAATAGGCGGCGTAATAGGCCAGCGGATAGTATACCTTGCAGTACGCGATGCGCAGGGCCATCATGACATAGGCGGCCGCGTGCGCGCGCGGAAACATATATTTGATCTTGCGGCAGGAATCGATGTACCAGTCCGGTACGCCGGCGGCGATCATGGCCTCTGTCATCTCCGGCTTAAGGCCTTTGCCCTTTCGCACGGATTCCATGGTCTTGAAGGACAGGGATTTGTCCATGCCAAGGCCGATCAGATAGGACATGATGTCGTCGCGGGTGCAGATGCAGCCGGACAGGTCCGCCTTTCCCTCCTGGATCAGGGTCTGGGCGTTGCCGAGCCACACGTCGGTCCCGTGGGACAGGCCGGAGATGCGGACCAGCTCCGACATGGTCGTGGGCCTTGTGTCGTCCAGCATGCCGATGACGAACTTGGTGCCGAATTCCGGGATCCCGAGAGACCCCACGTCGATCCCGCCGTTCTGCTCGGGCGTGATCCCAAGCGCCTCCGTCGACCGGAACAGGCTCATGACCTTGGGGTCGTCGAGCGGGATTTTGACGGGATCGAGGCCCGTCAGGTCCTGCAGCATGCGGATCATGGTGGGATCGTCGTGTCCCAGGATGTCCAGCTTGAGCAGGTTGTGGTCGATGGAGTGATAGTCAAAATGCGTCGTGATGATGTCGGTCGTCATATCGTTGGCCGGGTGCTGCACCGGGGTGAAGGTGTTGATATCCTCCCCCAGCGGCAGAACGACGATGCCGCCCGGATGCTGTCCCGTGCTGCGGCGGATCCCCGTGCAGCCGGCAAGAAGGCGCTCGATCTCGCAGTTGCGCTTGTCCTGCCCCCTCTTCTCAAAATATTTCTTTACGTAGCCGTAGGCGGTCTTGTCGGCCACCGTGGCGATGGTACCGGCCTTGAAGGTCTGCTCGTGGCCGAAGATGACCTTGGTGTAGGCGTGTGCCTTACTCTGATATTCTCCGGAGAAATTCAGGTCGATATCCGGCTCCTTGTCCCCCTTGAAGCCCAGGAAGGTCTCGAAGGGGATGTCAAAGCCGTCCTTGCACAGCTCCGCGCCGCATCGCGGGCACATCTTCCGGGGCATGTCGATGCCGCACCGGCCCGCATAGGAGCGCACCTCCTCCGAGTCAAAATCAGTATAGTGGCACTTCGTGCAGTAATAGTGCGGGGGCAGAGGATTGACCTCCGTGATCCCGGACATGGTCGCGACAAAAGATGACCCGACCGACCCTCTCGACCCCACGAGGTATCCGTCCTCCACGGACTTCCACACAAGCTTCTGGGCGATGATATACATGACGGAGTAGCCGTTGCTGATGATGGAATTCAGCTCTCTCTCCAGCCGCTCGCTGACGACCGGCGGCAGCGGATCCCCGTACATGGAGTGCGCTTTGCTGTAGCAGATCTCGCGCAGGTCGCTGTCGCTGTTGGGGATGACCGGCGGGCACTTGTCCGGCCGCACCGGTGAGATCGCGTCGATCATATCCGCGATCCTGCAGGGATTGTCGATGACGACCTCCTCCGCCTTGGCCGCGCCCAGATAGGAGAATTCCTGCAGCATCTCGTCTGTTGTCCGCAGGTACAGGGGCGCGGGATCTTCCGCGTCCATTCCCATGCCGTCCTGGATGATGGACCGGTAGATCTGGTCCTCCGGATCCATGAAATGGACGTCGCCGGTGGCCACGACGGGCTTGCCGAGCGTTTCGCCCAGCTTCACGATCCGGCGGTTGAGATTCAGAAGGTCTTCCTCCGTGCGGATCTGCGGGTAGCGGTCCTGCATCCTGGGACTCTCCAGAAGGAATCGGTTGTTGTCCCTGGGCTGGATTTCCAGATAATCGTAAAAAGACGCAATGGAGGCGACGGCTTCGTCGGACCGGTCCTCCAGGATGGCCTCGAACAGTTCGCCGGCCACGCAGGCGCTGCCCACGATGATCCCTTCCCTGTGCCGCATGAGGGCGCTCTTGGGGATCCTCGGCTTTTTATAGAACCACTTGAGGTGCGAATCGCTGACCAGCTTGTAGAGATTCACGCGGCCGGTGTTGTTTTTGGCGAGCAGGATGCAGTGATTGGTGCGAAGGCGCCTGATCGCGTCCGGATTGGCGTCGGCGGCCTCGTTTATTTTTCCGAAAGTATCGGCGCCGATCTTCGCGAGCAGGTCCAGTTCCTTTATAAAGATCCCGGCGGTGCACTCCGCGTCGTCCACGGCCCTGTGATGGGAGCCGAGCGGCACGTTCAGGTGCTTGGCGACTGCGTCCAGCGTATACTTTGCGTGGCCGGGAAGAAGGAGTCTCGACATGCCGAGCGTATCCACCGTCGTAAAGGGCGCCTCCAGGCCGAGCCTCGCGGCGTTCGCGCGAACGAACCCTATATCGAAGGAGACATTGTGGCCGACGAGGACGCTTCCTTTGGCGAAATCCAGAAAACGCGGCAGCACTTTCTCGATGGGATCCGCTTCGATGACCATATCGTCATTGATCCCGGTCAGCTGCTGGATCCTGTAGGGAATGGGGACGCGCGGGTTCACGAAACAGGAAAAGCGATCCTTCACTTTTCCGTCCTCCACCATCACGGCGCCAAACTCTATGATGCGGTTGTTCTCCGGCGAAAAACCGGTCGTCTCCAGGTCAAAGACCACGTAGCGGTGCGCGCCGAGCGCGTCCGTCTCCCTCTCTTCGGGGCCCAGCTCCACGCATTTTTTCAGGTCGTCCACCAGGTAGCACTCCACGCCGTAGATGATCTTGAAAAACTGCTGGGGATCCACGGGCGGGAGTCCCTCTTCCTTCCTGCGTTTGTTCTCGGCCGACAGGAGATCCTCCCGGACATGGTTTGCGTCGGGAAAAGCCTGCACGTTTCCGTGATCCGTGATGGCGATGGCGGGCATGCCCCAGGAATAGGCCCTCTTGACCAGGTCCTTGCACTCGGAGACGCCGTCCATATCGCTCATCTTGGTGTGGCAGTGAAGCTCCACGCGCTTTCTGTCGCAGGTGTCCTTCCTCTTTTCGACAAAAGAAGGAATCCTCTGGATCCCGGTCAGAGACCCCACGACGACCTCTTTGTCAAAGGTGTCCATGGCCGCCCTGCCCTTGATCTTCACCCAGCTTCCCTTGGACAGCTGCCCGAGCAGCTCATCCCTGTGGGAGGTGGGTACGAAGACCTTGCAGTAAATAGAATCGGTAAAGTCCGTCAGAGAGAACTTCACGATGGACCGCTCCCCGCGGATGTCCCTGGAATCGTTGGAGAGGACCTGTCCACGCAGGACCACTTCGCCGATATCGCCGATCACCTCGCTGATGGGTACGGCATCCTCCGGCACGCCCTTGCCGAAGATCACGTCGGGATCCGCGCTGCGGCTGAGGGTGAAATCTTTTTTCGCGCCGCGTCCGGTCTTTCCCTGCGCTGCTTTTCGCGCGCCAAAAGTCAGTTTTCTCGGCTCCTGCGCAGGCGCGTCCTGCGGCTTTGTCTGTGCAGCTTCCTCTCTCTGCGCCTGTTCCCGCGCCGCGCGGCCGGTGCCTTCTTCCCAGCAGAAATCGGCCTCCGCCCCCGTGAGCGGAAGCGGCTCCCGCGTGAAGTCCTCCTTCTCGCGCTCCGTGTTCTCCTTCAGCTCCACGCTGATGACGGCGCGCATGCCGCACCGGTCCCGGAAGACCCGGTTGAGCGCCTCCTCGAGACGCTCCTGCCATCCGCGGCTCAGACACGTGTCGTCGATCTTCACGCACACGGTCTCCTCGTCCGGATAGGTGATCTCCGCGTCCTTGAAGTAGGTCCCCATTACGTGGGAAAAGCTGCTGATCTCGCTGGCAAGCGAATCGTAGTACTCCTCCATCAGCTGCTTCGGGGTATAGAGCGCCGACAGCGTGTAGTGCTCCTCGATATATACTTCCGAGGGCGCAGCGCCGAAGACCTGCCTCTGGAGCTCTCTCTGCATCCCGTAAACGCGGTCCTTATGAATGAGGTGCCCCGAGTGCACCGAGATCTTGTAACGGGTGCGCTCCCGGTTTGTGGTCACGCGGTCGATCTCCGTCTCCTCGAACAGCGATCGAAGCTCTCCTCCCACCTTCAGCGTGGGAAACACGTCAAAAAAAGGTTTCAGCATACTCTGTCGTACCGTCCTAAGCCCTCACGTCAGGCATTCCACTTGTCCAGTTCCGCGCGCAGCGTCTCAAGGAGCGCCTCCTCGGGAACTTTTTTGATGATCTCACCCCTTCGGATGAGGAGACCTACACCGTCTCCACCCGCTATGCCCAGATCCGCCTCCCTTGCTTCTCCGGGTCCGTTCACGACGCAGCCCATGACCGCGACTTTTATGTCGAGCGGATAGGACTGCACCATCTTCTCCACCTGGTTGGCGAGCGTGATCAGGTCGATTTTGGTCCTGCCGCAGGTGGGACAGGACACCACGTCGATCCCGCCCTTCCGAAGGCCCAGGGTCTTCAGGATCTGCCTGGCGGAGCGGATCTCCTCGACGGGATCCCCCGTGAGGGATACGCGGATGGTGTCGCCGATCCCCTGATAGAGGATGACGCCCAGGCCCACCGCGGATTTGATGTTTCCGCTGTACAGGGTCCCTGCCTCCGTGATCCCGACGTGCAGCGGGTAGTCCGTCTTCTGCGCCAGGATCTCATGGGCCCTTATGCACATCAGCACGTCAGAGGATTTGATGCTGATGACCATGTTGTCATAGCCGCAGTCCTCGATGGTGCCGACCTTGTCCAGGGCGCTCTCGACCAGGCCCTCGGCCGTCACGCCGCCGTACTTTTCGATCAGGTCCTTCTCCAGCGAGCCGCTGTTGACGCCCACCCGGATGGGAATGCTCCGCTCCTTCGCGCAGCGCACCACCTCCGCAATCCTGTCGCGGGAGCCTATGTTGCCGGGGTTGATCCGGATCTTGTCGGCGCCGTTTTCCATGGCCAGTATGGCCATGCGGTAGTCAAAGTGGATGTCTGCCACGAGGGGGATATGGATCTGTTTGACGATCTCCCCGATCGAGGCCGCCGCCTCCTGTGTGGGGCAGGTGCAGCGCACGATCTCACAGCCCGCGCGCTCCAGGCGCAGGATCTGTTCCACGGTGGCCTTCGTGTCCTCCGTGGGCGTATTGGTCATGGACTGGATCAGGACGGGATTGCCCCCGCCGATGACGCGGTCCCCAATTTTGACGGTTTTCGTGTGATCTCTGAAGGCCATGTATACCTCTTTCTTATGTCTTTCTTAAAGCCTCTGCCTTCTCTTACCGGAAGAATCTCGCAATATCGTTGAACAGCACCAGGACCATCAGCATCATGAGCATGGCAAACCCGGCCAGATGAACCATACCCTCCTTCTCGGGAGGGACCCGCTTGCCGCTGATCAGCTCGATCAGAAGGAAGATCAGCCGTCCGCCGTCGAGGGCAGGCAGGGGAAGCAGGTTGATGATCCCCAGGTTGATGGTAAACAGGGTCGCCAGGTTCAGGAGGGACATGATGGTGACGAAGGCGCCGTAGGGCTTAGTCTGCTCATAGGTCTCGTCCACGACCTGTACGATCCCGACGGGCCCCGAGACGCTGTCGGGCGAAAAATGGCCGTTGAACAGGGTCCCCAGGGATTTCAGCGTGTAGCGCACCCAGTATTCCACCTCGTATCCGCTGTATAAAAACAGCTCTGGAACGCTGCACTTGTGCGTCTGTGCGCTGCGCTGGACCCCGATCAGATACCTGCCCGTCTCCTCGTCGTAGCGCGGCTCCAGATGCACTTCCTTCTTCTCCCCGTCCCGCTCGTAGACGATGTCCAGCGGCGCCCCGTAGGTCAGGGTCGTGACAAGGCTGATCTCCCTGTAGAGATGGATCCGCTCCCCGTTCAGACTCACGATCCGGTCGCCCGCCATCAGGCCAGCCTCCTGGGCGGCCGAATTCTCCATGACCTTGTCGATCACGGGAAGATCCGTGCCGGTGAAAGCCACCAGGATCAGGGAGATCACAAATCCCAGAATAAAATTGAAGGCGGGTCCGCCCAGCACCGTGGCGATCCGCCCGCCCACCGGCGCTTTCTGGAACGCGCCCTCAGGCAATGATTCGATATCCGCGTCCGCATCCTCCATGCCCTCGAAAATGCAGGCGCCGCCGATGGGGAGCATTTTGACGCAAAAATCAGTCTCCCCCCACTTTTTGGAAAAGAGCGTCGGGCCCATGCCCAGATCGAACTCCTTCACTTTGATCCCGCTCCTGCGGGCCATGGCAAAATGTCCCAGTTCATGGACTGTGACGATGACGCCGATCATGATCAGAAAAAGCAGAATACTTACGATCATAGCCTTCTTTCCAAAGATGCGGACGCGCTCACGTGGCGAGTCCCAAAAGCAGCACTCCGAGCAGATACACCACGGGTGCCGTAAAAATAATGCTGTCAAAGCGATCCATAATCCCGCCGTGTCCCGGGATCAGGTTGCCGTAATCCTTGATATTGTTCTCGCGCTTGATGGCCGAAGCCGCCAGGTCTCCGATGATCCCGAGCAGCGCGCCGCAGGCGCCCAGCACCGTGAATTCCAGGCGCAGGTCCACATGCCGTTCAAGCCTCCCCACGATCAGAGCCAGCAAAAACGCGGTCGCCGCCGCTCCCAGGATCCCGCCGACCGCTCCTTCCACGGTCTTCTTGGGACTGAGCACCGGCGCCATCTTGTGTTTTCCGAAGAGCATGCCGGCTGCCAGCGCGCAGGTATCGCAGATGGAGGAGCACACGAAGATCAGGGCATACACGTACAGCCCGAAGGGCAGGAGCCTCGCTCTGTACACGAAGGACAAAAGGAAAGGTACGTAAAGAAAGCCGAACAGCGAATACATGAGCTGCCTGGCGTGATAGCGCGGGTAAGTGAGCACGTAGAGGGCAATGGTCGTCAGAAAGGTCGTGACGACCATGACCACCGTAAAGAAGTCGCCGCTGTGCATCAGGATCTCCGGCTCATGGGCGTGCCTGTGCGCGAGGACCATCAGTCCCGCGTAATACACGACGATCATAATGCCGACGAGCCCCGTGATCGCGTTTACGGTCTCATCCTTTTCCAGGACGCCGCAGGCCCGCATGAGCTCATAGAAACCGATCAGGGACGTGATCAGCATCGCCGCGGCCAGTACATAGCCGCCCGCAAGTCCTGCCCCCACGATCAGCGCGGCCAGTACAACGCCGCTTATGATCCTTTCCTTCATGCAAGTACAACCTCCTAAGTCTCAGCCTTCCGGGCACACAAAGAGCGGGCGGTCATTCGCTGAGCCCGCCGTAACGCCGCTCCCTTTTGCCATAGGCCTCGATCGCCTTCTCGAGCTCGGCCCTGTCAAAATCCGGCCACGCTTTATCAGTAAAATACAGTTCTGCGTATGCGATCTGCCACAGCAGGAAATTCGAGATCCTCTCCTCCCCGCAGGTCCGGATCAGGAGGTCCGGATCCGGGATCCCCCCTGTATCCAGGGCATTTGACAGCGCCGCCTCGTCGATGGCGTCCGCGTCAGTCCTGCCGTCCTTCACGTCAGCCGCCAGCTTTCTCACGGCGCGGACGATCTCATCCCTGGCGCCGTAGTTGATGGCGATCTGGAAGGTGATCCCGGTGTTGCCCGCCGTCTCCTTTTCCAGGTTTGCGATGGCAGCCTGCAGATCGGGGGCGAGCTTTGTTTTGTCGCCCAGGACGCGGACCCTGACATTGTTTTTGGCACATTTCGCAAGACTCGTCTTCATGTAGGTCCGCAGCAGATTCATCAGTGCCTTGACTTCCGCTGCCGGCCTCGACCAGTTTTCCGTGGAAAAAGCGTACACTGTCAGATAGCGGATGCCGAGGTCGTCGGCATCCTCCAGTATCTGCTCCACCACCTGGGCGCCGCGGGTGTGCCCCATGGTCCTGGGGAGTCCCCGCTTTTTGGCCCAGCGGCCGTTGCCGTCCATGATGATCGCTACGTGCTGCGGAACCATCATACCGTCATGATCTCCTTTGTCTTCACGTCGATTTCCTTGTCGACCTGCTTGACATATTTGTCAGTGAGCTTCTGCAGCTCGTCCTGCAGCTCGGCCACCACGTCCTCGGAGAGGTCCTCTCCCTTTTTGAGCTTCTTGAAGGCGTCGTTTCCGTCCCTGCGGATATTGCGCAGCGCGGTCTTGGATTCCTCGCCCATCTTCTTGACGTCCTTGGAGAGCTGTTTTCTTCTCTCACCGGTCAGCTCCGGGAAGACAAGACGGATGGTCTGTCCGTCCGTGGTGGGATTGATACCGATATCGGATGCAGAGATCGCCCTGCTGATCTCCTTGATCATCTTCTTCTCCCAGGGAGAGATCTGGATGATGCGCGCTTCGGGGACCGACACGTTGGCCACCTGCTGGATGGGCGTGGGCGTCCCGTAGTAATCCACGCGGATCTTGTCCAGCACATGGGGATTGGCGCGGCCTGCGCGAACTGCCTGAAGATCTGTGATCAGGTACTGAATGGTCTTCTCCATCTTTGCCTCATAGGGCTTAACTCTCTCGCTGCTCATTGTTTAACCTCCCCTTGTTTATAGTTAATGAATTATGAACGTCATTGTGCCGTGATGGTCGTCCCGTTGAAAGTGCCGGACGCCGCCTTCACGATGCTGTCTTCCTCCTGCAGGGCAAAGACGCGCAGCGTCATGCCGTTGTCCTTCGCCATGATGGAGGCCGTCAGGTCCAGCGCCTGGAGCCTTTGGTCGATGACCTCGTCGATGGTCAGAACGTCGTATCTCTTTGCGTCCGGATTGACGGCGGGATCGCTGTCGTAAACGCCGTCGATATTCTTGGCCATCAGGACCACCTCCGCCTCTACCTCAGCGGCCCGCAGCATGATGCCCGTATCCGTCGTAAAGAAGGGATGTCCCGTGCCGCCGGCAAAAAATACGACCCTCCCCTTCTTCATGGCCCTGACGGCCGTGTCCTTTGAGAAGAGTTTCGTAAAAGAGCCGCACACAAACGGCGTCAGCACTTCTGTCTTCATGCCCTCGGTGCGGAAGATCTCCGACACATAGATGCAGTTCATGACTGTGGCCAGCATGCCGATCTGATCCGCCTTGACCCGGTCGATCTCATTTCCCGTGCGGCCTCTCCAGAAGTTGCCGCCGCCCGTCACGATTCCTATTTCGTGTCCTTTCTTAAGAAGTTTTTTAACCTGGCGCGCCACGCCTCTCACGGTCTCCTCGTCAAAACCTCTCTCCTTGGGTCCCGCCAGTGCCTCGCCGCTCAGTTTCAGGATAATTCTGCTCAAATATGCCACCTCCGTTGTCAGAACATAGTTTATATCATTTTAACCCGTTCCACTTATATTTACAAGATTTGCCAAAACTGACAGAAATCTTGTCACCGGTCCCTTCGAGTGCTATAATAACCAAGTTTGCATATATTTAAGGAAATAACAGGAGCTGAAATGATCACAAAGAGAGAAGACATTCGCAATGTAGCCATCATCGCACACGTCGACCACGGCAAAACCACCCTGGTGGACGGCCTTCTTAGACAGAGCGGCGTTTTCCGCGCCAACCAGGAGGTCCAGGAGCGCGTGATGGATTCGGGTGACATCGAGCGTGAGCGCGGCATCACCATTCTCAGCAAGAACACGGCCGTCAACTACGGCGGCGTCAAGATCAACATCGTGGATACGCCCGGACACGCGGATTTTGGCGGAGAAGTGGAGCGCGTCCTCAAGATGGTCAACGGCGTCATCCTTGTCGTCGACGCCTTCGAGGGCCCCATGCCCCAGACCCGCTTCGTCCTGAGCAAAGCCATGGCGCTCGATCTCCCCGTCATCGTCTGCATCAACAAGATCGACCGTCCCGGCGCCCGTCCCACGGAAGTCATAGACGAGGTGCTCGAGCTTTTGATGGACCTGGGCGCCAGCGACGAGCAGATCGACTGCCCCTTCGTTTTTGCCTCCGCCCGCGACGGGATCTCCATGATGGACCCCGACGAGGAGGGCACGAGCCTCAAGCCCCTTTTTGAGACCATCATCAACTATATCCCCGCTCCCGAGGGCGATCCGGACGCGGGTACCCAGATGCTGATCAGCACCATCGACTACAACGAGTACGTGGGCCGCATCGGCGTGGGCAAGGTCGACAACGGCAGTATCCGCGTCGGCCAGGACTGCGTCATCGTAAACCACCACGACCCCGATACCATGCGCAAGGTCCGCATCAGCAAGCTCTATGAATTCGAGGGCTTAAAGCGCGTGGAAGTAGAGGAGGCGAAGATTGGCTCCATCGTAGCCGTCTCCGGTATCTCCGATCTCCATATCGGCGACACCATCTGCTCCCCCGAGGCGCCCGAGGCCATCCCCTTCCAGAAGATCTCCGAGCCCACGATCTCCATGACCTTCAACGTTAACGACTCCCCTCTCGCGGGCCAGGACGGCAAATACGTCACGAGCCGCCACATCCGCGACAGGCTTTACAGGGAGCTCAATACCGACGTCTCCCTGCGCGTGGAGGACACGGACACGACCGAAAGCTTCAAGGTCTCCGGCCGCGGCGAACTCCATCTCTCCGTCCTCATCGAGACCATGCGCCGCGAGGGCTACGAATTTGCCGTCAGCAAAGCCGAGGTCATCTACAAATACGACGAAAAAGGCAAGCGCCTCGAGCCCATGGAGGAATGCGTGATCGACGTCCCCGACGAATTCGCCGGCAACGTCATCCAGAAGCTCGGCGAGCGCAAGGGCGAACTGGTCGGCATGGAGAGCCGCGAAGGAGGCTTCTCCCGCCTCACCTTCAGCATTCCCTCCCGCGGCCTGATCGGCTACCGCGGCGATTTCCTTACGGACACCAAGGGCAACGGCGTCATGAACACGATCTTTGCCGGCTATGCGCCTTACAAGGGTGACATCGCCTACCGCAAGCAGGGTTCCCTGATCGCCTTCGAGGCAGGCACCGCCGTCGCTTACGGCCTCTTCGGCGCCCAGGACCGCGGCCAGCTCTTCATCGGCCCCGGCGAGGAAGTCTACGCGGGCATGATCGTCGGCCAGAGCGGCAAGGCGGTGGACATCGACGTCAACGTCTGCAAGACCAAGCACCTCACCAACACCCGCTCCTCCAGCGCGGACGAGGCG
Source organism: Lachnospiraceae bacterium (assembly GCA_017405805.1). Lineage (GTDB taxonomy): Bacteria > Bacillota > Clostridia > Lachnospirales > Lachnospiraceae > CAG-791. The sequence continues at coordinate 40,492 of JAFQZU010000008.1, forward strand.
CTTCGCCTGACCCCGCCCAAGATCATGAGCCTGGAGCAGGCCATCGAATACGTCGACACCGACGAACTGCTCGAGGTGACGCCCAACCACCTGCGCCTGCGCAAGAAGATCCTCGATCCGAGGCTGCGCAAGAGGGCGGCGATCAGTGCGGCTGCGAAGAAGTAAACTCTATATATCTAAGAAAACAAGTACCCCCGGGACAAGTTCGGAACGCGAGGGGGGAAGAAAATAAGTACCCCCGGGACAAGTTCGGCACGCGCGAAAAAAGTCCCGGGGGTACTTATTTTCTTTTATGTGGACGCAAGCTGTTGAGGCTTCTTGCGGGCATACGACCTTCCTTCGCGGACACCTGTATGTCCAACCACACTCAACTTGACATCTCACGCATTCTGATAATAAAATCGTAATATAATTCATTTTTCGACATTTTCCGGTTGCATATCTTCTACCACGCCTGTCATAAAGGGGGCCGCTATGACTCTATCCGAAATGCTGACCAACATCGACGACGTTCTGTATACCTGGCTGCTGATCTATCTGCTGGCGGGAAGCGGCATCTACTTCTCCATCCGCACGCGCTTTGTCCAGATCCGGCGCTTCCGCGACGCGCTCCGCTGCATGCTCGAGAAAAAGAGCAGCGACAAGGGCGTATCCTCCTTCCAGGCGCTGATGATCGCCACGGCGTCGCGCGTGGGCACCGGCAACATGGCCGGCGTCGCCACCGCCATCATCGCGGGCGGCCCGGGTGCTGCCTTCTGGATGTGGCTCATGGCCGTGCTCGGCTCCGCCTCCGCCTTCGTGGAAAGTACACTGGCACAGATTTACAAGAAAAAGGAGGGCGATTCCTTCAAGGGCGGCCCCGCCTACTACATCGAGCGGGCGCTGCACGCCAGGTGGCTGGGCGTTATTTTTGCGATCTCGCTGATCGCCACCTTTGCCTTCGGCTTCAACGGGCTGCAGGCCTATAACATCGTCTCCGCCTTCGCCATCTACGTGGAGCACATCGACACCAGCATCGTGCCGACCATCATCGGCATCATTCTGGGACTGGCTTCGCTCTTCATCTTTTTTGCCGGAGACGTGATCGGCAAAATCTCCTCCGTCCTGGTCCCCATCATGGCAGGCCTCTACATCGTGATCGGCCTGTTTGTGATCATCACCAACATCACGAGGATGCCGGGGATCCTGATGATCATCCTTAAGGATGCCTTGAACTTCCGCGCCATTTTTGGCGGCTTCACCGGCTCCTGTATGGTGCTCGGCATCAAGCGGGGCCTCTTCTCCAACGAGGCAGGCATGGGCTCCGCCCCCAACGCGAGCGCGTCGGCCGAGGTCTCCCACCCCGCCAAGCAGGGCCTGGCCCAGATCATCTCGGTCTATATCGACACGCTCCTGATCTGCTCCACGACCGTTTTCCTGATCCTTCTGACCGGCGACTGGGGCGGCTCGGGCCTGTCCGGCATCCCGCTCCTGCAGGTCTGCGTGGCGGAAGTGATCGGTCCCGTCGGCATTCACTTCGTGACGCTGATCGTGTGCCTGTTCGCCTTCACTTCCATCATCGGCAACTATTTCTACGCGGAGGCCAACATCCTCTTCATCACCCGCGACAAGCGCGTCATGACCATCTTCCGGATCGCGGCGGCGCTCATGGTCTTCATCGGCGCCGGCAACAGCATGGATGTGGCCTGGAGCCTTGCGGACATCACCATGGGCCTGGAAGCCGTCGTCAACATCATCGCGATCCTTCTGCTCGGCAGGATCGCCTTCAGGGCACTGGATGATTACGAGAAGCAGAAGGCGGCAGGGCTGGATCCGGTCTTCCATGAAGCCAATATTGGGTTGACGGATACGGATGTTTGGAAGTAATTCTTTGGATAGGATAGAGAAAATAAGTACCCCCGGGACAAGTTCGGCACGCGCGAAAAAGTCCCGGGGGTACTTATTTTTCTATAAGCTCATGTTGCCAGATGCAACACATTCGTCGCAATCGCAAAATACACCGACAGCGAAATCGCATCCACGATCGTCGTGATCAGCGGACTTGCCATGACCGCCGGGTCAAATCCGATGCGGTTTGCCAGAAGCGGCAGCGTGCAGCCGATCGTCTTGGCGCAGAGCACGACAAGAAGAAGGGTGACGCACACGATCAGGGCGATGCGGATCTCCAGCCTGTCCAGAAGGATCAGCTTGACGAAGTTTGCCACGGAGAGCGTCGCGCCGCACATGGCCGCCACGCGGATCTCCTTCCAGATGGTCTTGAAGATGTCTTCAAATTCGATCTCTCCCAGCGAGATACCGCGGATGACCGAAACGCTGGCCTGGGAGCCTGCGTTTCCGCCCGTATCCATCAGCATGGGAATGTAAGCCGTCAGGATGACGTAGGAAGACAGGGCGTCCGTGTACCTCGTGATGATGGCGCCCGTAAAGGTGGCGGAGATCATCAGGAGAAGGAGCCAGGGCATCCTGTTTTTGTAGGTATCCAGTATGCCCACGCGAAAATACGGCTTGTCGCCCGAAGGGATGATAGCTGCCATCTTTTCGATATCCTCCGTGGTCTCTTCCTGGATGATATCGACCACGTCGTCGATGGTGATGATCCCGACCATGCGGTTCTCGTTGTCCACGACCGGCATGGTGGTGAAGTCGTATTTCTGGAACATGCGGGCCGCTTCCTCCTGGTCGGTCAGCGTCCCGATGCTGATGATGTTTTCGTTCATGACCTCGCCAATCACGGCGTCGGGTTCCATGATGACCAGATAGCGGAGTGCCACCGTGCCCTTCAGGATGCGCTGTGCGTCCAGAACGTAGCAGGTGTTGACCGTCTCGGAGTCGAGGCCGATCTTGCGGATGCGGTCGATGGCGTCTGCCACCGTCATGCTCTCCTTGAGGTCCACATACTCGACCGTCATGATGCTGCCGGCCGAGTCCTCCGGGTAGCGCAGCAGGTGGTTGATGTCCTTGCGGGTCTCCGGGCTGGCGTTTTTGAGGATCCTTTTGACGATATTGGCGGGCATCTCCTCGAGCAGGTCCGTCGCATCGTCCGCCATCAGGTTGTCGATGATGGAAGAAGCTTCCTTATCGGAAAGGGACTGGATGATATACTGCTGATCCTCCAGCTCCAGGTCCGCAAAAACATCCGCCGCCATACTCTTGGGCAGGATCCGGAAGATCTTCAGGGACTCCTCATTCTCCATGTCGTCCATGATGGCCGCAATATCCGCGGGGTTCATGTCCTCCGCCAGTTGTCGGAGCTTTGTGTACTGTTTTCCTTCAAGAAGCTCTATCAGCATTCTTTCGTAATCAAGTTCCCTCTCCTCCATAAGCGGACCTCCTTTCCCGACATGAAAAACTGAAAAAACGTATTGTTATAAGTTATACTTATTGCTCCGATTTGTCAAATCACGGGGACCGGGAAAAAGCCCTGGTCTTTCTGCCCGATCAGCGCCTGTCCGCCCGTCAGCGCCGTGATCTCCTGCGCCAGCGCCTGCGCGTTTTCCTGCGGCACGGTGATCTCCATGCTGACCTTGTCCGTGTAGGTCTGCCCCGCCGGCTCCAGGTCCTTTTGCCGCAGAAAATACAGGAGCCTGTCCAGCTGGCTGTATTCCACGGTCACCTCATACACGGTGCACAGGCACATCCTGACCAGCTCCGCGTCTGCGAGGGCCTCCTTGGCCGCCTGGGTATAGGCGCGCACCAGTCCGCCCGTCCCGAGCAGCGTCCCGCCAAAATACCGCGTCACAATGACCGCGATATTGGTGCACCCCGCCCCGTCCAGGACCTTGAGCATGGGCACGCCGGCCGTCCCCTGGGGCTCTCCGTCGTCGGAGGCCTTTCTGGAGGATCCGTCGTCTCCCAGGATCCAGGCGCTGCAGTGATGCCTCGCGTCGTAGTATTTCCTGCGGGCCGCCTGCAGAAGCGCCGCCGCCTCCTCTTCGCTCTCCACGTGGTGAACCTCCCCGATAAAGCGGGAACGCTTTTCGATGTACTCTCCCGCGCCGGATCCCCTGATCGTCAGATAGCTCTGTACCATACCCTTGTACTCCTCCCGTCAGCCTTCTTTTTACAGTATAAATCAAAGCCGTCTTTTCCCGCAATGTTTTACTGTTTTAAGGCACTTGTGACAATTTGGCAGGCGCTTATTACCGCCATATTAAGCCCCTGTTAACAAAGAATGAAGTCCTTTATTCCGCTGTTTTCTTTTGCTATAATACGGAAATAACGGGCACAGCCAATTATGAAAGGAAGCATTATATGAATTTCGGTAGAAGCGGAATCAAAGCCCGCAGGGAATACCTGCGTTCCCGCAGCAGAAAGCGCGCCGCCAAGCTCATCCTCGGCGCGGGGCAGCTGATCCTGATCGTGATCATGGGCGTCTGCCTTGCTGTCGGGAGTCTTTGCGTCGGCGCCTTCCGCGGCGTTCTGGAGAGCGCGCCCGACATGGGCGAGATCGACGTCAGTCCCAAGGGCTACTCCTCTTTTGTCTACGACATCACGGGGACACAGATTGCAAAACTGGTCTCCACGGACTCCAACCGTCTTCCTGTCTCCTCCGATATGATCACCCCCGACCTGGCACATGCTTTTGTCGCGATCGAGGACGAGCGTTTCTATGAGCATCACGGGATCGACGTACCCGGCATAGTCCGTGCAGCCGTACTGGGCATCACGAGCGGCAGGTTCTCGGAGGGCGCAAGTACCATCACGCAGCAGCTGATCAAGAACAACGTCTTCACGGGTTGGACGAGCGAGACCTCTACGGAGAGGATCAAGAGAAAGCTCCAGGAGCAGTACCTGGCCCTGGACCTGGAAAAGAGAATGAGCAAGGACGAGATCCTGCTCAATTACCTCAATACCATCAACCTCGGACATAACACGCTGGGCGTGGAAGCGGCTTCCAAGCGCTATTTTGACAAGTCCTGCAACGAGCTGACCATCTCCGAGTGCGCCGTTCTGGCGGCCATTCCCCAGAATCCGTCGCAGTACGACCCCATCGTCTTCCCCGAATCCAACGCGGAGCGCCGCGACCTCGTGCTGCAGTACATGCAGAACCAGGGCTACATCACCCAGGCCGACTATGAGGAGGCCAAAGCAGACGATGTATATACGCGCATCCGGGATATCAACGTGGAGAAATCCCAGGAGGAGAACCAGATCAACTCCTATTTCGTGGACGCCCTCACCGACCAGATCCTGGCGGATCTGCAGGAGGAGGCCGGCATGACCGAGGACGAGGCCTATGCGGAGCTCTACAGCGGCGGCCTTGAGATCATCGCCACCCAGGACCCTGAAATCCAGGCCATCTGTGACGAGGAGTGCGCCGAGGATTCGGGCAACTATCCCGATTACGTGCGCTATATCCTGCATTACAGCGAGCCTTTCGTCAGGGAGGACGGAAGCACCATTACCTACAACAGTTACGACCTGTCCAACTGGCTGGCGGAACAGGGCTGGGATTCCGACCTCATGTACAGCGACATCGACGAAGCCTACTCCGATGTGGCCGATTTCCGCGAAGCCAACGGCATTACGGGAGAGATGAAGGAAAGCGCCGTATATCTGGCGCCGCAGCCCGAGATCTCGCTGACCGTCTCGGACCAGACCACGGGCCATGTGCTGGCCATCGTGGGCGGACGCGGTGAGAAGAGCGCCAACCGCACGCTGAACCGCGCCACCGACTCCATGCGCCAGCCCGGATCCACCTTCAAGATCCCCACCACATACGCTCCCGCCCTGGACACCGGCGATTTCACGCTGGCATCCTCCCAGGTGGACGAGGAGTATGAGTATTCCAGCGGAATCCCCGTGAAAAACTGGTACCGCGGCTACCGCGGACTCTCCACGCTCCGTCAGGGTATCGTACAGTCCATGAACATCGTCGCCGTCAAAACACTCACTGACATCACGCCCCGCCTGGGCTATGAATACGCCCAGCAGTTCGGGATCAACACACTGGTGGACGGCGAGGAGATCGACGGCAAAGTCTTCACGGACGTCAACCAGACCCTCGCGCTCGGCGGCATCACCTACGGCGTCAAGAACATCGAGCTCAACGCCTGCTACGCGACGATCGCCAACGGCGGCGAGTACATCGAGCCCAAGCTCTACACCACTGTCAAGGATCACGACGGCAACATCATCCTCGACTCCAGCCAGAACGCGGAGCACCGCAGAGTCATCAAAGAGACTACTGCATGGCTTCTCACCTCCGCCATGGAGGATGTCGTAACGGAAGGAACCGGCCGCTCCGTCAACTTCGGTACCACCGCCATCGCCGGCAAGACCGGTACCACTTCCGATGAGAACGACGTCTGGTTCTCGGGCTACACGCCCCGCTACACCGCCACGACCTGGGCCGGCTACGACAACAACATGGACCTCACTTCCACCCAGGAGCAGGCCCTCGCCAGAGATATCTGGCGCGCTGTCATGGAGCGTCTCCCCGGCAACGACGAGGAGGAAGAGTTTGAGATGCCCGAGGGGATCGAGACCGCTACGGTCTGCAAAGTCTCCGGCCAGAGACCTTTTGGCGGCGTCTGCCCGGCCGTCACCGAGTATTTCACCGAGGACACCGTGCCCGAGTCCAACGAGTGGTGCCAAGTCCATTACGAGGAATATGAGGAGATGAAGCGCGAGGAAGAGGAAGAGCGCGAGAGACAGGAAGAGGAAGAACGCAAGAAGAAAGAGGCCGAAGAGGCAGCCAAGGCTGCAACGGCGGCCAAGTCCGACAATCCGGCGGCAGCCCCGGCAGATGCTGTGCCCGCGGGAGCGGCGGAGTAAATGATATAGCAAGAGGCATCTTCATCTAACAAAAAAGGATCCGCAGAACTGCGGATCCTTTTCTTATTCAGGACAGAAATTCAACCCCTCTTCTTCCTCCCCACAACCCACGCGCCGATCAGAACAAGAAGCGATACCGCCGAAAGCAACGCCCCTGCCCGCAGCCCGGGCGTGTGATACACAAACCGGATCTCGTGCGCCCCGGCCGGAACCGCAAGTGCAGTTAAGCCGCCTGTGTTGATGGTCTGCGCAGGCGCATCATCGATCGTCACCTTCCATCCCGGTTCATTGGGAACCGAGAAAAAGACAACGGTATCCTTCTCATAGTCGCAGGCACAGGCGAAGCCATGACTGTTTCTTTCAAAATCCTGTACGCCGTTTTCTATATTTTGCTCTATCACAGCGGAGAGGTCCTCAGCCAGATCCTGTTCCATACCGTCAGGCTCTTTTCTCTCCAGATACGGGCTTACCAGTGCTTCCTCCTCGTCATTGATCACGATCGCATGAAGGAGCGCGATCCCTCTGTCTTTGAGTGCGATCCTGAACAGGTCGCTTTTGAGGATATAGTGATCGACTGAATACCCGATCGGACAGGCAGGCTGCTCCGTGACATACCAGTCTGTTCCGTTGACCTGTGCCCGCAGATGGACCGGCGCCGCCTCCGGCTGCCCCTCTTTTAAGACGAACTTTGCGCCAAAAAGCGCCGCGAGCCCGGGCGTCTCATCCTTCCGGATCGAAAAAATACTCGAATAATGCTCAAATATCTCGTTAAATTCGAAGCGGCAGTTGCTGCATGTGGAAGTAAACGCTCCCACGCCGCCGATATCTCCTGTCAGGGTGAGCAGATTGGCGTTGTCTTCCAGTTCATACCTGTACTGATCGTCGATCACATCCAGCTGCTGCGCCAGCGCATACTTCCCCATAATGCTCTCCGTCGACTCCGAATGGATCCGGTAGATATAGATGACGAAGGCCGTCATCAGGCAGGCACAAGCGGAAAGGCCCGCGACAAGGACCGCTCCCCGATGCTTCTTTACGGCTGTAATAACGATATACAAAAAGACAAGGCCCGCTCCCGCCGCAGCCACAAGGAACAGGAAGCGCCTGGGGTGCCATATCAGCTGCCCGTAGGTGCCTTTTTTATCCGACAGGCGGACGAAGAGATAGTAAGCGGCCAGAAGGCCGGCATTGCACAGGATCCCTGTTCTTACGGGGTACGATTCCGGGTTTTTCAGAACATACACGGATGCCAGTACGCCGATCAGGACAAACATGTACCACCATCTCTGATAGTTGCGCGTAAAGAGCGAAAAGCCCGAGGAAAGGTACGGGCTGAAGGAAATGACTGTCAGCAGGACCAGAAAAGCACTGAGACGGTTTCTCTTCTTCAGGATATAGGCAATGCATAGCGAGATGCCGCAAAGGGGGAGCCAGCAGGCCGTGGAATTCCACTCCGCGTTGTAAATGGCCGACTGATTGCTCATCGCTTCTCCCGGAAGCAGGATCCCTTTCACGAAGTACAAAAAGTCCTCCATGATCGGAAATATATCCGTTCTCCAGGTCAGACGGGAATCCGTTCTCGGATTTCCGAGAATGTAAATTATGCTGGGCACAAAAAGAACGCCTGCCATCCCCACGCCAAGGCATCCGCAGAGAAGGCATTTCAGTGTATCGGAGAGGAAGCTTTTCTTGTCGGAAAAGTGGCGGAACAGAAAGTAGAGGACACAGAATATGACCTGCCCGATGAAAAAGTAATAGTTCACGAGGCAGTTAATGAATACGGCGCCCGTAAAGATCCGCTTGTCATCGTCCCGGATGAGTTTTTCCAGGCCCAGCAGAAGAAGCGGGAACAGTGCGACCACATCGTGAAAATGGTAGAATTCGATCGCCGCCGCGGAGAAGCCGGAGAAAGCGTACATTACGGCGCCGAAGACTTCCTGCCACTCTCCCTTGCCCGTGCAGTATTTCAGATACAGGTACGCCGTTCCCCCTGCCACGGCGTATTTAAGCATATAGACCCAGCCGATCAGATACGGGAGCATGGTCCGGGGAAACAGAAACGTGATCCAGGAAAAAGGGCTCCCCAGCACATAGAAGCTGAAGCCGTTGACAAAGGAGGCGCCGATGTCCAGATTCCAGCACCACTCTCCCGGGTCGGCCTGTTTGAGAAAGCCGTTTACCTGGTTCGGAAAGGTCAGCTGCTGTGTATTGAAGTCATCTCGCAGCGTAAAAGCGCCCTTCCCGGCCGCTATAAAATAAATAAATGAAAAGAAAGCGATTACAAAGCAGAGCAGGATGCATCTCCAAAAATTCCTGTCAATCAGCTTCTCGTTCCTGGCTATATGATTTCTTCTTTTCATTTTCACAGTGGTCTCTGCAGTATATACTGCCTGTTCTTTCGCTGATGATATATCTGGGACGATGCTTGACTTCCAGATATGTTTTGCCGACATATTCTCCGATGACGCCCAGACCGATCAGCTGCATGCCTCCCAAAAAGCACATGATGCAGATCATGCTTGCCCAGCCGTTCACCGTATTTCCCAGAAAATAGCAGACAACGGACCAAATGACACCGATGATGCTGAAAAAAGCCACCGCAAAGCCCAGTGTGGTGATGAGCCGGATCGGTCGGATCGACAGGCTCGTTATCCCGTCAAAAGCCAGCGCCAGCATTTTCCCCAGAGGATAGTGGCTGTCCCCGGCCAGTCTCTCGTTTCGCTCATAGTAGACGGAACTGCTCTTGAACCCTACCATCGGAAACAGGCCTCTCAGAAAGAGGTTAACTTCCTGATAGTTCGAGAATTCGTCCAGCACACGTTTTGACACCAGCCTGTAATCCGCATGGTTGAAAACGACCTCCGCCCCCATGCAGTGAAGGAGCTTATAAAACCCTTCTGCGGTCGCTCTCTTGAACCACGTGTCTGTTTTGCGGCTGGAGCGGACGCCGTATACGATCTCGCTTCCCTTCCTGTACTCTTCGACCATCCTGTCCATGGCGCTGATATCGTCCTGCCCGTCGCAGTCGATCGAGATCGTAATGTCGCAGTACTCTCTCGCTTCCATCAGACCGGCGAGGACCGCGTTCTGATGCCCCCTGTTCCGGCTCTGGGAGATGCCGATAAAATGCGCATCCCGGCGGGAAAGCGCCTGGATGATCTCCCAGGTGCTGTCAGAAGAGCCGTCATTCACAAAGAGGATCCTGCTCCTGTCGTCCACATGGCCTGCCCGGATCATGCTGTTTAACTGATCCAGAAACATTTCGCAGGTGATGGGCAGGACTTTCTCTTCGTTGTAGCAGGGAATGATCATCCAGAGAACCGGGACAGCCCTGCTTCTCTCAGCGCTGTTTTCTTTCTTCTCTTCGACGTTCACGCTCTTCCCGCAATGCTCTGTCTCGTTCCTCTTCAATGTTTCCAAAATATGTCCCTTTCATTTCCGCGACCAGTTTGTCGAAAGCTTTCGCCTGAACGTCCCAGTCCGCGTAATCGGGATCACCTCTGTGATCCTCTGCCAGGTTTTCAGATTTTATGTACTCTGCCAGGTACCTGGTAACCTTTCTGGCCCCGAACAGATTCATGTGGTCGCCGCCGTCCGTCGTATCCGTGGACCAGTCGATGCCGAGTTCCGGAATATCCTCGTTGAGATTGAAATAGGCGAGGCCGTTCTCCTCTGCGCAATCCGACAGCAGCTTGCAGCGGTCATGATTATAGTTTGCCGCAGAGGGCGCACTGTAAAGAATGAGGGTGATATCATGTTTATCACAGTACTCTTTGAGCATGTCAAAATGCTCTCTGATGATCGGCTTGATCTCCATCAGCATGGTCCAGTGAAACTTCTGGTCCATGTAATAGCCGTCTTCATAAGGCGTGCACGTCTCGTTGATCAGATACCCCTTGTAATACCGCCTGACACCTTCCAGTTCAAACGGCTGTTTCCAGAGATTATGATAACGCAGACCCGAGAAATGGTAATAGATTTCCTGTGCGACAATTGTCTGTAATTCCTCCATCATGTTGTACCGGAAAAAAAGGCCTGTCTCTAAAAGCAGGACCTTGGGATTCTGGTATCTGTCAAAAAGCTTTGCGTGATAATACGCCTCCCCCATCCGGAGGCCGTCGGAGCCGAAATTGTAGGAAGTGAATCCGTACTCCTTCCAGAGATCCATGGGAGAAAAGCCCATCACGGACAGGCTGTCTCCCATACAGACAATATCGATCGTATTTTCCTTTTCTAAAGTGATGGCTCCGATCCTGCCCGTTCTGTCCTGCAGCCGGTTCAGGGGAAACCAGTAGGCCGGTGAGAAAGGGATCTCCAAAAGCCGGATCAGGATTGCCAGTATTATTAAAAAGATTGCTATTTTTCCGAATACACGCGCTTTTTGTTTCAACTATCCGTTACCTGCATGATGAGATCATCTACTTTAAGTCATTATCTTCATAAGTATAACGCGGAACCGCATTTATGACAATTCCTTTGTACTATACCAGCTCTGCCAGGTGATCCGCCACAAATACCCCGCTTGCCGACGCATGCGAAAGCGAATGCGTGACGCCGCTCCCGTCGCCGATCACAAACAGACCGGGGTGATTCGTCTCCAGATGATTGTCCAGCTTCACTTCCATGTTGTAGAACTTGACCTCCACGCCGTACAGCAGCGTATCGTTATTGGCCGTGCCGGGGGCGATCTTGTCGAGGGCGTAGATCATCTCGATGATCCCGTCCAGGATCCGCTTGGGAAGGACCAGGCTCAGGTCGCCGGGCGTCGCCTGGAGCGTCGGACGGACCGTCCCCTCCTCAATGCGCTGCCGGTTGCTCCTTCTTCCGCGCTCGAGATCCCCGAAGCGCTGCACGATGACGCCGCCGCCCAGCATGTTGGACAGGCGCGCGATGCTCTCGCCGTAGCCGTTGCTGTCCTTGAAGGGGTCGGAGAAGTGCTTGGAGACGAGCAGGGCAAAATTGGTGTTCTCCGTTTTTTTGTCGGCCCCTTCGAAGCTATGGCCGTTGACGGTCACGATGCCGTTGGTGTTCTCCGTGACGACGATGCCGTTGGGGTTCATGCAGAAGGTCCTGACGTTATCCTCGAACTTCTCCGTCCGGTAGACGATCTTGCTCTCATAGAGCTCGTCCGTCAGATGGGAGAAGACTACCGCGGGAAGCTCCACTCTGACGCCCAGATCAACGCGGTTGGACTTGGTGGGGATGTCCAGCTCTCTGCAGACCTGCTCCATCCACTTGCTGCCGCTGCGGCCGACGGAGACGATGCAGTAGGGCGCTTCGGCCGTCATCTCGTCACAGACCGCCCTGTAGCCGCCGTTCCCCAGTGTCTCGATGTGCTCCACGGGCGTTTTGAAGAAGAAATCGATGTGATCCTTCATCTCCTCGTAAAGGTTCTTCAGGACGATGTAATTGATATCGGTCCCCAGATGACGGACCGAGGCGTCCAGGAGCTGCAGCTTATTCTGGATGCAGATCTTTTTAAAGGCCGTTCCCGCCGTGCTGTAGAGCTTCGTGCCCTCTCCGCCGTGGGACATATTGATCGAATCCACGTATTCCATCAGCTCGACGGCCTTTTTTTTGCCGATGTACTCATAGAGCGTCCCGCCAAAATCATTGGTGATATTATACTTTCCGTCGCTGAAAGCCCCTGCCCCGCCAAAACCGGACATGATCGAGCAGCTCTCGCACCCGATGCAGTATTTGATCTTCTCCCCGTCGATGGGGCAGCGCCTGTTCTCGAGTTCCTTTCCCCCTTCAAAGACTGCGATCTTAAGCTCCGGCCGCTTCTTCATGAGCTGGTAGGCGGAAAAAATCCCGCCGGGACCCGCACCGATAATGATCACGTCATACTTCATATCTTCTTTCCCTTCCTGCAATGATCTGTTTAGAAAAAAATCAGAAATGCGATTGACAAGCATATCCCTCTATGCTAATATTACATCGTTGCGTTTGAGTTTGCTGGCATAGCACAGTCGGTAGTGCGTCGCATTGGTAGTGCGGAGGTCACGAGTTCGATTCTCGTTGCCAGCTCTCATAAATCGGGAGACATGTGTGAACATGTCTCCTGTTTTTTTGTTCTTATCCCTTTATATTTCTGAGGATTTCAACGGTCTCCAGGTCCTCCTTCGAGACCCGGAAATTGCAGATGGACGTCCTGCCGTCCGGCTTTGTCACCTTCATCTCGATGACCGTTCCCTCCTGCATGGACCGGTTGAAATTGTCCCGGATGAAACTCTCCACTCTCGGGTGCTGCTCCCGGAAGATCCGCAGCCTGTCACCCAGCTTCATGATTTCCATCGGATTAAGCGCCATTCTTAAAACCCTCCTGCCGCAAATATCTGTTACTTCTTAAAATCGCGGAGCTTGTTCCGGATCCTCTGCAGGGCGTTGTCCGCCGACTTTTCGTCCCGGTTCAGCACATGTGCGATCTCCGTGTATCCCATGCCGGTCAGGTACAGGTCCAGGACCTGCCTCTCGAATCTGCTCAGTTCCTTTTCTATGTGTTCCTCGAGCGCCTGCTCTCTCTCCTTCTCCAGAAACAGCTCCTCCGGATTGAAGGAGGAGGACGCCTGGATCAGATCCTGCATGGTCTCCGACGCCTCTTCCTCTTCCGTACCGCCCGCCGTCCGGTTCAGCGAGATGGCGCTGTTGAGGGGCAGGTGTTTCTTGCGCCCTGAGGCCTCTACGGCGTTGTAGAGCTGCCTCGTGACGCACAGACGGGCAAAGGTGCGAAAGCTCGCGTCGCGCCCGCTGTCGTAATCCCTGACCGCTTTAAACAGGCCCAGCATGCCCTCCTGGATGAGATCGTCCGCATCGCCGCCCAGTATATACATCGTGCGCGCTTTTCCAAGGACCAGTTCCTTATACTTCTGCATGAGAAGTTCGATGGCCCCCATGTCGCCGTCCCGATAGAGGCTGATCAGCTCTTCGTCCGTGAGATCCTGATAACTCCTCTCGTTCATGCAAGGTCCCTCTGTCTTACGATCTCATACATGAGTACGCCGGCTGCCACGGACGCGTTCAGGGAGTTGATCTCCCCCTTCAGCGGGATCGAGGCGACCATGTCGCACTTGGACTTCACGAGGCGGCCCACCCCGTTTCCTTCGCTTCCCACCACAAGGCCGATCGGCCCCCGGAGTGAGAGCTTCGTCATGGGCTCGCCGTCCATATCCGCGCACACGAACCAGAGCCCCTCTTTTTTGAGCTGCTCGATCGTGCGGGACAGATTCGTGACTTTTGCCACGGGCGTGTAGTTGATGGCGCCCGCAGAGGCTTTCGCCACGGTGGCCGTAAGCCCCGCTGCCCTGTCGCCCGGAATGATCACGCCGTGCGCGCCGGCTGCGTTGGCCGTCCGGATGATGGCGCCGAGGTTGTGCGGGTCCTCGATCCCGTCCAGGATCACGACAAAAGGCGGTTCTCCCGTTTCGCGCGCCTTCGCAAGGATCTCCTCCACCTCTGCGTACCGGTACTCCGCCGTCTCCGCGATCACGCCCTGGTGCCTGCCGGTCTCGGACATCTGGTCCAGTCTCTGCCTGGAGACATACCGGATCGGGGTCCCGTGCTTTGCGGCCTCCCGCCGCACGGTCTGCAGGGCGCCTTCCTTGGCGCCGTCCAGCATATAGATCCTGTCGATGGTCTTTCCCGAGCGAAAGGCCTCGATCACGGCGTTTCTTCCTTCAATTCTGTTCTCTGCCAAAGTAAACCTCTTTATAGATTATGTGACGGTGATGCCGCGCCGCTCCACGAGCTTCATGCCCTCCTGCAGAAGGTCCAGAAGACGGGGCATCTGATCCGTGAGATAGAGATAGCCGCACAGGGTCTCCAGGGCCGTCGCCTGCAGGTACTCGTCCGCGGAGGCGCTTTTGGCCTTATGGACCGGGTTCGCGTTGCGCCCCCGGCGGTACACCTTCTGCTCCTCCACCGTCATGGAATCGTAGAGCGCCCTGCCCATCTGGGCCTGGTATCCCGCCCTCACGTAATAAGTGGTCTCATTGTGAAGCTTCTCCGCCTGCCGGTTTCCCGCCGAGACCACGATGGTGCGCACGATCAGTGAGTACACCGCGTCCCCGAGAAAGGCCAGCGCCAGCGGGGAATATGTTCTGATATCCGCTTCCCCGATCCGGAAGCGCTCCAGGATCTCGCGCCTCAGACCTTCTTCCATTTGACTCCTTCTCTGGTGTCCTCCAGAATGATCCCCTTCTCGCGGAGCGCGTCGCGGATGGCATCGGCCTTCGCGAAGTCTTTGGCCTTTTTGGCGGCTTTGCGCTCTGCGATCTGCGCCTCGACATAGGCGGCAAGATCGTCCTCCACGTCCTCTTTGCGCTCGATAAAAAGACCGCAGATATCCGCCAGTGTGAAGAGTTCTTTCCGCAGCGCCTCTACGAAGGCTTTGGAGGACTCCCCGTTCACGGACGTGTTGATCCACTTGACCAGCTCAAAGATCGCCGTGATGGCGTCAGCCGTATTGAAGTCATCGTCCATGGCCTCTTCGAACTGCACGCGGAAGCTGTCCGCCTTCTCCAGAAGGGCCTTCTCCTCTTCCTTAAGCTCTCCTTCGGTGTGGGAAGCCAGGAATTTCAGGTTCTCGCCGCAGTTGAGGATGCGCTCGTAAGCGCTCTTTGCGCTCTCCACGTTCTCACGGCTGAAATTCAGCGGGCTCCTGTAATGGACGGAGAGCATAAAGTAGCGCAGCACCTGCGGATCATACTGCTCCAGGATGTCGCGCACCGTGAAGAAGTTGCCGAGGGATTTGCTCATCTTGCGGTTGTCGATATTGAGGAAGGCGTTGTGCATCCAGTACTTGGCAAAGGGCACGCCGTTTGCCGCTTCGGACTGCGCGATCTCATTTTCGTGATGGGGGAAGATCAGGTCCTCTCCGCCCGCGTGGATGTCGATCTGGTCGCCCAGATAGCGCTTGCTCATGACGGAGCATTCGATATGCCAGCCGGGACGGCCGCAGCACCACGGGGATTCCCAGTAGGGCTCGCCCTCTTTTTTAGGCTTCCAGAGGACGAAATCCAGCGCGTCCTCCTTCTGATCCGCGCCGGTCACTGCCAGCATGCGCAGACCGCTCTGCATGTTGTCCAGATCCTTGTGGGAAAGCTTGCCGTAATCCCTGAACTTACGCGTCCTGTAGTAGACCGTGCCGTCCTGGGCCTTGTAGGCGTAATCCTTGCGGATCAGGTTGTCGATCATGTCGATCATGCCGCCGATCTCTTTGGTCGCCTGCGGGTGCGTCGTGGCCGGCCTTACGTTCAGGCTTGCCATATCCTTTTTGCACTCCTCGATGTAGCGGTCTGAGATCACGCGCGAATCGACGCCCTCCTCGTTGGCCTTGTTGATGATCTTGTCGTCCACATCCGTGAAGTTGGAGACATAGTTCACCTCGTATCCCTTGTATTCAAAATAGCGGCGCACCGTGTCGAAGACGATCATGGGGCGCGCATTCCCGATGTGGATCAGGTTATAGACTGTAGGGCCGCAGACGTACATCTTTACCTTTCCGGGCTCAAGGGGCACAAACTCCTCTTTGGTCCGCGACATCGTATTGAATATTTTCATGGCTTTCTCCTCTCCTTCTATCTCCTTCCCGGGCATCCTTGGCATCCGCCCGGCGGGAATGCTGCAGTCATATCCGCGTCCATGGGAGACGTGACCAGCGCCACTGCCTGGGCGGCGATCCCTTCTCCTTTTCCGGTGAAGCCCAGATGCTCCTCCGTGGTCGCTTTCACGCTGACCTGTGACACGTCGATCTCCAGGGCCTTCGCGATATTGGCGCGCATGGCCTCTATGTGCGGCCGCATTTTGGGCGCCTGCGCCACGATGGTAGCGTCGACATTTCCGATCACATAACAGTTCTCCTGCAGGATCTGCGCGACCCGGCGCATCAGCTGCATGGAATCCGCTCCTTTATAGCGCTCGTCCGTATCGGGAAAATGAAGCCCGATGTCGCCTAGCGCGGCCGCGCCGAGCAGCGCGTCCATGATGGCGTGAGAAAGGACATCCGCATCCGAGTGGCCGAGCAGCCCCTTCTCATAGGGGATGTCCACGCCTCCGATGATCAGGCGTCTTCCTTCCGTGAGCCTGTGCACGTCATAGCCTGTTCCGATTCTCAAGTCTCTCCTCCTTATCGAATCTCGTTGATATCGTAAGGCGTCGCCTGGTAGACATAGTAGTTGAGCCAGTTGGAGTAAAGAAGATAGCTGTGCGCCCTCCACTCCAGCGGCGGCTTCTCTTCCGGATTGTCGTCCGGGAAATAATACTTGGGAAGCGCCGTATCCAGGCCTTTTCTCGCGTCCCGCAGATACTCGTCGCGCAGGGTGTTCCGGTCGTATTCCGCGTGGCCCATAATGTAGATCTGTCTTCCGTCCTCGGTCATGCAGAGGAGGACGCCCGCCTCGTCCGATTCGGCCAGGATCCGCAGCTCCCTGCAGGAGTGGATCGCCTTTGCGGGAACCTCTGTGTAGCGGCTGTGCGGGATCAGGAAGAAATCGTCAAAACCTCTCACCAGAGGCTCCTTCCTGTGGCGCACTTTATGGGAAAACAGTCCGAACAGCTTCTCATGCAGTTCCTTTTTGGGAAGTCCGAAATGGTAATAGAGTCCGGCCTGCGCGCCCCAGCAGATGTGAAAGGTGCTGGTCACGTTGGTCTTGCTCCAGGCAAAGACTTCACAGAGCTCCGGCCAGTAATCCACTTCTTCGTAGGGAAGCTTTTCCACGGGCGCGCCTGTGATGATCAGTCCGTCAAAACGTCTGTCCTTCAGTTCATCAAAGGTATAGTAGAACTTGTGCAGATGAGACATCGGGGAATTCTTGGTCCTGTGCGTGCTCATGCGCATGAAGGTGATGTCGATCTGCAGGGGCGTGTTGGAGAGCATCCGAAGGAGCTGCAGCTCCGTTTCCTCCTTTTTGGGCATCAGATTCAGAATGCAGAGCTCCAGCGGTCTGATGTCCTGATGAATGGCTCGGTTCTCGTCCACCACGAAGAGGTTCTCCTTCTCCAGGATTCCTCTCACCGGCAGATCATTTTGTATTTTGATGGGCATGATCCTTCCTCCCTGTGAATGTATTATTCGCTTTGCGGCTCTGTAAGCCCCGCAAGTGCCATGAACTCCTCCTCGGAGATCACCCTGACGCCCAGTTCTCTCGCTTTTTTGTTCTTTCCGGAAGTGGACTGCACGTCGTTGTTGATCAGATAATCCGTCCTGGAGGATACGCTCCCTGCGGCCTTTCCGCCGCGCTTTATGATCTCCGCTTTCAGGGCGTCCCTGTTTGCGAAGTGATAGACTTTTCCGGTTATGACGAAGGTGAGGCCGGACAGGACCTGCCCGTCCTCCGACGTCTGCGGCTTAGTGAGCCGCAGCTCCTTTACCAGTTCCCGCAATTCGCCCGCCCTGTCTTCA
The DNA here is from genome assembly GCA_017405805.1 of Lachnospiraceae bacterium. GTDB lineage: Bacteria > Bacillota > Clostridia > Lachnospirales > Lachnospiraceae > CAG-791. The sequence continues at coordinate 58,670 of JAFQZU010000008.1, forward strand.
CTGTGCAGGTACTGCACGACATTTTCAGCAAGGACCGGGCCGATCCCCTCCGCAGACGCAATGGTCTGCGCGTCCATGCGGATGAGTTCCTCCAGGTCATAGCCGCACAGGCCGCAGAGCACCCTCGCGCCGGCCGCTCCGATCCCGGGAATGCCCACGGCATAGAGGACTCTGTCGAGCGTGGTGTCCTTGGCTTTTTCAACAGCCTGTATCAGGTTGTCGGCCGACTTTCCGCCCATGCCCTCCATCTGCGCGATCTCCTCCCTGTGCCTGTCCAGCCGGAAAATATCGGCAAAAGTGTGGATGAACCCCATGTCGATCATCTTCTCCAGCGTCTTTTCCGAGAGTCCGTCGACATTCATGGCGCCGCGGCTCACAAACAGCGCAAACGAGTGAAGGCGCTTTGCCGCGCAGTCCGGATTGGTACAGACGAGCACCTCCGTGTCATTCTCCTGCCGGATCAGTGTCGGTCCTCCGCACACCGGACATACGGACGGGATCTCCAGTGACCCGGAGCCCGTCAGATTCTCCGCCACCTGCGGGATGATCATATTTGCCTTATATACAGTGATCCGGTCCCCGATCCCAAGCTTCAGGGCCTTCACAATGCTCACGTTATGGACCGAGGCGCGCTTTACCGTCGTACCTTCCAGCTCCACCGGGTCAAAGACCGCGATCGGATTGATCAGTCCGGTCCGGCTGGCGCTCCATTCCACTTCCCGGAGCGTCGTCTCCTGCAGCTCGTCCGCCCACTTGAAGGCGATCGCGTTGCGGGGGAATTTGGCCGTCATGCCCAGCGACTCGCCGTAGGCGATCTCGTCCAGAAGCAGTACCAGCCCGTCCGTCGGGACATCGGAAAGCGGGACATTTTTTTCGAACTGATCGACCGTCTGTGAGACGTCCTCTGCGCTCACACGCCGGTACTCCACCGTCTCAAATCCCTGTTCCTTCAAAAACAGGAGCTCTTTCTCGTGAGAATCCTGAAAATCGATCCCCGGCGCCTGCACCAGGGAAAAGGCATAAAAGCGCACATTTCTGCGCGCTGTCACCTCGTTATTGAGCTGTCTTACGCTTCCGCTGCAGAGATTTCTGGGATTCTTGTAGAGGATCCCCGTTAGGTCCGTTCCCTCCGCCGCCTGCTTCTCCAGTTCCCGGTTGATCCGCTCGAAGTCGCTGTACCGGATCACCGCCTCGCCCCGCAGGATCAAGGTCCCTTCATAGGGGATCGTCACCGGCAGATTTACGAATACGCGGGCGTTGTCGGTGATCACTTCCCCGATCTGCCCGTTGCCGCGGGTGACCGCTTTGACGAGCTTTTTCCCCTCGTAGGTGAGCACAACGGTAAGACCGTCCATCTTCCAGGACAGAAGGCCCTCGTGCTCTCCCAAAAAGGCCTGCAGCGCTTCTCTGGACTTGGTTTTGTCCAGGGAAAGCATCGGCCTTTCATGCCGCTCCTTCGGAAGCTCCTTGGCAAGCGTGTACTCCACGGAGGCTGTGGGGGAGCCGGCCAGCGTAATGCCGGTCGTCTTCTCCAGCTCCGCGAGCTCATCGTAAAGCCGGTCATACTCGAGATTGCTCATGATCTCGGTATTCCCGGCATAGTAAGCTTCCGATGCCCGGCGGAGCACTTCCGTCAGTTCTTTGATCCGCTCTTTTTGCTGCCCAGTCTGTGTCAACGTCCATCCCCCAATCTGAGTCCTGCGCGCTCATAGAGCTCACTGAGCTCCTCACCGGTCAGGATCCGCTGCTGCCCGGGCTTCATGGCGCCCAGGCGCACATTCAGTACGCGCACTCTCTTGAGACTCTTGACCTCGTTGCCGACCGCTTTGCACATGCGACGGATCTGCCGGTTGAGTCCCTGTGTCAGGACGATCCGGAAGGTTCTGTCACCGAGTCTTTCCACCGTGCAGGGAAGCGTTTTCTTCTCCAGGTCCTTCAGCCAGATCCCCTTTCGCATAGCCTGCAGCTGTGCGTCCATGATCCGCGAGCGCGTCCGCACGATATATTCTTTTTCATGCCCGGCGCTGCCCCGCATCATTTTGTCGATCAGCTCGCCGTCATTGGTCATAAGAAGAAGGCCTTCCGAATCCCTGTCCAGCCTTCCGGCATAGGTAAGTCTTACGGGAAAGGAGAAGGCCTCGGAAAGCGTTCTCTGTGCGTGGGGGTCCCGCTCCGTGCAGGTAACGCCCACAGGTTTATAATAGGCCACGGTGATCCGGCGGTCCTTCTTCTGAAGGATCCTGTCGCCGACCCGCACGTCGTCCTCCGGCCCGACCTGCATTCCCGTCTGTGCCGGATATCCGTTTACGAAGACCTGCCCCGCCTCGATCAGGCGGTCCGCCTCTCTTCGCGAACAGTATCCGCACGCGGCAATGTAGCGGTTGAGCCGCTCTTTGTTCACATCATTCATGTTCCAAGTATCGCGCCCGGCATCTCACAGACTGCCGAGTTCCTCAATTGCACCCCTGTCGATGATCGTCCGCAGATGCTCTTTGATCTGCCCTGCCCTGGCCCGGTCCGAAGTGACGAAGGTACCGAATTCTCCCGCCGTCAGGGACTGGGCGGTAAAGATCCTTCCCTCCGTTTTTTCCTGGGCAAGGAAGAGGTAGTATCCTCCCTGATCGTCCGCACAGAGGGAACTCCCCGTTCCTCTGGAGACTCTCACCTCTTTGCAGAAGGAGATCACGTCGCGCATCGAGTCAAAACGAAATACGCAGCTTTTTTCCTCCTCCTGCGCCTTCAGGCCCTCCTGTACCGCCTCGCAGATATCCTTGATACTCTGCGCCTCCGCGGGATCATGAGAGAGCGTGAGGCTCACCGACTGGTCCGCAAGGATCTTCACATGCATAGACGTATATTCGCCCTGCAGATCAAAGTTCTGGGACCTGGCCGCCTCCACGATGACGCCTTTGATAAAGTCCATCGCTTCCTTCTTGCGGTCAAAAAGGTCGTGCAGCCCGAGGCCGCTTTCGCGAAGATCCTGCTGGGTAATGATGCAGTTAATGGTTGTATCATTTACTCTCTGTATCTTCATATTATAAGATTGCGATCCTCTCTGTAATGCGCCTTGCCGGTTCTCAAAGAAGCCGGCAGGCCCCCATGTTCTTATAACAGTTATCGCATATATAAAGATCGTCTGTCAAGCCAAAGCGAAAAAAGGGGAGACAGCGTCCGGCATCACAATGCCTTCCGCCTGTCTCCCCTCCGCAATCATCTGATCTGACAGCGCAAATCGCTGCGTCCCGATCAATTACTTCATCTGTGCCATGACTTCCTCAGCGAAGTTCTCATGCTTCTTCTCAAGGCCTTCACCGGTCTCGAAGCGGACGAACTTAACGATCTTGATCTCACAGCCGTTTGCCTTGCCGACCTGTGCAAGATACTGGCCGACGGTCTGCTTGCCGTCTTCCGCTCTTACATAGATCTGGTCATACAGGCAGATCTCCTTAAGCTGCTTGTTCAGTCTGCCGATGAGCATCTTCTCGATGATGTTCTGAGGCTTCCTCTTGTTCTCGGGGAGCTCTTCGTTCTCCTTCATTGCCTGTGCAAGAAGGATCTCTTTCTCGTGCTCTTTGTACTCCTCAGAGACATCCTCTGCGGAGATGTACTTGGGATTCATAGCCGCGATCTGCATAGCGACGTTCTTCAGGGCAGCCTTGACATCGTCGTTTACGACATCGGTCTGTGCCTCGACGATAACGCCGATCCTGCCTTCGCCGTGGAGATAGGATACGACGCAGCCGTGGGTCGCGACGACCTTCTCAAATCTGCGGATGCTCAGCTTCTCGCCGATAACAGCGATCATGTCGACCAGGGAATCGGAGACCTTCTTGGCGGTATCTTCTGCCCAGTCCTCGCCCATGAAGTCGTCGATGGTCTCAGCTGCGGAATTCAGCGCCTGGTTGGCGACCTTTGCGACGTAGTTGCGGAACTTCTCGTTCTTGGCCACGAAGTCGGTCTCGGAGTTGACTTCGACCACCGCTGCGGCGTCGTCGCCTTCCTGTGCGATCAGACAGATACCCTCTGCCGCGATCCTGTTTGCCTTCTTCTCAGCCTTGGCCTGGCCGTTCTTTCTGAGGAACTCGACAGCTGCGTCCATATCGCCGTTCGTGGCGGTAAGGGCCTTCTTGCAGTCCATCATGCCTGCGCCGGTCATTTCTCTCAACTGCTTAACCTGTGCTGCTGTAATTGCCATAATTTATCACCATTCCATTTCTTTGAAACTTGTTATCGATTCAGATTAAAGAGTGCCTTCCTCAGCCTGTACAGCCTCGCTGGCAGCGGATTCCTGTGCAAGCGCTTCCTGCTCGGAAGTGTCGACGTTCTCCTCGCCCTGGCGCGCCTCGATGACAGCGTCTGCCATCTTGCTGCAAAGGAGCTTGACTGCGCGGATCGCGTCGTCGTTGCCGGGAATGACATAATCAAGTTCTTCGGGATCGCTGTTGGTATCGCCGATACCGATCAGGGTGATGCCCAGAGCGTGAGCCTCTGCTACGCAGATTCTCTCCTTCTTGGGGTCGATGACGAAGATCGCGTCCGGAATGTGCTCCATGGTCTTGATGCCGCCCAGGTTCTTCTCGAGCTTGTTCCACTCCTTGGTCAGCTTAGCGACTTCCTTCTTGGGAAGTACGTCAAAAGTGCCGTCCTCGGACATCTTCTCGATCTGTTTGAGACGGGCGATTCTGCTGCGGATGGTCTTGAAGTTGGTCAGCATGCCGCCGAGCCATCTCTCGTTGACATAGTACATGCCGCATCTCTCAGCCTCGTTCTTGACCGCGTCCTGCGCCTGCTTCTTGGTGCCGACGAAAAGGATGGTGCCTCCCTGGCTGGCGATCTCAAAAACTGCCTTGTAGGCCTCGTCCACTTTGATCACGGACTTCTGAAGGTCGATGATGTGGATGCCGTTGCGCTCCGTGAAGATGTAGGGAGCCATCTTGGGGTTCCAGCGCCTTGTCTGATGTCCGAAGTGTACGCCTGCTTCGAGCAGCTGTTTCATTGTTACTACGCTCATTTCTTTTCCTCCGTTTTGTTAAACTTCCGTGTTTCCTTATCGCTTCGGGAAGAACCCTGCCACCCCCTCGCAAAGGCGCGGGAGCACCGGCATCTGCACGGAAACACGTGCTTGATATAACAGCAACGCGAATATTTTAACACGCATCAATGCGCCGTGCAAGAATTTTTTCAGACAGATTCCAGTTTGCCCTTCATCTGGTCCAGTTCTCCGTAGATCGCGTCGTTGAGCACTTTAATATAGGTCCCCTTCATACCGGAAGAGCGGGATTCGATGACGCCCGCCGATTCGAACTTGCGCAGGGCGTTTACCACGACGCTCCTCGTGATGCCCGCCTTGTCCGCGATCTTGCTGGCCACGAGGATCCCTTCGATCCCCTGCAGTTCCTCGAAGATATGGATGATCGCGTGCATCTCCGTATAGCTGAGCGTGCCGATGGCTGACCTGACTACGTTGAGCTTGCGGTTCTCTTCCGCCGTCTCCTCGGATACCGCGCGCAGCATCTCGAGGCCCACGACCGTAGTGCCGTACTCGCAGAGCAGAATGTCGTTGACGGAATACTGTGCGTCCCTCCGGTACAGGAATACCGTTCCGAGGCGCTCGCCGGCGATCTCGATCGGCGCTATGATCCCGACGTCGTCCATGTCCTGGTCGTCCGTAAAGCCCAGCGTTCCGAGGCTCACGTTCTCATGGGTCGAAAGGACGCTGAGGAAGCGGTCGTTGAGAGCGGGGTCGATAAAAGAACCGACCATGTCCTCCACCATCTCCCCCAGGACCGGGATGTTCTCCCTCTCCCCGTATCCCAGGACCTTGCCTTTGCGGCTGATCACCAGGATATTGGATTCCAGGATCTTGCTCATGACGCGGCAGATGTCATTGAAGATCACCTTGCCGGTATCGTTGTTGTTCAGCAGTTTCTGGATCATTCTCGTCTTGTCCAGAAGTTCAACGTTATTATAATTCACTGCTTGCTCCTTTGCCGAATTACGCTTCTCTCTTCTCTTCCGTCTTTACATCTGCCGCTTCTTCGTCCCGCGGCCTCTCCTGCACATGTCCGCACTCCTCGTTCATACAGACGAGCCGGTTCCCTTTTTCCAGCATCATCCCGCCGCACTTGGGGCAGTTTATGCCGGAAGGCTTCTGCCACACCATAAAGTCACAGGCCGGATTGTCGATGCAGCCGTAGTATTTCCTGCCCTTTCTGGTCTTGCGCTCCACAATGTCCTTCCCGCACTTTGGACACGCCACGCCGATCTTCTCGTAGTAGGGCTTGGTGTTGTGGCACTCGGGAAAACCGGGACAGGCCAGAAATCTCCCGTGAGGACCGTACTTGATCACCATGCGTCTGCCGCACAGCTCGCAGATCTCATCCGACTCCTCGTCGGCGATCTTCACCTTTTCAAGATCCTTCTCGGCCTGCAGCACCGCGTCGTCCAGATCGGGGTAGAAGTTCTCCACCACGGTCTTCCACTTGACTTCCCCGTCCGCTATTCCGTCGAGAAGGCTCTCCATATTGGCGGTGAACCGGGGATCCACGATCGAGGGGAAGGACTTTTTCATGATCCCGTTTACCACTTCCCCGAGCTCCGTCATGTAGAGATTTTTATTCTCTTTGGCCACATAGTGCCTTGCCATGATCGTCGTGATGGTCGGCGCGTAGGTACTGGGCCGGCCGATTCCCTCCTCCTCCATGGCTCTCACCAAAGAGGCCTCGGTGTAGTGCGGCGCAGGCTGCGTGAAGTGTCTTTTGGCGTCGATGGTGTCCAGGGAAAGCGCCGTGTCCTTTTGAAGGGGGAAACGGAGCGTCCCGTCGTCCTTATTGTCTTCCATGTCGTCCCGATAGACACTCTCGAAGCCGTCAAAAAGGACCCTCGAAGCGGACAGCGTAAAGAGATGCTTCTCATCTGCAGAGACCCGCACCTGCGTCATCTCATAGCGCGCGCCGCTCATCTGTCCGGCGACGAACCGCTTCCAGATCAGCTGGTACAGTCTGAACTGGTCTCTGGGCAGCAGGTCCTTGATCTGGGACGGCTGAAGCGTCACGTCCGTGGGTCGGATGGCCTCATGGGCGTCCTGGATCTTTCCTTCCCTGCTTTCTTTTCTCGCGGCGCTCCCGTTTTCCGGCAGATACTCCTCACCGTACTGCTCACCGATAAAAGCCGCCGCGGCCTCCTTGGCCTCGTCCGAGATGCGGGTGGAGTCGGTTCGCAGGTAGGTGATCAGCGCCGTCGTGCCATGCCCCTTGATCTCCACGCCTTCATAGAGCTGCTGCGCGATGCGCATGGTCTTCTGCGTGGAGAAATTCAGCGATTTGCTGGCCTCCTGCTGCAGGGTCGAGGTCGTAAAGGGAAGGGGCGGTTTGCGCGTTCTCTCCGACACCTTGATGTCTTTTACGGCGAAAGAAGCCTGTTCCAGTTCCTTTTTGAGCTTTTCCACCTCCGCGCCGTCTGTCAGCTCCCGCTTCTGCGTCTTTCCCTCCGGCGAGATATCGCCGTAATAATGGAAACAAAGGGGCTTTTTGTGTCCCTGCGCCGTGAGGAGCGCGTCCACCGTCCAGTATTCCTGGGGGATAAACGAGGAGATCTCGTCCTCGCGGTCCCCCACCATGCGCAGGGCTGCGGACTGCACGCGGCCGGCGGAGAGGCCTCTTTTGACTTTTTCCCAAAGAAGCGGGGAGATGCGGTATCCCACCATGCGGTCCAGGATCCTGCGGGTCTGCTGGGCGTTGACGAGATCCATATCGATCTCTCTGGCGTTTTTGAGCGACTCCGTGACTGCTTTCTTTGTGATCTCGTTAAATGTGATCCGGTATACTTCCTTGTCCGGCATGTCATCCAGCTTCAGCGCATAGATCAGATGCCAGGAAATGGCTTCTCCTTCGCGGTCCGGGTCGGTCGCGAGATAGATCCGGTCTGCCTTTTTGACCTGCTTGCGCAGGCCCGCCAGAAGTTCTCCCTTTCCCCTGATCGTAATGTAGTGGGGCTCGTAATCATGCTCTACGTCGACCCCGAGTTTGCTCTTGGGCAGATCGCGTACATGTCCGTTGCTTGCCGCCACATCATAGTTGGAACCGAGGAATTTCCTGATCGTCTTCACCTTTGCGGGCGACTCCACGATCACGAGGTTCTTCTTTCTCTTTTTAACTGCTGCCATATTAAACGTTGACTCCTGGTTACTTATTGATTTTTGTGAAACAAGCGCTCCTTGCGGGCGTTCATCTCATCGATATTGCGAATGTAGGTGGCGACGTCCTTGCAGTTGTCGCTCCTCTCGATCCGGCCGCCGGGGAAGACGCCTTTGGTGATGCTTCCGGCCCCCAGTGCCAGGATCGTCTGGATTTCTTCCATGATGAGGACATTGTAAAGTCCCTCTTTTCCTTCCCTGGCATAGCCGACGTTTTCATAGTTGCCGGACATATTCTTCTGCCTGTAGAGATAGTAGGGCTCCATTCCCATCGCGGCTGCGCTCTGCGCCGCCATCCGCACGCACCTGTCCGTATTGCGGATGGAGGAAAAACCGTTCTGCTCGATATATTTGTGCAGACGGGAGGCCCGCTTGACCGCGAGCGAGTGTGCGGTCAGGCTGTCCGGCCCGAGTTTTTCGATCTCGGACAGTGTATACTGCACGTCCTCTTCCGTCTCCTCCGGAAGGCCCAGGATAATGTCCATGTTGATATTATCGAAGCCCTCTTCTCTCGCCATATAAAAAGCGCGGCGCACGTCGTCGACGGTGTGCTGTCTGCCGATCAGCCTGAGCGTTTTTTCAAGCATGGTCTGCGGGTTTACGCTGATCCGCTTTACGCCGCACTCCCGCAGCACCCGGAGCTTGTCGCGGGTAATGCTGTCCGGCCGCCCGGCTTCTACCGTAAACTCAAGAAGATCGTCCAAAGGGAAATTCCTGCGGAGCGTGGTGATAAGCCTCTCCAGCTGGAGAGGCTCCAGTGTCGTGGGCGTGCCCCCTCCTATATACAGAGTGTCCGGCGTGCGCCCCTGCATGAGCGCGGCGGCCGATTCGATCTCTTTTTCCAGCGTGTCCAGATACAGGTCCGCCCTGTCCTTCCAGGCGCCGATGGGGAAAGAGGTAAAGGAGCAGTACAGGCAGGTCGTCGGGCAGAAAGGAATGCCGACATAGATGCTGTATCCTCCCTGCGCGTGGAGCGGCGAGAGGAGCTTCTTTTCCTTTGCGGCGATCCTTGCGGCCAGCTGTGCCTTTTCGGGGCTCACCTTGTGCTCCGTCTCCATGTAGCGGGCCGTCTCTTCGACCGTCGCCCCCTTTTCCAACTGTGCCATGGCCAGCTTGGTGGGCCGGATGCCGATCAGTTCTCCCCAGGGGAGTTCACGTCCCGTATGCTGCGTCAGCATTCGGTAAAGCATATGCTTCATTGCGGCCTTGCCGGCAGGGCACTTTATGTCATACCGGTCCCCCTGCGCGGCGGTGCGCATCTGCACGCCGGTCTCAGGCAGGCGCATCACGATCTCTTCGGGCAGGAACAGGATCTCCATAAAGATCTCCTGCGCCTCCTGCTTTCCTTCCCCCGTGAGCAGGACTTTTACGTCCTCCTCGGGATAAAAAGCCTTGATCAGGGAGTGGATCTCATAGCGATATAAATCCAGGTTTACGGTTGCATTGATCATATATTAAATCCATACCCGAAAAAAAGGCGCGAGGCCTTTTTTCTTATTATTATCTTATAAAGTAATTATATTTCTTCTCATGTCCGATCGTGGTAAAGCCCATGTGCCCCGGCAGTACCTGCGTATCGTCCGGCAGGACAAAGAGCTTCTCCTTGATGGACCGCACCAGCGCGCTGGTGGACCCGGTGGGCAGATCGGTCCTTCCCACGGATTCGGCAAAAAGCGTATCGCCGCTCAGAAGAATATGCTCCTCTTCAATATAATAGCAGCAGCTTCCCACCGTATGGCCGGGCGTCTCGATCACGCGCAGCGTGATCCCCGCCTCTGTGATCTCCTCCCCTTCTTTGAGGTAACGGTCAGGAGACACCGTGCAGGAGCGCACGCCAAAAGGAGAACTGTTCAGATACGCGTCCTCGCACAGCTCCCTCTCTTTTTCCGGCGCGTAGAGTTTGGCCCCGGAATAGTCGATCATGGCCTGAACGCCCATGATATGGTCAAAATGCGCGTGGGTCAGAAAGATCGCCTTTACGCTGAGCCCTTTCGCCGCGAGCGCTTCACAGAGCTCCTTTCCGTGATCACCGGGATCCACGGCGATGCATTCGCTGCTCCCCTTGCGGAAAAGATAGTAAAAATTGGTCTGTACCGGTCCGACTGTATAGCAGCCGATCTGGATCTCGTGCTCTTTCATGCGGTGACTCCCTTATCTGTTCATGCGGCGCGGCCGCAGCCGTCTCAGGCCTTCCGGCCGGTTCAGCTGTTTCAGCCGCTTGTTCGTTTCACAGCCTGTACGTCGCGGATCGCCTGAAGCTTCGTGACGATATCCCGGAGCTGTTCCTTGCTGCTGATCTCAAATCCGAGCGTAAGTGTGGCGATGCCGTGCTTGCTCACCATGGTGTTGACCCGGAGAAGGCTCACGTCCATCTCCGAGAAGGTCCTGGTAATCTCATTGAGAAGGCCCGCACGGTCATTGGCGTAGATATTGATCTCCGTCATGAAGCCTTCTTTTTCTTCGGAGACTTCCGAATTCCAGGTCGCTTCGATGATCCTGGCCCGGTCCTCCGGCGAGAGATTCTGTACGTTGACGCAGTCCGACCTGTGGATGGAGACGCCGCGTCCCCTCGTCACAAACCCCACGATATCATCTCCCGGCACCGGGTTGCAGCACTTGGAGAAACGGACCGCCACATCGTGAATGCCTTTGACCACGATCGAGTTCTGGTTGCTGCTCCTGCCGTGCATGTGGGGCGGGTTCTCGGTGATCTGCCGGATCACCTCCTCGTCGGAAAGCTGCTTCTTGTGTTCCTGCTCGTAGAGCTCCCTCAGCTTATTGACGACCTGTCCTTCCTTGAGACCGCCGTGCCCGATGGCCGCCAGGACGGCGTCCCAGTCGCGGAAGCCGTACTTGCGCATCACTTCTTCCTGATACGCAGGCTTGAGCAGGTCGCTCATGACATAGTTCTTGCTCTTGCAGTACTGCGTCATCAGGTCGCGGCCCGTCACGATGTTCTCTTCCTTGTTCATGCGGCGGAACCACTGGTTGATCTTATTGCGGGTCGAAGGACTTCTCGCAATGCTCAGCCAGTCAAGGCTCGGTCCCCTGGAACTGGGTGAGGTCAGGACCTCGATCCGGTCTCCGTTGCGGATCCGGTAGTCGATGGGCACGATTTTGCCGTTTACACGGGCGCCCGTCATGCGGTTGCCCACCGCCGAGTGAATGGCATAAGCGAAATCCACCGGGGTGGAGCCCATGGGAAGTGTCTTTACCTCGCCTCTGGGCGTAAAGCAGTATACGCTGTCCGAGAACAGATCCAGATCACTCTTGAGCAGATCCATGAATTCCCGGTTGTCGGACATCTCCCTCTGCCACTCCAGGATCTGGCGAAGCCATGCGAGTTTCTCCTCCTCGCGGCTGTCCCCCTTGGAGCCGGGCCCGCTGACGCCCTCCTTGTACTTCCAGTGAGCTGCGATACCGTACTCCGCGGCGCGGTGCATCTCGTAGGTTCCGATCTGCACCTCAAACGGAATGCCGTTGCTGCCGATGACTGTCGTGTGCAGCGACTGGTACATGTTGGGCTTGGGCATGGCGATATAATCCTTGAACCGCCCCGGAATGGGCTTGTAGAGTTCGTGGATGATGCCCAGGGCCGCATAGCAGTCCTTGACTGACTCTACGATGATCCGCACGGCAAAAAGATCGAAGATCTGATCCAGATCCTTGTCCTGCTTGACCATCTTCTTATAGATGCTGAAGAAATGCTTCACGCGCCCGTCGACCGTGGCTGCGATCCCATTCTCCACCATGTGCTCCCTGACCTCTTTTACGATGCTCTGGACAAATTTGTCGCGCTCGCTCTTCTTGCGGGCCACCTTCTCGACGAGATCGTAATAGACGTCCGGCTTCAAATACTTGAGCGCAAGGTCATCCAGTTCCACCTTGATCTTGGAAATGCCCAGCCTCGCAGCGATGGGCGAATAGATGTCAAGGGTCTCCTGAGCGATCCGGATCTGCTTCTCCGGCGGCATGAACCCGAGGGTCCGCATATTATGGAGGCGGTCAGCCAGCTTGATCAGGATGACGCGGATGTCCTTCGCCATAGCCAGGAACATCTTGCGCAGGTTTCTGGCCTGCATCTCCTGCTGGACCTGCGTCTTGTCGCCGTAATCTCCGGAGAGGCGCAGTTTTTTCAGTTTGGTGACGCCGTCCACAAGGAGCTCGACGTCCGACCCGAACATGTCCCGTATCTCCTCGAGGGACATAACCGTGTCCTCCACGACGTCGTGAAGGATGCCGGCCGTAATGGTCTCCTTGTCCATCTCCAGATCCGCCAGAATGATCGCGACGTTCAGAGGGTGGATGATGTAAGGTTCCCCGGATTTGCGAAGCTGCCCCTCGTGGGCGCTCCTCGCCACTTCATATGCCTTTTCGATCAGTGAGATATCGTCCGACGGATGGTACTTCCGGACACGCGAAATAAGCCCTTTGTAGAGTTCCTCCGGGCTTACGTTCTCCTTAAGTCTCTTCATCTTGCCGTTGTCAAACTCCGGCATGCTTGCGATCAATTTTTGTTCATCTGTCATGGAAATCCCGTCCGTCATTGTCGCGAATGTCTGAAATAAGCAAATTATAGTTTAGTTTACGGCATTCGTCAAATAAAGTTTAAGAAAAATTTTAGATTTTTATCATCTCCTTCCGGATTTTTCAGAAAACGGCAAAAAAAGACGGTTCCGCGGACAGCCGTCAAGGCTGTCGCGCAGAACCGTCTTCCGCATTCTTTCCGTATTAATAAGACTCTGATGGTCCGGATCGATCCCTATGCTGCGGGTCCGATCACACGATTACATCATGCCGGGAGCGCCTGCGGGCATCGGAGGCATGGGCTCTTTGATGATCGCCACGGCCGCTTCGGTCGTCAGGAAGCTGGACGCTACGCTGGTGGCGTTCTGCAGAGCGCTTCTTGTGACCTTTGCGGGATCCAGGATGCCGCTCTCGATCATGTTGACATACTTCTCGGTGTATGCGTCAAAACCAATTCCCTCATCGGACTCAGCGACCTTGTTCACGATCACGGAACCATTGAGGCCTGCGTTCTCAGCGATCTGGAAGAGCGGAGCCTCCAGAGCCTTCAGAACGATGTTTGCGCCGGTCTTCTCGTCTCCCTCAAGGCCTTCTGCCACAGCGGCGACCTTCTTGGTTGCGTGAATGTAAGCGCTGCCGCCGCCGAAGATGATGCCCTCTTCCACTGCAGCTCTGGTCGCATTGAGGGCGTCCTCCATGCGGTATTTGGCTTCCTTCATCTCTGTCTCGGTCGCTGCGCCGACGCGGATGACCGCTACGCCGCCGGACAGTTTGGCAAGACGCTCCTGGAGCTTCTCTCTGTCGAAGTCGGACTTGGTCTCTTCGATCTGGTTCTTGATCTGGTTGACTCTTGCCTGCAGAGCGCCCTTGTCGCCCATGCCGTCGACGATGACGGTAGACTCTTTCTCAACCTTGACGGACTTAGCGCGGCCAAGTTCCTCGATGGTGGCGTCCTTGAGCTCCAGGCCGAGGTCAGAGCTGATCACGGTGCCGCCGGTAAGGATCGCGATATCCTCCAGCATTGCTTTTCTTCTGTCACCGTAGCCGGGAGCCTTAACAGCGACTACGTTGAAGGTGCCGCGGAGCTTGTTGACGATCAGGGTCGTGAGGGCTTCGCCTTCCACGTCCTCAGCAATGATGAGGAGCTTGGCGCCCATTTTGACGATCTGCTCCAGAAGAGGAAGGATATCCTGCACGGTGGAGATCTTCTTGTCGGTGATCAGGATGAAAGGATCATCCAGAACTGCTTCCATCTTGTCGATGTCAGTAGCCATGTAAGCGCTGATATAGCCTCTGTCGAACTGCATGCCTTCCACGAGGTCGAGCTCGGTCTGCATGGTCTTGCTCTCTTCGATGGTGATGACGCCGTCCTTGGAAACCTTCTCCATAGCATCCGCTACCATTTTGCCGACTTCTTCGTCGCCGGAAGAGATCGTAGCGACGTTCTCAATGTGAGCCTTGCCCTTGACGGGGGTGCTCATGGCCTTGATGGCCTCGACTGCCGCATCGGTAGCCTTCTTCATGCCCTTGCGGAGCACGATCGGGTTTGCGCCTGCTGCAAGGTTCTTCATACCTTCATTGATCATGGCCTGTGCCAGGACCGTTGCAGTCGTGGTGCCGTCACCTGCGACGTCGTTGGTCTTGGTGGCAACTTCTCTTACGAGCTGTGCGCCCATGTTCTCGAAATTATCTTCCAGCTCAATCTCCTTGGCGATCGTAACACCGTCGTTCGTGATGGTGGGAGCGCCGTAGGACTTGCCCAGGACAACGTTCCTTCCCTTGGGGCCCAGAGTGATCTTAACCGTATCTGCAAGTTTGTTAACGCCTGCCGCCATTGCGACGCGTGCGTCTGTGCCGTGCTTTAAATCCTTTGCCATTTCCGAATTACCTCCGAATCAATTAATACTATGTACCGACTTGCCGGTGATCTTACTCGATCACGGCGAGAATATCGCTCTGTCTGACGATGATAAACTTCTCGTCGCCTTCCAGCTTTACTTCTGTTCCGGCATATTTGGAATAGATGACCTTGTCGCCGACCTTGACTTCCATCTTGATCTCCTTGCCGTCAACTACGCCGCCGGGGCCGACAGCAATGACTTCTGCCTGCTGGGGCTTCTCCCTCTCCTGACCGGGAAGGACGATGCCGGACTTGGTCGTGGTCTCCGCTTCAAGCTGCTTCAGAACAACTCTGTCACCTAAGGGAACTAACTTCATAATGCGCCTCCTTTGAAATGCAGATAAAAAGCTCTGCGTTTGTTATCCTTTTTGTTTTGTTAGCACTCTTTATGAATGAGTGCTAACTCTATGGTGTATATTAGTTTTATCAACCAGTGTTTGCAACTACATCTACAGATATATATCACCATATATCCTCACTATATCTCTCCATTTCTCTCTTTTTCTCCATTTTTTATACATGTTCAAAGAATTTGCACCGGAACGCCCCGGAATAATTGCTGCGACGGTGTTGCACTCTTCGCGCTTTCGTGCTATAGTTTATGTAGTTTTAAAAACTACTTGTGCTTATTCTGATGATTGATTTCATTTTTTATTAAGGGAGGAACAATATGACTGTTAAAGAATTAAAAGCCTTTTTTAAAGATCATCTGGTTCCTGCAAAGCTCTACCACTTGGACGGATCCCGCTCCGGAAAGCTCTGCCTGACCAGGGACGGAAATGAGTGGGAAGTCTTCTTCAGAGAGAAGAAGGAAAAGATCGGCCTTATGAAGTTTGCCACGGAGAATGAGGCCTGCGTGAGGATGATGGATGAGGTCCGTAAGGTCATGGAGCAGATTTACGGGATGACCTGGAAAGGACTTGCCTGATATTTATAGAAGATAAGACAGAAGAGACAGGAGCGGTTCCTGTCTCTTTTTTTGTTTGGGATAAGGGAGGACGAAGGGAGGACGGGCGTCCGTGTGGGGGCGGGCTCTTTAGAACGAGCGCTAGTCTGAGTTAGGGCGTCCGGGCCGGAAGGCGGGGCCGCAGGGGCGCGGCTCCCGTGTCCCTGCGTGGAGGGATGTCCGAGTCCTCCGGTCATCAGAGCGGAGGACGAGTTACCGACTTGCCGCGCCTTCCGGCCCGGACGCCCTTAGGAAGACTTAGCGAGTGGAATAGAGCCCGCCCCCACACGGACGCCCTGTTTCAAACACCTCCCTCAAAAAAAGAGGCAGCAGAAATCCTCTTCTGTCTCTTCTCACTTTTCTTTTCCCCACAGCGCTCCGGGAAAATTTACGTAAAAATCAATGAGCCGCTCTATTAGACTTGCCGGGCCCTTCCACAGTCTAAAAAGGAGCTGTATTTAGTATCCGCTGGGCCTTTTCACGCCCATAGGGGCGTGAACGAGCGAGTTTAGGCGAGCGTGCCCAAGGATACTAAATACAGCTCCATATCATAACTGTTTCAAAGAGCCCGGCATGATTACCGACCGGCTCATTGTTTTATTGTCAGGCTTCCTGGATTGCAGCCTGCGCCGCCGCAAGTCTTGCAATCGGTACCCGGAACGGCGAACAGGACACATAGTCCAGACCAGCCTTATGGCAGAACTCTACGGAAGCCGGATCTCCGCCGTGCTCGCCGCAGATGCCGAGGTGGATGTCGGGACGGGTCGCTTTGCCTGCCTCAACCGCCATCTTGATGAGCTTGCCTACGCCTGCCTGATCCAGGTGTGCGAAAGGATCCTGCTCATAGATCTTGTTTGCATAGTAGTCGCCCAGGAACTTGCCGGCGTCATCACGGGAGAAGCCGAAAGTCATCTGCGTGAGGTCGTTGGTGCCGAAGCTGAAGAACTCGGCCTCCTCTGCGATCTCGCCTGCCATCAGGGCAGCTCTGGGGATCTCGATCATGGTACCGACCTTGTAGGTGATGTCGGAGTTCATCTCCTTCTTGACCTCTTCAGCGGTATCCACGACAGTCTTCTTGACAAAGGCCAGCTCTTTCTTCTCGCCGACCAGAGGGATCATGATCTCGGGAACGATATTGTAGCCCTCTTCCTTATTCACTTCGATGGCCGCCTCGATGACAGCTCTTGTCTGCATCTTTGCGATCTCAGGGAAGGTAACGGCGAGACGGCAGCCTCTGTGACCCATCATGGGGTTGAACTCATGCAGTGCGTCGCAGCGCTCCTGCACCTGCTCTGCAGTGAGGCCCATTTCCTTGGCCAGCGCAGCGATATCGGCGGGATCGGTGGGAACGAACTCATGAAGCGGCGGATCCAGGAAACGGATGGTGACCGGTCTGCCTTCCATAGCCTTGTAGATGCCCTTGAAGTCGCCCTTCTGGAAAGGAATCAGCTCGTTGAGAGCAGCCTCTCTCTCCTCGACGGTATCGGAGAGGATCATCTTGCGGATCTTCGGGATTCTGTCGGGATTGAAGAACATGTGCTCCGTTCTGGTCAGGCCGATGCCCTCTGCGCCCATGCGGACAGCGTTTGCTGCATCTTCAGGCGTGTCGGCATTGGTGCGGACCTTCAGTCTTCTGAACTCGTCAGCCCAGCCCATGATGCGGCCGAAGTTGCCGGAGATGGAAGCCTCGACGGTCTCGACATCGCCGATATAGATTTTGCCGGTGGAGCCGTCCAGAGAGATGTACTCGCCCTCTTTGATGGTCTTGCCGCCGAGCTCGATATACTTCTCTTCCTCGTGGACCTTGAGGTCTCCGCAGCCGGATACGCAGCAGGTGCCCATTCCGCGTGCGACGACTGCAGCATGGGAAGTCATGCCGCCGCGCATGGTCAGGATACCCTCGGATGCGTGCATACCCTCGATGTCCTCAGGGGAGGTCTCCTGGCGGACAAGGATAACTCTGCTGCCTGCCTTGTTGGCCGCAACAGCGTCTTCCGCGTTAAAATAGATGCGGCCTGCAGCTGCGCCGGGAGAAGCGGGAAGCGCTTCGCCGATCTGCTCGGCTGCCTTGAGCGCGTCCGCGTTGAAAGCGGGATGAAGGAGCTGATCCAGGGACTTTGCCTCGATGCGGAGCACTGCCTCCTGCGGTGTGATCATGCCTTCGTCGACCAGGTCACAGGCGATCTGGATCGCTGCCTGCGCGGTTCTCTTACCGTTTCTGGTCTGCAGGAAATACAGCTTGCCGTCCTCGATGGTGAACTCCATATCCTGCATGTCGCGGTAGTGGTTCTCAAGCTTATTGGCGATCTCCATGAACTGCTTGTAGCAGTCGGGAAGATCCTTCTCAAGCTGTGTGATGGGCTGCGGTGTGCGGATACCCGCGACGACGTCTTCGCCCTGTGCGTTGATCAGATACTCGCCAAAAATACCCTTCGCGCCGGTTGCGGGGTTCCTGGTGAAGGCCACGCCGGTACCGGAGGTGTTGCCCATGTTGCCGAATACCATCGACTGCACGTTGACGGCGGTACCCCAGGAATAAGGGATATCGTTCATCATTCTGTAGTAGTTTGCTCTCGGGTTGTCCCAGGAACGGAAGACGGCCTTGATGGCCTCCATCAGCTGGACCTTGGGATCCTGAGGGAACTCCTCGCCCATCTTCTCGGCGTAGATCGCCTTGTACTTTGCGATCACGTTCTGAAGGTCTTCAGCGGTGAGCTCGGTGTCATACTTATATCCGTGAGACTCCTTCTCCGCCTCCAGGATGGAATCGAAGAAAGTCTTGCTCATTCCCATGACGACGTCAGAGAACATCTGGATAAATCTTCTGTAGGAGTCATAGGCAAACCTGGGATTGCCGGTCTTCTGCGCGAAGCCCTTGACGGAAATATCATTCAGACCAAGGTTCAGAATCGTGTCCATCATGCCGGGCATGGATGCTCTCGCGCCGGAACGGACGGAAACAAGAAGCGGGTTCTCGGTGTCGCCGAACTTCTTGCCCTGCACGCCTTCAAGCCACGTCAGTGCCTCGAAGATCTGCTTCTGTGTATCCTCATTGATCATTTTTCCGTCGTTGTAATAATCGGTGCACGCCTCCGTCGAGATCGTGAAGCCGTTGGGGATCGGCAGACCGATATTGGTCATCTCTGCCAGGTTGGCTCCCTTTCCTCCGAGAAGGTTGCGCATGTCTGCGTTGCCCTCGTGGAAAAGATAGACTCTTTTACTCATAGTACCTCCTTTAAATGCTGCCCTTGTTTCTTCCTCGTACAATAACTTAAAAATACTATCATAATTATCAGGGCAAAATAATTCATGCCCATTGTACTGGATTAGGGTCACGTTTGACAAGGTATTAGTTACAATATTGGTTATTTTAAAAACAATCTTCTTTATAAAGGAAGCTTATCGCCCTGTAGAATCGTGTTTTTCCGCTTGCGGGAAGCTTCCGTCTCGGCTATTATATAAGCTGCACAGCTATATTTATGTAATCTTTTAGGAGGAAACTGCATGATTTCAGCAAACGGCGTGACGCTCCGCCTCGGCAAAAGGGCGCTCTTTGAGGACGTATCCATCAAATTTACC
Source organism: Lachnospiraceae bacterium (assembly GCA_017405805.1). Classification (GTDB taxonomy): domain Bacteria; phylum Bacillota; class Clostridia; order Lachnospirales; family Lachnospiraceae; genus CAG-791. Next base: position 77,816 of record JAFQZU010000008.1, read on the forward strand.
GAGGGCAACTGCTACGGCATCATCGGCGCGAACGGCGCAGGCAAATCTACCTTTTTAAAGATCCTCTCCGGACAGCTGGAGACGACGGCGGGAAACGTTGCCGTCACGCAGGGACAGCGCCTCTCCTTCCTGGAGCAGGATCACAATAAATACGACAGCGAAGTAGTACTGGATACGGTCATGGGCGGCAATGCGCGTCTGTTTGAGATCATGCGCGAGAAAGATGCCCTGTATGCCAAGATGGACTTCTCGGATGAGGACGGCATCCGCGCCAGCGAACTGGAGGCGGAATTTGCGGAGATGAACGGCTGGGAGGCCGAGTCGGACGCGGAATCCCTTCTGAACGGCCTCGGGATCGAGACCGAGCTCCACGGGTATCTGATGCGTGAGCTTACCGGCGCGCAGAAGGTCAAAGTCCTCCTCGCCAGGGCCCTCTTCGGCAACCCCGACATCCTGCTGCTGGACGAGCCCACCAACCATCTGGACCTGGACGCCATCGCATGGCTCGAGGAATTCCTCATCAACTTCGAGAACACCGTGATCGTGGTCTCCCACGACCGTTACTTCCTTAATAAGGTCTGCACCTACATCGCGGACATCGACTACGGCAAGATCACGCTGTACGCGGGCAACTACGACTTCTGGTACGAGTCCTCCCGCCTCCTGATCCGCCAGATGAAGGAAGCCAATAAGAAGAAAGAGGAAAAGATCAAGGAGCTGAAGGAATTCATCTCCCGCTTCTCTGCTAATGCCTCCAAATCCAAACAGGCGACCAGCAGAAAGAGAGCCCTGGAGAAGATCCAGCTCGACGAGATCAAGCCCTCCAGCCGCAAATACCCTTATATCGATTTCCGGCCTGACAGAGAGATCGGCAATGAAGTCCTTACCGTCAGCGGGATTTCCAAGACCATCAACGGCGTAAAGGTCCTCGACAACATCTCCTTCGTCATGGGCCACAACGACAAAATCGCCTTCGTCGGCAGCCAGGAGATCGCCAAGACCACACTCTTCGAGATCCTCATGGGCAACATGGAGCCCGACGAGGGCACCTACAAGTGGGGCATCACGACCTCCCAGGCCTATTTCCGCAAGGACAACACCGACGAATTCAAGAGCGATCTCACCATCACGGAATGGCTGACCGGCTACTCCCCCATCAAGGACGTCACCTATGTCCGCGGCTTCCTGGGCAGAATGCTTTTTGCCGGCGACGACGGCGTCAAAAAAGTCAACATCCTCTCCGGAGGCGAGCGCGTCCGCTGCCAGCTCTCCAAGATGATGATCAGCGGCGCGAACTGCCTGATTTTTGACGAGCCCACCAACCATCTGGACATGGAATCCATCTCCGCCCTCAACGACGGCATGATCAAATTCCCCGGCGTCGAACTGATCGCCTGCCGTGACCACCAGGTGGTGCAGACCACGGCAAACCGCATCATCGAGATCCTGCCCGACGGCAGCATGATCGACAAGGTCACCACCTACGACGAGTATCTGGAGCAGAATGCAGACGCCAGAAAGCGCACTGTCTACGTGGCGGCCAAAGAAGAGGACTAAAACCCTTAATGAGCGCGAATATGAACAAAAACAACGGCCTGATCGGCGGGATCTCCCGCGGTCAGGCCGTGGATCTTCATACACATTCCTACTGTTCGGACGGCACCCTGTCTCCCGCGCAGCTCGTGGAGATGGCGGCGTCACTCGGACTTAAGGCCATGGCGCTGACCGACCATGACACCGTCGCGGGCATACCGGAAGCCCTGGCTGCCGCGGACCGGCTCGCCGCGCAGGCGGCTTCTTCCGGCACCGCCGTTCCCGAGATCATTCCCGGCGTGGAGATCTCCTCGGAGATCAACGGTTACGACATCCACATCGTGGGCCTGTACCCGGACTGGCAGAACCAGAAGCTGCAGGACGCCCTCGCTTCCTTCGCGGGGGAGCGCGACCGTCGCAACCGCAAGATCTGCGAGCGCCTGCAGGAAGACGGTTACGACATCTCCTACGAGGAGCTCACCCGGCGCTTTCCCGACACCGTGATCACCCGAGGCCAGTTCGCGCTGCTCCTCGTCGAGAAACATTACGCGAAAGACACCCGTGACGTCTTCGAAAACTTTCTGGGAGAACACTGCAAGTACTACGTAAACCGCAAGATGATCTATCCGTGGGATGCCGTAAGGCTGATCCGCGAACATCACGGGATCCCCATCCTGGCACACCCCATGAAATATAAACTGTCACAGGCACAGATGAGCCGTTTCCTGGAATTCCTCACCCAGAACGGTCTGCTCGGCATTGAGGTCTACTACTCCACACATACGAGGGCGGAGCAGCGATATCTTCTGCACCTGGCCGAACACTTTGGCCTCCTGGTGAGCGGGGGAAGCGATTTTCACGGAGACGCGAAGCCCGGTCTGCAGATGATGACCGGCTACGGGGACCTCTTTGTGCCCGCCTCGGTCCTCCGCCGGATCCACGATGCCCGCGACCTCCTGCACCACTCCTGATTAATGAGCCGCTGATTTCTGAGGGGACAGGCGACGCAGCTCCTGCGTCTGAAATCCTGGTTTTATTATGAATCCATATCGGTCAGAATACACTTTAAAGCGGACGTTTAGTCGAACTTAGGCCGTTTCTGCATGAAGGGAAGGTCGAGGGTGCGCGGCTCCCGCGCGCCCGAGTGGCCGGATGTCTGAGGAGGGCGCACATCAGTGCGCCCGACGAGTTCCGGCCTTGCCTTCCCGCAATAAAGAAAGGGCCTTAGTGAGACTTACGTCCGCGTCCTGTGTATTCTGACCGATATGGATTTAACATATCACTTTTCAGCCGCAGCAGCTTCTCTGGGCTGAAACACCCTATCCACAACCCCCTTCTCCAACACCCTGGCCTCCGCCACAGCCTCATCACAGAAAATCCTCTGCGAATTGATCAGGTCCTTACCTCTCCTGTCCACCCTCTCATACGTTCCGTCGGGCTTCATGAGATGCGCCTTGACTGTATCCGCCAGTTCCAGGTCGAGGATGTGCTCGGCGCCTTTTCTGCTCACCTCGCTCTCAAGCGGGAACAGGATCTCCACGCGGCGATCGAGGTTTCTGGGCATCCAGTCGGCGCTGGAAGCATAGATCTCCGGGCTTCCGCCGTTCTCGAAATAGTAGATCCGGCTGTGCTCCAGGAAGTTTCCTACGATGGAGCGCACGCGTATATTTTCGCTGACGCCGGGTATGCCCACCTTCAGGCAGCAGATGCCGCGGACGATCAGTTCGATCTGCACGCCGGCCGCGCTGGCCTCGTACAGGGAGCGGATGATGACCGGATCGCACAGGGAATTCATTTTGGCTTTGATCAGGGCAGGCTCGCCGCGCAGGGCGTGCTCCTTCTCCCGGGCGATCATTCGGACGAACTTGTCCTTAAGCCACAGCGGCGCCAGTACCAGGCTGTTCCACATGCGGGGCTCCGAGTAGCCGGAGAGCATGTTGAACACGGCGGTCGCATCCTCGCCGATGGATTCCTTGCATGTCATGATGCCGATATCCGTGTAGAGCTTGGCCGTCGAATCGTTGTAGTTTCCGGTCGCCAGATGCACGTAGCGCCGGATCCCGTCCTCTTCCCTTCTGACTACCAGCGTGATCTTGCTGTGGGTCTTGAGGCCGACCAGGCCGTAGATGACGTGGCATCCCGCCTTTTCCAGCTGTCTTGCCCAGACGATGTTGTTCTCCTCGTCAAAACGCGCCTTCAGCTCCACCAGCACCATGACCTGCTTGCCGTTCTCGGCCGCTTTGGCGAGCGCCGCGATGATGGGCGAATTGCCGCTGACGCGGTACAGGGTCTGCTTGATGGCCAGTACGTCCGGATCCACGGCGGCCTGTTCCACGAACTGCACCACCGGCTGGAAGGTCTGGTAGGGATGGTGCATGAATACGTCGTGATCGCGGATCTGCGCAAAAATATCGCTTCCCGAGGGCAGCAGCGGATTCTCCTGCGGACCCGCGTAGCCGTGTTCCCTGAGCGCATCGAACCCCTCGATCCCGTACGCCTTCATCAGGAAGGTCAGGTCGATCGGGCCGTCGGCCTCATAGACATAATCCTTTTTGAGGCGGAGCTCCTTTTCCAAAAAGCCGAGAAGGCGCTCGTCCATATTCTTTTCCACTTCCAGGCGGATCGCCTCGCCCCTCTTCCGCTTTTTGAGCTGTTTTTCGATCTCCCGCAGAAGATCGGGGGCCTCGTCCTCGGCGATGTCCAGATCGGCGTTCCGCATGATCCGGTAGGCGTGCACACAGACGACCTCGTAATTCTGGAAGAGTCTGGGCATATACTGGCGGATCACATCCTCTAAAAGGATCAGCCTGACCGGCTCTCCCACCCTGTCGGGAAGGCGGATGATGCGCGGCAGGACGGCCGGCACCTGGACGGTGGCGAATTCAAAGGACTGCTTGCCGTCCTTGATGGCTTTCTTGGATTTTTTCGTCTGACTCAGGATCCCGGGGCCCGCGTTCTGCCTGCGGGTGACCAGGGCGCCCAGATTCAGACTCTTGTTCTGGATGAGCGGGAAGGGTCTGGACGTGTCCACCGCCATGGGCGTCAGGACCGGAAAAACCTCCGTCTCAAAATAGTCATCCAGAAAGCTCCTGTCATTTTTGCTCAGGACCGCATAGTCCTTTACAAACGCGATCCCGTTGCTTTCCAGCTCGGGGAGGAGTCTCTTGTAGGTCCAGTACTGCTGCTGGACGAAATTGTGGGTGTCCTCCAGCACCTCCTTCAGCTGCTGCCCCGGCGTCATGCCGGCTATGTCCTTCTTCTTATAGTTCTCATTGACCATATCCTGAAGAGAGGCGACGCGGACCATGAAAAACTCGTCCAGGTTGGAGGAGGTGATACTCAGGAATTTGAGACGTTCCAGCAGGGGATTTTCCTTGGTGCGGGCCTCGCTCAGACACCTTCTCTCAAACTGAAGCCAGCTCAGCTCCCTGTTCCAGTAATAATCGGGATTCGAAAAATCGATCTTCTGCTCTGTCATGCTCTTTTATTCTCCCTTCTGGCGAATCACCGGACGGACATGGTAGATCTGCTCGAAGAACTCCGCGCGGTCGCGGAACAGCCCTTTTTCCAGCGTGATATCCTTCTTGGTGCTCACATTGATCTGCAGTTCATTGTCGATCAGCCGGATCCGTATATCGGTAAATTTCTGCTTGTGCGAGCGGTCCAGCCCGTTGGCCAGGCGCAGGATCGCGCACAGCCTCGTCATGATGTCGTAGTCCTCCATGCTCAGACTGCTCCCGAAGCGCAGCTCCTCATAGTAAACGAAGGGGGTGTGGTTAAAGCGCACCACGTTGGCCACGATCTCCCGCTCTCTCCGGGTGAGGCCTATGATCTCCGTCGCCATGATGATCCCGTAGGAGCATTCCGAGAGCTGCTGCATGCTGATGTATTTACCGCAGTCATGGAGCCTTGCGCTGATCCTGAGAAGGAGACGCTCTCTGTCGCCGAGCCCGTGGATCTTCTTCATGCGGTCAAAGATCTGCAGGCAGATCGATTCCAGGGTCTTCCCCCGCACCTCGCTCCCCTTGTAGCGCTTGCTGATCTGCATGACGCAGGCGAGGATATCTCTCTCAAAATCGTGGGCGGGCGTGATGTAATGATGCTGCAGCGCGTAATCGTAGGCGATTCCGTCGCAGAGCGTGACGCCGGGCACCCACATCATATCTGCCTTCATCACGCGGGCTATGCTGCGCATCATGATGGATGAGATCTTCAGATAGGGGAGATTGTTGTAATCCACGCCCAGGAGCCTCGAGAGCTCCGACGCGGAGTATTCCTTTGTTTTTTCGATAAAGAGATTGAAGTCGGCCACGCGGATGAATCCGTTCTCCTTCTTGATCCCGGCAAAAGCGTCCTCGCCCGAATCCGCCGCCGATCCAGCCTGGGACCTGGCCACATCGGAGATATAGTCGTCCACGACGATGATATTCCGGATCCCGACGTCCTTCAGGTACAGTTTCTTGAAGGTCGAAAGCTGCGCCCCGACGATCTCCTCGATAATGGATTCCTCCCTGGCCTGCGAGGCGCCGATCTCGGCCAGCTGCTCGTGTACCATGATCAGGCCGAGACGAAGGTTCTGGGTGGCGATCAGCCTGTCCTTCTCGAACAGGGAGATCTGCACGCCCTCGCCGCCTATATCGACGATGGCGGTGGGCTCCTCCAGAAGCCGGTTGAAGTCCGCGCCCTTATAAGCCAGGGACTTGTAGTCCAGAAAGCGCTGCGCAGCGTTGCCCAGCACCTCTATGTGCACGCCTGTCTGCTGCTCGATCTGTACCAGGGGGATCGAGACATTCTTCATCTGCCGGAACGCGCTGGTACCGCAGGCCGTCAAAGCCTCTGCGCCGTACCCGTTCAGGATCTTCCGGAAATCCTTCAGGATCCGGATCAGTTCCCTGTAACGGACGTCACTCAGCAAACCTGTGCGGTACGCATCCCCGCCCAGGTCCACGATGTGTCTGATATCGTCGATCTGCTTGATGCCGCCTTTGCGGGAGAGGGAAAACACCTTCATCTCCGTCACATAGCTGCCGATATCGATCGCGCCGAAAATATGTACTGCCATGATCGCCGTAGCCCCCGTTTTTTTACATTATTATACCAGATATTGTGCCGCGCGCGCAGTTTTTCCGGCTCAGACCCTGTAGTTCCCCAGGACTCGCAAAAACCGTGCGTCGTCCCGCAGCCCGCGGAGCGCGTTGCGCACGCCCGGATCCCGGAGATTCCCGTCAAAATCAATGAAGAACCGGTACTCCCAGCTCCTCTCCTCGATGGGCCTTGATTCGATCTTGGTCATGTTGAGACCGTTGTAGATGATATGCGAGAGCAGGTGATAGAGCGAGCCCGATTCGTGCGCGCCTTCCATGCAGATGCTGATCCGGTTGGCGTTCTTTACAAAGACCTTCTGGTTGGTGACGATGATGAAGCGCGTGGAGTTGTTCTCGTCGTGATTGATGCCTTTTTTCAGGATCTTCAGGCCATACAGCTGCGCCGCCAGCTCTCCGGCGATGGCTGCCTGCGTCACATCCTGTTCCTTTGCGATCTTCATGGCGGCAAAAGCATTGTTCTGCATGCTGATCTGCTCCCAGTGGGGAAATCCCGCAAGGAACCGCTCGCACTGCATCAAGGACTGGGCGTGCGAATACACGCGCTCGATGGTGTTCTCATTGGCCTCGTCGCACGCCATCAGGCAGTGCTCCACCCGGATGATCTGCTCCCCCACGATATAGTTTTCGAACTCCGCCAGCATGTCGTAGATCTGGCTGACCACGCCTGCCGTAGAGTTTTCGATGGGCAGGACCGCGTAGTCGGCCGCGCCCTCCTCAATGGCGATCATGGCGTCCCGGAAGGTCTCCACGTTGAAGTTGTCCACGTCGTCGCCAAAAAAAGTCCGCATCGCCATATCGGAATAGGACCCCCGGTCCCCCTGATAGACCACGCGCAGATTGTCCCGCGCCAGGGATTCCACCTCCGTAAAGGGAAGCCGGATCCTGGTCTCTCTCTCCGCCATCAGCTGGTACTGTCTCTTTCGCCCCAGCGCCATGATCTGCTCCAGGATCTCCTCCGCGCCTCTGCCGATGATCGTGTCGGGACTGCTGTTGCGCAGTAAAGAGAGTTTGGCCCGTGCCCTCTGTTGATCCAGCGGCCGTATGCTTCCGCCGTCCTGAGAGGAAGCGATCTCCTCCACCTTCTCCATCCGCCTGTTGTAGAGCTCGATGATTCTGGCATCGATCTCGTCGATCTGCCGTCTGGCCTCTTTTATGTCCATCTGTCTATCCCTCTCGTCAGATTTCTTGCATCTTTAATAGTTTTGCCGCCTGGTCCGCGGCGATCAGGCTGTCCAGGATCTCATCCAGATCGCCTCCCAGAATGGCGTCGATCTTGTACAGTGTCAGCTTGATCCGGTGATCCGTAACTCTTCCCTGCGGGAAATTGTAGGTCCGGATCTTCTCCGACCGGTCCCCCGTGCCGATCTGGCTCCGCCGCAGGTCCGCCTCCTCGTCGTGGCGCCTCTGCAGCTCCAGGTCGTAGAGCTTTGCCCGCAGCAGAGCCCATGCCTTGGCCTTGTTCTGGATCTGGGACTTCTCCGTCTGGCTGTAGATCACGATCCCGGTGGGATAGTGGGTCAGACGCACCGCCGAATCCGTCGTATTGACGCACTGGCCGCCGTTTCCGGAGGCCCGCATGACGTCGATCCGCACATCCTTGTCCGGTATATCGATTTGAATATCATCGTCCACCTCGGGCATGACGGCCACCGTGATCGTGGAGGTGTGGATGCGGCCGCCGGATTCCGTCACGGGCACTCTCTGCACGCGGTGCACGCCGCTCTCATATTTCATCCGTGAATAGGCGCCCTTTCCCTTGATCATAAAGTTCACGTACTTCATGCCGCCGATCCCGATCTCCTCGTAGTCCAGAAGTTCAGCCTTCCAGCCCCGGTTCTCCGCGTAGTGCACGTACATGCGCCAGATCTCCGCCGCAAACAGCGCCGCCTCGTCACCGCCCGCGCCCGCGCGGATCTCGATGATGACATTTTTCTCGTCGTTGGGGTCCTTGGGCAGGAGCAGGATCCGCAGCTTTTCCTGCAGGGAAGCTGCCTCCTCCCTGGAGGCGGACAGCTCTTCCTTTGCCAGCTCCCGCATCTCCTCGTCCTTCTCCTCCTCCAGGATCATCTGGGCGTCGGATACCGACTCCTCCGCCTTCTTGTAGGCTGTATAAGTCTCGACGATGGGCGTAAGATCGCTCTGCTCCTTCATCAGCGCACGGAATCGCGCCTGGTCCTGCGCGATGTCAGGACTCATGAGATTGCGCCCGATCTCCTCATAGTGCAGCAGCAGTGCATCCAATTTTTCAAACATCTCTTTACTCCGCTGTGTGGATTCCCTTGAAGGCTTTCACGACCCTGTCGTGCCCTCCGTAATCCCGATAAACTTCTACGTTGTAATAATTCCGGTCCGAGAGGATCCTCGTGACGTCCTGCGCCTGATCGCAGCCGATCTCCATCAGCAGCACGCCGCCGATATTCAGGTATCCCGGCGCCGCTTCCGCGATCCGTCTGTAAAAGAGCAGGCCGTCCTCCCCGCCGTCCAGCGCCCCTCTCGGTTCGCACAGGGCAACTTCCGGCTGCAGTCCGTCGATGTCCCCTGTCCGGATATAGGGCGGATTGGCGGTGATCAGGTCAAACTGCCTTTCCGGCTTCAGGGACGCAAAAAGATCCCCGCACACAAACGACGCCCGCCCGGCGAGTCCGAGCTGTTCCGTGTTCTTCTCTGCGATCTCCAGCGCCTGCGCGGACAGATCTGTCCCGATCCCCGTGCACTCGTTGGAATAGTGCAGGAGGCTTAGCAGCACGCAGCCGCTCCCCGTACACAGATCCAGTATGCGGGCGCCTTCCGTCAGCTCCCGGAGCGCCTCCTCCACGAGATTCTCCGTATCCTGCCGCGGTATGAGCACCGCCGGCGAGACCGCAAAGCGCAGTCCCATAAAGTCCTGTTCGCCCAGGATATAGGCCGCCGGCTCCCGCCGGCTCCTGCGCTCCAGATGGCCCAGAAAGACCCTCTCCTCCTCTTCGAGAAGCACGCGGTCCGGCGCCATGAGGAGATCCTGCAGGCCGGTGCCGCAGACCGATTCAAGAAGGAGGCGGGACTCCATGCCGGCCTCCCGCCTTCCTTCTTCACCTTCTCCATGGATCCGCATCAGGATCTCTATTCCTTTTTCGTAGGCTTCTTTATAGATCATCTCTCTCCTCTCGTTAAGAGGTCTGCGCGCCAAAAGTTTTTTCCTGGTAAGCTCTCCAGTCAAAGACAGCCTCTACCGAGGCGATCCCCACCTTGAGCATCTCCTCGTCCGGTTCGCGGGTGGTCAGCCTCTGCAGCCACAGCCCGGGCGCCGATATGATCCGGATGAAGGGATTGTCCGAGGCACCCGCCAGGCGGATGATCTCAAAGGAGATCCCCGAAACGACAGGGATCATCAGGAGCCGCACCACCACTTTGAGGAGCGGGTTGCCCACCCGGATAAAGAAAAACAGGATCATACTGATCATCATGACGAACAAAAGGAAGCTGCTCCCGCACCGCTTGTGGAGCCGGGTGCTCCCGGCCGCGTTCTCGACGGTCAGCGGAAGGCCGCTCTCTATGCAGTTGATGCATTTGTGCTCCGCCCCGTGATACTGGTAAAGCCTTCGTATATCCTTGAGGGCCGAGATGCCCGTCACATAAGCCAGGAAAATGGCGAGGCGGAGCAGTCCTTCCGCAATGGCCAGAACAGCGGGGCTCTTCACGACGCGGCCCAGAAGTGAAGTCAGGCCCAGGGGCAGCAGGATGAACAGGCCGACCGCCAGAAGAATGGAGAAGCCCATGACGAGGATCATTTCCCAGCCGCTTTCCTCTTCCTTTTTGGCGGGCGATGCCCCGGGATCCTTCCCGGACGGCGCTTCAGCCGGACCGCCGGCTTCTTCTTCCTCCCCGTAGAGTTCCGCGGAGACATTGGTGCAGTGCATGCCCAGGACCAGCGAATCGATCAGCGCAAAAAAACCTCGCACAAAAGGGACCTTGCGCAGGGGCGACCCCGCCAGTACGCCTTTGTATACATCTTCTTTGATCTCGATCCTGCCGTCCTGCGCGCGCATGGCGATCGCGTACTTCTCGCCGCACCGCATCATCACGCCTTCGATGACGGCCTGTCCGCCGATTCCGGAGTAGCATTGTCTGTTTTTTTCCATAGCACTCACTTCTCTGATACAGATATAAAAAGACAAGGCAGTGGGATCCCGCCTTGTCTTCGTTTGATTGCCGTGTATTATTTATTGAAGCCGTACTTTCTGTTGAACTTATCGATACGGCCCTTGGCAGCGGCAGTCTTCTGCGTGCCGGTGTAGAACGAATGGCACTTGGAGCAGACTTCGACGTGGATCTCCGGCTTGGTCGATCCGGTCGTAAAGGTGTTGCCGCAGTTGCAGGTCACGGTTGCCTGGAAATACTTGGGATGGATTCCCTCTTTCATGTCTTTTTCCTCCTTACCTGAGCGCCAGGGCCTTGCCGCAGCGGCAAAACCTCCGGAAGTGTCGGCGCCCTGTATGATCTTCCCGTCTGGTACTTGCATATGGCCGGCAGTTCAATACCAGCACACAGCTTTATGATTATAGCACGTGCCGCATGGGGTGGCAAGGAGATTTTCGACGAATCTACAGTTCTGCCGCCCTGCGCAGCGCGGGAGGCTCAGGCCAGGACCGTCCCCTTAAACCGCAGGATGAGTTCACCCGGAACCCCGAGGGCTTCGCGGATAAAATCCACCGGCTCGGCGTACTCTTCGTCCATCGGGTCCAGAAAGGCCTGCAGATAGGATTCCTTGGCCTGATAGGCTTCGCGCACAGACACCGCGACCTCCATGCTCCGCCCCTCCGCGATCAGGTGCCGGTAGAGCATCTCCGACTTGGGAACATTCACCTCATTCGTGAGCATATAATCCTCCATGACGGTTTTCCGGTCCACGGAAAGCGCCAGAAGGACCAGGGCACTCAGGACGCCGCACCGGTCTTTTCCCTCCGTGCAGTGCCACAGGATACTGCCATCCCCGAAGTCGTGGGACATGATGGCGGTCAGGGCCGCTCCGAGCCGCTGCCGGCTCTCCTTCTGCATGGCGATTCCCCGGTACATGCCCTCCAGAGGCGGGATCCCGCCCTCCCCGCGAAGGATTTCCGCTTCCTTCTCGTGGGAGATCCCCGTCCTCATATCGTCAAAAACAGGGATCGGCGTATACTTTATCCCCTCGATCAGATCGTCCGGCATCTGCTCCAGCTCACGCAGCGTGCGAAGATCGATCACTTCCGTAAGACGGCAGCTGTCCTTAAGAAATTCCTTATCTCCCTTCGAGACGTTTCTCATCGCCGCCGAGCGGTAGAGATACTTCCTGCGGATCACCGCGCCTTCCGTAGTGCGGATGCCGCCCAGGTCCCTGCAGTTGCTGACTGTTTTCAGTTTCACCCGCCTGTCGGTATCTGCCAGGCCATCCCATAATGATCCCATTTTCACCTGTCCTCTCATCGCCTGCCGCTGCCCGGTCTTTTGCGGGGGTCCCATCCGGTCCGCCTGAGCCGCACGGCGTAATAGCCAGTCACGCAAAGCGCGCCGCTCAGCAGGAACACGCCCCACAGAGAACCGTTCCCGTTCCCCAGAAGTCCTGCGGAGGCTGCCGTCAGGACCACGGCGTTGGTCACCGCATGCAGAAGATAAGGCACTGCGAAACGGCCCGTCAGTTCATAGGCCGCGGCGAATAAAAACCCCATGAGCAGGCCGTAGAGGCCCTGCCTGAGATTGCCGTGATAGGCACCGAATACCGCCGCGCTCAGTATTCCCGCTTCCAAAAAAGAGAGATGCCGCCGCAGTCTCCCAAACAGCATTCCCCGAAATACCAGCTCCTCCGTAAACGGCGTGACCAGCCCGTAGATCAGGACGCAGACCGTGAGTCTCCATCCGGACAGATCGGCCGCCTGTTCCGCGGCAAATCGCTGCGTGAAGAGATTAAAGGAAAGCGCAGTGCACAAAACGCCCGGAAGCAGCATCAGCATGAGTGTGTTCTGGTCTCTCCTGTGCGCCATCCAGCAGTCCCGCCGCTCCCAGAGGGAAACTTCCCGCCGTGCTTCCCTAAGAAGCGGGATCACGGCTGCCGTGTGTGCGATCCCCGCGATCACCGCGGCAAAATAAGCCCCCCAGTAGGCGTAATACAAAACCATGTCCGTCTGCTTAAAGAGCAGGAAGGATTCCAAAAGGCGGTAAAGGATCCCCTGCACGACGGACAGGAGCACGATATAGATCAGAACCGGTCTCGCGATATACCATGTGAGCGACAGCCTCTCCTGTCTGTCCAACCCTTTTCCTCCCAGAACATAAAAACCGTCCGGACGGGTAATCCCGCCCGGACGGCAGTGTGCTTACTGCACATAAATGAACTTCTGATTATCTGAGCATAGCGCCGCTGATGACCATCATCTGGACTTCGGAGGTGCCTTCGTAGATCTCGGTGATCTTGGCGTCTCTCATCATGCGCTCGATCGGATAGTCGCGGGTGTAGCCGTAGCCGCCGTACAGCTGCAGGCAGCGGCGGGTTACATCACTTGCAGTGGAAGCTGCAACGAGCTTAGCTTCTGCTGCGAGGAAGGTGTAAGGCTTGCCCTGGTCAACAGCGTTGGCTGCCTGGTAAACCAGAAGTCTTGCTGCGTCGACCTGTGCCTGCATCTTAGCCAGCTCGAACTGCGTGTTCTGGAAAGCGGAGATGGGTTTGCCGAACTGAGATCTCTCTTTGACATACTGGCAGGTGACATCGATCGCGCCTTCAGCGATACCCAGAGCCTGTGCAGCGATACCGATACGGCCGCCGTCCAGCGTCTGCATAGCGATCTTGAAGCCCTTGCCGACTTCGCCCAGCAGGTTCTCCTTCGGAACCTTGACATCTTCGAATACCAGCTCGCAGGTGCTGGATCCGCGGATACCCATCTTCTTCTCGTGCTTGCCTACGGAGAAGCCTTCCATGCCCTTTTCCATGATCAGGCAGGAGATGCCCTTTGTGCCCTTGGACTTGTCAGTCATACCGAAGACGATGAAGATATCGGCATAGCCTGCGTTGGTGATGAAGATCTTGGAGCCGTTAACCAGGTAGTAGTCGCCCTTGTCCTCAAAGACGGTCTTCTGGCCGGCTGCGTCTGTGCCTGCGCCGGGCTCGGTCAGACCGAAAGCGCCCAGTTTTGCACCGGAGCAGAGGTCAGGAAGGTATTTAGCCTTCTGTGCATCGGTACCGAATTTGTAGATAGGCCATGTGCCGAGAGAGGTGTGAGCGGAAATGCCGACACCAGTGGAAGCACAAACCTTGGAAACTTCTTCGATGCACTGTGCATAGGACAGCTCATCCATTCCAGCACCGCCGACTTCTTCCGGGAAAGGAATGCCCAGAAGGCCCATCTCTGCGGCCTGTTTGAACGTATCTACGGGGAATTTTTCCTCTTCGTCGATCTCGGCAGCGATCGGTCCGCAGACTCCCTGCGCGAAATCACGATACATGTTCACCATATCCTGATGAAGCTCGTCATTAAAGAAATTCATACTGTCCTCCTTGTGTTTCTGAAAATAAAGTATTGAGTTAAAAGGTTACTACCCACCCGTATACTGAAATAGTATAGCACAGTTTTTTGGCAAATTCCATGAAAAATAGCGAATATTTCATTCCGTTTTTGGTCAAAAAATGAAACAAAAGAAAGGGACCGGATCCCTTCCGCCGCCATGCGGCCCCAGGGATCCGGTCCCTTAAATGTTCAGGCTGTTGTGTTCCCGATCGGATTATCTGGTGCAGTACATGAAGTACTTAAAGCCCAGAGGGCTGGAGAAGAAGCCCTTCAGCGCGGGATCGACCATGTACAGGTCGGTGTAGTAATACAGAGGGCAGATGCAGCCGGTGCTCATCAGCAGATCCTCTGCTCTGTGCATCAGTGCATAGCGGGTATCCTTGTCCGTGCAGGTCTTGATATCGTTGATCAGAACGTCATAGGTCTCTTTCCATGTGCCGTTCTCGACCTTGGTATCATAGCCCAGATCGGTCAGGTCAAGGCTGTAAGCCTGGACGTTCTCGTTCTCGCCCTTGCCGAACTGTACGTCGTTGTTGCCGGAGTAGGTCGTCCACATATCCAGGAAGGAGATGGGATCGTTGTAGTCGCCCAGCCAGCCGTTTCTCGCGATGGAGTAGTTGCCTGCCTTACGGGTGTCAAGGAAGGTGTTCCACTCCTGGTTCTCCAGCTGCATGTTGATGCCGATGCCTGCCAGAGCGCTCTGCAGGTACTCGCCGATGGCCTTGTGGCCTTCGGAAGTATTGTAGAGGTAGGTCAGGGAAGGGAAGTCGGTGAACTTCTGGGAAGCCTCGTCGAAGGTGTAGTACTTCTTCAGGGTCTCCATAGCCGCCTCGTAGTTGGGGGTCAGTGCGTCAGCGGATACATCGTAATATCCGACAAAACCGTCGTTGTGGCCGGCGTTCTGATAGAACTCCTTGCCGTCCGCATCCGTCAGGCCCATGGCCACGAAGGAGGAAGCGGGGACCTGGCCGCCCTGCGCGACGTCGTTGCAGATGTAGTTGCGGTCGAACAGGAGCGCGATCGCGTTGCGGATCTCGTCCTTTGCTCTCTCGGCCTCAACGCCTTCCAGCGTGCTGCCTTCGGGAAGGATCTGCTCGTTGATGTTCCAGCACACATAGTAGGTGCCCAGCTGGCCGGTAACCTTGAAGGCATCCGGATAATCGTTCTTGAGGCTGGCGATCTCGTTTGTGGGAACATCGTCGATCATGGTCCAGTCGCCGTTCTTGAAGTTGGTCAGCATGTTGTTGGAATCATCGGACAGGAAGAAGTTGATGACGGGCATCGTGATGGCGTCCGCGTCATAGTAATTGGCGTTCTTGGACAGAGTGATCACGCTGCTGTGCTTCCAGTCGGTGATGGTGTAAGGTCCGTTGCAGACGTAAGTGGAGGGATCGGTCGCCCATGTCTCGTTGGCGACGACATCCTCTCTCACGGGAAGGAATGCCGGGAATGCCAGCAGCTCGTTCCAGTAAGGGATCTCGTTCTTGAGGACGACTTCGATGGTCTTGTCATCCACAGCCGTGACAGCAAGCTTTGCATCAGGATTGACGAACTCGAGCACGTCGTTTCCGTCCGCGTCCTTCTCGCCTGTAGGAGTGGACTCCCACATCTCGTCGTAGCCCTTGATGACCTCGAACATGTTGTTGTAGTCAGCAGCCAGCGCGGGACCTGCGGCGCGGTTCCAGGAGTAAACGAAATCCTGGGCCGTAAGGTCTTTGCCGTCGGACCACTTGAGGCCGTCCTTCAGCGTATAGGTATAAGTAACTGTGCCGTCCTCGTTTACCACGGGCTCGGTCAGCTCCTC
The DNA here is from genome assembly GCA_017405805.1 of Lachnospiraceae bacterium. Classification (GTDB taxonomy): domain Bacteria; phylum Bacillota; class Clostridia; order Lachnospirales; family Lachnospiraceae; genus CAG-791. Next base: position 93,769 of record JAFQZU010000008.1, read on the forward strand.
AGCGCACTCGGGAACGATCTCGAGGTCGCCGTTCGCGTTCTGTGCCCACTTGGACAGACCGGCGAAGAGGTGGATGCACATGGTAGCGCCGTCGACGGAGCTGTTCAGTGCGGGGTCGAGCGTAGCAGGCTCGGATGCGATACAGACGTTGAGGCCTTCAGGCACTTCTACGTCCGCTGCTGCGGTATCTTCCGCAGCTGCGTCGCCCTCAGCGGTCTCTTCTGCTGCAGCATCGGTACTTGCGCTGCCGGAAGAGGTATTCGCCGCGGAGTCGCCGCATGCGGCAAGGCTCAGTACCATCGTACCGGCAAGTACGACAGCTAATAACTTTTTCAGTTTCATCTTAAACATCTCCTTTCAGATTTCTTATAAAAGATGCTGTGCGGCCCTCCCTGAGCCGCTGTTTTATCAAAGACTGCCCGCTCCTGCCGCCTGAACACAGGAGGAGGACAGCGCGATGACCATAAGGGGGATCAGTTGATCTCCGCCGTTCTGTGACAGGCGACGTAACGCCCCTTCTCCACTTCCTCGAAGGGCGGCATGCTCTCTTTGCACTTGGGCTGCGCGTAGGGGCAGCGGGTGTGGAAAGGACAGCCGGCCGGCGCGTTCAAAGGACTGGGGATCTCTCCCGAGAGCGCGATGCGCTTGTTTTCCCTTGCCGTCTTGGGGTCCGGAACGGGAACCGCCGAGATCAGCGCTTTCGTGTAGGGATGGAGCGGTCTGTCATAGATCTCGTTGGCGTCCGCCAGCTCCACCATCCTGCCGAGGTACATGACCGCAATGCGGTCGGAGATATGTCTCACGACCAGGAGGTCATGCGCGATGAAGAGGTAGGTCAGTCCCAGCCGGTCCTGCAGCTCGTCAAACATGTTGATGACCTGTGCCTGGATCGAGACGTCCAGCGCGCTGACAGGCTCGTCGCAGACGATAAAATCGGGATTGACCGCCAGGGACCGCGCGATGCCCACGCGCTGCCGCTGGCCGCCCGAGAACTCGTGGGCGTAGCGGGCCGCGTGCTCGGAGTTGAGTCCGACGTGGGACATGAGCTCCAGGATCTTCTCTCTTCTCTCCTCTTTTGTCTTATACATGTGATGGACGTCCAGCGGTTCGCCGATGATGTCCGCCACCGTCATGCGGGGATCCAGCGAGCTGTAAGGGTCCTGGAAGACCATGGTGGCCTTGGTCCGGAACTGCTCGATATCCTTAGCCGTCTTGATGGGCTTCCCGCGGTAGATGACTTCGCCGTCCGTGGGCTTGTACAGGTGCAGGATCGTGCGGCCGGCGGTCGTTTTGCCGCAGCCGGATTCGCCTACGAGCCCCAGCGTCTCCCCTTCCCTGATGGAGAAGGAGATGTCGTCCACCGCTTTGAGCGGCCTGGACTGGAAAAATCCCGTGCTGATGTTGAAATACTGTTTTAAGTGCCTCACCTCGATGATGGGCTGCTCACTGTGATTGTTGGTACTCATTCGCCCTTCACCGCCTTCCTGACATTCATCCAGCACGCTGCCGCGTGATCCTCATTGATCTCCATGCGCTCGCAGCGCTCTCTCAGACAGATCTTCATTGCCGCGTCGCACCGGGGCGCGAAGGGGCAGCCTTTGGGCATATTCAGAAGGTCGATGGGCGTTCCGCTGATGGGCTCCAGCTTCTCGCCGCTCCCCTCTACCGTGGGGATGGAGCGGAGTAGACCCTTCGTGTACTCGTGACAGGGATTGTAGAAGATCTCGTCGGCCGTGCCCTGCTCGCAGATGGAGCCGGCGTACATGACGATGATCTCGTCGCACAGCTGCGCCACGACGCCCAGGTCATGCGTGATCATGATGATTGCCATACCGATCTTGGACTGGATGTCTTTCATCAGCTCCAGAATGCCCGCCTGAATGGTCACGTCCAGGGCCGTGGTAGGCTCGTCCGCGATCAGGATATCCGGCTCGCAGGCCAGCGCCATGGCGATCATGACCCTCTGCCGCATGCCGCCCGAGAACTCGTAGGGATACTGCTTCATGCGCTTTTCGGGCTCGTTTACGTTGACCAGGCGCAGCATCTCGACGGCCCTGTCCCAGGCCTGCTGCTTGTTGCGGTCCGTGTGAAGGAGGATCGCCTCCATCAGCTGCCTGCCGATGGTGTAGGTGGGATTGAGGCTCGTCATGGGGTCCTGGAAGATGATCGAGATCTTGTTGCCGCGGACGTCCTTCATGACCTTTTCGCCCGCGCCCACGAGCTCCTGCCCGTCCAGTTTGATGGAGCCGGATACGATCTTTCCGGTGCCCGCCAGGATCTGCATGATCGAATAGGCGGTCACGGACTTGCCGGAGCCCGACTCTCCCACGATGCCCAGGACCTTCCCTCTTTCCAGGTTAAAGGACACGCCGTTGACGGCACGGACCTCTCCTGCGTCCGTAAAGAAGGAAGTATGTAAATCTTTTACTTCAAGTAGTGCCATAACCAGTGATACCTTCCTTCCTCAGTTGTTCAGCTTGGGATCGAACGCGTCGCGCAGGCCGTCGCCGAAGAGGTTCAGGGAGAGCACGATGAGCGAGATCACGATTGCCGGAATGACCAGCCTGTACGGATACGAGTTGATGCCGTTCAGAGCGTCGGATGCAAGAGAGCCCAGAGACGGCATGGGCGCGTTGACGCCCAGTCCGAGGAAGGACAGGTAGCTCTCTGTAAAAATAGCGCTCGGGATCTGCAGCGCCGTCGAAATGACGATGACGGAGATGCAGTTGGGGATCAGGTGCTTGCGGATGACCCAGCTCCCCTTCGCGCCGGCCGCCTGCGCCGCCAGGATGTACTCCTGCTCACGGAGCGAGAGGATCTGTCCTCTGACCAGACGGGCCATGGACACCCAGTACAGCAGCGCGAAAATAATAAAGAGCGAAATGATATTGGACCCGATCTTGGCCAGCGGGGTCCCCTCCAGGGTATTGCCGATCGCCTGCTTGAGCACTGCCGCCAGCAGAATGACCATCAGCATATCGGGAAGCGAGTAAATGATATCGACAAAACGCATGATCACCATATCGACCTTGCCGCCCGCGTACCCGGATACGGAGCCGACCAGAAGTCCTATGATCAGGACGATGATCGACGCAAAAAATCCGACCGCCAGAGAGATCCTTGTCCCGTACACCACGCGGATGAAGTAGTCACGTCCCGCGGAGTCCGTCCCGAACACGTGCGGGAAGATCTTCTGCCCCTCCTCCATGAGCTTCTGCTCCGTGGTGGAATATTCGAAAGGCGCGAGGTTGTTGAAGGAGGCGTCCACGGGCCGTCCGGGCTGGTTGCCCAGCATGGTCTCGTATTTGTAAGGCCACAGCATGGGCACGAAGATGGCCGCCAGGGTGATGATAATGATGATGAAAAAGCTCACCATCGCCACTTTGTTTTTCTTCAGGCGCCGGATGCCGTCCTTGAACGCGGTCGTCGAGGGGCGCATCTGCACCATATATTCCTTTTCCTTCTCGGTAGCCGGAATAAAGTCGTCCATATTCACGTGCATACTGAGATTTTTTAAATTGATGCCTGTATTCTTTGCACTCATATCCAGTCTCCTTTTCGTCACTCCAGATTGATCCTGGGATCCACGACCTTATACAGAATGTCGCTGACCAGGTTCATGACGACAATGAACGTCGCCAGCACGATCGTGGTCCCCATGATCAGAGGATAATCACGGTCCGTAATACTGTTGACGAAAGCGCCGCCGATTCCGGGAACGGCAAAAATCTTCTCCACGACAAGGGAGCCCGTCGTGATGTAGGCGATCTGCGGTCCCAGATAGGTGATGACCGGAATGAGGGCGTTTTTGAGCGCGTGCCCGAAGATGATCTTCATGCGGGATACGCCCTTGGCTTTAGCTGTCCGGATATAGTCCTGCCCCAGCACGTCCAGCATGGATGACCTGGTCATACGCGTGATATATGCCATGGGATACAGCATCAGCGTGATGACCGGCAGGACAAGACCCGCTCTGGTCGTGCCGTTGGCCGGGAATATAGGTATTTTGATGGTAAAGGCCACCAGGAGGAGCGATCCCATGATAAAGGACGGCATCGAGACGAAGGCCGTCGTGATGACCATGATAATCCTGTCCAGAACGGTGTTCCTGCGCAGGGCTGCCACGGAGCCCAGGACGACGCCGCTGATGGTGGCCAGCGCCGCTGCGATCAGGCCCAGCTTCACGGAAGTCTTAAGACCGTCGCCCATGATATCGATGACCATTCTGCCTCTCTTTTTCAGGGAAGGGCCGAAGCGCAGCCGGAGTACGTCCGTCAGATACGTGAAATACTGCTGGGACAGCGGCTTGTCCAGGCCGTACTTGGCTTCCATCGCCTGCTGTACGGCGGGCGTAACTGCTTTTTCACTCGTGAACGGTCCTCCGGGGACAGCGTGCATGATGAAAAAGGTCAGCGTGATCACGACCCAGATTGTGAAAATTGCCAGAATGATGCGTTTCAGTATGTACTTTAGTGTTTTGGGGTTCATAAGAATTTACTGACACTCCTTCCAGAATTGTGGTTATTATTGTATACCTTTTGGTCAATATATACAACTATTTGATTCCGAAAGGCCATTAAATGTGCTGTATTACTATTTTTGCATTTATAAATTCACTATATTTCGTTTAATAAACCGTTTGATTCATTTTGTGCATATCGCTGCATTTTTATGCAATATTCCACTTATTTTTCCCTGGTGCTATAATAAAAAAAGCACCTTTGCGGGTGCCGGATCGGAGACAGATATGAAGATATGGATCACCAGACACGGACAGACGAGCCTCAACCGTGCGCACCTGATGCAGGGACGCACCGACGAGCCTTTAAATGAAACGGGACTGGCCCAGGCCCGGGCCATGCGGGAGGTGCTGCTGCAAAATGAGCCGGGGCTGAATTTTGATGCGGTTTATGCAAGTCCTCTGATACGGGCGGCCGTGACCGGCTCGATCATCGGCGGTGTTTCCTTGGAGGATATTACGATTGACGAGCGGCTGATCGAGGCTGATTTCGGCCGCTACGAACTGCGCCGGTATTACCTGCTTGGCCCTTCCATGATGCTTTACTGGGGCATCCCCTCCGTCTTTCCCGCGCCGCCCACCGTGGAGAACATCCCCTCCATGCGGCAGCGCGCCCACGCATTCCTGCGGGACCTCGAGCAGCGCGAGGGCGAATATGAAAATGTCCTGATCGCCTGCCACGGCGGCATCATGCGTTTTCTGTGCGGGTATCTCGAGGACCGTCCCAGGGGCTATCGCTGGTATCCCAAGATCCGCAACTGCGAAGTGCGAGTCTACGAATCCATAAAAGGCCGGCACCGCTTTGTAAAGCAGTACCGGCTATAAATAAGATCCATGTATACTCCCGCCGGGTTTCAAATGATAAGATCCATCTATACTTTCGCCGGGTTTTACGTTATAAGATCCATGTATACCCCCGCCGGGTTTTAAGTGGATACGGCCCAAGGGGGTATACATGGATCTCTTTATATTACATCTTTAAAGTTCTCCGGGCAGTGCTGCGGGTCTTCCGCATACCACGTCCAGATTTCCGTTGCGGATGCGGATCTCATCCAGGAAATCCTTGAGCGGCGTGCTCTTCTTAAGTCTGACCTTGTAAGTCAGCTTGTAGAGTGTGCCCATCTCCGCCGTCCTGACTTCCAGAAGCTCCGCCTCCGTGGCGTACGTCTTCATGAGGTCGTCAAAAATATTCTCATAATCCAGGTTTTCCGGAACGCTCACGCGAAGGATCCTCTCCTCGGCGGGACGCTCGCCCAGACCGCTGTGCTGCAGCGCGAGAAGCACGACCGACATACCGACGGTAAACAGGACGCCCAGTCCGAGATACCCCATGCCCGTGCACAGGCCTGCCGCCATCGCGAGAAAGATTCCGGTGATCTCCTGACCGGTTCCCGGTGCGCTGCGGAAGCGGACCAGGGAGAAGGCCCCTGCCACGGCGAGTCCCGCGCCGAGATTTCCGTTGACCAGCATGATGATCAGTTCCACGATGGCCGGCGTCAGCGCCAGGGTCATCAGATAACTCTTGGATGCGGTCGTCGTGCGGTGATACAGAAATGCTATGAAAAGTCCGATCAGCACGGAACAGACCGTGCAGAGAAGGAAGCCTTCGCCCGTGATGCTGCCGTTTGATAAGATGGATGCAAAAAGAATATTTGACATGATTCGTTCTCCTTTCCTGTGATGTACTGCTTATATCCCATTCCGTATTTGGAAAAATTCGTCTTCCTTATGCCGAGTTCGCTCATGCGTCTGGCAAGCTCCAGGGGCACTGCCCGCTCGAATTTGAGTTCCATCAGCCGCTGCCCTTCTGAAAGGAGCGGCTTTCCTTCGCCTCCTCCCGAGAGCCGCAGGTTCCAGGTCCTCCAGCAGATGTTCTCATCCAGCGTGATCCGCAGGTGCGGGTCCTTCGTTCCGGCCAGGGCGACTCTGTCGTAGCTGACAGCCATCGCAGGCCGCAGGCCCTCATAATACTCTCGAAAGTATGCGATCTCCCTGTCGATCTGCGGGTGGTCGGTCCGCGGGAGCGGTCTGCCCTCCCGCATGCATTTTTCCGCTTCCGCACAGGACAGGCTCACTCTTCGTTTATAGACGATCCCGTCATATTTTTTCTTGATCTCCATGAAGACCCGTGTATCGCCCTCCGGCACCCCGTAACTTCGGAGCCGGAGCTTTTCTTTATATACAGGCTTTTCGAGCGATGTGCGGATCAGCCTGTAGTCGGGCGTGTCATAATAGGTATTGAGGATCTTTGTCCTGCCGTATTCGTCCACGGCCGCCATCTCCAGGATCTTCGGCATCAGGCCTTCATACTGCTCCGGGCTGAGAAGGAATTTACACTCCACTCTCGCAAAACTGTCCTGATAGCTGTTTCCCATGAAAGCCTCCTTTCCGGCGCCTTTTTCTTTCCGGACGCCTTTGTTTCATTTGCTATATCTGCATTGTAGGCGGCGAACCTTAATGAAAACTTAGAAAACAAAAAAACTTATCCCGCCCTCTCTGCCAGCGGATGAAAAATAGAATACATGGAAAAGTATCCGCTTCCAGTCTGCAGAGACAGTCTGCGAGGCCGCCTGCAGGTCCTGAAAGGCCGCATATAAAGAAAAAAGGCCCCCGCGCCCTCGCGCGAAAGCCCCCGGAAGGAACCTGTACAATCCTTCACAAAATCTCTATCTCCTGTTTCAGTCCAAAAGAAAACAGGATCTTCTGTCTCACCTTTCTCCCCGTGATCCGCTCCAGCGCCTCAGCGTAATAATCCATCTGGACCTTGTACCGGCCCGCGAGCTCTTCCGCGGAGCTGACCCGGTCCGTCTTGTAGTCCACGAGGACGAGCCCGCCCTCCTCCTCGAAGAAAGCGTCCATAATACCCTGGACCAGGACCGTCTCCTCCTCCGGATACCCGCTCCCGAGCCGGCTCGCCGGAACGCCCAGCACGAAGGGCTGTTCGCGGAACAGTTTCCTCCGGGCATGCGCCGCAGCCATGCGGGCCGCAAGGGGCGAGCGCAGGAACTGCAGCAGCACGCCGGCCGGTATTTCCTCGGCGTAAAGCTGCGGGATCCTTCCCTGCTCGGCCAGCTCCCGTCTCCACATGTCCAATTCTTCTTTTGTGCACCCTTTCGGATCCGCGAAGCGTTCGTAGGGGAACAGTTCCAACAGGCGATGCACGGCCGTGCCGTAATCTGTCCCGCGGAGCCTTCGCGGTGCAGTCTGCTCGTCTTTCTCCTCCGCAGTCTCCGATCCTTCCCCGGCAAAAAACGGGATCACCGGACTGATCTCCTCGGGCGGAAACAGTGCATGCGCCTCCTCTGCAGGCGTTTCTCCCGGGGACTCCTCCCGGATCGCCGCCATCTTGAGCTCCGAGACAGAGGTCATCGTGTACAGGCCGTCCAGTCTCTCACCGGCGTACCGGCGTGAGAAGCGCTCTTCCAGCGCCGCGGCCAGTGCGGGATCCGGCAGCGTGTCCGCCGCCCCGGCAAAGCCCGGCTCTGCGCCCGGCTCCAGAGTTTCCAGCTTCTGCCGGAACGCTGCGAGATCGTCCATCTCCTCCTGCGTGCCCGCAGCTTTTTGCAGATCACTTTCTTTATAGAAGCGGAAGGCAAAGAGGTCCTCCTCTCCCGGCTGCACTTCCTGCGCCCCCAGAACGGCCATGCAGAGCAGTTCCATAAAGGTCGAAGTTTTACCGATCGCAGCTGCGGTATACTTGTCCTCCTCTCCGGTGAAAGGAATGCGTACAAGGCCCTCCCGCACCTGTTTCAGAACAGAAGCGGGCAGACGGCTCTGCAGATCCTCCAGATACTGTTCGGGATCCTTCCCGCTGCCGGTCAGGATCAGCTTTTCCTTGGCGCGGGTCATGGCGACGTAGAGGACGCGCAGTTCTTCGCCCAGGGAGTCGCGCCGTATTTTGTCGGCGATGGCCCTTGCGCGGAGCGTAGAGGTGCGCGCGTGCAGGGAAGGAACGAACAGATCCGTCCCTGCGCCCCAGTCATTGTCCAGGATAAAGGATCCCGAACTGTCGTGGGACAGAAAGCTGTAGCGCTTGGAGAGACCGCACACAAAGCAGACCGGGAATTCCAGGCCTTTGCTCTTGTGAATGCTCATGATCCGCACGACGTCCGCGCCCTCCCCCAGGATGTTCGCCTCGCCGTAGTCCATCTCGCGCCGCTTGGTCTGTTCAATATAGCGCACGAAGGAAAACAGGCCCGAGACCGCCGTGGAATCGAACTTGACCGCCTGTGCTTTGAGCATATGGAGATTGGCGCCCCGCTGCTCGCCTCCGGGAAGCGCCCTGCAGTGATCCTCGTAGCCGGTCTCCTCCAGAAGCGCCTCCACGAGCGCGTGGATGCTCAGCCATTTCTTCCTCCGGCGCCAGGTGTCCAGAAAATCCAGAAATCCCGCCGCTTTTTCGCGCAGCAGCCTGTCGGCCGCGGAAACCGCTCCCCCGTCCGAAGAGAGACTGCCGCCCTCCCCGGGTTCCCGCGCCGCGCGCACGAGGGCGTCGTAAAACATCCCCTCCGGCGTCCCGACCCGGATCCGCGCGGCTTCCTCCTCCGTGAAACCGCCGAAATAACTGTGCATGACGCCGTACAGGGGGATGTCCTGCCTGGGATTGTCCAGCACCTGTAAGAGCTGCAGGACCGTGCGAATCTCCTGCGCGGCGTAATAGCCGGCCCTCGATTCCACGTAAACCGGGATCCCGCACTGCTCCAGCACCTCCCGGAAGATCTCGTCCCAGCCCTTGGGACTGCGCATCAGGATCACGATGTCCCCGAAACGGCACGGGCGCTGCACGCCGTCCTCCGTGACGGGAAGGGTCCCCACCAGTTCCCGGATCCGTGCGGCTGTCATGAGCGCCTCTTTTCCGGCCCTGCTCAAAACGGGCATCGAAGCGCTTGCGCTCTCCTCCACTTCCGTCTCTTCCTGCGGAGTATCCGCCGTGTCCGTGATCAGGATTTCCGTGCGATAGGCATTTTGATCCGCCGCCTCCGGATACACGGCCCCGGTCTTGAGCGCCGCCGCCCCGTCGTACTGCACGCCGCCGATCTCCCGGCGCATGATCCTCGCAAAAACAGCGTTCACCGAATCCAGCACCTGTGCCCGGCTCCGGAAGTTGCTGTCCAGGTCGATCCGCTCCGTGAGCGGGTCGTCCTCCCGGTACAGACCGTACTTCTCCATAAAGATCTCGGGCCGCGCCTGCCGGAACTTATAGATGCTCTGCTTGACGTCTCCCACCATGAAGCGGTTGTATCTTCCCTCGTCCTCGGTGGATATGATCCGCAGCAGCACCTCCTGCACGTCGCTGCTGTCCTGGTACTCGTCGATCAGGATCTCGTCATAATGCTCCTTATATGCCAGGGCTGCCCGGCGCGGGACATAAGTGCCGTCCTCCGCCTTCTCCGCCAGGATCTGCAGGGCGAAGTGCTCGAGATCGCTGAAATCGATGACGTTTTTTTCTCTTTTGGCGCGCGCATAGGCCTCGCCGTATCCCGCTGCCAGCTGCGCCAGCTTCTTCATGCGCGGACTGACCTCCCGCATGATCTCCAGCTCCGTATCCGCATCGGTCCCGACCAGCTCCTTTGCCAGGGAAGCGATGGATTCCTTGATGGTCTCGCGGCGTTTTTTGACGAGCTCCTGCAGGCCTTTGTCGATCCCCTGAGCGGCCGCATTGCGGATGGGAGGAAGCTTTCCGAACTTCACCCCGGCAAGTTCCCGGAGCGCCGTCCAGAGCGCGCCGGTTTCCTGCGCCGTCATATGGCCGGGCACGGGAGCCGCGCCGGTATCGCCAAGCGCCTTTTGATACGCCTCTTTGTCCGCGCGCAGGACCGCCTCGTAAGGGAAGGGGCCGCCCGGCTCGAGACATGCTTCGACCGCCCTGTCGAAGAGCTGCGTCAGTTCCAGGGCCCTCTCATAGTAGGCGCAGAGGAAGGACTGGAGCCACAGCGTCTGCAAAAGCGCCTCTTCACTCCCGATCTCATAATCCGTTTCCCTCTCGCGAAGCCACTGCTGCGGATCGGGATGACTCGTGGACCGCTCGTACAGCCGGTCGATCAGCCCGGCCAGCCGCTCGTCGCCGCCTCCCTGGCAGAAAAACTCCAGACAGTCGTGAAAATCGGGGTCCCCCTCCTCGTGAAGCTGCTCCATATAGGCGTCCATAACGTCTGCCTTAAGGAGCTTCGCCTCGTCCTCGTCCATCTGCCTGAAAGCGGGATCCAGCCCGATCTCGCTGAACTGGTTGCGGACGAGCACAGTAAAAAAGCTGTCCATGGTCGTGATCTGGGCGCCATGCATCAGCGTCTCCTGCTTCTGCAGGTGCTCGTTCCCGGGATCCTCCTGCAGGCGCAGGGCGATGGCCGCCGCGATGCGCTCCCGCATCTGGGCCGCCGCGGCCCTGGTAAAGGTCACGACCAGCAGGCGGTCGATATCCGACGGGTGCTCCCCCTCCGTGATCATGCGGATGATCCGCTCCACGAGGACGGCTGTTTTGCCGCTGCCCGCGGCCGCCGAGACCAGTATGTTATGTTTTCTGGCGCAGAGTACTTTTTCCTGCTGCGGTGTAAACTGTATTGCCATGATCTGTATCCCTCCGCGTCAGATGTCCCGGAACCCGTATCCGGGGATCCGCACGTCAAAACCGCAAACGTCCTTGTAGGGGCAGTAGCCGCAGGCCGTTCCCTCTTTGGAATCGCGCACGGGATTGGCCTCCGCGCTGCCCGCAAGGATCTCCTCCGCCAGCAAGCAGAGCACCCCCCGCACCTTCTCCGACATGTCCTGAAACTCCCCGGACGTATAGATCCTGGAAGCGGCGGTAAAATCCCCGCTCCGGGTAAAACCGGCCGGAATGACGTCCGAAGTGCCCGTAAGTCCCCCGTCCAGAAGATCCAGTGCCTCCCTGTCGCTGCTGACAAGGCCTGTGGGCCGCAGAGCTCTCCGTATCTTCTTCTCTATATCTTCCTCAGCCTCTCCCGTCCGCATGCCTTCGATCATGCGGTCCGCGGATATGACATCCCGCTGCACGGGATCCGTCATCCTGTAGTAGAGCATGGCCGCCGGGACGACCTTCAGCTCCGGATTCTGCGTCCTGAGCACCTTCAGGGCGGCGTTCATGTAAAGGATCAGCTGCAGCTGCAGCCCGATTTCGATCCGTTCCGGCTCCAGCTGGTGCATGCCCGATTTATAGTCCAGGATCTTCACGTAAAGCGTGTCGTCTTTTCTCGCCAGATCCATCCGGTCGATGCGGCCGATCAGCTGCAGGCGGCGCCCGCCAGACAGCGGGAAGACAAGGCCACCCTGCCCGCCAAAAGAGATCTCCTCCCCGGCCGGCTCAAAGCTCCCCTTCCGCAGCTGGTACTGGAGCGTCTCCACCGTCCGCTCGAGGATCCTCTGCAGGCGTCTCAGCCGGTAAGCGCTTCTGGCCGTATCGTACAGGATCAGGTCGTGATAGGCAACAGCCGTCTCCCGCAGTACTTCTTCCGCCAGCGCGCGCCCCTCTTCGGGACTGAAACCGCGCCAGGAAGTGCCTCTTTCGGCGAGCCTGTTTCCGAAGATCTCCACACTCTTATGGAGGATGGTACCGGCGTCCACAGCCTCAAAATCAAAAGTCTTCCGCTCCGCAAGACGCAGACCGTACCGCAGGAAATGGCGCAGCCGGCACTGCGCCGCCATCTCCATTCTCGAGATGCTGCCCGCGATTGATCTCCCGTAAAGCCCCTGTGCGGTCTCCGGCCCGATCCGGGCAGGATCGTAGCGAAGAAAAGCTGCGTTCTTGAGTCTTCGCAAGGCGGCCGTATCCTCCCCGCGCCGCATCAGGAACCCGTAGACCGTGCGGACCTGCTCTTCCTCTTTTGAGCCGGCCTTATAGTACCCGTCCGCCAGTTCGCGCAGCTGCCCGGCCAGCCAGGCCTGCGCGTCGCGGGATCCCGTCAGCTGCTCCGAGACGGGCCGCAGATCCGGGTATTCCACCTCCAGCCCCGGGAACATCCCGCTGACCATGTGGATCAGATAAGACGGGCGAAGGCTCTTTCCGTCGGCGGATTTGTCCGCATAGCTCAGGATCAGCCTGTCCGTGGGTTTTGTCATATTGATGTAGAGATAGAGCCGCTGCAGATACATCTGCTCGCGGGGCGCCGGCGACAGCTCCACGCCTGCCCCTGCCAGAAATTCCCTGTCCAGATCCGACAGGAGGCCGCCCGACGAGACGCTCCTGGGAATGCTCCCGTCGCACACGCCGGCAAAAAAGAGCACTTTCACCTCCGGGAGCCTCGTTCTCTCGATGTCTCCCACAAGGAGCCGGTCCGCCTGCGCGGGCAGCGTCCCGAGACGGATCTCATTGAGGCCCGCGTCCAGGATATCCCTGTAGTCCTCCGCCGATATTTTCTCGTCGGAAAGCAGCAGCCAGATCTGCTCGAGGAGCTCGATCACGGCCCGGTAAAGCTGACTGTACTGCTTCTCCCGGACGGCGTCGCCCTCCTCCCGAAAGGCGTCTGCCAGTTTCTTTGTCTTCTCCTCCATGCGGCAGCCCGCCATGAAGCGGTAAAGCGCCGCCGTCCGCTCCGCGGCCGTCTTCACGGCTGCGCGTTTTCCCAGCGCCTCCTCGGTTCCCAGAAGCGGGGCGAGCTCCTCCAGAAGCCGTTTCCGCAGAGGCTCGCACACATCGTCAAAAGGCATCAGCCACTTCTTTTTCCCCCTGATCCCGTGTTCGATGCAGAAGTTTTCCAGGACGTCTGCCTCCTCCTGCGTGATTTCGCTCATGCCGCTGCGAAGGTAGCGGAAAAACGCCTCGTAGGAATACCCCGACGAGGGGATATCAAGGGCGCTCCGTATTGCCTCCGTGAGCGGATTGAGGCCGATCGTGCTGGTCCTGTCGAGATAGACCGGGATCCCGAAGCGGCTGCCCTGACGCTCCAGAAGCTCGCCGTAGGTCTGCAGATCCCCGGTCACGACCGCGATATCCTTATACCGGTATCCCTTCTCCGTCACAAGTCTCCGGATGGCGATGCAGATCTGCCGCACCTCGCCGGCCGGGTCCGCCGCAGCCCGTATGGAGACAGATTCCTTTCCCGACCCGTTATAGGGCACGAGCGGATACCGGAACAAATGCTTTTCCAGATGGGCCAGCGGCGCGTTCCCGGCGTATCGGACCGCCGGCGCACCTGCGGCATAGCTGTCTGCGGGAGCTCCCCCGGCGCCGATGTAGAGATCTTTCCCCCGCTGCAGGCCTTCCTTTACGGCGATGGCATGCAGGTCGCGGATGGTCTTTCTGGTCAGATAGAACAGCGCCTGCTCGCGGCCGGCGTTTCCGCGATCCTCCACCCACGAGGGAGAAGGGCCGCCGTCCGTCCCGAAGTCCAGGCTGATCACCACATCCCGCGCCGTCCTGATCAGGGCGGCGAGGACCTTCAGCTGAACAGGCGTAAAGCCCGTGAAACCGTCCAGTACGATAACGCTGTCCTTTAAAAAGGCGGAATGGGGAATCGTCTCCGACAGAAGTCCCAGCCGCTGTTCGGACGTGATGAACTGTTTTTCCTCCTCCTTGATGAAGGCCTCCATCAAAAGCCCGATGTCGTGCAGCCGCGCCGCCAGAGCGCCCTTTCCCGCGCGCTGCGCCTCCGTGCGCATCGCCTCGACCTGCTCCACGCCGATCCCGTATTGCATGAACTCGGACACGACGGATTTGACCTCGGAGATCATGCCATGCCTGTGGATACTGCCCCCAAGGATCTGCAGGTCCTTCTCACAGCGCCCTGCGATGCGGCGCAGCACCAGGCCCTTTCCCACGTCGTTGAGCACGGCGCGCCGATCCTCCCCGGCTTCTGCAAAGACCCTGTGGGACAGTCTTCCGAAGCTCAGCACGTCCACGTTCATGATGCCCTTATTTGCGCTTTCACGGACAAGGTCCATCTGCGTCTGCATGGAGTACTGCTCCGGCACGATCAGAAAGAAGCCCGGCCGTGCTGAATCCAGATCCCGCATGGACTCCGCCGCCCCCTCGAGAAGAAACCTGTGAAGATATGTACTTTTACCGGCGCCCGATGCGCCCAGACAGAACCTGTATGCCATGCTGCTCTCCGTATCTTCTGCAAACCTGCCGCAATTTCACTCCCTCTATTATACTACAAACAGCGCCGCCGGACTTTAATGGTCATGCTGCGTATGCACTAAAAAGCAGCCATATATATGCGCCGCAGGACTTTCGTGGTCACGGTGTGTGCGTATAGAAAAAGCAGCCATATATATGCGCCACAGGACTTTAGTGGTCACGGTCCAAGGCGCATATATATGGCTGCTATCATCACACACAGCTCTTACTTACTTTCCTTCTCCAACTCTTCAATCACCGAATCCCCATGGATGATCTCAAAATCCACACCCGTCGCATTCGGCTCATCATCGATAAAGTTGTAATCCTTCCCGGGCAGCACCGCATTGAGGATAATCCCCACAAGCGATCCCACTGCCAGTCCGGAGAGACTGATGCTGGCGCTTCCGATGGAAATATTGATGGCGCCGACATTGGAGTAGCTGATACCGATGGACAGCACCAGGATCATGGCTGCGATCAGTACGTTCCGGCTCTTGGAGAAGTCCACGTGGGTCTCGATCAGGTTCCGCACGCCGACGGCGGAGATCATGCCGTAGAGCACGAGGGAAATACCGCCGATGGTCGCGGAGGGCATTACTTCGATGACTGCCGCGAACTTGGGGCAGAAGGAAAGGATGATCGCGAAGTAGGCCGCGATGCGGATGACCAGCGGATCATACACCTTGGTGAGCGTCAGGACGCCAGTGTTCTCGCCGTATGTCGTGTTGGCGGGCGCGCCGAACAGGGATGCGATCGTGGTCGCAAGTCCGTCTCCCGTCAGCGTCCTGTGCAGGCCGGGACTCTTGATGTAATTCACGCCCACGGTGGAGGAGATGGCGGAGATATCGCCGATATGCTCCATCATGGTCGCCAGGGCGATCGGCACGATGGTGATCACACTGCTGACGAGGAGGGAACTGTCAAGATTTCCGCCCGTAAAAATGGAAAATACGGTCTTCTCGTAATGGATCGGGATCCCGATCAGTTTCGCCTGCGCGACGGGCGTAAAGTCGATCAGGCCCGCAATGGCGGCGCACAGATAGGAGCCGATGACGCCCAGAAGGATCGGGATGATCTTGATCATGCCCCTGCCCCAGATATTGCAGATGACGACGATCAGGATGGCCACGATGGCGAGCCACCAGGTTCCCTGCAGGACCGGCTTTCCGGCGGCGCTCAGGATCGGTTCGCCGGCCTCGTTGGTCGCGGGCACCATGATGTTATTCAGTGCAGAGGGCGCCAGGTTCAGCCCGATCGCGATGATGATCGGTCCGGTCACGACCGGCGGGAAATAGCGCATGACTTTGCGCGCGCCAAACGCTTTAAACAGCGCTGCGAGCACCAGGTACAGAAGACCTGCGCAGGCCACGCCAAAACACGCATACGGCAGAAGCGCACTGGAACTGCCGTCCGCGTTCAGCGGCGCGATGGCCGCGTATCCGCCCAGAAAGGCGAAGGAAGATCCCAAAAAGGCGGGGACTTTTTTGCCGGTGATCAGGTGGAAAAGCAGGGTCCCGATCCCCGCAAAAAGCAGTGTCGTAGAGACATCAAGTCCTGTGATCAGCGGCACGACGACCGTGGCGCCGAACATGGCGAACATATGCTGCAGGCCGAGCACCAGCGTCCTTCCGGTGCCGAGCCCTTTTACGCTGTAGATGGGGGTCTCGCCGACTTTCATCTGTTGATTCATGGTTCTTGTTAAATCCTCCTTTGTATATAACATAGTCCGCGGCACGATGTGCCCGACATAAGAAAACACGTACAGAAGAGAAATAATATTCCCTCTGACGTGTTCCTTTCCTGATCAGGCTTCTGCTTTTTCAGAATCCTCTTTGGCTTCAGCGGCTTCTTCCGCCTTCTCCTCCTTGGCTTCGGCGAGCTCTTCTACTTTCTCTTCCTTGGCCTCGGCGAGATCTTCCGCGACGGCCTCCTTGATGGCCTCGTCCTCGGCGAGATCTTCCGCGATCTCTTCCTCGCCTTCCTCAAGGATCTCTTTGACCTTGCTTGCGGAATCCGTGAAAACATCCTTCACTTTTCCGGCGGTCTCTTCCACTACGTCAAGAACCTCTTCGCCCTGGGGACCGATGGCTTCCTTGACCTTGCTGTAGGCCTCTGCCGTTCCGTTCTTGATGGTCGTGTACGTTCTGTTTGCGGCGGTCTTGAGCATTTCGGTCGTATCCGGCTCAGCAGCACCTTCGCCGGCTTCTTTTTTGGCCTTTGCGCTTTCTTCCATGTAATAGTAGGCCGTCGCCGCAGTGATTCCGAGCACTGCGCTGCTCAGTAACAGTCTTCCAAATTTACCCATTTTTCTCTCCTGTCCGGAGCGCTCACGGCTCCCATGCTGTTTCCTATCAAAGAACATAGTACATGATTTCCAATTAATTGAAAAGGCCGAATCGAAAAAAGATTATCCCCCGCTCAGACATCCTTCCACGCTTCCCTGAGGATCCCGACGCCCTCCCGAATTTGCTCCTCCGCCAGGGCGCCGTACCCCAGGACGATTCCCGGCACATCCGCCTGTCCGGCTGGAAATCCCCCTTTTGGAAGCCTGAATACGGAGAGCTTGTAGACCCGGACGCCGGCTTCCTCCGCCTTCAGGCGCAGCGCTTCCTCCGTCTCTTCGATCTCATCCGGCCGATACGGCCTGCCCGTTCCGGTGAGCTCCAGCAGCACATGGAGTCCCGCGCCTGCACCGCGTATCTTAAACCGCGGCTCCAGCGCGCGCAGGGCCTGGACCAGCACGTCGTGCCGCCCCCGGTAGAGGGTCCGCATGCGGTTCAGGTAGCGCTCGAAATATCCGTCCGCCATGAACTCATGGAGGATGGCCTGGTCGATGCGCGACACCGTGCCCGAGTAGAAATAGCAGCGCTCCCGGTAGGCACACAGAAGTGATTCCGGCAGGATCATATAGCTGATACGGATCGAGGGCGCGATGGACTTGGAAAAGGTCCCCATGTAGATCACTTTTCCCGCCCCGTCCTGGGACTGCAGCGCGGGAACGGGTTTCCCCCGGTAGCGGAATTCCGAGTCATAATCGTCCTCGATGATATACCGCCTGCTCTCCTCCCCCGCCCACCGCAGGATCTGGGCGCGGCGTGCGACGGGCATCAGGGTTCCCACGGGAAACTGATGGGCGGGCATCACGTAGGCCAGCTGGAAGCGCTCCGGATCCGGACGGTCCGCCATGACCGCCTCGAGAGAATCCGCCCGCATGCCCTCCCGGTCCATGCATACGCTCCGGACATCCCATCCGAGCGCGTCAAAAATGCGGCCCGCACGCAGGTAGGTCGGCGATTCCATGCCGATCCGCACCTGCCTCCCCAGGATCTGCCCCAGGAGCATCATAAGATAGTCATTTCCCGCCCCCACGATCACCTGGTCCGGCGTACACTTTACGCCGCGCGACAGATGAAGATAGTGCGCGATCGTGCTGCGCAGCGCCGGGTCGCCCGCCGCGTCGCCGGACCGAAAGAGCTCGGCCCTGGTCCCGACAAAGATCCCCTTGTGGATCCTTTTCCACGTGGCGTAAGGAAACTGCCCCATCTCAATGAGCCGGGGCGAAAAATCGATCCGCACTTCCTTCTCCCGGGCATCGGGCGCCGCGGCGGATCCGCCGTGCGAAGGCGTCTGCGGCAGCGTCTGAACTGCCGCCTGAACGTCGTCACGCCCCGCGTCCAGCATAGCGTCGATAGCGCTGACATAGTATCCGCTCCCTCTTCTGGACCGGATATACCCCTCCGCCAGCAGCTGGTCATAGGCGAGCTGCGCCGTGCTGCGCGACACGCCCAGATTCCTGCCCAGGATCCGGGTGGACGGAAGGCGCTCTCCCGTCTGCAGGGATCCGTCCCGGATGGCCTCCCTGATGAAGCGATAGATCTGTTCGTACAAATGCCTGCCGCTGCCCTTGTCCAGCGTGATCTGTAAATCCTGCATACGAACCCCTTGTGCGCAAAAAAGGGTGACTGACACATCGTGACAGGCACCCTCCCATTTTTATAAACTTATTTGGCTGCCGGCAGCTTAAAGGAACTCTTGAGGCCTACGATCCGGTTGAAGACCGGCGCGCCGACCTTCGAGTCCTTATAGTCCACGCAAAAATAGCCGTTTCTCACAAACTGGAACCGCTCGAAAGGCTTCGCGTCCCTGAGCGCAGGTTCCCCCCACGCCTTGCAGACCTTGAGCGAATTCGGGTTGAGATTGAGGGAACCGTCCTCCTCATTGTAGACGCCCTTCTCCTCATCCACGATATTTTCGTACAGCCGCACTTCCACGGGCACTGCCTGTCCCGCGTATACCCAGTGAATGGTGCCCTTGACCTTGCGTCCGGTAAAGCCGCTCCCGCTCTTGGTCTCGGGATCATAGGTGCAGTGCACGGCCGTGATGTTTCCGTCCCCGTCCTTGTCAAAACCGACGCACTTGACGAAATACCCGTACATCAGGCGCACTTCGTTCCCGGGATACAGTCTTTTGTACTTGGGAACGGGATTCTCCATGAAATCCTCCCGCTCGATCCACAGTTCGCGTCCGAAGGGGATCTGGCGCTTGCCCAGATCCGGATTCTCCAGGTTGTTGTCCGCATCCAGCATCTCCACCTGCCGCTCGGGGTAGTTGTCGATGATGAGCTTGAGCGGATCCAGGACCGCCAGCATACGGCTGCAGACGGGCTTGAGCTCCTCGCGGATGCAGTACTCCAGCATGGCGTAATCCGAGGAGGACTGCGCCTTGGAGATGCCGCTCAGCTCGACGAAACGGCGGATGGATTCGGGCGTAAAGCCTCTGCGGCGAAGTCCGGAGATGGAGACGAGGCGGGGGTCATCCCAGCCGTCGACGATCCCTTCTTCGACCAGCTTCTTGATATAGCGCTTTCCGGTGACCACGTTGGTCAGATACATCTTCGCGAATTCGATCTGCCTGGGCGGATGCGCAAATCCTGCCTCGCGCACGACCCAGTCGTACAGCGGGCGGTGATCTTCGAATTCCAGCGTGCACAGGGAATGTGTGATCCCCTCGATGGCGTCCTCGATCGGATGAGCGTAATCGTACATGGGATAGATGCACCACTTGTCGCCGGTGTTGTGATGCGTCATGTGGGCCACCCTGTAGAGGATCGGGTCGCGCATATTGATGTTGGCGCTTGCCATGTCGATGCGGGCGCGCAGCGTCTTCTCGCCGTCCGCGAACTCTCCGTTCTTCATGCGGCGGAACAGGTCCAGGTTCTCCTCTACGCTCCGTCCGATGGAAGGGTCGTCCTTTCCGGGCTCCGTCAGCGTGCCGCGGTACTCGCGGATCTGGTCGGCCGTCAGATCGGAGACATACGCTTTGCCCTTGCGGATCTGATCCTCTGCGATCTCGTACATCCTGTCAAAATAATCCGACGCAAAAAAGAGTCTGTCCTCATAATCCGCCCCGAGCCACTTCACGTCCTCCTTGATGGATTCCACGAACTCCGTCTTCTCCTTGGTGGGATTGGTGTCGTCGAAGCGCAGATTGAACTTTCCGCCGTACTCCTTTGCCATCCCGGAATTGAGGATGATGCTCTTGGCGTGTCCGATGTGCAGATAGCCGTTGGGCTCGGGAGGAAAACGCGTATGGACTGTGTCGTATACGCCTTCCGCCAGGTCCTTGTCTATCTCTTTCTCAATAAAATGGCGGCTTACCTTTACTGCGCCAGTATCCGTCTCATTGCTCATATTGCGTCATCACTCCATTGTATAGTTCGGTGCTTCTTTGGTGATCTGAATGTCGTGCGGGTGGGATTCCTTGAGGGAGGCTGCCGTAATTTTGACGAAACGGCCCTTCTCCTGCAGCTCCTTAATGGTATGCGCGCCGGTCAGGCCCATGCCGCTGCGGATGCCGCCGCACATCTGGAAGACCGTGTCCTCGACGTCGCCCTTGTAAGCGACGCGGCCCTCGACGCCTTCGGGAACGAGCTTCTTGGCGTTCTCCTGGAAATAGCGGTCCTTGCTGCCGTTCTCCATCGCGGCGATGGAACCCATGCCGCGGTAGACCTTGTACTTCCTGCCCTGGAAGAGCTCGGTCGCGCCGGGGCTCTCCTCGCAGCCCGCAAGAAGGGAACCCATCATGCAGACGTCCGCGCCTGCCGCCAGGGCTTTGGTCATATCGCCGGAGTACTTGATGCCGCCGTCCGCGATGACGGGGATATCATAATGCTTTGCGACGGAAGCTGCCTCCATGACGGCGGTGATCTGCGGCACGCCGATGCCGGTGACCACGCGGGTCGTGCAGATGGAACCGGGGCCGATGCCGACCTTGACCGCGTCCGCGCCCGCTTCGATCAGGTCGCGCGCGCCTTCAGCCGTGGCGATATTGCCGCCGATGACGGGCAGATCCGGATAGCTGTCCTTGATCATGCGCATGCAGCGCAGAACGTTTTCGGAATGGCCGTGAGAGGAATCGAGCACGATCACGTCCACCTTTGCCTTTACAAGCGCCTCCACGCGCTCCAGCACGTTGGCCGTGATGCCGACGCCGGCGCCGCACAGGAGTCTTCCCTGGGAATCCTTGGCCGCGTTGGGGTACTTGATATTCTTCTCAATGTCCTTGATGGTGATCAGGCCGACCAGATTGTAGTTGTCGTCCACGATCGGGAGCTTCTCTTTCTTGGATTTGGCAAGGATATTCTTGGCCTCGTCCAGCGTGATGCCCTCGCGGGCGGTGACAAGACCTTCGGAGGTCATGACTTCCTTGATCTTTCTCGTGTAGTCGGTCTCGAACTTCAGGTCGCGGTTGGTGATGATGCCCACCAGCTTTCTGCCTTCCGTGATCGGCACGCCGGAGATCCTGAACTTTCTCATCAGGTCCTCCGCATCCGCCAGCGTGTGGTCGGGGGAAAGGGAAAAAGGATCCGTGATAACGCCGTTCTCGGATCTCTTGACCTTGTCGACTTCCTCCGCCTGTGCCTCGATGGACATATTCTTGTGAATGATGCCGATTCCGCCCTGCCTAGCCATGGCGATCGCCATGCGGTACTCTGTAACGGTGTCCATGCTGGCGCTCATCATGGGGATGTTGAGGCGGATCGTCCTGGTCAGATTCGTGCTGAGGTCTACTTCATTGGGAATGACCGATGAATAACCCGGCACGAGAAGTACGTCATCAAATGTGATTCCTTCGCCGATAATCATTGCCATGCTTATTTTTCTCCTGTCTCTCTCTTCCTATTCAATCTGTCATTGTTCCCTCAGATATGCACCGCTCTCGGCGCACGGTTCCTCAGGATTTCCAGCAGTTCCTTTCCCTGTCCGTAGGGATCGTTCAGATCCAGGAGCAGCATCGTGCCGTCCTCCAGGACGAACCCGTAACGGCCCTCTTTGTCCGTCTCGGAGCCGGAGGTGAAATCCAGAGTCTTTATGGCGCGGGCGCGAAAAGGTTCCAGCTGGGGGGATCCGATGGGCGCTGCGATCTGCAGAGAGCTCAGATCGTAGACGCCGATCTCTTTTCGTTTGGATTTTCGCAGGATTTGTGCCACGCGCAGTTCCTTGTCAACATAGGCGTATTCGTAGTCCACGTCCAGCTGCAGCCACAGATACCAGATTGCGGCGCAGGACGCGGCCAGTCCGACGATGCCCCAGATCCTTCCCGTAAAAATCAGTATAAAGAAACACACTGCAAGAATGATGGCTGCGATAAACATCAACTTGATCAGTGTGCTTTTCTTTTTACTGACAACGATCTCGAGACAGCCCGTCTCCGTCATAAACGCCTCACTTTCGATGCCCAACGGGGCTATTTGAAATTAGTTTATGATATCATATTACAGATGGAGCGGGAATGCAAGAAAGATATTCAGTTCTTTGTTTACAGACGCGTCACTACGAAGATATCGTAGATCGCCTGTATCGCCGTTTCAAAATCCTCATTGGCCACGCCGATGATAATATTGAGCTCGCTCGATCCCTGATCGATCATCCGCACGTTGACTCTCGCGTGGGCAAGCGCCGAGAAGATCCTTCCCGCCGTGCCGCGCATGGACCGCATGCCCCGGCCCACAACCGCGATCAGTGCCAGATCCGACTCGATCTCGATGGAGTCGGGCCTGCAGTAGCGGTGGATCAGAGCGACCACGTTCTGCTCCTTGTGCATGAACTCGTCTTCGTGCACGGCGATGGTCATCGTGTCGATGCCGGAGGGCATGTGCTCGATGGAGATGCCGTTGTCCTCAAAGGCCTGCAGGACCTTGCGGCAGAAGCCGACCTCTGAGTTCATCATGGCCTTGGAGACCGTGACGGTGCAGAAGCCTCTTTTGCCGGCGATGCCGGTGATGACATATCCCGACTTCTGGCAGGTGCTCTCCACGATCCAGGTGCCGCCGTCGGTCGGCGCGTTGGTATTGCGGATATTGATGGGGATACCGTCTCTGCGGACGGGGAAGATGGCCTCGTCGTGCAGGACGGATGCGCCCATGTAGGACAGCTCGCGCAGTTCGCGGTAGGTGATGGTCTCGATGGAGACCGGATTGTTGATGATCCTGGGGTCGGCGACCATAAAGCCCGAGACATCCGTCCAGTTTTCATAGACGTCCGCCCTGCAGGCGCTGGCCACGAGCGACCCGGTGATGTCGCTTCCGCCTCTGGAGAAAGTCACGATCCTCCCGTCGGGTCCGCTTCCGTAAAAGCCCGGAATGACGGCCCTGGGCGTCCTGTCCAGCCGCTCCCCCATCACGCGCTCCGTCTTGCGGATGTCGAGCATCCTGTTCTCGTCAAAAAAGATCACTTCCGCCGCATTGATAAATGGAAATCCCAGATACTCGGCCATGATCCGGCCGTTGAGGTACTCGCCTCTGGAGGCGGCATAGTCCTTGTCCGGCTCCTCGGTCATGATCCTGCGGATCTCCTCAAACTCATCGTCCAGGCTAAAGCCCGCAAGGCCGAGGCCCTCGATGATCTCGGTATAGCGCTCGATGATCCTTTCCAGCGTCTTCCCGAAATCCTGGCCCGCCGCAGCCTGATCATACATTTTATAGAGCAGGTCCGTGACCTTCACGTCCCCGTCAAAACGCTTTCCGGGCGCAGAAGGCACCACATAGGCCCTGGACTCGTCTGCACGGACAATATCTCCAACTTTACGGAACTGAATGGAATCGGCGAGCGAACTTCCGCCGAACTTTACTATTTTTTTCATTTCTCTATCGTCTGTTTTTCTTATGTCTGTGATACTGATTTCTTTCTTTCAATGTAAGCGGGGATCAGCCCAGCATGCGGATAAAGGAGAGGACCTGCAGTCCAGCGGATGCCTCCGAGAACGCTTTTTCCGTCATAGGGCCGGTCAGCAGAGCGCACTCGCCCGTGACGCCCTCGGGCGCTTCCAGCATCATCGCCCCCGCATAAGCCGCAGCGGCTTTCTTCTCTTCTGCTTTGTCCAGTCTCACGAAATAGCGGAAGACCTCCTCTGCGGGATCCGACAGCTTCATGATCTCGGGCTCCCACTTGCAGGCAAGTGTGTGTCCGGGGTTTCTGGCGCAGTCGATGACGTCGGAGACAACGGCGCTTGCCGTGGGGAACTTGCCCGCGCCCCTTCCGTAGAACATCAGGTCATCCACCGTATTTCCATGCACGTACACTGCATTGAAGACGTCCTCCACGCTGTGCAGCGGGTTCGATGCCGGCACCAGATACGGGGCCGTTCTGACGAAGAAATTTCCCTCGCTGTCCCGCTTGGAAGTGCCCAGAAGCTTGATGGCCATCTGCATGGCTCTGGCATAGCGGAAGTCATTGACAGTGACGGAGGAAATGCCTTCGCAGGGCACGTCCTCGTAGCGGACGGTCCTGCCGCACATCAGGCTCGAGAGAATGGCGATCTTGCGGCATGCGTCATGCCCCTCCACGTCCGCCTCGGGATTCCGCTCCGCGTAACCCTTTTCCTGCGCTTCCTTCAGCGCCTCCTCAAAGCCGATCCCGGCGTGCTCCATCCTGGTCATGATGTAGTTGGTGGTCCCGTTCAGGATCCCCATGATGGACGTGATGTCCTCGGGCGCCATGGAGGTGTTCATGGGGCGGATGATCGGAATACCGCCGCCGACGCTTGCCTCAAACAGATAGTTGCACCCGTTCTTACGGGCGATCTCGAGAAGCTCGGGACCATGCGCCGCCACCAGCTCCTTGTTGGACGTACACACGCTGATGCCGCGCTCAAGGGCCTTGCGGCTGAATGTATAGGCGGGCTCTTTTCCGCCCATGGTCTCGCAGATAATGCTGATCTCGGGGTCAGAAAGGATGTCCTCAAAGTCGTGCGTGATCCTGTCCGCGTACGGACTTCCCGGAAAATCCCGAAGATCGAGAATCCGCTTCACATATAGCCCTTCGCCGAGCCTGCTCTCTATTGCCTTCCGGTTCAGGTCGATCAGTTCGGCCACGCCGCCGCCGACCGTACCGAAGCCCAGAATTGCGATCTGTGTCATCTTACCCTCCATGCTCTGTATTCTTCCGTGCCGAAAAACGGAATATAGCTGTCAAAGCTGAACGCTTTGATGGTAACACGCTGTATTTGTGTTTACAAGTTTTTTATTTATTCATTCTGGAAAACACCAGCTCATAGCCGTCGTCCCCGTAATGAAGCGAGCGGTTGACGCGGCTGATGGTGGCGGTAGACGCTCCAGTCTTTTCCGCGATCTTAAGATACGTCTCGTGGTTGCGGAGCATCGTGGCTACTTCAAAGCGCTGGGACAAAGACAGAAGCTCGTTCACAGTGCAAAGGTCCTCAAAAAACTTAAAGCATTCCTCTGTATCCTCTAAAAGGAGAATGGCCTCGAAAAGGTGCTGTACGGATTCTGTCCTGATCTTTTTGTTCATATGTATAACCCCTATCGTGTTGCTTGGTTTACGGGATGTCCTTCTAATTTTACTCTTTTAACGCTGTAAAGTAAAGACGCGTTTCGAAACGGGTAAGAGCACGTCCCATAAATATTGCTTTACATTTATTTTTCCTTATGATATTTTGATTATTATGTACATAAATATACAATTATATAGGTATATTGTGCATGACTGGTTTTATTTTCACTATTCTGGAGGGAGAAAAGATGAACAAAGGCACTGTCAAATGGTTTAACAGCCAGAAAGGCTGGGGTTTCATAAGCGACGCTGAGGGCAACGATATTTTCGTGCATTATTCAGGCCTCAACATGGAAGGCTACAAGACTCTCGATGAAGGCCAGGCGGTCGAATTCGACGTGATCGAGGGCAAGAAAGGTCCGCAGGCAGTCAACGTGACCAAAATCAGCTGACAATCATAAAACACAGCGAATAAGCAAAGGACGGCACGCGATGAACACTGTCATATTGGCAGATCATCCGGCCGTCCTTTTTATTGTCCGTTCCGATATATAAGCAGCCTCAGAGATTGCGGAGCATCTCCCTGGCATCCGCCACCTGCTTGAGGAGCGGCGCGTAATCCGTCCCGGTCTTTGCGCGAAGGAGCTCCGTTATCTCACTCACCGGCTCGTAGATCGGCGTCAGGGACAGGTTCCCGAGTACGCCCTTGAGCGCATGGGCAGCCTCAAAGCCGGCCTGCAGGTCCCCCTTCTCCACGGCTGCCCGGAGCTTCTCAAAGCCGGCGTCCTCCAGCGCCATGCCCACGAGCCGCAGGTAGAACGCCTCGTTGTTCATACATCTCGAAAGTCCTTCATCCACCTTCACTCCGCAGGAACGTAAGCTCTCAACCGTCATCCGCTGCCTCCTCTCCGCTTTACAAAAATAAAAACCGATAGAACCACTTCTATTTTACAACAGGATACACCTCTTTCGCAATGCGCTCTCCTGCCGCCTGCGCACAGGCCTCCAATTCATCCAGCGACAGCTGTCCCCCGAACAGATCCAGAGCGCTGCCCACCGTCACGTCCAGAAGACCGCCCGAACAGTCCGCGATCCTGTCCAGATCGCGCAGCGTATGGACGCCGCCGGCGTAGGTCACGGGAAAAGGCTTCTCCCGCCCCCTCAGCCACGCTCCGAGCAGCACCGCAAGATCCTCCTCGATCCCCGCGCGCTTTCCTTCTACGTCCGCCGCGTGGATCAGAAACTCGTCGCAGTGGCCGCACAGAAAATCCAGCGTCTCATCGCATACCGTAAGATCCGTAAAGGTCTGCCAGCGGTCGGTGACGACGGCGTAGGTCCCGTCCGGCCTGCGCCGGCAGCTCAGATCCAGCACCAGTCTCTCTCTTCCCGCCGCGCCGACCATTCGTGACAGGCGCGCCGGATCCAGCTGCCCTTTCTCAAAGACATAGGAGGTCACGATCACGTGGGATGCGCCGGCGTCGAGGAAGATCTCCGCCGTCTCCGGGGTGACCCCACCTCCCGCCTGCATGCCGCCCGGAAAGGCATGAAGGGCCTTGAAGGCCTGCCTGCAGTCCGCCTCATAGGCCGCTTTATCCGCCGCGGAATTGAGCAGGATCACATGGCCGCCGGAAAGCCCGCGCTCCCTGTAGATGCCGGCGTAATAGTCCGCATCCATCTGAGAGACATAATTTTCCGTGACTTTTGCCGCCGTATCCACCGTGCTGCCGACGACCTGCTTGACCTTTCCGTCATGTATATCTATGCAGGGTCTGATCCTCATCCCAATACGTCCTTCATGTCGTACAGGCCGGGCGCTTTGCCCGCCAGGAATTTGGCCGCCTCCACGGCGCCCTTGCCGAAGACCGCGCGGCTGTAGGCCCTGTGGGAGAATGTAATCACTTCGTCCTGTCCGGCAAAGATCACGTCGTGGTCGCCCACGATGGTCCCGCCGCGGACCGCGCTGATCCCGATCTCCTTCACAGGTCTCTTCTGCCGTCTTGCGGACCGGTCATAGACGTACTCGTACGCGCCGTCCATGGCCTCGTTAACCGCATCGGCAAGCGCCAGCGCAGTGCCGCTGGGCGCGTCCATCTTCTGGTTGTGGTGCTTCTCCACCACCTCGATGTCGAAGCCTGCCTGGGCAAGGCGGGGTGCGACTTCCTTCAGCACTGTCTCCAGCAGGTTGATGCCCAGGGACATGTTGGCGGATTTGAGGATGGCGGTTTTGGCGGAGGTCTCCTTTAAGAGCGCCGTCTGCGCCTCGGAGAGGCCCGTCGTGCAGAGTACGCAGGGGATCTGCTTGTCAGCGCAGTAGCGGAGCAGCTCGTCCATGGCAGCCGCCGTGGAAAAATCGATGATGACGTCCGCCTCCGGGCACTCCGCAAGAGAGCGGTACACCGGATAGCCGGCGTAAGCTTCGCCGTAAGCGTCGACGCCCGCGACGATCTCCAGCGCGGGATCTCCCGCGACGATGTCCGTGATGATATGGCCCATCCTGCCTGTGCAGCCGTGCAGAATTACTTTTTCCATTTTCTCCTCCAATCTCCTGTCATGCGAAACGATAATTTGTAATAAACGCGGCGGCACCCCCGTCCGAAGATGCCGCCTGTATCATTCAATCATATACGGATCCGCCTCAGATCAGGCCGAAATCCACCATGGCCTGGCGGAGCTTCTCAGCGTGTTCAGGCTCCATTTCCGTCAGGGGCATACGCAGGGCGCCCGCGTTCTGTCCCAGGAAGTTCACGGCCTTCTTGACCGGGATCGGGTTGACCTCGGAGAAGAGGTTGCGGAAGAGCTCGTAGGTCTCCATCTGGATCTTCGCAGCCCCCGCGATGTCGCCGGCAAAAAACTTTGCGCACATATCGTGCATCGCCTTCGGCGCGATGTTGGCTACGACCGAGATCACGCCCAGTCCACCCATGGACATAAGGGGCACGACCTGATCGTCATTTCCGCTGTACAGCTCGATATTGCCGTCGCAGAGCGTCATGAGCTCCACGATCTGTCCGATGTCGCCGCTGGCTTCCTTGATGCCCACGAGGTTGTCCACGTCTTTTACAAGGCGCGCGACCGTGGAGGGAAGAAGGTTTCCGCCGGTGCGGGAGGGAACATTGTACATGATCACGGGCGTGGAGGGAACTTCGTCCGCAACCATCTTAAAGTGCTTGTAATAGCCGTTCTGGGTTCCCTTGTTGTAATAAGGCGTGATCACGAGCAGCGCGTCGGCGCCGTAGGAAGCGATCTCTTTGGACAGTTCCATGGCAGTCTTGGT
This sequence comes from Lachnospiraceae bacterium, assembly GCA_017405805.1. Taxonomy (GTDB): domain Bacteria; phylum Bacillota; class Clostridia; order Lachnospirales; family Lachnospiraceae; genus CAG-791. The sequence continues at coordinate 122,424 of JAFQZU010000008.1, forward strand.
GTAGTTGGATCCGCTTCCCGCGATGACGGGCACGCGTTTTTTCGTATAGTCGATGCAGAACCTGCAGACCTCGAGATGCTCCTCTTCGGACATGGTCGCGGATTCTCCCGTGGAGCCGCAGACAACGATCGCGTCAGAACCGTTCTCGATCTGATAGTCGATGATGTCCGCAAAAGCGTCGTAATTGACGGAGAGATCACTCTCCCTGAAAGGTGTCACGATAGCGACTGCAGAACCTTTGAAAACTGCCATTTTTCCCTCCTAACTCAACTTAGTCTTTGTTCTCTTTTCGTTTTATCGGTTCATCGGGCGGATCTGCGTGATGTCATCCGCGAAATCGCAGATTCCCATATCCATATCGCACCCTGTGATGATGATATCTGTCTCTCCCCTGTCCCGGACAGCCTCGCGGAGCTCGCCGATGCTGACGATCCCCTTGTTGATCACTTCCAGGATCTCGTCCAGAACGAGCAGGTCGCACATGCCGGTCGAGAGCACTTTTCTCGCGAAGCCGAGGCCGTTGCGCATGTTGACCGCATCCTCCTCCTGCTCGTGCCTGGAGCGCTCCAGGTAGTCGTCGTCCGACCGCTCGAAGCGGAAGAACTTGATCTCCGGCTCAAGCTTCTCCATAAAGGAGCTCTCTATCAGGTTGCTCGCCTTCAGAAACTGGATCACGACCACGCGCCCGCCCATGGCGGCCTCTCTCATGGCCATACCCAGCGCCGCAGCGGACTTGCCGTGTCCGTCACCCATGAAGATCTGTATCTTTCCTCCAGCCATATTACACCCCAATTAAATCTGATGTTATCATTTTTCAGTTTAAATGTATAGCAAAACTAAAATCTTCACATCCTGTCGGGGGCGGAAAAGCCCAGCACGTCGATGCAGGTTTCCATCACGCGGAGCGTGAGCGCAAGAAGCGCGATCCATCCGTTCCTCTTCGCCTCGTCGCTCTCGGTCAGGATCCTGGTGGCGTGATAGAAGCTGTTGAAGTCGTTGGACAGCTCATAGATATAGGCGCAGATCCTGTGGGGCGCTGCGTCCTGATAGGCGCCGTCCATCACGGACTGGAAAGCGGTCAGATCCAGCATCAGGTCCTTCTCCAGCTTGCTCTTGGGAAGCGCGATCTCCTGGTCCTTCGCCTTGCGGCCCGTGCTCTCCTCGTATTTGGACAGGATCGACTTGATCCGGACGATCGTATACAGGAGATAGGGACCCGTGTCGCCCTCAAAAGAAGTAAACCGGTCGATATCAAATACGTAGTCCTTGGAGGCCTGGTTGGACAGATCCCCGTATTTGAGGGCTGCCAGCGCCACCTGCTCCGCGGTCCGCTCCGCTTCCTCCTCGCCGATCTCCGGGTTGGCGCTGATCTTGCGCTTCATCTCCTCGTTGATGTCCGCGATCAGGGTGGAGAGGCGCATGACGCCGCCTTCTCTGGTCTTAAAGGGCTTTCCGTCCTTCCCGTTCATGGTGCCGAAGCCGATGTGAACGAGCTCCGTACTCTCGGGAAGAAGGCCGCACCGGCGTGCGCAGCGGAAGACCTGCTTGAAGTGCAGCTCCTGGCGCTTATCGGTGATGTAGATGATCTTATCGGGATGATACAGCCGCTCTCTCTCCGAGATGGTGGCAAGATCCGTCGTCGTATACAGGGAAGCCCCGTCGGATTTTAAGATAATGCAGGGCGGGATCTCCTTGGTGTCCGTCTCCTCGGATACATCCACCACCAGCGCGCCGCTGCTCTCATAGGCCTTTCCGCTGTCACGCATGCCCTGCACCATGGCCGGGATAGCGTCATGCACACTGGATTCGCCCCACCACAGGTCGAAATCCACGTTCAGATTCTCATAATTCTTCTTGAGATCCGCCACGGACACATCGATGATCTTCTGCCAGAGAGCGCGCAGGCCGCGGTCGCCGTCCTGCAGACGATGGGTGTTGGCCATGGCCTCGGCGTAGTATTCCGGGTCCTCCTTGGACTTTGCGGAGGCTGTGGGATAGATCTCCTCCAGCTCGGAAACGGTAAAAGGCGCCTCCTCCGGATAATCTCCCGCAAAATCCGCGTCAAAATAAGGGAGTTCCGGCTGTCTCTTTTTCACCTCCGTGATGACCAGGCCCATCTGCAGGCCCCAGTCTCCCAGGTGAATGTCGCCGATCACCTTCTCGCCGTGCCAGCGGGCGATCCTTTTGACGGATTCGCCGATGACCGCGCTCCGAAGATGTCCCACGTGAAGGGGCTTTGCCACGTTGGGGCCGCCGTAATCCAGAATAATGGTGGAAGGTTTCCCGGGCAGGGGCATGCCGAACCGCTCGTCCTCTCCCATCTGCCGGATGTAGTCCGAAGCGAACTTCTCCGAGACCTTCAGATTGAGAAAGCCCGGCTTGACTGCCTCCACGCTCTCAAATACCGAAGATCCCTCCAGGGCCTTCGCCACGTCCCCCGCGATCATCAGGGGCGCCTTGTGATAGCGCTTGGCGCCGGCCATGGCTCCGTTGCACTGATATTCACAAAGATCGGGCCGGTTGGACACGGTCACGCGTCCCAGTGCGCTGTCGTAGCCGGCAGCGGCGAAGGCCTTCTCCATCTCTTCCGAGATCAGTGTCATAAACTTCCGCACGTAAATTCCTCCTTTATCTCTTCGCGGCGCTCACCGCTTCGAATATACACAGCCGCAGTAATTCTGCCTGTACAGGCCAAACGCCTGCGACAGCTCGATGGACCGCTTGTAGCCGTCCTTTTTTTTGAAATCCGACGGCAGAAACGGCACGCCGTATTCCGCCGCCGCGCGCTCCCCGATCTCATTGAGAAGCGGCGCGTCCTTGAGCGGACTGATGGTGAGCGTCGTCGTAAAATAATCAAATCCATGCTCCGCGGCAGCTCTGGCCGCCTCGAAAAGGCGCAGAGTAAAACACACCCTGCAGCGGTCTCCCCGCTCCGGGCAGTCCTCCAGGCCGCGCACGGCGCGCAGCCACCGCTCCGGGTCGTAGGGCGCCTCCAGGATGCCGATCTTCCGGGCTCTCCCCGTGGAGTGCATGCCGGTAAAATCCCCCGTCTCCACCTGCCGGTTGTAGGCTTCGATCAGGCGCTTCTCCTCGGCCAGCCTCTTTTCGTATTCGGGCTCCTCCGTGATGTTGGGATTGTAATAAAAGACCGTCAGGTCAAAATACTCCCGCAGATACTCCATCACGTGGCTGGAGCAGGGAGCGCAGCAGCTGTGCAGTAATAGCCGCGGCGCCCGCTCCTTCGCAAGGCCTTTCAGGATCTTCTCCGTCTCCTTGCTGTAATTGCGTCGTTTTGTATCCGGATTCAACGAGTTATCCTCTTAAGGCCGGTACGCCTCAGATCGTGAAGTACTTCACGCCGGAAGCAAAGATCTTCATATCCTGCTCGCCGTAAATGTTTAGGTTCACGCCCCTGCCCATTCTCTCACAGTGCGCCATCTTGCCCAGGACTCTGCCGTCGGGGGAGGTGATGCCCTCGATGGCGGCAAAGGAGCCGTTGATGTTCCACTCCTCGTCCATGGTGATCACGCCCGCGGGCGTGCTGTACTGGGTCGCCACCTGTCCGTTAGCGAACAGTTTGTCGATCCACTCCCTGGGCGCCACGAACCTGCCCTCGCCGTGGGAGGCGGGGTTGCAGTATACGCCGCCCAGCTCAGCGCCGGCGAGCCAGGGGGATTTGTTGCTGACCACCTTGGTGTAGGCCATCTTGGAGATATGCCTGCCGATGGTGTTGTAGGTCAGGGTCGGTGACTGCTCGTCCTGACCCGTGATCGCGCCATTTGGAACAAGTCCGAGCTTGATCAGGGCCTGGAAGCCGTTGCAGATGCCCAGGATCAGACCGTCGCGGTTATTCAGAAGATCCGAGACTGCCTCTTCGATCTCGGGATTGCGGAAGGCTGTCGCGAAGAACTTGGCGCTGCCGTCCGGCTCGTCGCCCGCGGAGAAACCGCCGGGGAACATGATGATCTGCGCGCCGCGGATCGCTTCCGCATAGGCGCTGATGCTCTCGCGGATATTCTGTGCGCTGAGGTTGGTGAACACCTTGGTATAAGTCCTGGCGCCGGCCGCCTCGAAAGCCGCAGCCGTGTCGTACTCGCAGTTGGTGCCCGGGAAGACCGGGATAAACACCTTGGGCGCGCCCAGCTTGTGGGTGCAGACTGCGATGCTCCCCTTGTCATAAAGAGGCGTATCCAGGACCGCCGTGTCATCGGATGCCTTTGTGGGGAAGGTCTTCTCGAGGGGTGCCTTCCACTCCTTTTCCGCTTCTTTCGTGCTTACGCTGCCGTCTCTCCAGGTAAAGCCGCTCTCCGTCACTCTGCCGACCAGCTTGAAGTTGTCGGGCAGAAGGCCTTCCAGCTCTTCCCTGTCCTCGGGATCCACTTCCACCAGGAGATCGCCGATGCGGTTCTCGAACATCTTTCTCAGGCGAAGATCATCACTGAAGGCCACGCCCAGGCCGTTGCCGAAGGCCATTTTGGCCGCAGCGGGCAGGATGCCGTAGCTGTCCACGGCGTAGGCCGCTTTGATCCTTCCCTCGCGCATCAGCTTCGTGACGCGGTCATAGATGTCCATGACATCCTCGTACACGGGGATATCGTAATCGTCGCGCTCGATGTCGATCTGATAGAGCAGGTCGCCGGCTTTCTTGAGCTCAGGCGTCACCACTTCCTCGTAATCTCCGAGATCCACGGCAAAAGAGACCAGCGTCGGCGGCACATCGATGTCATTGAAGGTGCCGGACATGGAGTCCTTTCCGCCGATACTCGCGATGCCGAAGCCGATCTGGGCGTCGTAAGCGCCCAGGAGCGCGGCAAAAGGCTGGCTCCAGCGGGCCGCTTCCTTCGACATCCTTCCGAAGTACTCCTGGAAGGTAAAGTGAAGCCTGTGCAGGTCGCCGCCCGAAGCAACGATCTTGGCCACGGACTGGGTCACCGCGTACACGGCGCCGTGGTAGGGGCTCCAGGAGGACAGATACGGGTCAAAGCCGTAGCTCATCATGGTGACGGCGTCTGTTTTGCCGCCCAGAACGGGGAGCTTGGCGATCATGGCCTGCGTCTCGGTCAGCTGGTATTTTCCGCCGTAAGGCATGGTCACGGTGCCCGCGCCGATGGAGGCGTCGAACATCTCCACAAGGCCCTTCTGCGAGCAGCTGTTGAGGTCGGACAGAGCCGCCTTCACCGCATCGCCAAAAGCCTGCGCGTCCATACCGGTATTCTTCTTGTAATTCTTCAGCACCTGCGCCACGCCGGCGGAAGCGGTCTTCCTCAGGTAATTGTCCTCCTCGGAGGGCATGAGGACCTTGACGTCGGTCTCCTGGTGCGCGCCGTTGGTATCGAGGAAGGCGCGGGAGATATCGACGATCTTCCTGCCTCTCCACTCGAGTACCAGCCTGGGCTCCTTCGTGACGACCGCCACAGGCGTCGCCTCCAGGTTCTCTTCTGCCGCGTACTGCAGGAACTTCGCTTCATCCTCTGCCGCCACGACGACTGCCATGCGCTCCTGGGATTCGGCGATGGCCAGTTCGGTCCCGTCGAGGCCTTCGTATTTTTTCGGAACTAAATCCAGATTGACGCGCAGACCGTCGGCCAGCTCGCCGATGGCCACGGACACGCCGCCCGCGCCAAAATCATTGCATTTCTTGATGATAGAAGAAACTTCAGGCCTTCTGAACAGGCGCTGCAGCTTTCTTTCCGTAGGCGCGTTGCCCTTCTGGACCTCTGCGCCGCAGCTGGTCAGGGACTGCTCGTTGTGGGCCTTGGAGGAACCTGTCGCGCCGCCCATGCCGTCGCGTCCGGTCCGGCCGCCCAGCAGGATGATGTGGTCGCCGGGGGCGGAATTCTCGCGCTTTACGTTCCTGCGCGCCGCCGCGCCCATGACCGCACCGATCTCCATGCGCTTGGCGACATAGCCGGGATGATAGATCTCCTTGACTTCGCCCGTCGCCAGACCGATCTGGTTGCCGTAGCTGGAATATCCTTCCGCCGCGCCGATGACCAGCTTCTTCTGCGGAAGCTTGCCGTGCATAGTGTCCGCCACGGGAACGGTCGGATCGGCCGCGCCCGTCACGCGCATTGCCTGGTAAACATAGCCTCTTCCGGACAGAGGATCGCGGATGGCGCCGCCGAGGCAGGTCGCCGCGCCGCCAAAAGGCTCGATCTCCGTCGGATGGTTGTGCGTCTCGTTTTTAAAGAAGACAAGCCACTCCTCCGTCTCGGGGCCGTTCCCGTAATCCACTTCCACGGGCACGACGACGGAGCAGGCGTTGTTCTCGTCGCTCTCTTCCATATCAGTGAGCTTGCCGTCCGCCTTGAGCTTCTTCATGCCCATGATGGCCAGATCCATCAGACAGATATGCTTGTTGGTATCCTTGCCGTACAGCTCCTCCCTGGTATCCAGATAGCTTCTGTAGGTCGTCTCGATGGGATCGCGGTAGAAGCCGTCCTCGAACTCGACGTCCCTGAGTTCCGTCGAGAAGGTCGTGTGGCGGCAGTGATCCGACCAGTAGGTATCCAGCACGCGGATCTCGGTGATCGTGGGATCCCTGTGCTCGGTCCCTGCGTAATACTCCTGCACGAAGCTGAAATCTGCAAAAGTCATAGCCAGGCCAAGCGACATATACAGATCCTTGAGCGCTCTCTCGTCCAGTCCCGTAAAACCGGCCAGTGTCTGTACGTCCTCTGCCTGCGGATAATCGGTCCGGAGCGTTTCGGGCTTCTCCAGTCCCGTCTCCCTCGAATCCACGGGGTTGATGCAGTAAGAAACGATCCGGTCCATATCCTCGTCCGAGATCTCACCGGTCAGGATGTAGGTCTCCGCCGTCTTGATGACCGGCTCCTCTTCCTCCCGCAGGAACTGTACGCACTGCACAGCACTGTCCGCGCGCTGGTCGAACTGTCCGGGAAGCGGTTCCACGCTGAACACCCGCGCGCCCTCGGGCATAGGGAATGTCTCCTTATACAGAATGTCTACCGGAGGCTCGGAGAAAACCGTCCTGCAGGCCGTCTCAAAGACCTCGTCAGAGATATTCTCCACATCATAGCGGATCAGTTTTCTGACTTCCTTTACGCCGGTGATGCCCAGAAACCCGGTCACATCTTCCTGGAGTTTGCGGGCGGCGACTGCGTAAGGTGCTTTCTTCTCCACGTAGATCCGTTTTACGTCACTGTTCATTCTCGCTTTATCTCCTTAGATCGCTATATTACTTGATGCGTCAATACTGGTATCGTTTTTGGCTATTACAGTATTATACCAATTGGACAGATAATCTCAATTTGAATTGTGGCATATTTGAGGAGTTTGTACAATCATCATTTTTTACAAATGCCCAAGGGAATTAAACAGGGAGTTGTATATAGTATCCTTGGGCACGCTCGCCGATGGCTGCTCAAGGGCCCTGCGGAGTATTGGAGCCGTATAATAAGTGCCCAAGGTACTTATTATACGGCTCCTATTTATAACATGGAAATTAAGCAGGCCTTGTACCTGCTTCAGAAAACAAACGTATCAAACCCGGCATGGAATCAATCCCAGGTCGGCTCCTCCGCCTCCCCGTCCTCGTCGGACGGCTGGGGGAGTGCTCCCTCGATCAGCTTGATCATCTCCCAGACCGACCGGAAATAGACCGTCTTGTTTTCGTCCATCCAGGTGATCCGGCCCTGCCAGCTGCTGTTCTGCCTGTGCTGCACGCGGATGATAAAGGTTCCGAGGTCACCGTGCTTTTTTAAAAGATCGTCGTCGCGCATTACTTTCTCCTTTTTGACGCTGTGGAGGATCCCGTCCTTATCACCGTCAAAACTTCTCTCATTCACAGTCGGGTACGGGAACCCGATCAGGTCGAAGAATTCCTCCATCTTGAACAGAAGCTCGTCCCAGTTCTCCACTCTCGTGGGCGCCTCGCTGTACATGTGGTAAAACGAGGCATCGAGCTGCCGGCGTTCGGGATGATAACTGTTCACGCACAGAAGGACGCCGTTCGGGGTACCGAAATACCACTGCGATGTGCCCTTGCTGCCCCACATCTCTTTCTCTTCCATCTGCACCCCCTTGTTTTACCGCTCCTTCAGTTTCGGCGGACGCTCCGCGCCGGGCCCGCAGATCACGCTGTTGACGTAGTACTGCACCCCGGTCCTCTGTCTGCCGATGATAAACTTCTGATTGATTCGCTTTTGAACGATCTTGCAGTTCTCCAAAGTCGTATTGACCAAAAGCACGATATACTGTCCCTTGCCGTAGCGGTTCACGGTATCGGAGTGACGCACCGAGTGCTGGATGGCGTCGCCCAGCCGCTGCGTGAGCGTCTCCAGCATAGGCCCCTCCTTCATGGGGTTGCCCTTCGTGTCCACCACGGTGCAGAGCATCAGGTAGACGCTCTGGCCGCCGCGCTCCATGAGCCGCTTGACCATCCTGTACACCCCCTGGAAAACGGGATATGTGCACAGGTAGCCGCCTACGATCTGACCGCCCGGCTCCTCGAGCTTTTCCTGGATATCGTCGAGAAGCGCATACTGGTGATCGATCTGGGATCCGAGCCTGTCGAGCAGTTCCATCAGATGGTCGGAGGGGCGAAGCCCCTGCTCGCGAAAATACAGATCCACCGTCTCCTCATACAGCTTGCGCGCATCGTCGTACCGCCCCATCGATACGAGCGCCTCCATGGTCACCGTCTCCCAGTCAGACAGCGGATTGATCCTGGCCGCGTAAAGCCCCAGCTCTTCCATCTGCAGAAAGCTCTGACTCTCCCGCAAAAGCTCCGCCGCGTTCTCCACGCAGGCACAGAACTTGGCGCGGTACCGCCTCGCCTCCTGCGCCGCCCAGACGAAGGTCGCGTGATTGCCCAGGAATTCGCCCGTGTAGCGGTGCACCGCGTCCAGATACAGGACGAGCTTCCGCTCGGGTTCCGTCTCCGCCTCCGCTTCCGCATACACGCGGTCGAACTCGGAGGCGTCCTCGATCACCTTGACGTCCCGGTTCCAGAAATATACGCCGCTCTTTTGCTCGATCAGGTTGACGTCGTCCGGGAGACCGCTTTGCTTGAGGCGTTTTTTGGCGTTGTAAATGACGCTGCGCATCGCGTGGTGCACATTGTCAAGCTCCCGGTCCTCGAAGAGCGTCTGCTCCAGAAGATTTCTGCTGACCCCCTTCTCACGGTTGTGTAAAAGCAGCTCCATCAGGTATGTGAACTGCGATTCGCCGGACTTCCCGCCTCCCGTGATATGTACTCCGTTGTATGTCAGCGAGAAAGTTCCGAACATCTGAACGTAAAGAACGTCCTTTTTATCTGCTAAATCGAACATGATATCTCCTGCCTGATCCATTGGCACGCAATTATGATAATTGTATGCCCATCAACAGATGCGTCAAAAAAGTCACATTCCCAATCTCTTCTGCATATTCTCATAGTGCACGCAGGAGATGAGCGCCGTCTGCTTGGAGATCTTTCCCTCCCGCACCAGTCTCAGAAGGCTCCCGTCCATGGTGCACATTCCGTCCGCCGCGCCGGACTGCATGGCGCTGTCCAGCTGGTGAAGCTTGTCCTCGCGGATCATATTCTGGATGGCCACCGTGGACTTCATGATCTCGAAGACCGGGATCTGGCCGCCTTCGATGCCGGGCACCAGCTGCTGGCACACGACGCCCTTCAGGATCTGGGCCAGCTGGATCTTCACCTGCTGCTGCTGATTGGCCGGAAATACATCCAGGATCCGGTTGATGGTATTGGCCGCGCTGCTCGTGTGCAGCGTACTAAAGAGCAGGACCCCCGTCTCCGCTGCCGTGATCGCCGCCGAGATCGTGTCGTAATCCCTCATTTCGCCAAGGAGTATGACATCCGGGCTCTCGCGCAGGGCCGAGCGCAGCGATTCCAGATATCCGGGCGTATCGATCGAGATCTCCCTCTGCGTGACGATGGACTTGTCATGCCTGTGGATGTACTCGATGGGATCCTCCATCGTGATAATATGGCAGTCCCGGCTCTTATTGATCCGGTCGATCATACATGCAAGCGTAGTGGATTTGCCCGTGCCTGCGGCGCCGGTGATCAGCACCAGCCCCTTCTTGTTATCCGCCAGCGAGAGCACGCTCTCCGGGATGCCGAGCTGTGCCGGATCCGGGAGTCCGAAATGGATCACGCGGATGACCGCCGCGAGCGATCCTCTCTGCCGGAACACATTCACGCGAAAACGTCCCATGTGGGCGATCGAGAAAGAGAAGTCGTCGTCTATTCCCGCTTCCAGGTTGGTGCGGGCGCGTTTGCTCAGCGCATAGATCTCGTCCACCAAAAGGCCTATATCCTCTGACATCAGGCGCTCTCCGGGGAGGCGGATCTGGTGTCCGTGACATTTAAATGTGACCGGGATACCGGCAATCATAAAAATATCCGCCGCGTCCGAATCGATCGCTTTCTGTAATATTTCCCTGATATCCATACAGGCCTCCTTCCTCACTGCCCCTGCCAGATATTCCCTATGCTCGTATTCTCTCTCCAGACCCTCTCCATCTTCCACTGGGTGACGCGGACTCCACCGTCTGCATCAGGCGTATCCGCCAGTCCGATCGTCAGACGCATGTCGTCTTTTTCCATCACGTATTCCAGAGCGCTGCCGGCCCTTTCCTCTTCTGCCGCCTCCGCAGCTGCAGGGCGCCTGACTGCACCCGGCACCGCATTTTCAATATCGAAGGTCTGTGCCTGGCTCTCCGTGCCGGCTGCTTCCGATGTTCCTGTTTCTGAACCTGTCACCTGGGCGATATACTCTCCCGGCGTCTGCCCGGCGCGCACGGCTTCGTTTGCCCGCTGCAGAAAGGCCTGGCCTTCCGACTCCAGGGCATAGCGTGCTTTCACTGTATCCGCATAGCGCTGCGCCAGCCGCAGATCCGCACCGGACGTCGTAAACGTCAGGATCGACAGGACTGTCAGACATATACTGATCACCGTCAAAAGAAGGGCCAGCGGCCCCAGTTTGATCGGAACCTGATTCATAACTCTTTCCTCCGGTAGACCTTACCCAGAACTCCACGGGAAGATCTTCAGCGAACATAAACCGCTGTATCCAGTGAATACAGCTCCTTCTCCCCGAACACGCGGATCGAACTGCTCACCAGCTCTCCCGCCGGTTCCCAGCTCACCCTGACCTGATAAAAGCGGTTTTCTTCCGTCCCTGAGACAGGTTTTCTGCTCCTGTCATACCAGGCCACCGCCTCTCCGTCCTCCACGCTTCCGCCAAGGAGAGAAGCGAGGTCTTCCGCGCTCTCCGACGCCGACACCGCCTCCGCCGCGTTTTCGGCCAGGCACACCGCGTCGTTCAGTTCTCTGGCCTGTACGCTCTGTACCCGCGCGATCCCGAGAATCCCGGTCAGCATCACGATGATCGAGACAAAGACAATGATCATCAGAAGCGTCTCCAGATAAAATGCCGTGGTATGGCTCTTATTTTTCACCTTGCCGCTCCTTCCGTGGCGACCGCGTCCGCGCTCCTTGTACTGACAAGAAAGCTTCCGCCGTCCGTGGTGATCTTCAGCGTTCCTGCCCTCACTTCTTCCGCTTCCAGGACCGAACCGGAGGAAATCTCATTGGCCCTCTCCGGCCGGAGCGGCGAGGTCTCCTTTGCGTAGTCCTCCAGTATTTTGCCGTCTCTGCAGTAGATCCGCAGCGCATAGGAGGAGCCCTTGTCAGCGATCACGAGCACCGTTCCCACGTCCGCATCCTGCTGCACGCGCACGGCGCCCGAAGCGTCTCCCGCGCTGATGCTGTTGGTCAGATACGACTGCAGCGACCGGGTCTCGTTATTGGCTGTCTGCTGTCCCACCGTATTCCGGTACATCTGCGCGCCAAAAAACACCAGCAGGAAAAAACCGGCCAGAAACAGCGCCGCTATACCGATCGTGTACAGCCCCATGAGGGAGCCTCTTTCTCTTTGCATCTTTCCCATACTATTCACCGCAAAACGCGTGTTTCAACCGCTTTGCCCGCTTCGCTCACTTCTGCCCTGCCTTGGGCGTCACCTTTACGTCCGGCGGCAGGTTTGACGCAAACGCGCTGTAGGAAACATAGAAATCTCTCGTATTCACCTGCAGCCCGTAGTTATCCTCCAGATATGCGAGGTCCGCCGGGTAGATCCCCTCTACCACATAGCACTGGCGCGCACTCCGAAGCACCGCATCCCTGACCGCTGCCGCAGCCTCCTCCGATATATCCTTCCCGGACCTTCTCCCGAAGGCAAGCCAGACGACCGCAAGGACCACGGCCAGAATGACGAGCAGACCCGGAAGCGGCGATCTCTCCCTGGTTTTGTCCGAATACATATACATAAGTGCTACCTCCGAAGCGTCCGGTCATCCTATCGAATTCATCATTCCGATCAGCGGCAGCATCACGCTCAGGAGCGACAGACCCACCGTCAGCATGAGAATTCCGGAGAGCAGAGGATCCACGATCCCGACCAGCCGGTCAACCATGTGCCCGCAGTTTTCCTCCAGAAGGGAAGTGAGCCGCTCCAGCACATTTTCCATATTGCCGCTGCGCTCGCCCGCCAGGAGCATCCGCCCGTAAACCGGCTCAAAAAGCTGTTCGTCGTAAGCTGCCTTGGCAAAGCTGTGTCCCTCTTCCATCTGCCGGATGCAGCGGTCCAGCTTCTTCTCCACCGGCGCGCACTCCGTCATCCTTTTGCTCTCGATGACCGCGATGTCCTGCATCTCTCCGCTCGCGAGAAAAGTTGACAGCGCCGACGTAAACCGGAACATCCCCATATTCTCGAGAATGGAGGCGCACAGCGGGATCTTCCACAGGATCTTTTCAACGGACGCCCTCCCGCTGCCGTTCCACATCCGGTAGCCGATCAGGAGCCCCGCCGCGATCACGATCATCACGATCAGCGCGATCCAGCACAGCGCGTACGCCCAGTGAACATAACTGTAAGTCGAAGCAGCCAGCGAACCCGTCAGATTGTTATATACATCCGTAAAGGCCGGCAGAACCATTGCCAGCATGACAGCCAGCACTGCGATAATCAGCACCAGCATGGCCGCCGGATACGTCACTGCGCCCCGAAGCTTGTCCGAGATCGTCTTCTGGTCGGCATAATACCGCGACAGCCGGAACAGAATATCCTCCAGCCGTCCGGACGACTCGCCCGCCTCGATCATATTCACTGCGTAATCCGGAAAAACCCCCGTCTCCCGCATAGCCTTCGACAGTGTCTCGCCCGCCTCGACCTTCTCCTTCATGGAAATCAGTGCCCTGCCGAGCTCGCCGTCGTGGTCATTCCCGTGGCTCTCCCCCAGGAGCGCGATGGCCTCATCCGTCTGGATACCAGCCCGCGCCATCATCCCCATGCTCTCACAGAAGGCGCTGACTGCCAGATTGTCCAGTTTTTTGCTCATATCTTTCCCCTTAATAGCAATACACTTCCGCGTAATTCGATCCGTCTCCGATGAAGGACGCATCCGCCCCGTTTGCGGCAAAAGTCAGATCCACCCGGTTCCAGTCATCGCCCGTCACTTTGAACTGCACCGTGACCCAGCCCTCCGACTCCGTATAGATCATATTCCATGCGTGATAAAGATCCTCCGGCGAAACATATCCGAATATGACCTTGCAGGGCACCCCCTGGCTCCGCAGCATGGCGGCGCACAAAGAGGCGTAGTCAAAGCAGATCCCTTTTCCCGTGCTGAGCGTCTCATCCGGCACCGGCAGATACCCGCTCTGCACCGTCTCCGCCTTGTGTTTATCATACTTGACCTTTTTGCAGACAAGGTCATAGACCGCTCCAATGAACGCATTCTGGTCCGCCGACTTCGCCGCCAGCTCCGCTGCCGTCTTCACACACTGCGAATCACTGCTGTAATTGGCGTAATCGCTGGGCCGCAGGAACGGCTCGAACTCGTCGTCCAGCGTCACTTCCTCTTCCGTCATGTACAGGATCGCATACTTGCTGTCCGCCACATTCTCCATCACGCGAAACGTATACCACCCGTCCCCGCTCTGGATCGGCAGGATCGACGGCTCCCCATCCGACGAGATATCATACGTGTACGTCATCTCGTCCTTTATAACCTGAAATTTCAGTCTCGAATCCGAATACGCCGACACGCCGACATATCCCTGCGAGGTATTCGAAAGATCCAGCGCGACGCCGCTGTCTCCCTCCGCCTCCTCTTCGTCAAAATACGATCCCTTGTACTCCGGCGGACTATAGGCGCCTGCGGGTGCGGCTGACGCGGGTGCCGCGTCTGTCTCCTGTGATACCACAGACTCTTCTTCCACCGGATCCCCTTGGGTTACCACAGCGCTTGCTTCTGACGGTTCCCCTTGGGTTACCACAGCACTTGCTTCTGACGGTTCCCCTTGGGTTACCACAGCACTTGCTTCTGACGGTTCCCCTTGGGATACCACAGCGTTTCCCACACTCTCAGCACTTCCCGCAGCTTCCGCAGTGGCGCCGCACCCGGCGCCTGCGAAAAGGATCGAAGACATCAGCAGCGTCAGGAGCAGGCGTCCCGGTCTGTATGAAATTGTACGCCTGCTCATCCTTGCATACCTGTGCTTTCTCCTTGTTGCTCTCTATCCCTCTTTGTTTCCCGGACTCTATAGCCTCGAAACTCTTACTGTTTACAATTATTCTGCCTTAGTGTCTGCCGCTACTTTTGTATCTGCCGCAGCTTTTGTATCTGCCACAGCCTTTGTATCTGCGGCTGCTTTTGTATCTGCCGCAGCCTTTGTCTCTACTGCTGCCTTCGCTGCATGCATCTTCTCCTGCTGCTCGTCAAGGAGCCTTCCGCCCACCAGCATGAGCAGTGCGCCGCAGGCTGCAAGACTAAGCATACAGGCCTTTCCGACTCCGCTTGCAAGAATGACCAGAATCTCTCCAAGATCTCGATAATGCCTCTCTACCCTGCCAAGATATTTGTCATAGGTGACCTTTTCCAGATCCTCGATCTCGTTGGCGTCGCCTTTGGTGACGAAATAACCTTCCACAACGAAATTGTCGACCACGCGGTGCATTATAACGGAGTCTCCGCTTGTAAAGGCAATAATATCGCCCTTCACCACTTCGCCAGCCGAGACATTCTTGACGTAAATCGCGCTCCCGACCGGTATCTCCGGTTCCATACTACCGCTGATGACATTATAGACTTCATAGCCCATGAACTGCGGAACCGTGACCGGAATGCATACCGCAATCACAAGCAATAAAATAATGAGCCCTATAACGCGGCACAATGCCGGCACGAGCATGCTCTTTCTGACAATTGCTTTTTTCCCTGCTGTCTGATTCTGTGCAGTTTCCAAAATAGAACCGCCGTTTCTGGAAAGGTATTTGCAGAGGCCTTTCCTGTAATATGAATAACTATGCGCAACACTTTAATATTACCATATATAGGCCAATCTTGCCATTATTCTGCCTGTTTTTTGACGCTTGGGCGGGCGCTCAGCTAGTGTTATGCCTTCCAATTCACGATCTCATCTTCTCTGGGCTTTTTTAGGTCCCTTTCCACTCAAATATGAGATTTCTTGATTTGATTTGGGATTTTTTGAAATTTATACCATTCAAATATCAAATACTTCGATTTGGTCGGGACTTTTTTCAAAAATCCACCACTCAAATAAATTGTTCACCGATTTGATCGGGACTTTTTTCAAAATTTCACCACTCAAATGAATTGTTCACCGATTATGGTCGGAACGCCTTTCAAAATTTCACCACTCACAATGGATAATCTGCCCACATGGTCGGTGAATCCAAGCTTGCCGCAGGAAAACTTTCCCACTCAAATACAGGAACCCGCCGACCAGTCGGGAAACTGTCCCACTCAAACGCCGGAACCCGCCGACCAGTCGGGAAAAGATCCCACTCAAACGCCGGAACCCGCCGCCCAGTCGGGAAAAGTCCCACTCAAACGCCGGAACCCGCCGCCCAGTCGGGAAAAGTCCCACT
Source organism: Lachnospiraceae bacterium (assembly GCA_017405805.1). Classification (GTDB taxonomy): domain Bacteria; phylum Bacillota; class Clostridia; order Lachnospirales; family Lachnospiraceae; genus CAG-791. The sequence continues at coordinate 138,353 of JAFQZU010000008.1, forward strand.
CAAATAAATCTACAAAAAGCGGCACCCAGCTTCCACTGAGTGCCGCCCCATCATCAAAATCAAATTTGATGATCATTCATTATTCGCCTTCACGCGTCCTGTTTCTCAGGAAGAGTGCGATACCGATTGCCGCAAGAAGTGCGATGATGGCAAAGATACCGATCTTGCCGATCGTGCTCACGCCGGCCGTAGGAGTCTTGTTGTCATCAATATTCTCCGTGCCGGTTCCTTCACCGCCCTGGCCTTCCGTGCCGGTGCCTTCGCCGCCCTGGCCTTCTGTGCCGGTTCCTTCACCGCCCTGGCCTTCCGTACCAGTGCCGGTGCCGGTTCCGCCGGGACCTGCTGCCTGAGGGACTGCGCCTTCATCGATGTCGATGACCTGTGCGGGTCCTGCCGCGCCGCCGCCTTCAGCACCGCCTGCTGCCGCGCCGCCTGCTGCTGCTCCACCGGCTGCTGCACCGCCTGCCGCCGCGCCTCCGGCTGCTGCCGCTCCACCGGCTGCTGCTCCGCCTGCTGCCGCTCCACCGGCCGCTGCGCCGCCTGCAACCGCTGTACCTTCATCGATCACGCCCTCGTCAATAACGGTTACCGTTCCTTCATTAGGCCTGTAAACAAAGGTAAAGGTGTTGGTCCTGTCAGCGTAGATCGTTCCGGTATAGTTATACGTATTGGGAAGGAAACCATCCAGTTCCTTCGCGCCTACGATAACTTTATCCTGATCGTTGCCGTACAAGGTCTCAGGTTCGAAAAGGTTATTTCCGGCCTGATCCTGATAGTAGACTGTGTAAGAAGCTGTCGTGCCGCTGATACCGTATGAGACGACCAGGTCATAATCCCGGTCAACGGTAAAGTTCAGCATGGACGTCTCGTTGACGTCGCGTCCGCTCTCACGGAGCTTCTTGGGATAATATTTGTTGTTCGTGACATTGACATCATTCATACTGAAGTAGAAGTTATCACCCTTGTTGAAGTGATGCTCTTCTACCTGGCTCCCGTTGATCGTGCCCTTGTCACCGCCAAAAATCCTCACCGTGAAGTCATATTCCTTCCCGGTATTCACCGGATCGCTGTCCGCTACCGGTGCTTCCGAAGCCATCGCGGTGATCGCGCCGCCTGCGCTCGTTATCGCCAGCATGCCTGCTGTCAGGAAGGTGAGGCCCATGCGAACGGCTGCATTAAATGATTTACGCATTCGTATCGCCTCCCTTCTTCTTGTTCTTCTTATCGATTACACGGAAGATGCAGATCATCAGAAGCAGTGCGCCGCTGAAAAATGCAGCTGCGAAGAAAGGCCACATATTGAATTCATCGCCTGTCTTGACAATGGTGCGTCTCCTTCTTTCGATCACAGGCTTTTTCTCTTCGGGCGTCATATTGACCGCAAAACGAATTCTGGCCCTTGCCATCGTGTACTGATAATCGTTGCCCTGGGTCTCGCCGTCCAGTGCGACTGTCAGTCTGACTTTTCCGCCCTCGCCATTTTTAAGGGTCGTCAGATAAGAGAAATCCTGCAGTTCTTCCGCCGACAGCTGTTCTGCCGCCTGATGCAAACCTACGGATCCGTCCGACGTGACCTTGTCACCGCCGACTGTGTCGCTGGAATAGAGCGTAACGGTGTTTCCCGAATTGGGGATGTATTCCAAAACGTAGGTATACGCACCGCCGTTGGTTGCCCTGTTGTTGTCGTAATCTTCCAGGGAACGGACGATCTCGTTGTCCAGATACCAGTCCGTGGTATTGGTGTTGTCATTTCTGATCGAAACTTCAAAATACACCGTATCTCCGGGCTGCAGTTCGCTCAGCGGATCGTAAAAATTACTGGTCAGGTTGTCGTCCATCTTCTGGTCCTGTGTGAAGTGGACATACCATTTGTTGAGCTCTCCGTGGCCATCAGCATTGGAGGTGTCCGCTGCAAGTGCCTGCAGGGGAGCCGCCATGATGCCTGCCGCGCAGACCATGCTCAAAACTTTTACCGAAAGTTTATTCATGGCTTCCTCCTTTCTTATTCTTCGATGTTGATGCCCTTGGCTGCGCCGTCCACGCCCCATGCACTCCTGATCGCGTCAGCCGCGTGGTGATCCTGCACTGCGTCGACTGTGGCTTCCAGTGCGAACTGTTTGCCGTCGAACTCGTAGTGGGTCGTGATTTTGACGCTGCCGTCGCTCAGAGTTTCGCGGGTCTCCCAGACCTTGTTGGCCAGGGTTCCGTCGATCATGATCGACTTCGTGAAGGGAGAAGACTCCTCGCCGACTGCCAGTTTGTGCTTATAATAAAGGACAAATCTCTCGGGCGTCGTGGCCTCTTCGTCGATTTCCCAATCCGTGCCGATGTTGTCGAGCTCCAGATGGATCAGGGAAGGGGAGACCTTGGTGTCTTTTCCGTCCTTCTCTTCCGGATTGTACCAGTACTTGTACACCGTTACGCGTGCATACTGGTCGATCTCGCCCGTGTTCTGGATGGACAGCTTCTCGGTATAGCGTCTGCCGGGCTGAAGCTTCTCACCTTCTGCCAGCATATTGGTGAGCAGTGCGCCGGTGCCTTCCTGGAAATCACCGTTTCCGTACTGCGTGGAAGATTCCTGGAAGTTTCTGTATGAGACGATCTGATGACCGCCTTCTTTGCCGTTGTCCTCGATCAGCGATACGCCGATATCCCGCATGGATACCTGTGCGCCGTAGTATTCGGAAGGATCCAGGAGCGCTGCGCGGACGCCACCCACTGTGGAAAACAGGAGCAGGCCTGCCGCCAGGGCAAATCCTGTCAGTGTCGCCGCCGGGGATCTGAGCCATTTGACTATCTTTTTCATATTCTCCCCTCCTTATTCGCGGCCGGTGGACTTCATCTCGTTGACGTCCACTTTTCTCGACCATGTCTCCGGATCATCATAACCGGTGATCGGCTTCTCTGCGCCGTTCTCATCGGGCTCCCAGAGGACCGGTACGGTCTCATAGACAACGATGATATCAAACGTGTCGCCCTTGTTGTGCTTCTCGTCGATCTTGACATCGTTTACGCCAACCGTGAGGGTCGCAGCCGTCTCGCCCGCATTGAGCGGAATGGTGTAGTAATAGTAGTAATTGCCGTCTTCGTCCGCTTCGCTTCCCTGAACCCAGGTACCGCCTCTCTCGTCGGTGCCGGGCGTAAAGCTCAAGTCATACTCGCAAAAAGCTTTCGCGCGGAGAAATACCGGAATACTGTCATCCGTAGCAGTGATCGAAATGACCTTCCTGCCGTTGTCATTTTCTTCCTTGATCGTTGTGTCATGACCAAGGTGAACCGTCTCCAGGCCCTTCGCCTCTGCGTGGGTCGTGAAGTACGCCATCACATCCTGAGGTCTGACCGCCGCGATGATCAGGACAGAGGCGACGGCAAAAGCAATCGTATTGATCCACAATCTTCTTTTATTCATCTTTGCCTCTCCTCAGTTATTTCTCTATTTCCGCCGGAGCGGGCTCCGGCTCAGCTGTCTTATCCGCAGGCTGTAAAGGCTGCATGTCAGGGGACTCGTCCATCTGCTCGAAGTTGGGATCCCACTTGGTGTTGTCCTCAGACCTCTTATAGTGGTTCGTTACCGACCCCGCTCCGCGGTCCTTGTCGTCGTAGCGGTTGTTGAAGAGGAGCTCTTCGGGGATTTCCCTCTCCGCAACGTCGATGGGCCTGGATACCTGAACGGTGCCGCCATCCGAGGAGACATATTCCGCGCCGGAATAGATCTCGGTCACCGTTACAACGGTGCCTGCCGGGATGTTGTCCAGGATCACGCTGTCCTGTCCGGTCGATCCTGAAGCCTCCAGGGTAATGGAGACCTTCTTGCGGAAGACTTCCTTATTATCCTTGATGCCGATCGCTCTGAACACACAGGTGACGGGATCCAGAGGACGGCCTGCCTTCTGCTCGATGTTGTCCAGCTTCTTCGTGATCTTCAGACGGCCGAAACGCACATCTTCTTTCGCCTTCACGTTAGCTTTCACATCGTTGATCCACTCGCCGGGAAGATCCGTCGTGACGACCTGGCCCTCTGCCGCTTCCTTGGTGGGAACCGTAAACAGCATCGGATAGAAGGTATACACATTGGAAGAGGAAAATGCGACGGATCCAATGGAGCTTTCCGTCTCGCCCTCTTCCGGCTCGATCGTCTTCTTGTAATCCTCTACGTTCACGCCGTGCGCGATCGCGAGATACATGCCGCCCTGGGAGAACTGTGCCTTCTCGCCCAGTTTGACCGTGAGCTCAGGCTCGTACTTCTGCCCCACGGGAGTGATTGGCGTGTCGTCGTCCGGTCCGATTCCGTCGTCTTCCGGAATGCCGTTCTGCTCCATGATATATGTCGCGGAGACCTGGCCGATCTTCCTGCCGTACGCATCTGCTTCCGAAATATCCTCGATCCGGATATTCAGCTCGATCCCGGCATCCTCAAATGCTTTCGCAATGCCCGTGCTGCCGCTCTCGGAATACTCGCCGTACTTGCTGTTGACCGCAAGATGATAAGCGTCGAAGCCGTCAAGCGGAGACGCATCTGCGATGCGGTAAAAATCCAATACTACGTTCGCCTGATCGATCTCGCTGAAAGTCCCCTCCGGAACCTCTACCGTGATCGAACAGGCCCTGTCATCCCACGCTCTTGCGGGCATGAGGAATCCCGGGACGGTGGCAAACAGCGCGGCTGCTGTCGCCACGGCCACTGCCGATTTGGTCAAGCGATTACGTTTGACACTGTTAAGCTGATGTCTTTGATCAATCATGGACATCTCCTCCCCTGTTGTAAGTTTCCAATTATCCTTTATTATTCCTGTCGATCATATTCTCGACAGCATCATGTGCCTGTTCCTTGGTAATTTCTTTCCGTCCCCTGAACCTTGAACTGGTCGTGATCAGCAGCATGATCAGCAGGATCAGCAGGATGGGTGCTGCCACCAGCGGTGCGACGATGTACGGCTTGAACTGCATAGCGTCAGCTGTCACGTCGATCGCGTCGGCGTTAGCGTTGGCGATTCGGTGGCCGCGTACTAAAAGCCTGTGCGTATTGACGCCGTAAGGCGTGCAGGTGATCAGCGTGCAGTAGTCCTGTTCGGGATCGATCTCCAGATCCTGCATCTCTTCGGGAAGGACGATCCGGATCTGATCCACTTCATAGGTAAGTGTGCGGTCAAGCATCTGAAGCAGGAACGTGTCGCCCTTCTGCATCTTGTCCAGATCCGTAAAGAGCTTCGCCGACGGCAGGCCTCTGTGACCTGATACCGCCGAGTGCGTTCCGATGCCGCCGACCGGAAGCGAGGTTCCCTCGATGTGTCCGATGGCGATCTGCAGGACGCTCTCATCCATTCCGTGATAGATCGGAAGAGACACCTTGATCTTAGGGATATCGATATACCCCATAATGCCCGTTCCCGTGACGTCCAGGATGCGGTTGTATTCCTCGCGCTCTTCGTCCGTCATGACAAATCGGTTGGACTTGCTGCGCAGACTCTCGTTATAGGCCTCAGCGTCCGCCCACATGCGGTCGAAATCCTGCTTGTCCATGTTGGCGACGATCTCGGAATATGCCGCGATCGCTCTGGTCTGGTGGAAGGAGTTCCACCAGTCACTGAAGGTCGGATAGGCGATCAGCGACAGGCCGACAAGCAGCACAAGTACCAGTATGATATTGACTTTATTCTTCTTTGCAAACTCTTTCAATTTCAGTCTAAGGGGCACAGCCCCCATCTCCATTCGGGCATTTTTCTGATATCACCATTATTTTAACAGCCGGGGTATCACTGAAACCGTCAAAAAACATCCGTCCCCGGTGCGCCCCTTCAGAAAATGCGTCAAAATCCAGCCTCTATAATTTAAAACGCACTTCCACATAGTCGAGAATACCACTACCGAAGAGCAATTTCAAGGTTCCTGACCCTTTTGCCGTGGTTTCATTTATAATTGCATATCAAGAAGCCCAATGAATTGGGTGTGCTTATTGCCGCCTTTCCAGCAATTAACAATATTGTATCAATTCTCAACAAATTGTTCAATAACTACTACTTTATAATATTAAGGATTATTAAAAAATCAAGTCATTGCAAGTCTAACTCATGTAGAACAATACTTAACGAGCATAAATCCACCGACAAACCCGACTTCTCTAAAGCCTTGAAGAAGTCGTAGGAAGAGACTAATATGACAATCCGCGTCTGGCCTATGAAAAATCAGCTTCTCGTGTTACCATGAATGTGTGAACTACCCACCGCCTACGCATAATCGCTAAGAGGCGGGGGCTTCGTGCCGCTTACGCGGTCACAGGGCAGACACATGCCCGCTGTCCCGTTTGACCGGGATTACTTTTGTTTCTGACTTGGCTGGCGCGCATGATATCTTTATAGGTCATGGCTTTCACCGTGCCATACAGATACCCGCAGTTCATTCCTTCCGGGAAGATCCGTTTATCATACTATCTTCCGGTATTGGCAGCTCCGTTGATATCAGCGTTCATGACCTTCCCTCCGTCCTGACGGTACAGCCCCCGCTTTACCCTCTTTCCGGTGAAGGATATGTTTTCCGCGTCCCCTGTTCCATATGTCGGGATATAGTCCCTGTTCCCGAAGCAGGCTTTGGAGGTATAGCTCTCTTCCTGAAGGATGACCCGGATCCCGTA
>JAFQZU010000009.1 GCA_017405805.1 Lachnospiraceae bacterium
CGATGGCCGCATAAAATATCAGCAATGCTGATCTTATGGGGTAGGGGGCTTTTGCCCATTTTTAACCTGAATGAGCAAAATTTTCAAACACAAAAAGGGCGTGTGAAAAACGATTTCTCATTTTTCACACGCCCTTTTTTCTTTACTGCTGCTGTTCACCGTCGCTGCGGAGCTGCCTGTACATGCTCAGATAGGTCATGAACAGCGTCCGCTCTCTCTCGTCGCGGCTCTCAAGGATCGAAAAGACAAAGGGCGGAAGCTGCAGGCAGATGTCCTCCATCTTCGTCCCCTTCACAAGATAGTCGAGACTGCAGTCGAAGATCTCACTGAGCTCCAGGAGCTTGTCCAGTGACATGGCCGCTACGCCGCGCTCTACGTGGCTTATGTGCTTTACGGAGCAGTCCAGCCGCTCGGCCAGATTCTCCTGCGTCATCCGGCGCGCGTTCCGCATATGTGCAATCCTGCGGCCGACCTCCAGATTGTTGATTTCCATTTTTTTTACCTCATTATGAAAAGTATAAACAAAACGTAAATCATAAATAATAACCTGAAAGGTGTTCAGGGATAGACCCGCGAGGTAAATATTCGGAATTCCGGGCTTGTGCGAAATACCGTTTGGGTGTATTTTTTACTCAGTTTGTTTTGGAACAGGAGAGTATATGGGCGACAGAAAAAGTGAGCGCGCGCTGTTTAAAGCGGCCCTGATCGACACGCTGCCCGTCATGAGCGGCTATATAGTGCTCGGCATCGGCTTCGGGATGATCATGAAGTCCGCCGGATACAGCATCGCCATGGCGGCGGCCATGAGCCTTCTCATCTACGCCGGCTCCATGCAGTATGCCGCGGTCGGCCTGCTGACCGGGGGCGCTTCCTTTCTTACGGTGATCCTGACGACCGTCATGGTGAATGCGCGGCACCTGTTTTACGGGATCTCCATGCTGGACAAGTACCGGGATACCGGGATCAGAAAACCCTATCTGATCTTTTCCCTGACGGACGAGACCTATTCGCTTGTTTGCGGCGACGTTCCGGGGAGGGATCACGGGGAACAGACGTCGTACCGGTTTTACGTATCTTTGCTGGACCAGTGCTATTGGGTATTGGGCAGTATTGCGGGAGCCGTGGCCGGGACGGTCCTGTCCTTCAACAGCAAGGGGATCGATTTTGCGCTGACGGCGCTGTTTCTGACGGTCTTTCTGGATCAGTGGATGCATACCAGGGACCACGGCCCGGCCCTGATCGGCGTCGGGGCGTCCGTGCTGAGTCTTTTGCTGTTTGGCGCGTCGTCCTTTCTGCTGCCGGCAATGATCATGATCACGGCGGCGCTGATCCTGAAGGGAAGGAGGGAAGTCTCATGAGCGGCGAAATGAGGGTATGGGCAGTGATCCTTGTGATCGCGGCTGTGACGGCGGCGATCCGGTTCGCCCCCTTTGTTCTGTTCGGGGGCAGGAGAGGTACGCCTCTTTTACTGGAGAGGCTGGGAAAGATACTCCCCAGTGCGGTCATGGGGATGCTGGTCGTCTACTGCCTCAAGGACACGCAGATCTCCCAGCCCGGCAGCATCCTGCCGGCCGCAGCGGCCTGCCTGGTGACGGGCGCGCTGTATGTGTGGAGAAGAAATTCCCTGCTCAGTATCGTCGGAGGGACCGTCTGCTATATGTTCCTGGTGCAGGTGGTTTTTGCGTAAGGATGGATGCTGTTAGCACTCACGGCATGTGAGTGCTAAATTTTTGTTGACTTTTGTCATTTGCAGGGTTAGACTTCATATGTGGCGGACAGATTGATCCGCCATATCATGCATACGGAAGAAAGATCATTGCAAAGGAGATGACGATACAAATGGCAGAAAAAGGTTCCTTGTCCATCAACAGCGAAAATATGTTTCCCATCATCAAGAAGTGGCTCTACAGCGACCATGATATTTTTTACAGAGAGCTGATCTCCAACGGGTGTGACGCGATCACAAAGCTCAAGAAGCTGGATATGATGGGCGACTTCGAGCTGCCGCTCGACTATAAGGGAAGGATCGATATCCTGGTCAGTCCCGAGAACAAGACCATCAAGGTCATGGACAACGGCATCGGCATGACCGCGGACGAAGTTCGCGAGTACATCAACAACATCGCGTTTTCCGGCGCGGAAGCCTTCCTGGAAAAATACAAGGACAAGGCCAACGACGACCAGATCATCGGTCACTTCGGCCTTGGCTTCTACAGCGCCTTCATGGTGGCGGACCTGGTCACCATCGATACTCTTTCCTATCAGCCCGGCGCCGAGGCCGTCCACTGGGAGTGCGACGGCGGCAGCACCTACTCCATGGAAAAGGGGAGCAGGGCGAGCTTCGGCACGACCATCACGCTTCATCTGACGGAGGACTGCCTGGAGTTTGCCAATTACTATAAAGCCATGGAAGTGATCCGTAAATACTGCGCCTTCATGCCCACGGAGATCTGGCTGTCCGAGGAGAACACGAAGCAGACCCAGGTCATAGCGGAATCCGAGCGCCTTCCCGGGGACGTGGTCATCGAGGCCATCGAGCCCGAGAAGAAGGAGACGGACGGCGAGGCAGCGCAGCAGGAGAAAAAACTCCGGATCCGCAGGCGTCCCGAGCTCATGAACGACACGCATCCCCTCTGGGCCAAGACGCCCCGCGACTGCACGGAGGAGGAGTATAAGGAATTCTACAGAAAGGTCTTCAGCGACTACAAGGAGCCCCTGTTCTGGATTCACCTGAACATGGATTATCCTTTCAATCTCAAGGGGATCCTTTACTTCCCCAAGATCAACCTGGAGTACGAATCCGCAGAGGGCGTGATCAAGCTCTACAACAACCAGGTCTTCATCGCCGACAACATCAAGGAAGTCATTCCGGAGTTCCTGATGCTGCTCAAGGGCGTCATCGACTGCCCCGACCTTCCGCTGAACGTCTCCAGGAGCGCGCTCCAGAACGACGGCTTCGCGCAGAAGATCTCCGACTACATCACCAAGAAGGTGGCCGAGAAGCTCGCCGGCATGTGCAAGACCGACAAGGAGAATTACGAGAAGTACTGGGACGACATCAGCCCCTTCATCAAGTACGGCTGCCTGCGTGACGACAAGTTCTGCACCAAGATGACCGACTATATCCTTTTCCGCGACCTGGACGGCAAGTACCACACGCTTCCGGAAGCTCTCGAGATCAATAAGACGGATACGGAGGATGAGGAGAAGACGGAAGAAGCGGGAACCGCAGTCGACGAGAAGGGCGAGAAGGTCGACGCCGAGGTCGTAGAGGACAAGGAAGACAAAGAGGAAGAGAAGAAGGACCGCACCATCTACTACGTGACGGACATGCAGCAGCAGAGCCAGTATATCCGCATGTTCCGGGCCAATAAGATGCAGGCCTTCGTGCTGCCCGACAACATCGACCAGCCCTTCATCCAGCAGCTGGAGATGAAGAACGCGGGCATCCATTTCGCGAGAGTGGACGCGGACGTGCAGGACGCGCTCAAGACGCGCACCGGCAAGAAGGCCGCCGAGCAGCTCAGCGAACAGTCCGGGATCCTGGAGAAGCTGATCCGCAAGGCCGTGAAGAACGAGAAGATTGCTGTCAGACTCGAAAATCTGCGCGACAAAAAACAGGCGTCTCTCCTCACCGTCAGCGAGCAGAGCCGCCGCATGGCGGACATGATGCGGATGTACGCCGCCTCCGGCATGGATCTGGGCGGTGACTTCGCCAGTGAGGGACAGACCCTGGTCCTCAATGCAAAGCACCCGCTGGTCAAATATCTTATTGACCATGCGGAGGAAGAGAATAATGAGACGGTCAAACTGATCGGACAGCAGCTGTATGATCTGGCCAAGATCCAGAACGCGCCGCTCACCGCCGAGGAGATGACGGCCTTCGTTCTCAGAAGCAGCGGGATCCTGATGAAGATCGCGGGGGAAGATGCGGAATAAAACGCTGCCGGCCGGTCAAATATGACTCGTTTTTTATCAGATACATACATATTCCGAATATTAAAATTCATGTATAGTAATAGTGCCCTCGTCCGGGAGGACGAGGGCATGAAAACATTATCGGCGAGGTGAGAAACGGGTTGATCGATCACAGAAAAGAGTTTAAGCAGGCAATGATAGTCCTGTGCGCGGAGTGCGCGGTGCTCGCAGGTGTTTTTTATACGGACCGGGCGATGGATTACCGCGGCCGTTTTCTTCCGGGGACCTTTATCAATGAGATCGACGCGGAGGGAATGACCGTAAAAGAGGTGGAAGACAGGCTTGGCGAATTCGGCATGGACGTGCTTTTTCGGGAAGGGCGCAAAGTCCGGATCGAGGGCGAAGAGATAGGGTATCACTATGTCTCCGACGGCTCGGTGCAGAGGATCGCGGACGGGCAGAACCCCTTTATGTGGCTGCCGGCAAGGTATAGTCCCAGGACCTTCAGCGTGGAGGTGCCCAAGGATTACGACGAGGCGCTCCTGAACAGCCTTCTGGACGGCGTGAAGGAACTGGATCCGGAGAATATGCAGGAGCCGGAGGACGCCTATGTGGACTACCGGGACGACGCGTTCACCGTCGTGCCGGAGGTCAACGGGACCGTTCTGGATGCGGACGCCGCGAGGAAGGAGATCGCCGCCGCCCTGCACGCGGAGAAGAAGGAACTGGACCTGGACGGGATCGACGGACTGTATGAGAACCCGGAGATCCGCTCGGACGACGAACTGCTCAACGATCAGGCGGACGAACTCAATGAACTGGCGGGCGCGGATATCTCATACATCTATCCGGACGGCTCGATCGTCCGGCTGGACGGACCGGTCCTCATGGAATGGCTGTGGCAGGACGACGAGGGACACTACGGCAGAGACGACAGCGAGTGGACGAAGAAGATCAGCGAATACGTCTACGGGATGGCAGACCAGATTGATACGGTCTATAAGGAGCATCCCTTCGTGACCCACGACGGCAGGGAGATCACGGTGCCCGGCAAGGGATATTACGGATACCGGATCAATAAAAACGAGGAGATCGCGCAGCTTACGGAAGAGCTATACGACAATGAGACCGTGGAGAGGGAGCCGGTCTACCGCAGGAAGGAAGCGGCGGCGCCCGACGACAACTACGGTTTTGGCGGGACCTACTGCGAAGTGGATCTGACCGCCCAGCACCTCTGGATCTACCAGGACGGGGAGCTGGCCTTCGAGACGGACGTGGTCTCCGGGACCAATACCCGGTCCAAGCGGACGCCGGACGGCGCCTACTTCGCCTATGACAAGAAGCGCAACACGACGCTGCGCGGCGACAAGCAGGACGACGGCTCCTGGGGCTATGAGACGGACGTGGCCTACTGGATCCGCATCACGGACGACGGGATCGGCCTGCACGACGCCGACTGGAGAAGCCGGTTCGGGGGGAACATCTGGAAGTGGAACGGTTCCCACGGCTGCATCAACCTGCCCGTATGGGCGGCGCCGACGGTCTACGATTTACTGGAAGAATACACGCCCGTCGTGGTTTATTACTGAGTGCCCGGAGCGGCTGTACATCGGAAAAATGCCGATGACAGCCGCTCTTTTGCCGTTTTATGGTATAGTAAGGATATGAAAGAACTGTATTCGCCTGCATTTATGGCCGGGCAGCCATATCATATCGCTGACGGCACGCTTCGTTTTGCGCCGTCCAGGCTGGACATCAGCGTGCGGCCGGGCGCGGTCCGGGAGGGGAGCATCACCGTGACGGGGAGAGAGGGAGACTCTGTCCTTGGTTTCGTGCGCGCCTGCAGCCTGCGTCTGTTTGTCAGCGACCGCCCCTTCGACAAAAATCCGGACGTCATAACCTGGCACTACGACGCTTCCTGCTGCGTGGAGGGAGATGAGGAGGAGGGCATCCTCCGCGTCTTTTCCAGCCACGGGGAGTACAGAATCCCCTACCACGTGCGGGTGGAGAAGGAAGAGGTCTCTTACGCAGACGTGCGTGCGCTGCCGGCGGAAGAGGAGGCGGCAGCGGACGGGGAGAACGAGGGAAAAGGCACTGCCGGGCAGGCGCCCGCCAATCCCGGGGCAGTCCGCTTCGCCTCGCTGGCAAAGGCCGACTGGCCGGGAGCCGTGCGGCGTTTTTACAGAAGGGATTTCGGCCTGTCCCTCATCTCCGATGAGGAGAAGATGCTCTGGAGAGGACTGCGGGTCCGCGCGGGAGACGAGCAGGCGGTGGAGGAATTCCTCATGACGGCCGCCGGCAAAAACCCCGTCACCTACGAGGCCGACTGCCGCGAAGTGCGCAGGGAGATCATCGGGAAGCGGGGGAGCAGCGGGATCATTGCGGGGCAGCCCATCCGCATCAGGAGAGAAGGATGGGGCTTTACGCAGCTGGACGTGATCTGGTCCGGTGACTTTTTTGCGCAGGCACCGGTCCGTCTGACCAGGGAAGACTTTATCACCGAGGAATGCGAGGTGGGGTATGCCGTCGATACGCGCAGACTCCACGCGGGGCGCAATTTCGGAATGATCATTCTGCGTGCCCCCGGCGGCGAGATCCGCATTCCCGTGGAGATCTTCCACAGAGGGGAGGCGGGCGCGCGCCGGTACGGGGAGCGGGAGACCGGAAGGCTCCTGCTGGCCCTGATGCGGGCCTATGAAAAGCTTCGCCTTCACGCCCTGCAGACGGACGAGTGGATCAGGCAGACGGAGGAGATTCTCAGAAGACTGTCCGCGGCGGACCGAAGCAGCCCGCTGCCGGGGCTTTACACGGCGCATTTTCTGCTGATGCAGGGGCGCGTCCACAGGGCGATCCGGGAGATCGAAGCCGTGCGGCGCAGACTTGCCGGCGCGCGCCCAGGAGAAGTATTGGAGATGGGGTACGCCCAGTATGAGGGGGAGACGGACGTCATGTACGCCTACCGCCAGTTCCTCACGGCGGCGGCCTACGACGACAGGGAAGTCATCACGCCCCGCGTCATCCGGCTCCTGCATGACCGCTACCGAAGGAATCCGAGGGAGTGGAGGATCGCCTGGATGCTCCTGCAGCTCTCGGACGAGTATGCGCCGGGAACGGCAAACCGCTGGCTCTTCTTGCTCAAGCAGTTCCAGAGCGGCGCCAGAAGTCCGATCCTGTATCTGGAGGCGTGGGACATACTGCGCGGCAATCCCGCCCTTCTGGAGACGGGCCTGGAGAAGAGCTACGGGCGGACCGGGGGAAGGGAACCGCTCTACGGGCTCCTTCTGTACGCCCTCCGTAAAGAGATCATGACGGAGGAAGTCGTGGAGACCCTGATCGGGATGGCGGTCAAACGGCGCAGCTTTTCCGCTCCCCTCTACAGACTCCTTTCCGGAGCCTATGAGGCGGATTCCCTGCAGCACATGCGGCCTGACCTCCTGCGCGCGATCTGCGGGTTCCTGATACGGGGGAATGTCAGCGGGCCGGCGTATTTCGTCTGGTTCTCGCGGGCGGTGGACCGGGGGATGAAGATCACCAGACTCGCGGACTATTACCTGCAGTCCATGCCGGAGGATCACAGCGGGATCATACCCGATCCGGTCATGCGGGAGGCTTCGCGGACGGCGGTGCTCCCCCTGCGCACCCGGGCCTATTTTTACGGGTATCTGCTGCAGAACAGGCGGCGTTTTCCGCAGCTGTTCGACAGCTGCAGGGAGACCATGCATAACTTTATAAGGGAACAGATCGAGGAGGGCAGGATCTCTGCGGAGCTTGCCGTTCTCTATCAGTACTGCCTCGGGGAGGATATCCTGTCGCCCCGGCAGAAGGAAAAACTCGTCAGACTCTCCCACGTCTGTCAGCTGCGCACCACCAGGACGCAGCTCACGAGGGCGGTGATCCTTTATCCCCAGGACACGGAGGAGCGGTCCTGCCTCCTGGAGAACGGGAACGGCCTCCTTTCGGTTTACGGCGACGAGAACTGCATCCTCTTCGAGGACCGCGGCGGCGTGCGCTATGCCGGCTCCGTGCCCTATACGCTGGACAGACTGATGGAGCCTCTGCGGGAGTGGCCCGGGACGGAGGATTCCGAGGCGGAAGAGGAGCAGACAGGACAGGAAACTGTCGCGGTCAGCGCCGCAGATACTGCCTATGCCCTGGAGGCGTCGGGCGCCGCGGCCAAAGACTACGTCGTGACACAGGAGACGGTGCGCCACTGCGAGGTCCTCGTGCGCTCCGATCGGCTCCAGCCCGATTTTCGCGCCCATATCGCGCTCTGCCTCATGCGCTATTACCTGCGGGAGGGTGACGGGGCAGGAAGAGAGGCGGAGATGGCGGCCAGCCTCGCTTCCAGGATGGATCCCGTCATGTATTCGAGAAAAGAGCAGGCGGAGCTGATCGCTCTCTTTGAGGAGGGCGGCCTGCGCCGCGAGGTCCTGCGATGGGTCTCGGCGTGCGGCACGTCGCTCCTGCCGGCAGCGCTCGTATCGCGGATCGGCCTGGCAATGGCGGAGCCGGATCCCGGCACGGGGAGAGGGCAGGCCGGTGAGGAAAGCCGGGAGCGGATCGCGCAGGTCCTGGCCTTGGAAGCGTACAGGCGCGGGGACAGGGATCCGCGGATCCTGACCCTTCTTCTATCCGGGGCAGCGCTGTTTTCTTCCGAACTGGAACAGCTCGCGGAGGAGGCCGGGGGTGCACGGGAGGAGACGCCGGCCATGATGGCCGCGCAGCAAAGGATCCTGGAACAGATCCTGTTCACGGGACAGATCACAAAGGGGCAGGCAGACAGGATAGATCGTGCGCTCCTGCAGCGGCCAGATCTCCGGCCGGAGGCGGAGGCGGCCCTGGAGCAGTACTGCTGCTGCGTTTTTGCCGGCAAAATACCGGCGGAAGGGATCACCAAGGTCCTGGGAGACATGGATCTGCGCGGAGAAGCGCTCCCGGACATCGGCAGCCTTGTGTTTCTCAAGGCCTATGCCGACGGGGACGAGCAGGGCGCCCGGGCGGATTCCCTGGCGGAGCGCGCCCTTCGGAGCCTGGTAAGAAGCGGGATCGTCTTTCCCTTCTTCAGGAGACTTCCCGGCAGCGAGGAGGTCCTGCGGCGCTTTGCCAGAGAGACCATGCTGGAATATCACGACCCGTCCGGGGCTTTTCGCCCTTCGGGCCACGTGGTCATACACTACGCCCATGAGCGGGGCGGCAGGCAGGAAGATTTCCGCGTCAGGGAAATGCGGGAGATGTACCGCGGTTTTTACGTGAGCTCCTTCTATCTGTTCCGCGGGGAACAGCTCCACTATTTCATCACGGACGACGCGGAGGAGAAAAATATCGTGGAGAGCGGCACTGTCAGCCAGGATATCCGCGTCGGCGAAGCGGGGCGCGACCGCTTCGGCAGGCTTGACGCCATCGCGGGGCTTTTGGAGGAACACAGGCGGGAGGACGCATTGCGGGAGCTCAGGGATTACCGGCGCCAGCAGTACCTGACCCGGGTGCTCTTTGCGGATAAGGAGGAGGACGGCCGCAGGCCGGAGTGAGAGTTATGGTCATTAACCGTGTGCCGGACAGAAACTGTTACGTCGGCGTCGATCTGCAGAAAGACGGGTGTCAGATCTCCTATCTGCGCACCAGTGCGCCTGTGTCCGGGGGCTCTCCCAGGACCTTTTCCAGGGTCGCGGGCAAAGAGGAATATCTTCTGCCGATGGACCCGGAGGAAGGGCCTCTGTGCGGGGAGGCGTTCGCCGTTTATTTAAAGAAGTGTTTTTCGCTTCTGTCCGCGGAAGTGCCGGCGGAAGGGATCTGCGCAGTCTGCTTTACGGCCCGCTCCATGGACGCCGCGCTCGCCGGGGCGCTGCGGGACGCGGCCCGGGCGGCGGTCCCGGGAGACGTCAGGATCCTCTGCGAGGATCACGGGCAGTCTTTTTACAGCTATATGCTGGTCCGGGAGGAGGAACAGAAAAAGCACGGCGTGATGCTGCTGGACGGATGGGGAGACGACGTGCGCCTTAGAAGGATGCGGATCAGCAGGAGGACCAGGCCCGCGGTATGCATGATGGGAAAGGAAGAGGTCCTGATGGCGGGGCCCTTTGCACGGGATCAGGAAGCGGACGCCGGTCTCTCGCAGATCCTGTCGGCACGGCTCCGCGAGGAGCCCGCTTCTGCGGTCTACTTGACGGGTCCCCTTTTTGCGGGCGGCTGGATGCAGGATTCCCTGCGGACCGCGGCCAGGGGAAGACGCGCTTTCCGCGGGGACAACCTGTACAGCACAGGCGCCGTCTACAGCGCGCTGCGGGACGCGGGACTGATCCGGAACGCGGGGAGATACTGCTGTTTTGGCCCGGATACGCTCCGCTCCAACATAGGGATCCTGTGCCGGCGGAAATATGCGCCGGTATGTCTGCCGCTTCTGGAGGCCGGGACAGAACCGGACCGGGCCTTTGCGGAAGAGGAGTTCATCATGGACGATTCCGGCGTCCTCACGCTGACGCAGACGGATGTGACGACCGGTGAGACACAGGATACGGAAGTCCATCTGGAGCCCTTTCCCGACAGACCCGAGGGGACCGTGCGCATACGCCTGACCCTGTCAATGCCCGATTCGGGGACCCTGCATATCGCCGTGCAGGATCTGGGGTTCGGCGAGATCTTTGCTTCCTCCGGCATGCGGTGGGAGCAGGTGATCAGGCTCTGAGAGCACATCTGAGAGTTCAGAGGAACAAGGGGACAAATCGCTATGGGAAGACCGTTGCTCGCGGCCGGAAGGACCGCGGAAGTGCCTTACAGAATGAAGATCATCGACAGAAACGTCCGGACGGTGGAAGAGCTTTGCTATTCCCTGGAGCAGTGCGCCGCTTTTGTGGACGAGAGCGTCTGCGACCCGCTGCTGCCGGACTGGCTGGAGGACCAGTGCGGTCTTTCCGCTCTCGCGAAGCAGCTCAGGCCCCTTCTGAAAGAAAGGGGAGCGGAGCAGGAGTTCGTGCTGCGAATCCTTGCATTTACTGCTTACCAGACGCCGGAGAAGATCCAGCAGATCCGCAGGGAGATGGAGAGAGGGCGCGGTCTTGCGCCCTTCAAAAGACGCCTTAAGGAGGCAAAAGCTGCGGCGGAGGCCGGGCAGCGGGGCCAGGCGCTTGAGATGCTGGATGAGCTGGAGGAGGAACTCCCGGCCCTGGAGCGGTATCTGCGCGCACAGATCCTCGAGCTGCGGGGAAGACTTGCCGCCGGCAGCTTTTTATATGAACAGGCCGCGGCCTGTTACGAGAGAGCGTGGAAGCTCTCCGGCAGGAAGGAAACCTGCCTGCAGTATCTGGCCGCCGTGCGTTTTTCCAAAGATCCCGCGGCGTACGAGGCCTTTCTGCGGGAGAATCCCGCCCTGCAGGAGACGGCCCGGTCCCTCGAAAAGAAGATCGCCGACGCGGACAGGGCGGCGGCTTCCGGGGCGGCGGGCAGAAGGCTGGGACGCCTGCAGCGGAGCCTGGAGAGCGGAAAGAACCGGGCTTTTGACGCGGCGGCGGAGCAGCAGCTCTGGGAGATGCAGGACGATTTCAGGGCGGGGCACGCCCCGTTCCTGTGACGGGAATGCTTGCATTCCTGAGGTTTGTTGTTATACTGTAAAAGTCTTTTAATGTCAAAACGTGTTTAGGAAAATATGAGGGTTCAAATGACAAATGACAGATACGTAAGTCCGCTCTCGGAGCGGTACGCCAGCAGAGAGATGCAGTTTATCTTTTCGCCCGACATGAAGTTCCGCACCTGGAGAAAACTCTGGATCGCGCTCGCCGAGACGGAGAAGGAGCTGGGGCTGCCGATCACGCAGGAGCAGATCGACGAGCTCAAAGCGCACGCGGACGACATCAACTACGAAGAGGCGAAAGCAAGAGAGAAGATCGTGCGTCACGACGTCATGAGCCATGTTTACGCCTACGGCCTGCAGTGCCCCAAGGCAAAGGGAATCATCCACCTGGGCGCGACCAGCTGCTACGTCGGCGACAACACGGATATCATCGTGATGCGCGAAGCCCTTCGCCTGGTCCGCAAAAAGCTCCTGAACGTGATGGCGGCCCTGGCCGATTTTGCCGACGCCTATAAGGCGCAGCCCACGCTCGGGTTTACGCATTTCCAGCCCGCGCAGCCCACGACTGTAGGAAAGAGAGCTTCTTTGTGGCTGCAGGAATTCTGGCTGGATTTGGAGGAGATCGATCACGTCCTGGAGAATCTCCGTCTTCTGGGCAGCAAGGGGACGACCGGAACCCAGGCGTCCTTCTTGGAACTTTTTGACGGGAACCAGGAGAAGGTGGACCGGATCGACCCCATGATCGCGGAAAAAATGGGCTTTTCCCGCTGCATGCCCGTCTCCGGGCAGACCTATTCCCGCAAGGTGGACACCATCGTCCTCAACGCGGTGGCGGGCGTCGCTTCCTCCGCTATGAAGATGGCGACCGATATCCGTCTTCTGCAGCATCTGAAGGAAGTAGAGGAGCCCTTCGAGAAGACCCAGATCGGATCCTCTGCCATGGCCTACAAGAGAAACCCCATGCGCAGCGAACGAATCTGCTCACTGGCGCGCTATGTCATGATCGACGTCCTCAACCCGGCGGTGACGGCGGGCACCCAGTGGTTCGAGAGAACGCTGGACGATTCCGCCAACAAGAGGCTCAGCGTGCCGGAAGCGTTCCTCGCTGTCGACGGTATCCTGGACCTGTGCATCAACGTCACGGACGGGCTCAAGGTCTATCCCAAGGTCATCGAGAAGCGCCTGATGTCGGAGCTCCCCTTTATGGCGACCGAGAATATCATGATGGACGCGGTCAAGGCGGGCGGCGACAGGCAGGAGCTGCACGAGAAGATCAGGACGCTCTCCATGGAGGCCGGCAGGCGCGTGAAGGAAGAGGGACTGGACAACAACCTGCTCGAGCTGATCGCGGCGGATCCCTCCTTCCATCTCACGATAGAAGAGCTGCAGAGCGCCATGGATCCCTCCAGATATATCGGCTGTGCGCCCCACCAGGTGGAGCGGTTCCTGGAGGAGATCATCCGGCCGCTGCTGCGGGAGAACAGGGACGCGCTCGGCATGTCCGCCGAGATCAATGTCTGACGGCAATTGGAAAGAGAGGGATATCAAATGGTAAAAGCAGTAGTAGGAGCGAACTGGGGCGACGAAGGAAAGGGGAAGATCACGGATACGCTGGCTGACGGCGCAGACATTGTCATCCGCTTTCAGGGCGGCGCCAACGCGGGCCATACCATCGTCAACGAGTACGGCAAGTTTGCCCTTCACACGCTCCCTTCCGGCGTCTTCCACCAGCGCGTGATGAATATCATCGGAAACGGCGTGGCCCTCAATCTCCCCATCCTCACCGGGGAACTGCGGACGATCGAGGAGCAGGGCGTTCCCGCGCCGCAGCTCATGATCTCGGACCGCTGCCAGGTGGTGATGCCCTATCACATTCTCTTCGACCAGTGCGAGGAGGAGAGACTGGGCAAGGCTTCCTTCGGGAGCACAAAATCCGGCATTGCGCCGTTCTACTCCGACAAGTACGCCAAAATCGGCTTCCAGGTCAGCGAACTGTTCATGGACGACGAGGCGCTCATGGAGAAGATCGAGCATGTCTGCGCGCAGAAGGACGTGCTTCTGGTGCACCTGTACAAGAAGGATCCCATCGACAAAAAAGCGCTCCTTGAGACCATTCATGAATACAGGGAGATGGTCCGCCCCTACGTGGGCAATGTGCCCGAATATCTGGAAAAGGCCATAAAGGAGGGGAAGACCATTCTTCTCGAGGGCCAGCTCGGCACCATGAAGGACCCCGATCACGGGATCTATCCCATGGTCACCTCCTCCTCGACCCTTGCCGCCTTCGGCGCGATCGGGGCAGGGATCCCGCCCTATGAGATCCGGCAGATCGTGGTGGTCAACAAGGCCTATTCCTCCGCGGTGGGAGCCGGGGAGTTCACGTCGGAGATCTTCGGGCAGGAAGCGGAGGAGCTCAGGCGCCGCGGCGGCGACGGCGGCGAGTACGGCGCGACGACCGGAAGGCCCCGCAGGGTGGGCTGGTACGACTGCGTGGCGTCCAAATACGGGTGCCGCCTGCAGGGCGCGACCGATGTGGCCCTCACCGTGCTCGACGTACTGGGATATCTGGACGAGATCCCCGTCTGCGTGGCCTATGACATAGACGGCGTGCAGACGACGGAATTCCCCGTGACCAGGGAACTGGCCAAGGCAAAGCCGGTCTGGAAAAAGCTTCCGGGCTGGAAGTGCGACATCCGCGGCATCCGCCGCTACGAGGACCTGCCGGAGAACTGTAGGGCCTACATCGAGTTTTTGGAGGAGCAGATCGGGTATCCGATCACCATGATCTCCAACGGACCCGAGCGGCATGACATCATCTACAGGAAGTGATAAAGGTATGCGTGACAACAAACATCCCTGGACAGCCAGGCGGATCGCCGCCCTGACCGGCGTCGTTCTCCTCGTGCTGTTATATATCATTACGCTGGCGGCGGCCGTGCTGGATTCGTCGGCCGCGGGAAGCCTCTTCCGCGCCTGCCTGTTCCTCACGATCGCCCTGCCCATCCTGCTCTGGGTGATCCTGTGGTGCGTGGGGCGGATGACGGGCAAAAAGACCGCGGCGGACCTGGATATCCTGCAGTCGGACAAAGAGGAGCGGGAGAAGATGGAAAAGGAGCGCAAAGGCACCCAGGGCCAGCCTTGACAAAGGGGACTTCTCCTTAGTATCATAAGGAAAGACAGGATCCCGGGGCGACCCGGATGAAAAAAACGGAGGTTATATATGAAGCATATCCAGACATTAAATACCCGTGACCTTGAGAAGAGCGCAGTGAACGGCGGATGCGGCGAGTGCCAGACTTCCTGCCAGAGCGCGTGCAAGACCAGCTGCGGCATTGCCAACCAGCAGTGCGAGAAGAACGAGAAGTAATACCGCTTTCCGAAGCAGTGGTCCTGGAAAAAAACGATCAGGAAATATGAGGCGGCCGGAGTTTCATACTCCAGCCGCCTGTTACGTTGCAAAGGGGGATTTCACAGATTGATTCACCAGTACAGGATGAACGGATATAATATCGTGCTGGATGCCTGCAGCGGCAGCATTCACGTGACGGACGACGCGGCCTACGACGCCATTGCCCTTCTGGACCAGGGGCTTTCCAAAGACGAGGCGATGGCGCGCCTTTTAAAAGAGCACAGGGAGATCACACAGGAGGAAGCCCGGGAGTGCTTCGAGGATATCGATACGCTCATTGCGGGCGGGAAACTCTTCTCCGAGGACATATACGAGGACCGTGCGACAGACCTCAAGCAGCGCCATACCGTAGTGAAGGCGCTCTGTCTTTTAGTGGCGCACACCTGCAATCTGAACTGCTCCTACTGCTTTGCGTCCCAGGGAAATTTCAAGGGACAGGCGGGCCTGATGAGCTTTGAGACCGGCAAAAGGGCGCTGGACTATCTCGTGGAGAACTCCGGCCTGCGGCGCAATCTGGAGGTGGATTTTTTTGGCGGGGAACCGCTGATGAACTTCGAGGTCTGCAAACAGCTCGTGGCCTATGCAAGGAGCATCGAAAAGGAAAAAAAGAAGAATTTCCGCTTTACGCTGACCACCAACGGCGTGGGGATCACGCAGGAAGTGATCGACTGGGCCAACCGGGAGTGCTACAACGTGGTCCTGAGTCTGGACGGCCGCAGGGAAGTGAACGACCGGTTCAGGGTGGACAGAAACGGAAAGGGGAGCTACGACAGGATCGTGCCGCTCTTTCAGAAGTTTGTCTCCGAGCGGGGAGACCGCGGCTACTATATGCGCGGCACGTTCACAAGACATAACAGGGACTTCACGAAGGACATTTTCCACATGGCGGACGACCTTGGCTTTACGGAGCTCTCCATGGAGCCGGTGGTCTGCTCCCCGGATGATCCCTCGGCGCTCCGCGAGGAGGACCTGCCTTACCTTTTTGACCAGTACGAGCTGCTGGCAAAGGATATGCTGCGCAGGGAGAGGGACGGAAAGCCGATCACCTTCTACCACTACATGATCGATCTGGAGCACGGGCCCTGTATCTACAAGAGGATATCCGGGTGCGGCGCCGGCACGGAATATATGGCTGTCACCTATGACGGCAATCTCTATCCCTGCCACCAGTTCGTGAGCGATCCCGACTACCGCCTCGGCGACATCTGGAACGGCGTGACCAATACCGCGCTGCGGGACTCCTTTAAGCTGTGCAATGTCTATTCCAGGCCCGGGTGCGACGGCTGCTGGGCCAGATTCTACTGCTCCGGCGGATGCGCCGCCAACGCCTATCACGCCGAAGGCGATATCCACGGCACGTATCAGCTGGGCTGCGAACTGTTCAGAAAGCGCATTGAGTGCGCTTTGATGATGAAGGTGGCGCAGGCGCAGGCGCCGGTCACATGACCGGGTATTCGCGGCGGATGTTTGTGATGCCTGTGAGATAATCCATGCTGACGTCGTAATAGCGCGCGAGGACGATCAGATATTCCACCGGAATGCGCAGGATCCCGCGCTCATAGTCCGAGTAGGTGCGGCGGGAGATCCCCAGCAGATCGGCGACATCCTTCTGTTTCCTGCCGTGTGCCAGACGCACTTTCTTCATTCGTATATAGTAGGGGACTGACATGATGTTTTACCTGAAAACTCCCGCTCTGCGGGGTTAAAAAGGGTCATATGATACGGATGGAGCGATGCGGATCCCCGGAATGAACATGTGGGGTCCGCCTGTGTGAACATAGCAGGTTTTTCCTATGTTTACGGGCTTTTCGGCCCACGCACAGTATATACTATTTTGTCGGATATGTGAGGAAAATCATTGAAAAATGAAGGAGAAAATGATCATCTGAAGGGGCGGATCCGGGATCTGTGGCGCGGCGCGTCGCAGCAGGAATACATGACCCATTCCCGGTTTTTGTCCCTCGCCGAGCAGGCTGATGCCATGGATGTCCTCAGCGCGGAGGGAGCGCCTGCGGCACAGGGAAGGGCCGGGGAAGGCCCCTTCTGGCTCCTGCGCGGGGGAACGCCGGAAGCAGACAGGAGGATCCTCATCTGCTGCCCCTCCTGGATGGAGATGCCGGAGAAGGACCCCGGAGAGATTGACGGCGGGCTGATCTGCTGTCTGCGGGCCGAGCCAAAGAGCGAGCGGTTTACGGATCACCCCGGCCATCGGGATTATCTCGGCGCCCTCATGAATCTGGGCTTTACCAGAGAGCAGATCGGCGATATCTATGCGGACGAAGGCGGCGCCTGGATCTTCATGATGAAAGAGATGAGTGAGGTGGTCATCCGGGAACTCATCAGCGTCCGGCACACTGCCGTAAAAGTGAGAGAGGTACCGCTCGAAGCGTGCACCGCGGCACAGAGGACGGAGGTCCTGAGCGGGTCCATCGCGTCGGAGCGGATCGACTGCATCGTGGCCATGGCCTTTCATCTCTCGAGGGGGCAGGCCCAGTCGCTGATCGAGGCGGAAAAAGTTTACAGCGGCGGCAGGATCGTATCCGGCCCCGCCTACAGACCTGCGCCGGGAGAGCGGATCTCCGTGCGGGGCAAGGGCAAATTCATATACCTCGGCGTGCGCGGGACGACGAGAAAAGGCAGGATGCAGGCCGGCGTGAGCATGTTCGTGTGAGGGACCGCCGGATCCGCAAGGATGCCCGGGCAGGTATACAATTTCGGCAAAATCGGATAGAATGTATAGGACACTGCGAAAACAGTTAGAAAAATGGAGCATTGATTAGCATGAAGAAGATTATTTTGACGGGAGACCGTCCCACCGGAAGACTGCATATCGGACATTACGTAGGATCGCTCCGCAGGCGCGTGGAGCTGCAGAATACGGGAGAGTACGACGAGATCTATATCATGATCGCGGACGCGCAGGCCCTTACGGACAACGTGGACAACCCCGAGAAGATCCGCACCAATATTGTGGAAGTAGCGCTGGACTATCTCAGCTGCGGCCTGGATCCGGCCAAGTCCAATATCCTGATCCAGTCCCAGATCCCGGAGCTGACGGAGCTCACTTTTTATTACATGAATCTCGTCACGGTGGCGCGCCTGCAGCGCAATCCCACGGTCAAGACCGAGATCCAGATGAGAAAGTTCGAGAACAGCATTCCGGTCGGCTTCTTTACCTATCCCATCAGCCAGGCGGCGGACATCACTGCCTTCCAGGCCACCACGGTACCCGTGGGAGAGGATCAGGAACCCATGATCGAGCAGACCAGGGAAATCGTCCACAAGTTCAACGCAACCTACGGCGAGGCGCTCACCATGCCCTCCATCCTGCTGCCGGAGAACGCGGCGAGCATGCGTCTGCCGGGCACGGACGGCCACGCCAAGATGAGCAAGTCCCTGGGCAACTGCATCTACCTGTCCGACGACGAGGAGAGCGTCAGGAAGAAGGTCATGAGCATGTATACCGACCCCGGCCACATCAAGGTCACGGATCCCGGAAAGATCGAGGGCAACACGGTCTTCACCTATCTGGACGCCTTCTGCCGGGACGAGGATTTTGCGGAGTTCCTTCCGGATTATCACAATCTGGATGAGCTCAAGGACCACTACCGGCGGGGCGGCCTTGGCGACGTCAAGGTGAAGAAATTCCTGAATAAGGTCCTGCAGGACCGCCTTGGTCCCATAAGGGCGCGCCGGGCGGAATTCGAGAAGGACATCCCTTATGTGTACGAGGTGCTCAGAAAGGGATCGGAAGCTGCGGAGGAAAAAGCGGCGCAGACGCTTTCGGCCGTAAAGGCGGCCATGCGCATCAACTATTTTGACAGCGAGGAGCTGATCCGCACCTGGCAGAATCGTTACAGCACGGAGGAATAAACACTTAGGGAAAAAATTGGGGAGAACGATTATGGATCGCGCACAGGCATACGAAAAGTTAAAGAAGTACGGACAGGAGCATGTCCTGCGTTATTACGACGAACTCTCCGGGGAGGAGAAAAATGCACTCCTCTCCCAGATCGAAGACACGGATTTTTCCATTCTGGCCCATGCGGCGCACCCGCATGTGGAGACGGGCAAAGGGAAGGTGACGCCGCTCGGCGCCCTGGAACTGGATCAGATCAGGGCCAACGGGGACCGCTACCGCGCTGCAGGCCTGAAGGCCATCCGCGAAGGAAAGGTCGGCGCCGTGCTGCTTGCCGGCGGCATGGGGACCCGTCTGGGATCCGACGATCCCAAGTGCATGTATGACATCGGGATCACCCATCCCGTATATATCATGGAGCGGCTGATCTCCAATCTGAAGGACGTTGTGCGGGAGGCGGGCGTCACGGTGCCGCTCTTTGTCATGACCAGCGAAAAAAACCACGACAAGACCGTCGCCTTCATGAAGGAGCACGATTCCTTCGGCTACGACCCGGAAATGATCCGCTATTTCATGCAGGACATGGCGCCGGCCTCCGATTACGAGGGAAAGGTGTACATGGAATCCCGGAGCCGCATGAGCACGTCTCCCAACGGGAACGGCGGCTGGTTTTTGTCCATGAAGAAGTCCGGCGTCCTGAACCGGGTGAAGGAACTGGGGATCGAGTGGCTCAATATTTTTGCCGTGGACAATGTGCTGCAGAGGATCGCGGATCCCGTTTTTGTCGGCGCGACGATCATGAACGGCTGCGACTGCGGCGCGAAGGTGGTGCGCAAGGCGGCGCCGGACGAGAAGGTCGGCGTCATGTGCCTCGAGGACGGGAGACCTTCCGTGATCGAGTACTACGAGCTGACGCCGCAGATGATGGAGGAGAGGAACGAAAAGGGGGATTACGCCTATAACTTCGGCGTGATCATGAATTATATCTTCCGGGAGAAGGAGCTCGAGCGGATCGTCGACGAGGTGCTTCCCCTTCACGTCGTGGAGAAGAAGATCCCTTACCTCGATGAAGCCGGGACCTTTGTGAAGCCGGAGGCGCCCAACGGATACAAGTATGAACAGCTGGTGCTCGACATGGTGCGCGAGATGAACTCCTGCCTGCCCTTCGAAGTGGTCAGGGAGAGGGAGTTCGCCCCCATCAAGAACGCAACCGGCGTCGATTCCGTGGAGACGGCGAGGGCCCTTCTTCAAAAGAACGGCGTCAGCCTGTAAAGAGGACCGCCGGATATGTTTCGTCTTTGGGTAAAAGAGTGGAAGGACAACCGCCTGCTGCGGGATACGGTCGTGGACGACGCCTCGTCCGATACGCGGACGCACAAGGTGCTGCGGGGCCTGGAGACCGCCTGCATGGAGCTGGATCTGGCCGTGCCGGCCTGGCTGGACCTGCAGGTCACGGACTTCAGGCGGCACGCGAGGTGCCGGTTTACACAGGACTGCTTCATCGAGCAGATCGATTTCGACTATCTGGAGATCCATGTCATCGAAGAAGACATGTTTTAGCGCCGGATTTCATGGGATTTGTATAAAGTCTTCACATACTTTTCACAAAAGTCCTGTATTCTCAAAAAGTCATTTGGAGCAATGGCTGATTGAACATAGATCACGGGAGGTATAAAGGTTATGGAAGAAAAATACGATCAGAATCCCAATACGGAGGGTTCCGGGAGCGGCAGTTACTCCTATGAGAACTATTCGTCCGGAAACGGAACGCAGGACGCTTCCTACAGCGGCGGCGGAAGTTATTATCAGTACAATTCTTCGGGCAATTCCTTCTACGAGGAGGAGCGCGGCCCGGCGGCCGGACAGGGCACCGGCGCATCGGGCGGGAGCGGCCCGAACAGGGGCGGAAAAGGAAAGATCGTCCTTGCCCTGGTCCTCGCCCTGGTATTCGGTCTGTGCGCGGGCGCCGGCGTATGGGGCGTTCACAGATACCTGAATACAGAGGCTGCCGCTGCTGCCGCGGAGGGCGGCGCGGCGGAACAGGACGGCGAAGCGGACGCGGCGCAGGCGCAGGAACCGGAAGAGGAACCTGAGGTCAAAGCCCAGGAACCGGCAGAGGAGCCGGCAGCGCAGGCGCAGGAACCGCAGGCACAGGAGCCCGGGACACAGCCTGCAGAGACAGAGCAGGAACCGGCAGCGCAGGCGGATGCGGCAGCTGACGATGTCATGACCAATCAGGAGACCGTCAATGAGGCAGGCCTCATCATCTCCGATTCGGAATCGTCGGGCAGAGAGACGCAGGTCACGAAGGTAGTGCAGCAGGTCATGCCCTCCATCGTCTCCGTCTACAACAGCTATACGCAGCAGATGCAGTTTTTCGGACAGGTCTACTCCCAGGAGGCGGAGGCAACCGGTTCCGGCATCATCATCGGCAAAACTGACGACAAGCTCCTGATCGTGACCAACGATCACGTGGTGGAAGGCGCGGAGCAGCTCAGGGTCCTCTTCATCGACCAGGAATCCTGTGAGGCCGAGATCATCGGCACGGACATAAGCAATGACCTGGCCGTCATCTCGGTGAAGCTGTCCGATATGCAGAGCAGCACGCTGGATGCGGTCAAGATCGCGACCCTCGGCAATTCCGAAAAGGTCATGGTCGGCGAGGATGTCATCGCCATCGGCAATGCACTCGGCTACGGCCAGTCCGTGACCACGGGCATCGTCAGCGCGACCGAGCGTGAGATCCAGGACGGGAGCTCGATCACCGGTACTTTCATCCAGACCGACGCGGCCATCAACCCCGGCAATTCCGGCGGCGCGCTGGTCAACATCAACGGCGAAGTCATCGGGATCAATTCCAACAAGATCGGCGGCGATACGGTCGAAGGCATGGGCTTTGCCATTCCGATCAGCAGGGCGATCCCCATCATCGGAGAGCTGATCACCCAGGAGTCCAGACCCAAGGTCGAAGAGGCCAAGCAGGGCACCATCGGGATCTCCGGACAGAGCGTGACCTCCGATATCGCCAGCGCCTACAATATGCCGCAGGGCGTATACGTATTCCAGATCCTGGAGAACGGCGGCGCAGCTTCCTCCGATCTGCAGGTCGGCGACGTCATCACGGCCATGGACGGCAAGGAAGTCAAGACCATGGAGAATCTGCAGAGAATGCTGGAGTACTATGAGGCCGGCACGACGGTGACGCTCACCGTGCAGAGACAGGGCCAGGACCGCAGCTATCATGAACTGAGCGTCCAGGTCACGCTGGGGACCAAGGAGTCCATTAACAGCAGCAGCGATGGCCGGGGAAGAGACGGAAGACCCGGTCAGAGTCAGACGGTACCCGAGCAGACGGCACCTGAACAGACGGTTCCGGAAAACGGCGTCAATGAAGAAGAAGGGATCGAAGAGGGACAGGAACAGGTCCCCCCGGCCGATGAGCAAAACGGCTACGGCGGCCAGTATCAGGAACAGATGTCGCCCTTCGGCTTTTCCTTCGGTTTCTGATACATTTATGATAAAACAGGCAGAAAATGGGAGACTGCGGCCTCCCATTTTGCCATGAAATGAGGGATAAAAATATATGGACAACAAAGACAAGGGACAGGGCGGATCACAGCAGTACTGCATGATGTGCGGGAAACCGGAAAGCGAAGTGGGAAAACTCATGCGCGTGCCCGGCATGCCGGGGAGCCTCGGGATCTGCAGCAGCTGTATGAATCGCTCCATGGAGGCCTTCAACAAGTTTGATTACAGCAAGCTGGCGGATCTGGATCTCAATAAACTTCTGGAGAGCCCGCTCTTTCGGTATCCGGGCAGTCCTTTTGCCGTAAAGGAGGATCCGGACACCGCGGACGAGGCGGAAGCGCCGTCGGATGAGAAAGCGGGGGAAGAAGAGGAAAACGCCGGCGCAGCTGACAGGGAGGCGCCTTTACCGGATCCCGAAGACGAGGAGGAAACGGCCGCAGCAGTCGTGGAGACGACGGACGCCGATTCGGAGGAAGAAGGAGAGGAGAAGACCGAAAAAGAGGAGGGCGGCAGAAAGCCCACCATCAGTTTCCTCAATCTCAGCGATCTTCTGGGCGGACTCGGCGGCGGAATGCAGCAGCCGAAGGTGAAAAAGAAGAAAAAAAACGGTCCCAAGCCCGTCTTTTCCATCGACAACATCCCCGCGCCCCACAAGATCAAGGAGGAACTCGACAAGTACGTCATCGGCCAGGAGAGGGCCAAGAAGATCATCTCTGTGGCCGCCTACAATCACTATAAGCGTGTGCGGACCGGGACCATGGACGACATCGAGATCGAGAAGTCCAATATCCTCATGATCGGTCCCACCGGCTGCGGCAAGACCTATCTGGTCAGAACGCTGGCGAGACTCCTCGACGTGCCGCTGGCCATCACCGACGCCACCTCCCTGACGGAGGCCGGCTATATCGGCGACGATATAGAGAGCGTCGTATCCAAGCTTCTTGCGGCGGCAGACAACGACGTGGAGAAGACGGAAAAGGGCATCATATTCATCGACGAAGTGGATAAGATCGCCAAAAAACGCAACTTCAACTCCCGCGACGTAAGCGGCGAATCCGTCCAGCAGGGGATGCTCAAGCTCCTGGAAGGGGCGGACGTGGAAGTTCCGGTGGGCGCCAACAGCAAAAACGCGATGGTGCCGCTCACGACCATCAATACCCGCAACATTCTGTTCATCTGCGGCGGCGCTTTTCCCGAGCTGGAGAAGATCGTGCGCGAGAGAATGACAAGGCAGACGTCGCTTGGTTTTTCCGCGGAGCTCAGGGATAAGTATGAGAAGGAAAAGAACATCCTGGACCGCGTGACCAATGACGACCTGAGGAAGTTCGGCATGATCCCGGAATTCATAGGCCGTCTTCCCATCCTGTGCACCATGCAGGGGCTGGACAGAGATATGCTGGTCCGCATCCTGAAGGAGCCCAAAAACGCAATCCTGAAGCAATATCAGAAGCTCCTGGCGCTGGATGAGGTGAATCTGGAATTTGAGGACGAGGCGCTGGAGGCGATCGCCGAGAAGGCGCTGGAGAAGGACACGGGCGCCCGCGCGCTCCGCTCCATCATAGAGGAATTCATGCTGGATATCATGTATGAGATCCCGAAAGACGACAACATCGGCACGGTGATCATCACGCGCGCCTACGTAGAGGGAAAGGGAGGCCCGGTGGTACGGATCCGGGAGGACCGGCCCGTTATGGCGCTCCCCGACAAATCCTGAGCGGGAAATAGCGCTCACTCCATCAGATCTTTGTAGAACGCCGCCCTGGAGGCCTGCTGATATGCGGACACCCAGGGCGCCGTGATTCCCATGGACAGTCCGCTCAGAAGGTAGAGGGGGATAAAGCTGAGATAGAGCCGGAGAAGTCTTCCGAAGTTCCCGCGCATGAGCTGCCGTGTCCTGCGAAGATTTTCCATGGGGCCCATTTCGGGAAAGTCCAGGATCAGAAAGGAAGAGATCCCGTAGAGGACGGAAAACAAAAAGTGCAGGAGCATGCCGAGGCCGATCAAAAGGACGACCGGCATGTAATAGTCGTAGAGACCGTTTCCCGGAAGCCACAGGGACAGGACATTGGAGGGCAGGTAGAACAATACGTCCATGATACTGAAGAAGGACCGGACGCGGATCGACGTATCGGTGTTCTCCCTGAAGGCAGTGAACACGTCGCGCGTGCGCGCCGCTTCCGGATTGTAATGCAGATTCAGAAAGAGGGCGCAGAGCCCGATATCCAGAAGGCCGATCACGATGACGGCGAGAAACTGCAGGATCGTGGTCAGAATGAGCGTAAGCACCTTGTTGTCGAGCAGAAGCCACTGGCTCATCTCCGAGAGCACGGTGCGGATGAGAAAGGTCAGGACCACCGCCAGCACGGCGGTGCCCATGTGCCCGAGCAGGACGGTGCGCCCCCGGGCCTTGAGCTGTTTATTGGTGGAGGGATCTGTGGAAATCATGGTATAACGCTCCGTTTCAGCGGTTCTCTTACAGGTTCAGGCCGAGGTTCTGCAGAAACTCGTCCAGGGTATAGCCGTACATACGGTACATGATGTCGCTCAGCTCCTGCCGCATCTCAGGATCCTTGAGCGCGGCGGCAAAAGCACCGACCGAACCGATCAGCAGCACCATGCTCAGAACGATCGCCAGGGCGCCCGCAATGACGGCGCGCTTTGCGTCCCGGGGAAGCTTTCCGTCCTCTGCCCTGGAGAGAGCGGCAAAAATAATGGCGGCAGAGCCCAGAGCACCCGGTACGAAGGTCGGGAAAACGATGATGGAAAACAGGGCGCCGATCCCCAAAAAGAAGGCCTTTCGAGCTGTCTTCAGCCGGTATTCTTCTTTGGATAAAGATAAAGTGTTCATCTGATTACTCCTTTGGCTGAACAAAGTATATAAGGTTCTCCGGGAAAAGTAAATAAAAGTATCGGCGGATGTGTTGACAGACACATCTCGAAGTATTATTATTCCTTTTTAGATAATTGAATATCAATTTCTCTCTTATTCAGAGTGGTGGAGATACAAAGGATCTGTGAAGCCACGGCAACCCCTGCGCAGGGCGCAGGAAGGTGCCAACCTGAGCGAGAGCCTTACGGGCATCGAACAATAAGGGATTTGTTGCATTACGAATCCGCCGTTTGTCCGGCGGTTTTTTAATTTTTCCTTTTTCTATTTCAGGAGGTTCCACTTGGAAAAATTTATTTTTACATCAGAGTCAGTTACAGAAGGACACCCCGATAAGATCTGCGACGCCATCTCCGACGCCGTGCTCGACGCCTGCCTGCGCCAGGATCCCATGAGCCGCGTGGCCTGTGAGACATGTGCGTCCACCGGTTATGTGATGCTCTTTGGCGAGATCACGACCAAAGCGCAGCCCGACTACCAGAAGATCGTGCGCGATACGATCCGGGAGATCGGATACACCGATTCGGCCATGGGTTTTGACGCGGATACCTGCGCTGTGATGGTGGCGCTGGACAAGCAGTCCCCCGACATTGCCATGGGCGTCGACCATGCGCTGGAGTCCAGAAAGAAAAAGCTGAGCGACAAAGAGATCGAGATGATCGGCGCGGGAGATCAGGGCATGATGTTCGGTTACGCCACCAACGAGACACCGGAATATATGCCCTATCCGATCCACCTTGCGCACATGCTCACGAGACGCCTTGCCAAGGTCCGCAAGGACGGGACGCTTCCTTATCTTCGTCCGGACGGCAAGGCTCAGGTCTCCGTGGAATACGATGAGAGCGGCAGGCCCTGCCGCCTCGAGGCAGTGGTGCTTTCCACCCAGCACGCAGCGGAGATCACGCAGGAGCAGATCCACAAAGATATCAAAAAACACGTGCTCGACTATTGTCTGCCTTCGGAAATGATCGACGAAAAGACCAAATTCTTCATCAATCCGACCGGACGTTTCGTGGTGGGCGGCCCCAACGGCGACTCCGGCCTCACCGGCCGCA
>JAFQZU010000010.1 GCA_017405805.1 Lachnospiraceae bacterium
GCAGGCCTCCGGTCTCTATGCGCAGGAGTATGCGAAGCTGGGCTTTGTGGCGCTGGCCTTTGACCAGTCCTTTACCGGTGAGAGCGGCGGCAAGGTGCGGGACGTGGCGTCTCCCGAGATCTTCACGGAGGACTTTTCCGCAGCGGTGGATTATCTGGGTACCCAGAGCTTTGTGGACCGGGAGCGGATCGGCGTCACGGGCATCTGCGGTCTGTCCGGCATGGCGCTGACCGCGGCCGGGACCGATCCCCGGATCAAGGCCGTGGCGACGGTGTCCATGTACGATATGTCCCGCAGCATCACCCGGGGCTACCGGGACAGCTATACCAAGGAACAGCGCGAGCAGATCAAGGCTTTCCTTGCCCAGCAGCGCTTCCGGGACTATGAGGCGGGAACCTATAAGAAGGGCCCTCATGAGATCGCTTTTGACGAGCAGGGCAGCATGCTGACCGAGCAGGGCGGCCTGCCGACGCTTCCGGAGGAGATCGTGCCCCAGCTGGGTCCGGTGGTGGAGGCCTTCTATAAGTACTATGTAAAGCGCGCCTGGCATCCGCGCTCTATCAATTCCACCGGGTCCTGGACGCAGACGACGCCGGTTTCTTTCTTCAGCTTTGATCTGATGAAGAACATTGCGGAGATTTCCCCGCGGCCGATCCTTCTGGTGGCGGGCGAAAACGCCCATTCCCGGTATTATGCCGAGGACGCCTACGCGGCGGCACAGGAGCCGAAGGAGCTTCTGATCGTCCCGGAGGCGGATCATGTAGACCTGTACGATCAGAAAGACAAGATCCCCTTCGACAAGCTTGCGGCGTTCTTTGCCGACGCACTGAAATAAGGAGGAAAAACCATGCCTGTTATTACCTTTGAGATGACCCCTATGAGCAAGGAGCAGAAGCAGGAGATCGTCAAGGGCTTTACCGAGACCGCCGTGCGCGTCACGGGCATCCCCGCGGAGGCCTTCTATGTGCTGATCCATGAAAACCAGGAAGAAAACGTCGGAGTAGGCGGTACGCTGCTGGCGGATATGGAGGACTAAAGTGAAAAATGTATTGATCCTCTCTACCAGTCCCCGCGTGAACAGCAATTCGGAGGCTCTGGCCGACGCATTCGGACGCGGCGCGCAGGAATCAGGAAATGCCGTTGAAAAGATCACGATGCGCGGCAAGCACATCCGCTTCTGTCTCGGCTGCTTTGTCTGCCAGGAGACGGGCAAATGCGTCATCAAGGACGACATGGCGCCTATCGTTGAGAAGATGCTCGAGGCTGACGTCCTGGTCTTTGCCACGCCCATCTATTACTACGAGATGAGCGGTCAGATGAAGACGCTGCTGGATCGGGCAAACCCGCTCTTTCCCTTGGACTATAATTTCCGGGAGGTATACCTTATTGCCTCCGCCGCAGAAGATGAGGACACTGTGCCTCAGCGCGCACTGAGTGGTCTGGAGGGCTGGGTCGAGTGCTTCCCCAAGGCGAAGCTGGCGGGCTTGGTCTTCGGCGGCGGGGCGACGCTGGCCGGCGAGATCGCGGGCAGCCCAGCCCTGGAAAAGGCCTATGAAATGGGCAAAGCCATATGCGAATGAGACGAATGATCCTGATGCTCCTCATGCTCTGTGCTCTGCTGCTCTCCGCCTGCGGAGGCAGCACTACGCAGCAGGAAGTGAACGCTTCACAGCCGACGGAGGCTATCCCGGAGGCCACTCCTGTGCAGAAGCCGGAGGCAGAAACGGTAGAGAGCG
Organism: Lachnospiraceae bacterium; assembly: GCA_017405805.1. Classification (GTDB taxonomy): domain Bacteria; phylum Bacillota; class Clostridia; order Lachnospirales; family Lachnospiraceae; genus CAG-791. Next base: position 1,737 of record JAFQZU010000010.1, read on the forward strand.
CAGAACCTGTGACGGAGGAGAGAACAGAATTGAAGCTGATAATTGGCGATTCGGAAGTGTCTGTACAGTGGGAAGACAACGAGAGTGTGGATGCCCTGCGGGAGCTTGTGGCGAACGGCCCTTTGACGATCCAGATGTCCCCATACGGCGGCTTTGAGCAGGTCGGCTCTCTCGGGACGAGTCTGCCGCGCAGCGATGTGCAGACCACGACGCAGGCGGGCGATATCGTCCTCTATTCAGGCAGCAATATCGTCGTTTTCTACGGCTCCAACTCCTGGGCATATACCAGGCTGGGAAAGATCGAAAATCTTTCAGCGAAAGAACTTACAGATTTGCTTGGAGACGGAGATACTACCCTCACAATATTCCGAGACTGATTGAGCGATTTTGTCCGTCATATTAAAAGATGCGCAGCACAGGAAAAACTCCTATGCCGCGCACCTTTTTACATATATGGCTTTCAGTCTCCCGGACGGTAGTAAAACGGTAGTCAGCCGATGGTGGCGTTGCCGCGATTTGCTCCGATTTGCCGCAATCTACTTCAATCCGCC
>JAFQZU010000011.1 GCA_017405805.1 Lachnospiraceae bacterium
CACCACTCCCTCACATAGCAAAACGTGGTCACAGTTGCAGCTTTCCTGGTCATTGTGACCACGAAGGTCAATTCTATGACCACCACTTCCTCACATAGCAAGACGTGGTCACAGTTGCAGCTTTCCTGGTCACTATGACCAGGAAGCTCAATTCTATGACCATCACACCTCAACATAGCAAGACGTGGTCACAGTTGCACCTTCCCTGGTCACCATGACCACGAAAAAGCATTCTATGACCACCACACCCTCACATAGCAAGCCGCGGTCACAGATACGCCTTTCCTGGTCACCATGCCCGCGAAGAAGCATTCCCTGACCACTGACCACTGACCACCACACCACTGACCACCACACCACTGACCACTGACCACCACACCACCACACCACCGACCACCCCCAAAACCAAAAAGCCCCGCCGGCAAAACGCCGACGGGGCCTTCTCCTCTCATTTTATTTGAAACTAATCAGTTATTGATCAGCTTGTCATCCTCATTGTTCCAGCTGTACATCTTGCGAATCTCCTTGCCGATGACTTCAGCGGGATGCTCTCTCTGGATCTTACGCATAGCGTTGAAGTGTACCTGGCCGCCCGCATCGGACATCTCCAGAAGGAATTCCTTCGCGAAGGTGCCGTCCTGGATGTCGGAGAGGATCTTCTTCATGTTCTTTCTGGTTTCGTCAGTGATGATCTTGGGACCGGTGATGTAGTCGCCGTACTCAGCGGTGTTGGAGATGGAGTAGCGCATGCCCTCGAAACCGGACTGATAGATCAGGTCGACGATCAGCTTCATCTCGTGGACGCACTCGAAGTATGCGTTTCTGGGATCGTAGCCTGCCTCGACCAGGGTCTCGAAACCGGCGTGCATCAGAGCGCAGACGCCGCCGCAGAGGACAGCCTGCTCACCGAACAGGTCAGTCTCGGTTTCGGTGCGGAAGGTGGTCTCCAGAACGCCTGCTCTTGCTGCGCCGATGCCGGCTGCATAAGCGAGCGCATAGTCGAGAGCGTGGCCGGTCGCATCCTGCTGGACAGCTACCAGCGCGGGCGTGCCCTTGCCTTCCTGGAACTCGCTTCTGACAGTGTGGCCGGGAGCTTTGGGAGCGATCATGGTGACGTCTACGTCTGCCGGAGGCTTGATCAGGCCGAAGTGGATGTTGAAGCCGTGCGCGAACATGAGCATATCGCCGGCCTTGAGGTTGGGCTCGATATCCTTCTTGTACATGGCAGCCTGCTTCTCATCGTTGATCAGGATCATGATGATGTCGGCGAGCTTGGCAGCTTCCGCTGTATTGTAAACCGTCAGGCCCTGTGCCTCAGCCTTGGCTTTGGACTTGGAACCTTCGTACAGACCGATGCATACATCACAGCCGGACTCCTTGAGGTTCAGTGCGTGTGCATGACCCTGGCTGCCGTAGCCGATGATGGCAATCTTCTTTCCCTCGAGAAGAGAGAGGTTGCAGTCTTCCTGATAAAAGATCTTTGCTTCAGACATGATGATTTTCCTCCATACTTATAAATGTTTTTATTGAAATCCCGTCCTGCATAAAGATGCGCGGAGCAGGCACAATGAACCTCTTGTGACGTCTGTCGATTTAGATGCGTCTGTCGATTTAGATGCGTCAGTCGATATAGATGACGTTCTTGGTTCCTCTTCCCAGTCCCGCGACGCCCGTGCGCGCGAGCTCCAGGATCTCATAGCCGCTCAGGAGCTTGATGAAGGCGTCGATTTTGCCGGAGTTGCCGGTGACCTCGATCATGAGGGACTCGCTGGAGACGTCGATGATATTGCCGCGGAAGATTCCCGCCAGCGCGATCACGTTTTCTCTCTGGCTTGCAGTCGCTCTGACCTTGATCATGGCCAGCTCGCGGAAGACACTCTCCTCCGGTTTCAGCTCGTGAATGTCGCGGACGTCGAGGAGCTTGCCGACCTGCTTCTCGATCTGCTCCATGATGTCGTCGTCGCCGCTGGTCTTGATGGTGATCCGGGTGATGCGGGGATCGGCCGTGACGCCTGCGCTGATGCTCTCAATGTTGTATCCTCTTCGCGTGAAAAGACCGGAAATGCGGCTCAGGACGCCCGACGTGTTGTCTACGAGGATCTGAAACACTTTTATATTTTCTTTCATGAGTTCCTTCCTATCCCTGTTAAAATGCATATTCATGCACTTTTTGAGGGAACAGCGGCACAAATTAGGGTTATTATACCGCTGTGTCGTACTAAAGTCAAATACCTAAGCCCTACTTGTTGTCCGAGCAAGCCCTACTTGTTGTCCGAGCACTTCATCATGGCCAGCGTCCCCGTGCGGGAGATCTCCACAATGCTGATCCCCTTAAGGGAATTGAGAAAGATCTGCACGCGCTCCGGCGTGTCGCACATCTGGATCATCATGGTCGTGCTCGACATATCGACGATCTGTGCGCCCATAATGTCGCAGTTTTCCATGATATCCCGGCGCGTGGTCCGGTTGTATTTGACCTTGAGGAGCAGAAGCTCCCGGTTGATGCTCTCCGTCTCGTCAAAAGTCTTGACCTTGATGACGTCCAGCTTCTTATTGAGCTGCTTCTCGATCTGCTCCAGCGTCCTTTTGTCGCCCGCGGAGACGATGATCATGTTGGAGACTTTCCTGTCGTCCGTCTCGCCGACCGCGAGGGAATCGATGTTGAAGCAGCGCCGCCAGAAGAGGCCGGCGACCTTACACAGAACACCTGCTCTGTTTTCCACCAGTACTGAATAAATCCGCTTCATCCCGCTCCCTCCTATGCCAGCGAATTCGGATCGACCATGACCTCTAAGAGCATGGTCTCGTCCGTCGCAAGAAATGCGTCGATCTTATCGAGCATGTCCGCCTCGTCGCTGATCCGCAGATACGGTATGCCGTATGCGGCGGAGAGCTTCTCCAGATCGGGGCTGCCGTCCAGATTAATGACCGAGAAGCGGTCCTTGTAAGTGAAATGCTGATACTGGCGGACCAGGCCCAGAACGCCGTTGTGCAGGACGACGATCTTGACATGGACGTCATACTGCTTGAGGGTGGCCAGCTCCATCATGGTCATCTGGAAGCCGCCGTCGCCGCACACTGCCACGACCTGCTTGTCGGGCGCGCCGATTTTGGCGCCAAGCGCAGCGGGCACGGCATATCCCATGGTCCCCATTCCGCCGCTGGTCAGGAACCTGCCTTCGCGGATCCTGACGTTGGCGCAGGACCACATCTGGTTCTGCCCCACGTCCGCCACGTAGACGGCGTCTTTTTTCATGGCGCGGGAGAGCTCCCGGATGAAAAAAGAGGGTGCCACGGTATCGGGATTTCCGTCGTCCTCGTCGCCGTAGACGGTCCGCGTGCGGGCGTTCATGCCGTCGTCCTTGTAGCCGTCCAGGCGGTCGATCCAGTCCGTATAGTCCGCTTCGATAACCTTCTGGTTAAAGTGCTCGAAGATATTCTTGATATCGCCCACCAGGGGGATCGTGGGACCGGCGTTTTTGCCGATCTCGGCGGGATCCACGTCTATGTGGACGAGGACCTTGTTTTCCGTGATCAGGTCGGGCTGCGTGATCGAGCGGTCCGCCACGCGGGCGCCCACCATCAGGACCACGTCCGCGTCGTTCATGGCGCGGTTGCCGTAGACCTGCCCGTTGTTGCCGACCATGCCGTAAAAGAGCGGATGATCCGTGGGAAGGGTCCCCAGGCCCATCATGGTGCAGACCAGCGGGATCTCGTTCTCCTCGACAAAACGGCGGACCTCCTCCTTGGCCCCGCTCAGGTGTACGCCGCCGCCCGCGCAAATGATGGGGCGCCTGGCGTTCTTAAGGGCGCGCAGGACCTTGCGGATCTGCACGGCGTGCCCTTCCACCGTGGGCTTGTAGGTGCGGATATTGGCTTCTTCCGGATAGGAGAATTTCCTGATCTCCGCCATCTGGACGTCGATCGGCAGGTCAATGAGGACAGGCCCCTTTCTGCCGGACGTCGCGATGTAGAAGGCCTCTTTGATGATGCGCGGGATCTCGTTCGGATCGCGCACGATGTAGCTGTATTTTACAAAACTCTCGCAGGCACCGGAGATATCCGCCTCCTGGAAGACATCGCTTCCCATGAGCTCCGAGTTGACCTGCCCGGTGATGCAGACCAGCGGAATGCTGTCCGCAAAAGCCGTGGCAATACCGGTGATCAGGTTGGTGGCGCCGGGGCCGCTCGTGACCACGGCCACGCCGGCCTTGCCCGTGACGCGGGCGTAGCCGCTGGCCTCGTGGGCGGCGTTCTGCTCCTGCCGCACCAGGATCGTTTTGATGGATGAATTCAGAATACTGTCATAAAACGGGCAGATCGCCACCCCGGGATACCCGAACACATGGGTGACGCCCTCCATCTCCAGACATTTTATGAGCGCATCTGTCGCTGTCATATCGTTACCCTATTTCCTTCGTGATCTGTTCTGCTGTCAGGGACCGCCCGTCAGTCGCAGCGGACCTGCTTGTAGTTCTTCTTGCCTCTGCGGACCAGGAGCCCCTCCTTGAGCGCTGCCTTGTCGTATGTGACGCGGAAATCCATGACCTTCTCACCGGCCACAGTCACGCCGCCCTGCTGTACGGCTCTCCTGGCGTCGCTTCTGGAGGCGTTGAGTCCGCTCTTTACGAGGATGGTGAGGATATCGACCGTCCCATTCTCGTCAAAATCTTCCTCCTCAAGCACAGCCTGCGGCACATTTTCCATGCTTCCCGCGCCGGCTGCGGAGAACAGCGCCTGTGCGCCTGCCTCAGCCTTCTTCGCCTCATCCTCTCCGTGTACGAGCGTGGTGAGCTCCCAGGCGAGGATCTTCTTGGCCTCGTTGAGCTGCGCGCCCTCCCACTTGTCCATCTCGTCGATCTGCTCGAGGGGCAGGAAGGTCATCATGCGCAGGCACTTGAGGACGTCGGCGTCGCCGATGTTGCGCCAGTACTGATAGAACTCGTAAGGGGTTGTTTTGTCGGGATCGAGCCAGACCGCGCCCTTCTGGGTCTTACCCATCTTCTTTCCCTCCGAATTGAGCAGGAGGGTGATGGTCATGGCGTAAGCGTCCTTCTGGAGCTTCTTGCGGATCAGCTCGGTACCGGCGAGCATGTTGCTCCACTGGTCGTCGCCGCCGAACTGCATATTGCAGCCGTAGGTCTTGTAGAGGTTATAGAAATCGTAGGCCTGCATGATCATGTAGTTGAATTCCAGAAAGCTCAAGCCCTTTTCCATTCTCTGCTCGTAGCAGCGCGCCCGCAGCATCTCGTTGACGGAGAAATGCGCGCCGATGTCGCGGATGAACTCGATGTAGTTGAGGTCACGCAGCCAGTCGGCGTTGTTGACCATCATGGCCTTGCCCTCGCCGAACTCGATGAAGCGGCTCATCTGCTTCTTGAAGCACTCGCAGTTGTGGTCGATGGTCTCGACCGTCATCATATTGCGCATGTCCGTGCGGCCGGAGGGGTCGCCGATCATGCCTGTGCCGCCGCCCACCAGGGCGACTGGCTTGTTGCCGGCCTCCTGCAGGCGCTTCATCAGAAGAAGTGCCATGAAGTGTCCTACGTGCAGGGAATCTGCAGTGGGGTCGAACCCGATATAAAAAGTGGCCTTGCCCGCGTTGATCAGCTCCGCGATCTCTTTCTCGTCGGTCAGCTGGGCAAGCAGCCCTCTGGCTTTCAGTTCGTCATAAATAGTCATGCCTTTTTCCATAGATCTACACTCTCCTCTTTTCCTTCTCTTGTCATAAGCTCCCGCATGACTTTGGCGGGAGGCATATTATCGAACAGAACTTCATTGACGGCGTCAATGATCGGCGTCTCGATGCCGTATTTTTGCGCGAGCTGTCTGGCTGCTTTTGCGCTGTAGACGCCCTCTACTACCTGCTTGACTTCCTTCATGGCTTCGTCAGCCGACTTGCCCTGGCCGATGAGGATCCCCGCTCTCCTGTTGCGGGAATGCATGGAAGCACAGGTGACGATCAGATCGCCGATGCCGGTCAGCCCGGAAAAGGTCTCCGGCCAGCCGCCCATGGCGGTCCCGATCCTGGAGATCTCCGCGATCCCCCTCGTGATCAGCGCCGCTTTCGTATTGTCACCGCAGCCAAGGCCGTCCGAGCAGCCCGCCGCGAGCGCGATCACGTTCTTGAGCGCCGCGCCGACCTGGATCCCCAGCACGTCGGGGCTTGTGTATACCCGCAGCACGTCGTCCATAAAGACGGACTGAATGTACTGCGCCACCTCCAGTCTCCCCGCACCCGCCACGATGGCGGTGGGGATGCGCCGTCCCACTTCCTCGGCGTGCGTAGGTCCGCTCAGGACCGCACACTCCGCATAGGGGATCTCCTGTTTTAAGACCTCCGTCAGAGTCAGGAGCGTATCCTCCTCGATCCCTTTCGCGACGGATACGATCAGCTGCCCGTAGCGGCAGTACTGCTTCATCATGCGCGCCGTATTCCGGTAGAAAGGCGACGGCACGGCCAGGACCAGGATGTCCTTGTCCCGCATGACCTTCTCCAGGTCCGTATCCGCCGATACGTTATCCGGCAGAATGACCCCGGGCAGTTTTTCCTTCTGCTCGTGATCCCGGTTCAGCATGTCCACTTCCTCTTTGGAAATGGACCAGATTTCCACTTTGTGGCCGCAGCATGCCAGGTGGCTGCTCAGTGCGGTCCCCCAGCTTCCGGCTCCAATCATTCCTATTTTCGTCATGATCCGTCCGTTCCGGGCAGTCAGGACCGGCGGGGTTCCCGTCACAGATCCAGCTGCTCCTTGTTTTTCTTAAAAATATACGTCTTGCGTTCCGTGCCCGAAAGGAGTCTTTCAATGTTGGCGCGGTGCCGGTAGAAGGCCATAAAGGTCATGATCCCCTGGATCACGTACATCTCTATGAGACCGGCCTGGCTCGTCTCTTTGAAGACGCCCATCTGCCCCTCGATGATCATCTGCAGGAAGGTTCCTCCGTAGAGCATGAGGGACCCCAGCGACACATACGACGTCAGCGCGTAGGGCACGGCAAAAAGCAGCAGCGCCGCCGGAAGAAAGGTCCAGTGATAGCCCAGGGCGAAGCCGCCCATGACCGCTACGCCCTTACCTCCTTTGAAACCCATAAAAAAGGGAAAATCGTGTCCCAGGACACAGCCCATGAAAGCCCATGATTTGAGCACATAGACCAGGTCCGGGCGGCTCTTTCCGAAAAGCGCGCTCACCAGGAGCAGCGCGAAAAAGCACTTGAAACAGTCCCCCAGAAAGACGATCAGGCCCGCCTTCGTGCCCAGGACGCGCATGGCGTTGGTGGTGCCTGCGTTGCCGCTCCCGAAGTCACGGATGTCGATGCCCTTGATCTTTCCCAGTATATAGGCAGTCTGGAAATTTCCGAATAAATATCCGATTGCCAGACAAATGATCCTGTAAAGCATGGTGAAACCTCTCTCCTCTACTTTTTGTCCTGTGAGCGCTCCCTGATAATGAAGCGCAGAGGCGTTCCCTTGAAGCCGAACGTATCGCGGATCCGGTTCTCCAGATACCGCTGATAGGAAAAATGCATCAGCTCTTTATCATTGACAAACAGCACGAAGGTCGGCGGCTTTACGCCCACCTGCGTGGAATACAGGATCCGGAGCATGCGACCCTTGTCGGAGGGCGGCTGCTGCATGACGCAGGCCTCGTTGATGATCTCGTTGAGGACGCCGGTCTGGATCCGCATATTCTGGTTTGCGCTGACCAGGTCGATCTCGTCGTAGAGCTTGGGCAGGCGCTGCCCTGTTTTGGCGGAAATAAAGATGATCTCCGCGTAGGACAGGAAAGAGAGTACGCTCCGGATCTTGTCGGTGAATTTCTTTACCGTCTGATTGTCCTTCTCCGGCAGGTCCCACTTGTTGACGGCCACGATGACCGCCTTGCCCTTTTCGTGGGCGATGCCCGCGATCTTGGCGTCCTGCTCGGTGATACCCTCCTGCGCGTCGATGACGAGGACGGTGATGTCGGACCGCTCCACCGCGCCCACGGTGCGCAGGATCATATAGCGCTCCAGAGAGCCCTTGATCTTGTTCTTTCTTCTGAGTCCCGCGGTGTCGATCAGGACGTATTCCTTCCCGTCGTGACGGACCCGCGTGTCGATGGCGTCCCGGGTCGTGCCCGCGATGTCGGATACGATCACGCGGTTCTCCCCGATCAGCCGGTTGATGATGGAGGATTTTCCCACGTTGGGCTTGCCTACGATGGCCACATGGATCGCATCGTCTTCCTCCTCGGTGCCGGCGGCCGCGTCAAAATTCCGCACGACCTCATCCAAAAGGTCTCCCAGCCCCGTCTTATTGGCCGAAGATACCGGCCAGGGGTCTCCGATCCCGAGATTGTAGAATTCATAGACGTCCGCCATCTGTTTGGTCGGATTGTCCACCTTGTTGACCACCAGAAGGACCGGCTTTCCCGACTTGCGGAGCATGGTGGCGACCTTGGTATCCGAGTCGACGGGCCCGGTTTTGAGGTCAACCATGAACAGGATCACGTCCGCCATCTCGATGGCGATCTCGGCCTGCTCCCGCATCTGCGACAGGATGACGTCCTTGGTATCCGGCTCGATGCCGCCCGTGTCGATCAGCGTAAATTCATAATTCAGCCAGGTACAGTCCGCGTAGATCCTGTCACGCGTCACGCCGGGCGTATCCTCTATGATTGAAATCTTCCTTCCCGCCAGCGCGTTGAAAAGGGTGGATTTACCCACGTTGGGGCGCCCCACGACCGCTACGACGGGCTTGTTCTTTCTCTTGCTCATTCTCTTCCTTTTTAGAAAAATGCCTGATAAACCTAATTCTCTATATTTTATCCAATCTTCCGTCCCATGTAAAGGAAGAACTATGATATGCTTGTAATTGAAACCTTCAACCGCTAAAATAAGTTCATACACTTGGTACATCTATTGTCTATGGCCACTGCAAGGAGAATTACGTATGCCATCCAATCTTGATATTCAGCAGCACCTTGAGAACGAAAGTATCCCCGTAGCGCCGCTGGGACTGATCGTCCTCCCCTCCGCAAAGGATCTGGGCGAGAAGATCAACCAGCGCCTGGTCCGTCTTCGCAGCAACAGCCGCCACAAAAATTCGGACACACCTGAGTACATGGACTATTATAAGGAAGATTACCGCATGGATTTTTCCATCCCCCGCTTTTTTAACGGGGAGGGACGCGCCCAGCTCAATGAGTCCGCCCGCGGCCGCGATATCTACATTCTCACGGATATCACCAATCACTCCCTTACCTACGAGATGAACGGGTTTACCAACCACATGTCTCCGGACGACCACTTCCAGGACCTCAAGAGAGTGATCGCCGCCATTAACGGACGCGCTCACAGGATCACCGTGATCATGCCCTTCCTCTACGAGGGACGCCAGCACGGACGCTCCGGCCGCGAGTCGCTGGACGCCGCGCAGATGCTGAAGGAGCTCACCGATCTGGGAATCGACAACTTCATCACTTTTGACGCGCACGATCCCCGGATCCAGAATGTATCCCCTCTCCTTGAGTTCGACAACTTTACGACGCCCTATCAGTTCCTGCGCTCTCTCCGCCACTCCGTCGACGATCTGATCGTGGACAAGGACCACATCGTGGTCATCAGTCCCGACGAGGGCGCGCTGGACCGCACCGTCTATTTTGCCAACGTCATCGGCGCAGACACCGGCATGTTCTACAAGAGAAGGGATTACTCCCGGATCGAGGGCGGCAAGAACCCTATCGTGGCGCACGAGTTCCTGGGCACGGACCTCAACGGCAAGGACGCCATCATCATCGACGACATGATCTCCTCCGGCGGCAGTATCCTGGACACCTCCAGGCAGCTGAAGCAGAATATGCACGCTAAGCGCGTGTTCCTGTGCACCACCTTCGGCCTCTTTACCGACGGCCTCGAGCCCTTCGACGAAGCTTATGAAAAGGGCTATTTTGACATGATGGTGACCACCAACCTGACCTACCAGCCCCCGGAGCTGATGGACAAGCCCTATTTCGCCCTGGCTGACATGAGCCAGTACACCGCCATGATCATTGACTTCATGAATCATGACGCGCCGCTCTCCCACATCGTCACGCCTACGGACAAGTTCCACGAGGTGCTCGAGAAGTTCAACCGGAACGAGACCACCGAAATGGAGGACCGGACCCTGGAAGAGACTGAGATCTGACCTGCATAAAAAACAATTGGGGCTGTCGCACTAAGAAATGGTTCTTAGGGCGGCAGTTCTTTTTATTACTGGAAAGGGAAGGATAGGCCTTATTAAAAAGGGAAGGATAGGCCCGGGGAGAGAAATTGAATTCGCGGAGTTTTACTCAGATCTTTCCGTCGTTCGAGAGAGGGACCGCTCCGAACTCGGCGTCCGCTCTGATGACCGGACGCCTCAGACATTTCGGGCTCTCGGGCGGCAGGAGCTGCCGCCCTCGCCCTCTCTCTCACTCCCGAAAGATCCGGTAAAACTTGCCGCTCATTCAAATAATTCTCCCCGGGCCTATCCTTCCCTATGTAAAAGTCCGAGCTGCCACGTGTAACCACATTTCTCAGTGCTTCAATCAAGAACACATTATAGTTTTTTATACGCGCTGCGACATGGGATCGAGGTTTATACCTACGCAATAGGCTTGATTATAGTTATCGTCGGTCAGTTTTCTTAAAAATCCACATCCTGAACGAAGTCAATGAGGCATGGGATCGGCCAATATACCTACGATTAGAGCCAATACCTAGATTATCATCGGTACACCAAAGCTAATATAACATCCCACTTCTGCCCCACATTTCAAATTACGTTGTAAGCAGACGAAGAAGAGCCGACGCACTCATATCTTCTAACCATAATCATCAGTATAAACTGAAATCCCATATTAAATTGAATGTATCACATGGACCTTATAATACGATACTGTACCGACGCAAATGAACTAAAAAGAGAAATGCGTCGGTATAAATGGCTGTACCATCAAAATGAGAATAGAATACTGATTTGAAAAAAGCTGCAGATACGGCGGCAGGGATCTGCCTTAGCGAGTGCGTCATGCCCCTTTTATACTGCTTTTGAATGAGCAGATGTTGAACCGGATCCTTCCCGAGCGAAGGAGGGAATGAGGGCTGCAGCTCCTGCAGCCCGAAAGCCCATTTGTTTGAGCCGTCCGGTCATCAGAGCGGACGGCAAGTTTGGAAAAGCGGTTCCCTCCGCAGCGAGAGGAAGGATCCGAGTGAAACACTGTGAATTCAATGCAGTTTAAAAGGGGCATGTCGCACTCACGTAAGATGATCCCTTTCCGCCTAGTACGACAGCCCCTTTTTTACCATACTCTGCTGTTTCTTCCGCTGAAGGTGAAGGGAAACGCGTCCTTGATCCAGCGAATGCCTTCCTTCCGCATACTGATCACGTCAAAACGCACCGCCTGATCCGTCCCAAGCCCCTTCTCGTACAGATAGCGCAGCGCGCACCCGCAGATCCGTTTCTGCTTGGCCGGCGTGACGGCGCTCTCGGGCGACCCGCTTACGCCGCTGCGCCGGTACTTGACCTCAAAGAAAATGATCGTGCCGTCCTTTTCCCCGATCAGGTCCACTTCCGCGCGTCGGCTGCGGTAATTCTGCTCCCGGATGCGCACCCCCTGCGCCTCGAGGTACAGCCTTGCTGCCTGCTCCGTCTCACTCCCCGTTATCCTTTTGTTATACTGCGTGAATACCCCTCCTTATCAAATAAAATGCCCTATAAAGCTGCGCCGGTGGATCGGGCAGGGCCCGTACTCCTTCAGCGCCTCGATATGCTGCTTCGTCCCGTAGCCCTTGTGCCGGGCAAAGCCATATTCCGGATACAGCCGGTCCATCTCCGCCATATACCGGTCCCTGGTGACTTTGGCCAGTATACTGGCTGCCGCGATGCACAGGCACTTGGCGTCCCCCTTGATCACCGGGATCTGCGGAATATCCACTTCGGGGATGGTGACGGCGTCATTGAGCAGGACATCCGGCCGCACCGAGGAAGCGACTTCGCGCACGGCGCTCCGCATCGCCTCGTACGTGGCCTGCAGGATATTGATCTCATCGATCCTCTCCGGCTGGGCAAAGCATACGGCCCAGGCGATGGCGTGCTCCCGGATCTCGTCGTACAGGACGTCTCTGCGCTTTTCCGTCACCTTTTTGGAGTCGTTGAGATATAAAAAGTCCCTGTCCCGCGGCAGGATCACCGCCCCCGCCGCCACGGGGCCCGCCAGAGGCCCTCTGCCGGCCTCGTCGATCCCGCACAGGAGCATTGTCCCTGCCGTATCCCCGGCCAGCTCCTGTTCAAAAAGGCGCATCCCCCGGATGCGCTCTTTTTCCTGTTCCAGTTTGATCTTCTGCTTTTCTGTCATGCTGCCCTCTCCCCGGATCTGTGCTTATTGGTGCTGCAGGATGCCGAATTGGGAGAAGGGATAGATCCGCAGCCAGGCTCTTCCTATGATATCCTTCCGGTTGATATTTCCCACTTCGGGATACCGGCTGTCCCGGCTGATCGGCCGGTTGTCCCCCAGCACGAAATACTCGTCGTCAGCCAGTTTGATCTCCTCCTGCGCCGTCCCGGCAAAAGTGATCGTCTCAATGCCGTAATGCTCGTCCAGGGGCTCTCCATTGATATAGATCACGCCGTCCTCATCGATCCGTACCGTCTCGCCGGGCATGCCGATGATCCGCTTGATGAAGTAAGCCTTTCCCTCGTAATCGTCCCCCTCGAAGGGGAAGACGATGATGTCAAACCGCTCCGGATCCCGGAACCGGTAGCTGATCTTGTCGGTGATCAGCTGGTCCCCGCTCTCCAGGGTCGGCACCATGGAGCTGCCGATGACCTCGGTCCTCTGTCCCAGGTAACGGACGATCAGAAGCGTGATCACAAAAATAAACGCCAGGTACAGGATCGTCTGGAATAAACCCTTCAGAAAGTTCTTCATACTGCCCCCTATTCCAGTGTGATGCGGCCGATCCGGCCGCTCCGCAGCTCATCCAGAAGAAGCACCGCCGCGCGCATCTGATCCGGCTCCCCGCCGGCGCGCACAAGGTTTCTGGACTGCGCTACCATCTCCAGCAGCATCTCCGGCTTCAGGGGAAATGTCCAGCGCTCCTCTTCTCCCTCCGGCATGTATCTGCCGCGAAGCAGGTCCGGATAGTTCTCCTGCAGATAATCCAGAAGGCGCATGGCCAGCTCCTGCTCCTCCAGAAGCTCCTGCCGGATGGCTCCCGTGAGCGCCAGGCGCATGCCGACCGCCGGATCCTCGAACTTGGGCCACAGTATACCGGGCGTGTCCAGAAGCTCCAGTTCCTTGCTGACGCGGATCCACTGCTTGCCGCGGGTCACGCCGGGCTTGTTGCCCGTCTTGGCGCTGGCTTTTCCGGCAAAAGAGTTGATGAAGGTAGACTTCCCCACATTGGGAATGCCGACGACCATGGCTCTCACGGGTCTGCCGATGATCCCGCGCTTTCTGTCGCGCTCTCTCTTTGCGGCACAGGCCTTGTCGATCTCTCTCCGGATCTGATCGATCCCTTTTCTCGTTCTTGCGTCCACCGGGATCGCGGTGATGCCCGATTCCGCAAACTGTTTTACAAACCGGTCCGTCCTCACGGGATCCGCCAGATCCGCCTTGGTGAGGACCAGGATCCTGGCTTTATTCCCAAACATGGTATCGATATCCGGATTGCGGCTGCTGAGGGGGATCCTGGCATCCGTCAGCTCGATGATGAGGTCCACAAGTTTGCTGTTTTCCTGCATCATCCTGCGGGCCTTCGTCATGTGCCCCGGATACCACTGGTATTGTGTCTCTGACATGCTGCCTCCAAAATAAACCACGCCGCACTGCAAAAACAGTGCGGCGTGAAGTGAGCTCTTATCTGTCGATTCTGGCTTTGACCTTAGCCTTCTTACCGCTGAGCTTGCGGAGGTAGTTGAGCTTGGCCCTTCTGACCTTACCTCTTCTGACCACATCGACCTTGACAACGTTGGGGGAGTGGATCGGCCATGTCTTCTCGACGCCGATACCGCTGGACTCCTTGCGGACCGTGAAGGTGGTCCTTGCGCCGCCGCCCTGGATCTTGAGGACTGTTCCCTCGAAGACCTGGATTCTCTCGCGGTTGCCTTCCTTGATGCGGTTGGAAACTCTTACGGTGTCACCGATCTCAAACTGCGGCACCTCTGCCTTGAGCTGTTCCTTTTCCAGTTCCTTGATGATTTCCTGATTCATTGTATTCTCCTTTGCGATCGGACTTTCATGCCTTCCGCTGTGGCCGCCCCGCGGCCGGAGGGCAGAGGACTGTCTCCTTTATTCGTGTATGGCTGTGCATACACATACTGCAACTCTCATAATTTACCACACAGGCTTTGGCTGTGTCAATATATTTTGCCGCGATATCACTGCAGGAATTTCTCCGCTTCCGGATGTTCCTTTATATACGCCTCGTAGAGATCGGGCCTGCGCTCCCTGGTCCGCAGAAGCGACTGCTTTCTCCGCCATTTGTCCACTTCGGCGTGGTTGCCGCTCAGGAGCACGTCCGGGACCTTTTTGTCCCGCCACACTTCCGGCCTCGAGTACTGGGGGTACTCCAGAAGGCCGTCCATGAAGGAATCCGTGTCCGAGGAGACGCGGTTGCCCAGAACGCCCGGGATCAGCCTGGATACAGCGTCCACCACGACCATGGCGGGAAGCTCCCCGCCTGTCAGCACGTAGTCGCCGATGGAGATCTCGTCCGTGACGATCTCTTCGAGCACTCTCTCGTCGATCCCCTCGTAGTGGCCGCAGAGGATGACGAGTTCCTCCTCCTGCGACAGCTCCATGGCCAGCTCCTGGTCAAACGTCTTCCCCTGCGGGGACATATAGATCACTCTCGCGGGACCGCTCATTCTCTCCTTTACGGACATGTAGGCGTCGTAGACCGGCTGTGCCTGCATGAGCATGCCGGCGCCGCCGCCGTAGGTGTAGTCATCCACCTTCTTATGTTTGCTGAGGGTATAATCCCGGATATTGACGGCTTCCAGCGTGATAAGCCCCTTGTCCATGGCGCGCGCGAGAATGCTGGTGTGAAGGCCGTCCATGATCATTTCCGGAAACAGCGTAAGGATATGTACATTCATGCTACAGGTCCTCCAGACCGGGCATGATCCAGACTGTCATGCAGTTTTCCTCCAGGTCCACCTTCAGGACGCACTGGCTGATGGCGGGAAGGAGCAGATCCTTCTCCCCCTGCCTCGAGATGACATATACGTCATTGGCCCCCGTCTGCAGGACTTCTCTGAGCGTACCGACTTCGCTCCCGTCCTCCGTGACCACCTTCATGCCGATGAGGTCGGGGATAAAATATTCCTGCTCCAGGAGTTCGACCGCGTCTTTCCTGTCGATCATGAGACTGGCGCCGCGGAGCCTCTCCACATCCTCGATCCGGTCCATTCCCTCGAAATGCAGGATCACCATCTTTTTAAAGAAGCGCACCCCGCTGATCTTCACGCGGCGCTCCTCCCTGCCCGTGTCCAGGATCACTTCCTTCAGATCCAGAAAACGGGAGGGATCGTCCGTCGTCGGATAGACCTTTACGTCGCCCTTAAGCCCGTGCGTGGAGCTGACCACGCCTACCTGCAGTTTACTGACCATTCCTGCCTCGTCCCTTCATCACAAAGATGGCGGCAGCGCTTAGCGCCCCCGCCGTCCGGTTCACTCAATATCCACATCCACACGAAGATCGTCTCTGGAAGCTGCCGCTTTCACAACAGACCGGATCGCCTTGGCGATCCTTCCCCGTTTTCCGATAACTTTACCCATATCAGAAGGTGCGACATGCAAAGTGATCCTAATCGTCTTGCCTTCCTGCGTCTCATTAACGACGACTTCGTCAGGGTGATCGACAAGCGCTTTCGCGATCAATTCAACTAATGCTTTCATAGGATTTCCTTCCGATTCCTTATATCCGGCTGCCCGGGTCAGTGCGCCGTTTCTTATTTAACGCCTGCCATCTTGAACAGCTTCTTGACGACTGTAGTGGGCTGGGCACCGTTGGAGATCCACTTCTTAGCCTTCTCCTCGTCTACCTTGACCGTGCCGGGATCCGTGTTGGGGTTGTAGTAGCCGATCTCGTCGATCGCTCTGCCATTCCTGGGGGTGGACGCATCTGCTACCACGATTCTGTACATAGGAACCTTCTTCTCACCGATCCTCTTGAGTCTGATCTTAACAGCCATTTTTCATTTCCTCCGTTTATTCTGCTTACATTTGCTTCTATCTGAAAACAAAAAATATGTGCGGATTCACTGTCCGGATATTTTCTGATTCATAACGTTTTACCGCGCTCCGCTCAGAAGGGGAACCCTCCTCCGAAACCGCCCATGCCGCCGGGTCCGCCAAGGCCGCCGAAACCGCCCATACCGCCAAAAGGATTGCCTCTCCGGCGCTTTCCCTTCTTCGACCTTCCCATGGTCTGCTTCATCATCTTCTGCATCTGCGTGAACTGCTTGATGAAGCGGTTGACGGAAGCGATGTCGTTGCCGGATCCCTTCGCGATCCGGAACTTTCTCTGGGGCGTCAGGAGCTTCGGGTTGGCCCGCTCCTCCGGCGTCATGCTCAGGACCATGGCCTCCAGATGCTTGAGCTGCTTGTCGTCGATCGCGTCCTCGATCTGGGACTTGTCGATGCCCATGCCGGGCATCATGCCGAGGATACTGGAAAGTCCGCCCATCTTACGCATCTGCTGCATGCTGTTCAGATAATCGTTGAAGTCGAACTTGCCCTTCCTGAGATGGGAAGCCATCTCGCGGGACTGTTCCTCGTCCTCCTTGTCCAGCGCCTCCTGCGCCTTGTCGATCAGCGTCAGCACGTCTCCCATGCCCAGGATCCTTCCTGCCATCCGGTCGGGGTGGAACTGTTCCAGGTCGGAGAGCTTTTCACCCATACCCACGTACAGGATCAGCTTTCCCGTGACCGCCTTGACAGAGAGCGCCGCACCGCCTCGGGTATCGCCGTCCATCTTGGTGAGGATCACGCCGTCGACGCCGACCTTCTCGTCAAAAGTCTTCGCCACGTTGACCGCTTCCTGACCGGTCATGGCGTCCACCACGAGCAGCGTCTGGTGCACGGTGACAGCCTTCTTGATGTCCTCCAGCTCGTCCATCATCTTCTCATCGATCTGCAGACGGCCCGCCGTGTCCAGAAAGACGAGGTTCTCGCCGTTCTTCTCGGCGTGTTCGATGGCGGCTCTGGCGATCTGCGCCGGCTTGTATTTGTCTCCCATGGAGAAGACCTCTACGCCCTGCTTCTCGCCGTTGACCTGGAGCTGCTTGATGGCGGCCGGACGATAGATGTCCAGTGCCACAAGAAGCGGCTTCTTGCCCTTTTGCTTGAACTTGCCGGCCAGCTTCGCCGCGGTGGTCGTCTTACCTGCGCCCTGGAGACCTGCCATCATGACGACCGTCATCTGTTTGCCCGGCTGAAGCTCGAGCTCCGTCGTCTCCGATCCCATGAGACTGATCATCTCCTCGTTGACGATCTTGATGACCATCTGGGCCGGATTGAGGCCGTTCATGACCTCTTCGCCGATGGCGCGCGCCTCGATGGACCGGACGAACTGCCGCACCACCTTGAAGTTGACGTCCGCCTCTAAAAGCGCCATCTTGACTTCCTTCATGGCCGCTTTGACGTCACTCTCCGTAAGCCTGCCTTTGCCGCGAAGCTTTTCAAATATATTATTCAGTTTGTCTGTAAGCGAGTCAAAAGCCATTTAGCGCAAATCCCTCCGGATCCTTTCTGCCAGTTTCCCGGCTTCCTCTGCCACCTCCGGATCCCTGATCCGGCCGCCCAGCTCCTCCAGCGCCTCCGCGTCTGCCTCCAGCCTCTGAAAGCGGGCGATCAGTCCCAGCTTGCTGTCATATTTCTGCAGGATCGAAGTGCAGCGCCGGAGCAGGTCGTGCACCGCCTGCCTGCTGATCCCGTCCTCCTCCGCGATCTCGATCAGGGAGAGGTTCTCGTAGACAGCTTTCTCATATATGTGCTGCTGATGGCTGGTCAGGAGCGACCCGTAGAAATCGTACAGAAGACCCTGTTCCACGATTTTTTCCATAGCATTGACTATTCTACAGTCCGCCCGCCGCTATGTCAAGTAAATTTTCTTTACAAATATTTTTTACTCTTCCCCACGCTGCATTTCGAGAAGCATCCGCGCCTCTCCGTCGATGCCGGATACATTTCCCGACACACTGTATTCCCACCACTTGAAGGCGTAGGGATAGACCGAAGGGTCTGTCGTCCCCGTCAGCCACTTGTCCACATCCTCGAACTCCGACAGATCGAGCATGATATTGAGTGAGGCAGCGCTTCCGCACAGGACCGGCGTGTGTCCCGCTTCCCTGATCTTCCCGCAGAAGACCTTCGCGCAGGTCGTCCAGCTGCCGGCGCTCATGCCCGCCAGCGGATCGTCGGCGTCCGGCACTTCCAGACAGGCCGCCACTACACAGGGCTCGGTGAGGCCGGAGGGAATGAGCGACAGCGCCATCTCGGCTTCCCGATCCGCTTCCTCGGCCGTCATGGCGTCCAGATCCGCATAAAACCCGATCCGGATGCCGGCCTGCATCGCCTGCGCGGCGTAGTCGCGCGCGCGCTCGTCCTCCTCATAAGACACGGCGCCGCTCTCGTCCCGCTCTGCCGAAAGGGCGCGCAGCATGGCGAAGCTCACCTGGTCCTCGACGGCGCTCTCCCAGTCTATATTCCCGCTCTCCTGTGAGACGGCGACACCGCAGAGCGCGCGGATCCGCGAATCGTCACCGGCATACACCATCCTTCCGCTCTCATCCTCCGCAAAGGACCCCCTCGGATAGGGATTGGCGGCGAGATTGCCCTGCAGCGGATAGAAGAAATATCTGCCGTCGTGGACGACGACCACTGTCTCGGGAAAGATCTCGCGCAGCATGGACAGCATGCTGTTGCCCGATTCGAGCGAGGACTGGATCTGCAGCATGACGTTCCTTCTCTCCGTCGCGCGTGCCTGCAGCACGGCGCGGTCCATATCGGTCTGGGTGTAAAGGACCTCGTCGCCGTCCGATCCGGACTCCTCCATGCGCGCTTCCAGTCTCTGCACGCGCAGGAACAGGATCAGGCAGACGATCAGCGAGATCAGGATCATGCTGCACAAAAAGATGATATTCAGAAAGTATCCTGTCCGGTTATTATTGTGCTCCCGGGATGTCTCAGGATGATTGGCCATTTTCCTTCGACCTCTCTCTCATTTTTCGTGCGCCCGCACCTCAGATACTGGTCACGCTGACCTGTCTGGGGCGGTACCCGTTCTCCTCAAGCGACGCGATAATGGCGTTCTTGTGTTCCGTGCCGAAGGCCTCCAGCGTGATCCGCAGCTCCACGGCGGCGCTTCGGTTGATGGAGACGAACTGGTTGTGCTCGAGTTTGATGACGTTTCCGTTCGCCTCGGCGATGATGCCGGATACCCGGCACAGTTCGCCCGGCTTGTCGGGCAGAAGGACGGACACCGTGAAGATCCTGTCCCGCATGATCAGTCCCTGCTGCACCACGCTGGACATGGTGATGACATCCATGTTGCCGCCGCTGAGGACGGCGACGACTTTTTTGTCGCGGCAGTCGATGTACTTGAGGGCCGCGACCGTCAGAAGGCCGGAGTTTTCCACCACCATCTTGTGATTCTCGACGACATCCAGGAAGGAGACCACCAGGTCCTCGTCCGGCACCGTGATCACCTCGTCCAGGTTCTGCTGCAGATACGGAAAAACATGACTTCCCGGCGTCTTTACGGCCGTGCCGTCCGCTATGGTGTTCACGCTGGGAAGTGTCACCACGTGTCCCTCCCTGAGGGAGGCCTGCAGGCAGGCCGCGCCCTGCGGCTCCACGCCGATCACCTTGATGTTGGGCTTGAGGAGCTTGGCCAGGGTCGATACGCCCGTGGCGAGACCGCCGCCGCCCACCGGGACCAGGATGATATCCGTGAGCGGAAGATCCTTTATGATCTCCATGGCGATGGTGCCCTGACCGGCCGCCACGTCGGGATCGTCAAAAGGATGGATAAAGGTATATCCGTATTCCTCCGCCAGCGCGTGCGCGTGCTCGCTGGATTCGTCGTACACGTCCCCGTAAAGGACGACGTCCGCGCCCAGCGCCTTGGTCCGGTTCACTTTAATAAGGGGCGTCGTCGTCGGCATTACGATCGTGGCCGAAGCCCCGAATTCCCGCGCCGCGTAGGCTACGCCCTGCGCGTGGTTGCCCGCGGAAGCCGTGATCAGCCCTCTCTCCCGCTCCTCGGGGGAAAGCGTGCTGATCTTGTAATAGGCGCCGCGCACCTTATAGGCGCCGGTCCGCTGCATGTTTTCCGGCTTCAGATATATTTTTCCGCCCGTGATCTCACTCAGGTAATCGGAATAGATCAGCTCCGTATCCAGCGTCACTCTCCCGACGACCTCGCAGGCCTCCTCGAATTTCTTCAGTGTCAGTGCATTGTCCATGACGATCCCTCCTGCCGCATCCATTGTCCCTTACTTGGAATCCCTGTAGAACAGCGCGTCCACGAACTCATCCGGGTTGAAGCGCTGCAGATCCTCTATTTTCTCGCCCACGCCGATATACTTGACCGGCACGTCCAGCTCCGCGTGCACCGCGATGGCGATTCCGCCCTTGGCTGTGCCGTCCATCTTGGTCAGGACGATCCCGGTCAGCTTTGTCACCGAGGCAAATTCCCTCGCCTGGAAGATGGCGTTCTGGCCCGTCGTGCCGTCCAGGACGACCCAGTTCTCGCGGAAGCACCCGGGATACTCCCTGGTGATGATCCGGTCGATCTTGGAGAGCTCCGCCATCAGGTTTTTCTTGTTGTGAAGGCGGCCCGCCGTATCCACGAGAAGGATATCCGTCCCTCTTGCCTTGGCGGCCTGTACCGCATCGTAGACGACGCTGGCGGGGTCGGACCCCTCGTTTGCGCTGATGATATCGACGCCGGCCCTCCTGGCCCACGCCGTCAGCTGCTCATTCGCCGCCGCGCGGAAGGTATCCGCGGACGCGATCAGGACCTTTTTTCCTTCCTTTTTGTAGTTGGCAGCCAGCTTGCCGACCGAGGTCGTCTTGCCTACGCCGTTTACCCCGATCACCAGGATAACCGCGGGGCCGTTCTCGAAGTCGTAGGCAGCCTTGCCCACGCGCATCTTGTTGCGGATGGCCAGGATCAGCTCCTGCCGGCAGTCCGGGCAGTATTTGATCCGCTCGTCCCTCACCTTCTCGCGCAGATCGTCCAGAAGCTCCTCCGTGGTCTGCACGCCGATGTCCCCCATGATCATGGTCTCTTCCAGTTCCTCCAGGAAATCCTCGCTCACCTTCTCGTAGCCGTAGGTATTGAAGATCTGGTCCATGCTTTCCGTGAAGTTGGCGCGCGTCTTGGAAAGTCCCGCCTTCAGGCGCTCAAAAAATCCCATTCATTCCTCCGTTTCACAGCCGGCCGCGGCACCCCGCCGGAGTGTCCTCAGTCAGCCAGCTCCTCGTCGTTGATAAGATCCACGCTCACAAGCGTAGAGATTCCCTTTTCCTGCATCGTGATGCCGTACAGCCTGTCCGCCTCGTTCATGGTCCCCCTCCTGTGGGTGATCACGATAAACTGCGTATTCTCCGTCAATTTGTGCAGATAGCCGGCAAAACGGGTCACATTGCTCTCATCCAGCGCCGCCTCGATCTCGTCCAGAAGACAGAAGGGCGACGGCTTCAGGTTCTGTATGGCAAAGAGTAAGGCGATGGCCGTCAGCGCCTTCTCCCCGCCGGAGAGCTGCATCATATTCTGCAGCTTTTTGCCCGGCGGCTGCGCGATGACGCGCACGCCGGCCTCCAGTATATCCGCGTCCTCCATGAGCTCCAGGCGCCCTTTTCCGCCTCCGAACATGACGCGGAACACGCTGTCGAATTCCACCTGGATCCTGGAGAACTGCTCCAGGAACTGCCGGCGCATGGCCGTGTCCAGCTCCTCTATGATCCCGGACAGGTTCTCGGCCGCCTGCGTCAGGTCGTCGTACTGGCCCTTGAGGAAGGTGTAGCGCTCCATGAGCGTGCGGTATTCCTCGATGGCGTCGACGTTGACGCTTCCCAGGGCCTTGATCCTCGCCCGGCCCTCGGAGATCTCCTTCCTAAGCTGCTCGAGATCCGTCAGCGTCTCGTCCCGCAGCGCTGCGGCGTCGGACCGCGTGATCTCGTACTCCTCCCACATGTAGGAGGCGCGGGAATCCAGCTGCTCCTGCAGTCTCTCCCTGCGGCTCTGCAGACGCAGGCACTCCTTTTCCAGGACATTTACGTCGCGGGAGATCTCTTCCCTGTGCCGGATCAGCTTGTTCAGCCTGACGCTCAGGCCGTCCCGCTCCTCATTTTTTTCCTTGAGCAGACGTTCGCCTTCGCCCCGGTCGGTGTCGGAACCCTCCAGCTGCCCCTGCAGCTCTGCGATCTCCTGCTCTCTGCGGACAATGATGCCGCTGCCCTGCGAAAGGGAGCGCTCCAGTTCCTCCAGCTCCGATTGAAAGCGCTGCAGTTCCTCCCCGGCGCGCGCCAGGTTCTGCTGCTCGAAATCCTGTTTCTGCAGGATCACTTCCCGCTCCGTCTCTCTCCTTGAATACTCCTGTGTGCGGCGGCTCTCTTCCTCCCGCAAAAGAGTAAGTTCCGTAGTAAGCTTTTCGCTCTCCGCGGACAGGGCCTGTTCCTGCTCCCCGGATCTCTCCAGGGCTTTTCCGGCTTCCTCTCTGCGTGCCTCCAGGTCCTGTTTTTTCGCCCGAAGCTCCTCCAGGCTCCTGCGGAGCGCCTGTTCGTCCGTGGCGGTCTCCTCCTGCCTGGCCTGTTCCTGAGCGATGCGCATGCGCACGGTATTCTGATGAAGCACCAGCTCCTGCTGGCGCCTGCTGTTCTCCTCAAGCTTCGCGCGGACCTCGGTCCTGCGCTCCTTGATCTGTGAAATGGCCTTCTCGTGTCCGTCGGCTTCCTCCAGCAAAGAGGCCACCTGCACCCTGAGCTCCGCCATCTCGCGCCGTCTGCCGAGGAGATTGCTGCTGTTGCGGAAGGTGCCGCCGCTGATGGCGCCGCCCGGCGTAAAGAGTTCGCCTTCGAGCGTGACCATCCGCAGGCTCCGGTTATATTTTCTCGAGACCGCGGCCGCGTGCTCGAAGTTATCCACGATCAGGATCCTTCCGAGCAGGAAAGAGGCGACGGGCCGATACTTATCCTCCGTCATGACCAGGGTGTCGGCAAGACCGATCACGCCGGGCTCGGAGAGGGCTTTTTTCTCGCGGAAGGGCTGCGGCTTCGAGATGCCGGACAGAGGAAGAAAAGTCGCTCTGCCCGCCTTCTCCCGCTTGAGCAGATCGATCATCCTGCGGGCGGTCTCCGTATCCTCCACGACGATATTCTGGATGCTCCCGCCGAGGGCAGTCTCCACGGCGGTCTCGTACTGTCTCTGCGTCTTGATCAGGTCCGCCACGACGCCTATGACGCGGGGCTCCTGCTTTTTCTGCTGCATGATCCGGCGGACGCTCCCGCCGTATCCCTCATACCGCTCTGTCAGGTTGATGAGGGCGTCCAGTCTGGACCGCTCCCTGTGATATGCCTGGCGGGCTTTCTGCAGGGCCTCGTCCTCGTTTCCGAGTTTTACCTTGAATCCGGCCACTTCTTCTTCCAGCGCGGCCGCGAGGTCCCTCGCCTCCTTCATCTGTCCGGAATCCCGCTCAAACTCTTCCCGCAGGGTCTTCAGTACGTCGACCTGGGCCGCCTGATCGGTGCGGGCCTTCGCCAGATTCTGTTCCGCCTCCGCAATGCTCTGCTCGCACTGGGCCTGCATGGTCTCAATGCTTGCCGTCCTGGAGCGGAGGGTCGCCCGCTCATCCAGAAGTTCCAGATTCTTTGTGCGGATTTCCTGTTCCCTGTCTGACGCGGCGCGGATCCTGTCGGAGAGCGCTTCGAGGGTCTCTTTCGCCTTCTCGTTCTCCTGCGACAGTGTCTGCACCTGCTCGTCTATGGCAGCTTTGCGGCTTTTTATCTCATCCCGCTGTACTTCCCGCTGCCGGATCTCCTCCCGGACCAGGGCCTGCCTCGTCTGGAAATGATCTGCTTCCGACTGCGCAGCGCGGATCTGCTCCTGATAGACCTTGATGTCGCCCTCGATCCGGCTTCGGAGGATCCCCGCGTCCGTCACGCGGTTTCTCTGCGTCTCGATCTCCTTCTCCAGCACGTCGATGCGGGCGCGCACGGTCTCGTACTCCTCCCCGCTCTTATCGTATTCCGTGCGTGAAGCGTCCAGGTTATCCTGCGCGATCGTCTCCTTTTCGGAGATCTGTTCCAGTTCCTCCAGATTGCGGCTGTTCTCCATGAGGAAAACATTCACTTCAAGCTTTTTGAGGCTCTCCTTCTCCCGCAGATAGATCTTGGCCTTCTCGGACTGTTTCTCGAGGGAGGGCACCTGTTTTTCCAGTTCTGAGAGAATGTCGCTGACGCGGACCATGTTCTCTTCCTCGCTGGCCAGCTTTTTGAGCGTGAGATCTTTTCTCCGCTTGAACTTGACGATTCCCACTGCCTCGTCAAAAAGCTCTCTCCGGTCCTCGGGCTTGTCGCTGAGGATTTTGTCGATCTGCCCCTGCCCGATGATGGAATACCCTTCCTTTCCTATACCTGTGTCATAGAAGAGTTCATTTATATCGCGCAGACGGCAGGCAGTCCCGTTCAGGAGATATTCGCTCTCGCCGCTCCGGTAAAGCCTGCGCGCCACCGTCACCTCGGTGTAGTCCGTGGGCAGTTTGTGGTCGGAGTTGTCCAGCGTGATCGCGACATAGGCAAAGCCCAGCGGTTTTCGGGACTCCGTCCCGGCAAAAATCACATCCTGCATGGATGCGCCGCGGAGCTGTTTGATCCTCTGTTCTCCCAGCACCCAGCGCACCGCGTCCGCGACGTTGCTCTTGCCGCTGCCGTTGGGGCCCACTATGCCGGTGATCCCGTTATGAAAGTCAAATCTGATCTTATTGGCAAAGGATTTGAAACCCTGGATCTCAATGCTCTTTAAATACATATATTACAGTTCCTGTCCGCGCAGCGCCTTGTAGGCCGCCTGCTGCTCTGCCGCTTTTTTGGAGCGGCCCGTTCCTCTGGCCGCAAGCTTTCCGCCCAGCATGACGCCGGCTACATACCGCTTGTCATGCTCGGGGCCTTTTTCATCCAGGATCTCATATCTGATCCGGATCCCCTTCGCCTGCATCTTTTCCTGGAGCGCGGTCTTCGCGTCGTAAAACAGCACGCGGTTCTCATGGTCGCTGAGAATAAAGCGCATGATAAAAGCCCGCGCGGGAGCAAGCTCCCCGCAGTCCAGATAAATGGCTCCTATGATTGCCTCCACCACGTCGGCCAGGATCGATTCCTTGTGCCTGCCGCCGCAGGCCTCTTCCCCCTTGCCGAGCCGGATGAACTCCGAGAGGCCGATCTGGGAAGCGCTGGCGTCCAGCGCCTGTTCGCAGACGAGAGAGGCGCGCATGCGGGTCAGTTCCCCTTCCCGCTTGTCAGGATATTGTCCGTACAGAAAAGCGCTGGAGACCATCTCAAGGATCGAATCCCCGAGAAACTCCAGCCTTTCATAATCCGTATAATCGTGCAGTTTCTGTTCATTGGCAAAGGACGTATGGGTCAGCGCGCTCTGCAGCAAATTCCGGTTCCGGAAGCGATAACCGATACGTCCCTCCAATTCTGTCAGGTCCAGACGATGCATTACGCCTCCCCGGTCGCGTTCTTGATCAGTTCCAGTGCCTCCCCTACGGTCGTCACCTTGGAAGCCACGTCAAAATCGACCCTGACATCATACTCCTCTTCAATGCCCATGATAATGGACGCCACGTCCAGCGAATCCGCTCCCAGGTCATTGTCAAAGGTGGATTCCTCTTTGATTTCAGATGGATCAATTCCCAGTACGTCTGCGATGATTGCTCTGAGCTTTTCAAAATCCTGATCCATGTTGATCTCCTTTCAATAATGAAGACTTTCCACATGAGGCCATGTTAAAGATTCATCTCTTTCTTTATATTATCATTGATCTTCTTCTCTTTGAAGACCACACACTGCGCAAGCGCATTGGCGATCTCGGCGGAAGTCGAATTGCCGTGGGCCTTGACCACAAGGCCTTTCAGGCCCAGCATGGGAGCGCCGCCGTACTGTGACGCATCGAATTTACTCATCAGGCCCTTGAGGGCAGGCTTGATGAGCAGCGCGCCGATCTTGGTCAGGAAGCCGGCCATCAGCGCGTCCTTGATCATGTGCATGAGTGTGGACGCGGTCCCTTCCAGCATTTTGAGCACCGCGTTGCCCGTAAAGGCGTCGGTCACTACGATATCGACATTTCCCTCGATGATCTCTCTCGCCTCGATATTCCCGACAAAATTGATCCCCTCACACTCCTTCAGGAGCGCATGGGCCTCCTTTGCCAGCGCGTTGCCCTTCTCCTCCTCGGTCCCGACGTTTAAAAGGCCCACTCTGGGCGATTCGAGGCCGGTCATGCCGCGCATATATACAGTCCCCATCTGGGCAAACTGACGGAGCATGGTGGGGCGCGGATCCATATTGGCGCCGCAGTCTATGAGCAGGACCGGACCTTTCGCGGAGGGGATCAGGGGAGCTAGGGGCGGTCTTTCGATTCCGCGGATCCTGCCCACCAGGAGCTGGCCTCCGGCCAGCGCCGCACCGGTACTTCCTGCCGTCACAAACGCGTCGCATTCGCCGCTCTTAACGAGCTGCAGCCCCTTGACCATGGACGAATTTCTCTTGGTCCGGATCGCTTCCACCGGCGGCTCGCCCATCTCGATGATCTCGGGTGCGTCGCAGACAGCGATCCTGTCCTCGGGGTACTGATACTTCTTTAATTCTTCGCGCAGGACCTGCTCGGGGCCGGTCAGCGTCACCTTCAGGCCGGGATTGGCCTTTACGGCCTTTACGGCTCCCTTGATGATCTCCTTCGGGGCGTTGTCACCGCCCATCGCGTCCAGCGCTGCATGAATTATTTCACTCATTTGCACTCTGCCTTCCGTTTTCCTTTTCTTACATTGTATCATACTAAATGAAATATGCATTTTCAACCAGTTCCTTTTTTCAGAAACGGAAAGGACTGCCGCGTCATACGCGGCAGTCCCTGCAATTCCATTTTCAATTCATTTACATCCCGAAAAAGCCGGTCCGTGATACGACATCAGTCTTCCACTTCAACGACAGTCTTCTGGTTGTAAGATCCGCACTTCCTGCACATCATGTGAGGTCTGCACAGTGCGCCGCACTTGCTGCACTTCACGAGTGTGGGAGCAGTCATTTTCCAGTTTGCTCTCCTCTTATCTCTGTGACTTCTGGAAGATTTATTTTTAGGGCAGATAGACATCGTAACACCTCCTTACTTCATGTAATCAAACATTAAACATTATACGAACCTATTTGCCCTTTGTCAAACCTTTTTTTGGCTCGTCTGCCGTCAATATTTGTCAGCGTTTTTCTTATTTGGTCAGCGCGTAAGTCTCTCTCGCGATCGCAAGCTCCTCGTTGGTGGCGATGGAGTAAACCTGAACCTTGCTGTCGTCGGTGGAGATCTTCAGGACGTCGTCCCTCTTGCCGTTCTCTTCCGCATTGATCTTGATGCCGAGATAGCCGAGGTACTCCATGATCTTGCCGCGGACAAAACCGCTGTTCTCGCCGATGCCGGCCGTGAAGGCGATCACGTCCACGCCGTTCATGGCTGCGGTGTAGGAGCCGATATACTTCGCTACGCGATAGCAGAATGCATCGATGGCAAGCTTTGCGTAGTGGTTGTTCTCATAGCCTTCCTCGAGGTCGCGGAAGTCGGAGGACAGCTCGTCGGAAAGAGCGAAGACGCCGGACTTCTTGTTCAGAACGCTGACCACCTCAGCTGCGGTCTTGTTCTCTTTGCCCGCGATGAACTCGATGATGGCGGGATCCAGATCGCCGCTGCGGGTGCCCATGATCAGGCCTTCCAGAGGAGTCAGGCCCATGGAAGTATCCACGCACTTGCCGCAGCAGACAGCGGAGACGCTGGCGCCGTTGCCCAGGTGGCAGACGATGGTCTTGAGGCTGTCATAGGGCTTGCCGACGATCTCGGCTGCCTTCTTGGAGACGTAGGAGTGGCTGGTGCCGTGGAAGCCATAGCGGCGGACCTTGTAATCTCTGTAATAGGAAAGGGGAAGAGCATACATATATGCCTTCTCGGGCATGGTCTGATGGAAAGCCGTATCAAAGACAGCGACCATGGGTGTTCCGGGCATCAGGGCCTTGCAGGCGTCGATACCGATCAGGTTCGCGGGGTTGTGAAGCGGAGCCAGATCGGAAACTTCCTTGATGGCCTCAACCACTTCGTCCGTGATCACTGCGGAGGAGGTGAACTTCTCGCCGCCGTGGACGATACGATGGCCAACTGCGCCGATCTCGTCAAGGGACTTGAGGACGCCGGTCTTCTCGTTCGTAAGGGCGTTCAGCACAAGGCTGACTGCCTGCTTGTGATCGGGCATGGGAGTCTCGTTGACTTCCTTGCCGGTATTCTCAACCTTGTTCTCATAAGTGATGGAAGCGCCGTCCATGCCGATCCTTTCGCAGAGACCCTTTGCGAGAAGCTTCTCGGTCTCAGCATCGATGACCTGGAATTTCAGGGAGGAACTGCCGCAGTTGATGACCAGAATATTCATTACATTTCTCCTTTTCTATATAGTTTTCAACACGCAAAATAAATGTATTCCATGCTTATTATATTATACACGAGATATTTTATCGGGCAAGGATTGGCTTTTAATTAACAGGAGTGTTCCACATTGCGTACACACTCATTTCTTCCCGCTTCAGCGCGCCGCCAATATAGTGTATTATAGGAAATGAGAAATCTGATGAGAGATCTGATATGGAGATCCGATATGAAGATCCGATATGGAGATCCGATATGGAGATACTATGAAAGCTGTCGGAATCATCGCGGAGTGCAATCCCTTCCACGAGGGGCACGCCCACATCATCGCAAAGGCCCGTGAACTGACGGGCGCAGACTATGTCATCGCCGCCCTCAGCGGCGACTACGTCCAACGCGGCGCGCCTGCCATCCTTCCCTGGGAGACGCGGGTCCGCAGCGTCCTCGAAGGCGGCGCCGACCTGGTCGTCGCCCTTCCGCTCTACACCAGCTGCGCGGGCGCGGACTATTTTGCCAGGGGCGGGATCTCTCTCCTGTCCCGCATGGGCGTCGTAACAGACCTCTGCTTCGGCTCGGAGAGCGGCGATCTTGACGCTCTGCAAAAGGAGGCCGCTTTCTTGTACGATGCTTCGATCTCAGGTTCCCTCGCAGGAGACCGCGCAGGTGGCCGTGCAGGTGACCTCGCAGGTGGCCACGCAGGTGGCCGCACAGGTGGCCGCGCAGGTGGCCGTGCAGGAGACCGTGCAGGAGACCGCGCAGGTGGCCGCGCAGGTGGCCGCACAGGTGACCGCGCTTATGACGAGGCCCTCAAAACTGCACTCCGGGAGGGGCTTTCTTATCCTGCCGCCAGGGAGGAAGCGATAGCCCGGACAGCCGGAGGTGCCGTCTTTGCTTCGCGCTCATCCAACGATATTCTGGCGGTCGAATACCTGAAAGCGCTGCGCATTTATGACAGTCCGCTGACGCCCCACGCCGTATCCATGATCGATTGCCCCAGCGCTTCTCAGATCCGGGAGCAGCTTCTCTCGAAGAGTGACGGCGATCCGCATTACCGGAGCCGCAATGATCTCTCGCAGGCACTGCTCCGGGCACTGGTGATCGGCGGAGCACCGCTCTCTTCCTACTGTGACGTGAGCGGGGATCTGGCAGACCGGATCCTACGCCTCCTTCCCCGCTACAAGGACTATTCCTCCTTCTGCGCCCTGCTCAAAAACCGCTCTCTCACCTACACCCGGATCTCCCGCGCCCTTCTCCACATCCTGCTCGGTATGACCGACGCCTCCATGGAGGTCCTGCAAAAGGAAAATCTGTGCGGCTGGATCCGCCCGCTCGGCTTCCGCCGCGCCGCGGCGCCTCTTCTGACACAGATTCAGGCTCATGCGTCCGTGCCCTTCCTGCTCAGGCCTGCCCGCGCGATGCAGGACCTCTCCCCGGCGCTCCGCGCACTCTTAAAGCAGGAATATGACGCGGAGTTTCTCTATGACCTGACCGCGGGCGGCGCACAGGACACGCCTGTCCGCTATGGTCCCGCGAAGCCGCTGGTCTACCTGTGACCTGCTTTTATGGCTTCTGTGACATCGGCTTGCTTTGTGGGCTTGCTGTGGTCATAGCTTGTTACTTCGCGGGCACTGTGACCACTTTTGCAGCTCCTGTGACCGCGGCTTGCTTTGTGGGCTTGACGTGGTCACAGTTTGTTACTTCGCGGGCACTGTGACCACCTTTATGGCTTCTGTGACCGCGGCTTGCTTCATCAGCTTGACGTGGTCACAGCTTGTTACTTCGCGGGCACTGTGACCACCTTTATGGCTTCTGTGACCGCGGCTTGCTTTGTGGGCTTGCTGTGGTCACAGTTTGTTACTTCGCGGGCACTGTGACCACTTTTATGGTTTCTGTGACCGCGGCTTGCCCATGGACTTTCCGTGGTCACAGCTTGTCCTTCCCCGGTCACTATGACCACGTTTACAACTTCTCTGACCACAAACTTCATCAGCTTCACGTGGTCACAACTTACCCCTTCCCCGGGCACCATGACCACATTCATAGCTTCTCTGACCACAACTTGCTTCATCAGCTTCACGTGGTCACAGCTTCCCCCTCCCCGGGCACCATGACCACATTCATAGCTTCTCTGACCACAACTTGCTTCATCAGCTTTCCGTGGTCACAACTTACCCCCTCCCCGGGCACCATGACCACATTCATAGCTTCTGTGACCACAAGTTTGCCCATGGACTTGACGTGGTCACAGTATGCTCCTTCGCGGGCACTGTGACCACCTTTACAACTTCTGTGACCGCGACCTGCCCCCAACAACTTCACGCATGCAAAGTATGCTAAATATAAGGGATCCGCCGAATCTTTTTGCACGCTCTGTGTGCTGTTCGGCGGATCCCTATATTTAGCAATATTATCTATTACTTCATTCCATCCAACTTCTCTTTATACAGCCTGTAATTCTCCTCATCAAAACACGCAAACGTCACCTGCATAGCATACTTCCCGTGCGCCTTCATCCAGTCCAGTACCGCCTTCATCGCCACATCGCACGCCTCTTTCTTGGGATAGCCGTAGACCCCCGTCGAGATGTTGGGGAACGCAATACTGTGCAGGTCTCTCTGCTGCGCCTGGTCCAGCGCCCTGGTATAGCAGCTGGCAAGCAGCGTCGCGTCGTCTCCCGTCGTGCCGTAGATGGGCCCCACGGCGTGCATGATAAAGCGCGCCTTGAGGCGGTAGCCCCCCGTCACTTTGACATCGCCGGTCTCGCATCCGCCCAGCCCCCGGCACTCCTCGAGAAGGCCGGGACCTGCTGCCCGGTGGATGGCGCCGTCGACGCCTCCGCCGCCCAAAAGGGTGCGGTTCGCAGCATTCACGATGCAGTCCGTATCCAGTGTCGTGATGTCGTTTCTGGTCACGGTGATCGTATTGTGGGTCATGGCCTTGGCAGCCAGATCGTTCACCCGGTAGATCTCCGCGATCATGGGTCGGTTGAGGAAGAAGGTGTGATCCACGGACCGCAGCATGATGCCCTCGATCTCGGCGGGCACCGCTGTCTTTCCGTCCTTTCCGGCCCGGAACTGCCCCAGGACCGCCTTGACGGGCAGCGCGATCATGGGAGCGGCAGGATTTCCTCCCTTTTTCATGGCCGCTTGGGCGCTGCCGGGATCGGTGAAGACGAGCTGCCAGATCTTGCCGTCCTTTGTTTTGACGGCCTGGATCTGTACCTTGAGCCCCTTATTCGCCCCCTGTCCGCTGTCCGGCTGCGGTTTCCCCCGCAGCGGCACGACCAGGGAACCGCCGGCCCCCATGGCCTGCCGGATGGATTCCAGCGTATTGATGACCGCCTCTTTGCTGCGGATTTTTTCGAGATTTGCCATGGCCTTCGCGATGGCCTCGCTCCTGTCAAATCTGGGAGGGACGGCCTTTTTTCCCTCTCCCTTTGCGGTCTGCGCCGCGGCCGGTGCAAAGGCGTTCTCCCACTTTTTCTGCAGCGCCGGGTCATTCCTGCGCGCCGCCCGGTCCTCTTCCAGCCGCCTGTCGAAACGGTCCAGCACCTCCAGAAGATCCTCCGTAAGACGCGCGCGCGCCTCCATGCGAAGGGCCTGCGGCACGCCGTAAAAAGCCTCCGCCATACTGCCCGCAATGGCTGCCAGCGTATCCGAATCGCCGCCCAGAGAGACGGCTGTGCGGATCACGTCCTCAAAGTCCTTGCCCTCCAGGAAAGCGGTGATCGCCTCCGGGACGGTCTCCTGGCAGGATTCCACGTGATGATAGGTCGGCCGGATCTGGTCGCAGGTCCTGGAGAGGTCATAGCCAAATCCCTTTTCGACAGCCGCGCGGATCTGGTCCTTGTTCATGCCGTGCAGGCCCATCAGAATAATGGCCGCCGTCGCCTGCGCACCCTTGATGCCCTCCGGGTGGTTATGCGTCACCTGTGCCGTGAGCGCCGCCACATGCATGGCCCTCTCATAGTCGTCCTGATACAGGAGCGCGGCCGGCGAGACGCGCATGGCGCTGCCGTTTCCGAAGCTGTTGTAGGGCTTAGGATCGTCATTTGCGAGCCACATGGAGAAGTTGACGCCGTATCCGGCAAAAGGATACGCCTTCCCGAACTTTCTCATGGAATCGACCAGCGCCCTGGTGATCGTATCGTCGTCCGCGTCCTTTTCGCAGGAAAGCAGCGCGTCCGCGACGGCGATGGTCATGATGGAGTCGTCCGTGAACTCCGACCGCTCGGAGAACAGCGGAAAGTCCTTTGTCTTTATGTTATTGACGTCGAATTCGTAGGGGCAGCCGATGATGTCGCCCAGTATTGCACCATACATATGTGTTCACGCTCCTCTTGTTTTGCCGGATTAACGGGTGTCCCGGTTTTCGCAAAAATTATAACACGTTCCGCACAAACATGATACAATGGTTGTGCATTCCAACGACGGCGCAGGCCGATCATCACTATAAAAACAGCGGGACAGATGGATCATGGCAGGTTTTGAACTTCCCAGGCCGGGAGATATTCTCAAGTATCATATACGATGGAATGAACGTTCCCTTCAGCCCTATGAGGAGGAGCTTACTGAGCTCTGGGCCCAGAACGGGGCGGAGGCCTCGATCGATTTCAGCGTCCTGGGGCCCATGATGGTGCGTTTTGCCGTCCAGCCGGCAGATGCGGGGAGCGCCAGCGTGATCGCCAAGCTGGCTCCCACCTACAAGGCGATCTTCCGCAAGCGGGATCTCAAGGTATACCGCTCGGAAGGCAGGATCCTGATCGATATTCCCTGGCAGCACGACGCAGTCTTTCTCGGCGATCTGCTCAGCTCGGAGGAGTACCTCTCGAGCCCCGGGCTCCCCGTGGGCATCGGCATGAATATCTACCGCGAGAGCATCCTGGATGATCTCACGGATATCCCGCACCTGCTTGTGACCGGCAACAACGGGAGCGGTCTGGGAGAATATCTGGAGAGCCTGCTCGTCAGCGCCCTGATGAAGGTAACCCCCGACGAGCTTGACTTTGCGCTCTTTAGTTCTCCCTCGGTCAGTTTCTCCCGCTTTCATTCACTCCCCTACTGCAAGGTAGTCAGCAGTCAGCGGCAGATGCTCACCATGCTGACTGACCTGGAGGACGAGATCGACGAGCGGTACGCCCGCTTCATAGAGAGAGGCTGCCACAACATATACGACTTCAACGAGGCCGGCGGCATCATGCGGCACCGCCTCTTTATCATCTCCGAATACAACATGCTCTCCGGCGCAGGCCGCCGGAGCGCGGAGCGGATCATCCACAAGGCCGCGGAACTGGGCGGCAGCTGCGGGATCCATCTGATCGTCGCGTCGGTGACGCCGCAGTCCCTGAAAAATATCGTCGACCTGTTTCCGGCGCGGGTATGTCTGCGCGTGGACACCGCCGCCGATTCCGTCCTGATGATAGGGCACAAGGACGCAGCGCAGCTCACGAAACGCGGCGCCCTGTATTATCTGGACGGACACGGAAATCAGCCCGCTTTTCTGCAGGGCGGCGCCATCAGCGGCAGGGAGATCCGCGGGGTTCTGGACGCTCTGGGACGCAATTATGCGGATCAGAAGGGGCCGACGATCTTTGACGAGATCGACGACAGTGACACGGAAGAGGATGCGGAAGACAGGGAAGACCGGGAAGACCGGGAAAACAGGGAAGAAAAGAAGGAACACAAGAGTTTCTGGCAGCGCCTTTTTTCGTGAGCACGCACCAAACAGATGTGCATAAAAAAGTGTGAATAATCGCACAATGTGGATAAGCCTGTGGAATTTGTGTAAAAAATCTTACAATTTTATTATTTCCACCCGTGTGATGTAACATTTTTGTCCACAGCACGCACGCATAGCACGCAAAGACAAAAATGGGGCTGTCGCATTTGATCAATGCGACAGCCCCATCTTCTCTCGTGGAGACAACGGGATTCGAACCCGCGACCTCTGCGTTGCGAACGCAGCGCTCTCCCAGCTGAGCTATGTCCCCTCGCGAACTGCATCACTTATTATATGCAAGGAACACATAAATGTCAAATACTTTAAAAGAGAAAATCCGTGAGACCTGACGGCCTCACGGATCTGTTACCATAATCTCGGTTATCTCTTCATAAATGTAGGGATGACCAGGCTCTGCTCCTTGACGCTGCCCCTTGCCGGCTTTGCGTCAAAAGCGGGTCTCTGCAGTCTCTCCTGGGAAGAAGCAGTGTTCTTCTTTGCCCCGGAATAGACGTAATTGTTGGTGACCTTGTCGCTGGTCCCGATTCCTGTCGCGATCACAGTGACGTCGCAAGCGTCCGTATTGCTGTCGTCGTACATGGCGCCGAAGATGATGTTTACATCCTCTCCTGCCTGCTCCTGCACGTAGCTTGCTGCATCGGATGCGTCTGCCAGCGTGATGTCACCGGAAATATTGATGATGACATCGGTCGCGCCGTTGACGGTCGTCTCAAGGAGCGGGCTCTCCACAGCCATTCTGACTGCGTCGGTAGCCTTCGTCTCGCCCTTGCCGTAGCCGATGCCGATATGTGCGACGCCCTTGTTGCGCATAACGGTCTGCACATCCGCAAAGTCGAGGTTGATGATGGAGGGAACATTGATCAGATCCGTGATTCCCTGTACGGACTGCTGCAGCACTTCGTCCGCCTTCTTGAGTGCCTCGGGGAAGGTGGTCCTGCGGTCCATGATCTCCAGAAGCTTATCGTTGGGAATCACGATCATGGTGTCCACATTTTCTCTGAGATTTTCGATCCCGGTGAGTGCTCTCTGCAGACGGCTCTTTGCCTCAAAACGGAAAGGCTTCGTCACGACGCCCACCGTGAGGATACCCATATCCTTCGCAATTCTGGCTACCACGGGTGCCGCACCGGTTCCGGTTCCGCCGCCCATGCCGCAGGTCACGAAGACCATGTCCGCTCCGCGGATTGCCTCGGCGATCTCGTCGGCACTCTCTTCCGCCGCCTTTTTCCCTACCTCGGGATCCGCGCCGGCGCCCAGGCCCTTGGTGATCTTCTCGCCTATCTGAAGAAGTCTGGGTGCCCTGCACAGCTGCAGTGCCTGCACATCCGTGTTCACACCGATGAATTCCACACCCACGACATCGACGTCCACCATGCGGTTTACCGCATTATTTCCTGCACCGCCTACGCCGACAACTATTATTTTGCAAGCCGCTTCCGTATCATTTGTTTTGATCTCAAGCAACGTTGGCCCCTCCTTATTAAAAAAATCTTCTGACGATATTAATAATACAATCGAACAGCGAAATAATCAATCGCTATTTCTAAATAATTTGTTTCGAAATTATTGCAGAACAATATTTTCGTCCGCGGCCGTAAACGATGTCAGATCGATCAGTCCGCCCCTTTCCGGTATGTGCGGAAGGATCAGGGACAGCCTTGAAATTTTCAGGTCGTAGTCCTGCCGGCCCAGCTTGATCTGTACGTTTCCGATGAAAATATCGATGGTCCCGCTCTCCGTCACCAGGATGCTGTCGGCATGTATGGCGTACTTGTCCAGCGACGCCAGCGCCTCCAGAAGAAGACGCATGTCGTTGTCCGTCTCCGTCTTCACCTTGCCGCCCGGCTCGGCGCTCTTTACCTTGAGTCCTCCCACATAGGTGACCCCCTGCACCGTGAGCGGTGAGATATCCGTGACCGCCCCATTCATGTCAAAATAGAGATTTCTTCCGGAGTACTGTACGTACCCTGCCGGGATCCTCTCCTCCACCGTCACGCGGATGGTCTCCGGGCTCTCCACGGCAAAATGGAGCTTTTCCACAAAGGGGATCGGCTCATTTCCCGGCAGCGCCCTGCGAACGAGCAGAAAGATCGTGTTGTGGGTAATGACCGGATGATCCGAGGACAGGATGATATTGGCGATCTCCCCGCTGCTGTACAGCTGGCATCCCTCCACATACATGGTCTTGAGGGGACAGGTAAAAAAGATCACCGCGAGCAGGGCGAGCACCGCTGAGGCGGCAATGAGTATTTTGCCGAGCGCCCGCAGAACAGGGCTTGGCTTCCGGCGCTTCCTTTTCTTTCCGGCCGGCCGGTCCCCGTCTTCGGCATCTTCTTCGTCGTAATCGTCGTCGTAATCGTCGTCTATATCATCGTCTTCGTCGTAGGCGTCATCTATGTCATCGTCTTCGCCGTCTATGTCGTCTTCGTCTTCCGCATAGTCGGCTTCGCCTTCGCCGCCTGCAGGTTCTTCGTCATCTACGACGTCATCTGCGTCAGCTTCGACCGCACCGGCGTCGTCTTCGCCCACAGAACCGACATCTTCGACCGCATCGCCCTCGTCTTCGACCGCAGCATCGTCAGCTTCCGCCGTATCAGCATCAGCCTCATCCTTGTCCGGAGCTTCGTCCGCTTCTGAAGCGTCGGCTGCGGCTTCCTGCGTATATTCTTCTTTCAGTTTTTCCGCACTCCCGGCCGCACCGGGCTCCAACTCGTCATGAAGGCCCATAGCTTCTTCCACTCCTGTCACTTGCTGCCCGCAGGCAGTTGTCACGGCTCATGAACCGGCGTCTCCATTTCCCTGCGCAGCCTCTCGTTCCTGTGCGCGGACGTCTCCGTCCTTCGGTGCCTTGCCACATTCAGGACGATGCCGATCTCCATGAGCAGGAACAGGGCGGAGGATCCTCCGTAACTGAAAAACGGAAGCGTCACGCCGGTGTTGGGGATCGTGTTGGTCACGACGGCGATGTTCAGGATGACCTGCACGGCGATGTGCGAGATCACGCCGACTACAAGGAGCCCGCCGTACAGATCGGCCGCGTTGTTGGCCACGATCATGAAGCGCCATATGAGGAGGATGAACATCAGCATAATGCTGATCGCGCCAAAAAGGCCCAGCTCCTCACAGATGATCGAAAAGATCATATCATTCTGGGCCTCGGGAATAAAGCCCATTTTCTGCATGCTCTGTCCCAGCCCTTTTCCGAAGATCCCGCCGGAACCGATCGCGTAGAGCGCCTGGATGGTCTGGTACCCCTTTCCGCCCGCATACGCCTGGGGGTCGAGCCAGGCGAGGATTCTCTCGCCGCGGAAGTCCAGGGAATTCTGGTCCGCCGAGTTGACGATGTACCACACGCCGAAGACCGCGACGACCAGGACTACCGCCGCCATGCCTATAAACCGGCTGTAGTCCGGACAGGCGACAAAAAGCATTCCCATGACGATCGCGAACGTGATGATGGCAGAACTCAGGTTATCGGTGATCTGCCACAAGAGGACCGCGGCAATGCCGGCAGGTACCATGGGAATGATCAGGCCCCTCCAGGTCGTCAGCTTCTCCCTTCCCAATTTTTCTATAATATAGGCGCAGAAGAGAATGACCGCGATCTTCGCGATCTCGGCAGGCTGGATGTTGAAAGGCATCCCCGGAACGTGAAGCCATCTTTTGGCGCCGTTCGCCTCCACACCTAAGGGAATGATCATGAGGATCAGCACGACGGCCAGCACATACAGGAGACCGCTGAACCGCTTGAGAACATAGTACGGGATCCTTGAGACAAAGATCATCAGACCCAATCCCACAACGGTAAACAGCATCTGCTTTTTCAGATAATAGGCCGGATCACTGAATTCCACCGCCGCCTCGTAGGAGCTGGAGGAAAACAGCGTGACCAGACCGAAGCCCAGAAGGAAGATCACGATAAAGATCAGACTGTAGTCGGTCAGCGCTTCCTCGGCCATCAGCATTGCGCCGGGTGCGGCGCCGCTCTCCGTATTTTCTCTCTTTCTCCCGAAAAAAGGTATTCTCATAGATCTCAGAGTCCTTTTACATAATCCCTGAACATGTCTCCGCGCACCTCATAGTTGGGGAACATGCCCCAGCTGGCGCAGGCCGGCGAAAGCAGGACCGCGTCGCCCTTGTCCGCGACCGAAGTACAGTACTGCAGGCACTCCTCAAAGGTATCGCACATGTGGATCGAAGTAAAGCCCCGCTCCCTGCAGGCCGCAGCGATGGCTTCCCGGGTCTGGCCGATCAGGACCAGCTCCTTGACCTTTCCGCCAAAAGCGTCGATCCACTCCCCGTACTCGTTGTGCTTGTCGTAGCCGCCGCCGATGAGGACAGTCGGACGGTCCATGGCCTTGATCCCCTGGATGGCCGCGTCCGGATTGGTGGCCTTCGAGTCATTGTAATAGCGGACGCCGCCCTTTTCGCCGACGAACTCGATGCGGTCCTTTACAGGCGGGAATTTCCGGATCACGTCCAGAATGGTCTCCATGGGCACGCCGTAAGCTTCGGCGATGGCCATAGCCGCCATGACGTTCTCGGCGTTGCAGACGCCCACCAGCTGCATTTCGGACACATACAAAAGCGTCTGAGAAACGCCGTTCCTGGCGCGGTAGATCACGCCGTCGCGCAGGTAAAAGCCGTCCCGCAGTACGGTTCCGGAGGAGAACCAGACCGCTTTTGCCGGGCACAGGCACTCCCCGAAGGGACGCAGCCACACGTCGTCATAGTTGAGCACGCAGACTTCGTCCTGCGTCTGCCTTCTGGCGATCTTCTCCTTGACCGCCGCATAATTCTGCATGGTGTAATGCCGATCCAGATGATCGGGCGTGATATTTAAGATGGCGCTGACGCGGGGATGGAATTCGTCTGCCCACTCCAGCTGGAAGCTGCTGACCTCCGCCACGCTGACGGAGCGCTCCGTCGTGGCGTCAGCCGCACCCGCGTAGGAATACCCGATGTTGCCCACCACATAAACCTCGTCCTTATAGGCCTTCATGATCTCGCCCGTCAGTGTGGTCGTGGTGGTTTTGCCGTTGGTACCCGTGATCGCGATGACGTCGCCCCTGTCAAAACGATAGGCGAGCTCAAGCTCCGACAGGACCGGGACGCCTGCCTTTACCAGCGTTTTTGCCACCGGGGAGTCCATGGGCACGGCCGGGCTGAGCACGGCGAAGTCCAGTGTTTTTTCGGCCCCGTCCGGAAGATCGCCGATCACCAGCTCCACGAAGTCACTCTCGCCCTCGCGCAGCCGCGTCATGACCGCTTCCGCGGATGTTTTCGTATTCTGGTCAAGGAGCAGTATGCGAGCGCCATGTCCCGAGAGGAGCGTGACGGCTCCAAGGCCGCTCCGGCCGGTTCCCACTACCAGTACTTTCTTATCTTTCAGTTCCATTTTCCATGCCTCTCTTACCTGTCTCAGATCCAAAGTCCCAAAAGCGCGACTGCGCAGAGGATGACCGTCGTGATGGTAAAGACCGCCACCACGCGCACCTCCGACCATCCCCCCTTCTCAAAGTGGTGATGGATGGGCGCCATGCGGAAGATCCTCTTTCCTCCGGTCTTTTTGAAATACGTCACCTGCAGGATGACCGAGATGACTTCGATCATGTAAATAAACCCGACGATCGGGATAAAAAGCGGGAGCTGCAGCATGTAAGCCATTCCGGTCACGAAGCCTCCCAGCGCCAGAGAACCCGTGTCGCCCATGAAGACTTTGGCCGGGTAGGCGTTGTAGAGAAGAAATCCCAAAAGGGCGCCGATCATGCCCGCGCCCGCGCAGGCCGCGCCGGAGCCCGACATCAGGGCGGCGATCACGAAAAACAGAGATACCGCCACCGTCACGCAGCTGGCCAGCCCGTCGACGCCGTCGGTAAAATTGGTCCCGTTGACGGTCGCGACGCTGATAAAGAGAAGGGCCGGAATATTCAGAATCCCCAGATCCAGCACCGCGCCGTGTACAAAGG
The DNA here is from genome assembly GCA_017405805.1 of Lachnospiraceae bacterium. Taxonomy (GTDB): domain Bacteria; phylum Bacillota; class Clostridia; order Lachnospirales; family Lachnospiraceae; genus CAG-791. The sequence goes on from JAFQZU010000011.1 coordinate 40,398, forward strand.
GCACCTTCATGGAAAGCGGCACGAAGTGGAATTCGTGCACCAAAAAGGCGAACAGCAGCGCGATCACGATCTGCAGGAGCATCTTCTGCTTCGCGCTCAGACCGTCCGACCGCTTTTTCACGACCTTCAGATAGTCATCCGCAAAACCGACCGCGCCAAAACCCACGGTCAGCACCAGCACCGGAAACACCTCCGGGTGCCGGAAGCCCATGACGATGCAGGAGACGGCAAAGCCGAGGATGATCATGATCCCGCCCATATTGGGCGTCCCTGTCTTGCTCAGATGGCTCTCCAGGCCCTCCGTCCTCTCCGTCTGTCCCGCCTTCACTCTGCGAAGGAAGGGAATGAGATAATGTCCGCATACCGCGCTGCACACAAAGGCGCACAGAAACGGGATGACCAGAAACGGGATGACCAGAAACGATAACTGCAGTCCACTCTTCACGATTATTCCTCCCCCTCGGATCCTTCTTCGGAGGTCTCCTCCTCCTCGCCCGAATCCTCAGTGCTCTCCTCTTCTCCCTGATCCTCTCCGCCGTAGGTCACGACAAGGCCCAGCGCGTCGAGTTCACGGCGCTCCTCGTCCGTCACCGGGACGGTCATATAAATATCCATGTACGGCAGCACTTCCGTCAGGATCTGCCGCACCAGCTGTGTCGCGTATCTGGCGTCCGCCTGATACTCCACGTTGGGCCTGTCCACCACTACGTAGATCGCGATCTTCGGATCCTCGTAGGGCGCGTATCCCATAAAGGAGACGATATATTCGTCGTTGCCGCGGGGAAGGGTCTCCGCCGTGCCGGTCTTTCCGCCGATCCGGTAGCCGGCCGGTCTGGCCGTCGATCCGGTCCCCTCTTTTCCTTCCACCACCTGCAGCGTGAACTCCCGGATCAGTTCGCTCGTATCCTCCGAGATCGTCTTCTTAAGCAGGCGGGGCTCCGTGGTGGATATGGTGACGCCGCCCGGACTCGTGATCCTGCTCACCACATGCGGCTCGTAATAATTTCCGCCGTTGATCAGAGAGCAGAAGCCCGTGATCATCTGGATCATGGTCGCGTTGAAATTCTGTCCGAACGCGTTGGTGGCAAGCGTGGCATCCGTCATGGTCTTTGGATCGTGCAGGAACTGGTCCGTCCTGGCCTCATCCGCCAGATCGATCCCAGTCCTCAGGCTGAAATTGAAGATCCTCTGAAACTTTCCGAAGATCTCCTTTCCCTCCGCCATGGCCATCTCCATCAGGGCGACGTTGCAGGAGCGCTCTACGGCGCCGCTCACGTCGACGACCCCGTCGCCGTATGTATTGTGGCACTTGATCTGGAATCCGTCTATGTTCAATGAGCCGTTGCACGTAAAGGTGTCGTGTTCATGGACGGTCCCCGTCTCCAGTCCCGCCGCGACCGTAAAAGGCTTGACCGTGGATCCCGGTTCAAAATAGTCGCTGATGCAGAAATTCTTCCACAGCGCATTCAAATAGCGGGGCTTCTCGTCCTCCGACATCGTGATCAGGTCGCCGTAGGTCAGATAGGTATCCGTGTTCTCGTCGTCGGCGTCCAGCTTGGGCATGCCCGCCAGCGCCGCGATATCATAGGGATTGTCCGCGTCAAAAGAGGGCGCCGACGCCATGGCCAGGACATTTCCTGTGTCCACCTCCATGATGATGCAGCCGACGTTGTTGGCGCCGTTTCCGTAGTGATATTCGTCCCTGTGCTCCTCGATGAAGGCCTGCAGGTACTTCTCACAGATGCTCTGGATGTTGGCGTCGATGGTCAGGATCAGGTTGTTGCCGTCCGTCGCGTCGATGGTGGTCCGCTCCATGCTCAGGGACTCGTCCAGATAGCCGTACTGCCGGCCCTCCACGCCGCGCAGCGTCTCGTCGTAGTACTTCTCCAGGCCCGCGTATCCCGTTCCTGAGGAAGAGGAAAAGCCCAGCACGTCGCTGGCCAGCGCCCCGTGGGGATAGGACCGCAGATATCCTGGTTCAAACCAGATTCCCATGATCTTGGAGAATTTCCGGTCCTCTGACTTGACCCTGGCGTCCTCTTCGGCCTTTTTGCCCTCTTCCACCCAGTCGAGATAGTCGCGCCGCTTGGAATAGGGGATATTCTTGAGCGCTATATAGTATTGGGATCCCGGATTGCTGGTGATGAAGGAGCGGATCTGCCCCCTGTCGATCCCCAGGTACTCGAGGGCGTCGAGCGTGGGCTCGAGATAGGCGTCTTTTTCCAGGATCTGCATGGAATCCACGATCACGTTGTAGACCAGCTGGCTGTCCGCGAGCACGGTCCCCTTGCTGTCCAGGATCTTTCCTCTCTTATAAGGAAGGAGCGTATTGTCATAGGCCTGCTGGGACAGCACTTGCATGGAATAGGCTGCGCCGTTGTCGCGGTTGATCAAAAAAAGCCTGATTCCCAGTCCGACAAAAGCCAGCAGCACCAAAACAAACAGCACTGCCAGCTTTCTCTGCATACTTATGGTAAATCGCCTGACGGCGCGTCGACCGCGCCGTCCCTTTTCATCGTCTTTTCTGCTCATCTTTTCCCATCTGCCGCCCGAAGGATCCCTTCGGTCTACCTTCCCAGATCCTGCACCTGCCGGACCATGTCCTCCTTTTTATCGGAGTAGATGATGATCTGGTCCTTCTCCGCGTTCTTCATTCCCAGCTCCTGCGTGGCGATCCGCCGGATCTCCTCCAGGTCCACGCCGGCGTTGATCGACGCGTAGTTTTCATTGTTGGCGGCACGCATCTCCGTGAGCTGCGTCTCGAGCGCGGCCACCTCTCTGGATGTTCTGGTCAGATCCGCCTGCAGTTTGATGTAGCCGATCAGAATGAGGGTCACGGCCGCGACCAGAAGGCCCATAAACGCCGCATTCCGCAGATTCATGCGGAAGGCCCGCTCCCTCCTTCGCGCGATCTTGTTCTCGATGTCGCCCTTTCGGATCGGGATCGGCGCCGCCTCCTGCCAGAAATCGCCGGGCGCTTCGCTGCCGTACATATAGGGGGACGTCTGCCGCTGCGGGCGGCGGACATTTCTTCTTCCCGCCGATGCGTATGTAGTTTTTCTCGCTCCTGAAGCCCTGATCATAGCTGTTCTGTCCTCTTTTCAAAAACACGCAGACCCGCGCTCGCGCTGCGTCTGTTCCGCTCCAGTTCCTCTTCCGACGGCTTTACCGCTTTTCTCGTCAGCACCTTTCCCTTCGAGACTCTCCCGCACGTGCATACGGGAAAAGAAGGAGGGCAGATGCAGGGATTCTCCGCATTCCGGAAGGCATTCTTCACGATGCGGTCCTCCAGGGAATGAAAAGTGATCACACAGAGTCTTCCGCCCGGTGCCAGAAGATCGATCATGGTGTCCAGCGAATCCCGCAGGACGTCCAGTTCACGGTTGCAGGCAATGCGGAGGGCTTGAAAAGTCCTCTTGGAGGGATGACCGCCCTTCTCTCTCATCTTGCGGGGAATGGCGTCCCGGATCACGGCGTTCAGCTGTCCCGCCCTGACGACGGGCTCCTCCTGCCGCATCTTCACGATCCCTGCGGCGATCCTGGCCGCGAAACGCTCCTCGCCGTACTCCCGCAGGATCCGGGTCAGTTCCTTTTCAGACCATGTGTTGACGATGGTCTCGGCCGTCAGCGACCCGTCCTGATCCATACGCATGTCCAGCGGCGCATCGTCCTCCCTGTAGGTAAAGCCTCTCTCGGGATTGTCCAGCTGGAAGGAGGAGACGCCCAGATCCAGAAGGATCCCGTCGACGGCTGCGATGCCGCAGTCCGCAAGGACTGCCGCCATATTTTCATAGTTGTCGTGTACCAGCTTCACGCGGTCGGCAAAAGGCGCAAGCCGCTGTCCCGCCGCCGCCAGCGCGTCCGTGTCCTGGTCGATCCCGATCAGCCGGCCGCCCTGCGTCAGCTGCGACGCCGTCTCATACGCGTGGCCGCCGCCGCCCAGGGTGCCGTCCACATAGATCCCGTCGGGCTTCACCCGCAGATATTCTCTGACTTCCCGCGCCAGAACCGGTACATGCTCAAATTTCAAATCCGTTCCCCAGCATCTCTTCGGCGATCTCGTTGATCTCGCCAAGCTCTTCATCCGTCATGGCCTGATCCCAGAGCGCCTTGCTCCAGACCTCGATCCGCGAGCCGACTCCCACCAGTACCACATCTTTATCAATTTCCGCCGCCTCCCGCAGATTGGCGGGGATCAGGATCCTGCCCTGCCTGTCCAGTTCCGCCTCGTTGGCGCCGGACAGAAAATAGCGGACCAGCTGGCGCTGCTTCTTTACGTTGTAAGGAATATCCGTGAGGCGCGCAACGAACTTCTCCCAGTCCTCCATGGCATAAATGCACAGACACCGGTCCAGACTGCGCGCGATCACGCACCGGTCTCCCAGGGCCTCTCTGAATTTAGCCGGAACGATCATTCTTCCCTTCGCATCCAGGGAATGACCGTATTCTCCCATGAACATGTTGCACTTTCCTCCACTTCACACCACTTTCCACCCCATAATACCAATTCGGGCGTTTCTTTTCAAGCCTCTGTTGGCCTGCAGCAGTGTGGAAATGGACGGACCGGCCGGTCAGGCCCTCTCTTTTTTCCTGCGGCTCATGATCACGATCTCCACTACGATGCAGACCGCCGCAACGGCAAGTCCCAGCGCCATGGATACCGGGATCCTGGTCCCCGTGATGTAAAGCTGGTCGGTCCGGATCAGTTCGATCCAGGCGCGCCCGATGCCGTACCCGGCAAAATACAAAAGCGCCATCTCCCCGTCAAAATGCTTTTTCTTAAGAAGGAACAGCATCAGCAGGAGCAGGCCGAGGTTCCAGAGCCCCTCGTACAAAAAGGTGGGATGGACCTGGATATAATTGGTCCCCTCCGTCATATGCGCGCGGATCAGTTCGGAGATGTCCCTCTCCCGGACCATGGAGACCGGAAGCCGCATGGCCAGAAGCGAATCCGTATACTCTCCGAACACTTCCCTGTTAAAGAAATTCCCCCAGCGCCCGATGATCTGTCCAAGGACCAGGCCGTAGGAGCAGGTATCCATCATGAGCGGGACCGACAGCTTCTTCCTTCGCGCATAGATCGCGACCGTCAGAACGCCCGCGATGACACCGCCGTAGATGGCGAGCCCGCCGCCCCTGAGATTGAAGATCTGCAGCAGATCGTCCTTGTAGTAGTCCCAGCTGAAGATCACGTAATAGATCCTCGCCCCGACGATCGTGAAAATGATGAGCCAGATACCCAGATCCCAGTAGTGATCCGGATTCTGCCCCGTTCTTTTCGCGATCCAGGCCGCCATGGACAGGCCGGCCAGCATGGCGCAGGCGATGATGATGCCGTACAGGGCGATGCTGAAGTTTCCGATCACGAAGGACTTGGGAACATCGCGCAGGTATATGCCCAGATGCGGGAAGGCGATGTCCATATCTCCCATTATTTCAACCATATATAGACAGTTATCTCCTTGCTCTTTACTATATCTTGTATCATAATAGCATAACAATTGTGTCATGTGTCGGATTTACAATATTTAAAAATGACGAAATTCGTAACTGAAAATTAATGATTTTTGTACACCCGAAATAAAAATTTCACTTGACAAGATCACAATATCTTGTATTTGTTACAGAAATACGCACCCACATGTGCATAACCCTCCTGTTTTCGGAAATATCCGACGCTTGCGCCCCTGATTTCCGACAATTTTGCGCACAAAAAAGAGACAGTCGCCTGTCTCCTCCTGAATTCATCCTTAATTATATGTCGTATATATGCGCCACAGAATTATAAATGGTCACGGCTCGCCATGTCGTATATATGCGCCGCAGAGCTTTAGTGGTCACGGCTCAAGGCGCATATATACGACAATTATTTTTATACATTGAAGCGGAACAGGATCACATCCCCATCCTTAACGACATAATCCTTCCCTTCCATCCCGACAAGACCCTTCTCTCTCGCCGCCGCAAGGGATCCCTCCCGAAGCAGCACTTCGTAGTTGACGACCTCCGCCTTGATAAAGCCTCTCTCAAAATCACTGTGGATCTTGCCGGCCGCCTGGGGCGCCTTCGTCCCGATCTTGATGGTCCAGGCCCTGCACTCGTCCTCTCCCGCCGTGAGGAAGCTCATCAGGCCGAGTGTCCGGTAACTGGCGCGGACCAGCTTCTCCAGGCCCGACTCCTTGAGGCCGAGGTCCTCTAGGAACATCGCTTTCTCCTCATCGTCGAGCTCCGCGATCTCCGACTCGATGCTGGCGCAGATCACGAAGACTTCCGAGCCGTGCGCGGCGGCGTACTCCCGCACCTTCTGCACACCTTCGTTGCTGGCGGCGTCGTCCGCCAGCTCATCCTCGGATACATTGGCTGCATAGATCACGGGCTTGGAGGTCAGGAGATTGTATTCCGAAAACCACTTCGCCTCCTCGTCGCTCTCCGTCTCGAGGGAAGAGGCGGGCTCCCCGCTCTCCAGGTGGGCTTTGATCCTCTGCAGAAGGGCCATTTCGCGGCCGGCTTCCTTATCCATTTTGGCGGTCCTTGCCACCTTGGAGATCCTGCGCTCCAGCACTTCCAGATCCGCGAAGATCAGTTCCAGCTCGATCGTTTCGATATCCCGCAGGGGATCAATGCTGCCGTCCACATGCACGACATTGGGATCCTCAAAGCACCGCACCACATGCACGATCGCGTCCACTTCGCGGATGTTTGCAAGGAACTGGTTTCCGAGGCCCTCGCCCTTGGAGGCGCCCTTCACGAGTCCTGCGATGTCCACGAACTCAATGACAGCTGGCGTCACCTTCTTCGTGTGGTACAGTTCTCCCAGCTGCTTGATCCTCTCGTCCGGCACGGGGACGACGCCCACGTTGGGGTCAATGGTGCAGAAGGGATAGTTGGCCGCTTCCGCGCCGGCTTTGGTCAAAGAATTAAAAAGTGTGCTCTTGCCCACGTTGGGAAGGCCTACGATACCTAATTTCATCTGTCTGTATTCCTCCGAAACAATTTCTGTTTATTCAAACATCTCCGCCGCCCGCTTCCATGAACAGATCCACCATTTTTTTGGTCTGTTCGATATCGGTAAGAGGGCCCTTTCTGGGCAGGCGCATCAGACCAAATCCAAGCTTTCCGGTTTCCCTGACAATTCTCTCTTCCATCTGTCCCTCCTTCGGATGGCATGCTCCTATTAAAAACTACCTGTCAGCACAATCTATGAATCTATCTTTTGCAGTCGTATATATGCGCCGCAGAGCTTTAGTGGTCACGGCGCAAGGCGCATATATACGACGTATCATCTTTCCTCGCGGAAATACGGTATTCCAAGTCCCTCCGGCGGCTGATTCTCCCTCTTCTTCTTCATACTGGAGATGATCAGGACCACCAGCGTGACGACATAGGGGAGCATCTTATAGAGCTCCTTCAGCGCCAGCCGCGTCCCGGTCGGGATGTACAGGTAAAGGATATAAAGCCCTCCGAAGAGGATGGACGCGAAAACGCTCAGGTCCGGACGCCACACCGTAAAGATGACCAGTGCGATGGCAAGCCATCCGCGGTCGCCGAAGGCGTCGTTGGACCAGACGCCGCAGGCGTAGTCCATGACATAATACAGGCCGCCGAGCCCCGCGATCATGCTGCCCAGGCAGGTCGCCACGTACTTATAGCGGCCGACGGGGATGCCCGCCGCATCCGCCGTGGCAGGGTTCTCACCCACCGCCCGCAGGTTCAGGCCGATGCGGGTCCTGCGGATCACATAGGCTGTGACAAAGGCGATAATGATCGCCGCGTAAGCGAGAAAACTGTAGGAAAGGAAGATCTTTCCAAACCAGGACAGATTGTCCGCAAAGGGCAGCTTTTTGCTGAAATACTGGCTCGTCGTGGTGAGCGCGATGGAGGGCACCTCCGAGCCGGTCAGCTTGATCAGGGATCCGCCAAAAAAGTTGCCGAACCCGATACCGAACGTGGTGAGCGACAGACCTGCCACGTTCTGGTTGGCCCGCAGACTGATGGTGAGAAAGCTGTAGATCAGTCCCATCATCAAAGAGCCCAGAAGGGAGCATACCAGCGGGATCATGATGATCAAAAAGGCATTGACGGGCGCGCCGGCGTTCAGTCTCTGCTCATAGAGGAAGGCGCCGATGACGCCGCTGATGCCGCCCACATACATGATGCCGGGAATACCCAGGTTCAGATTGCCCGCCTTCTCGGTGATGGTCTCGCCGGTCGAACCGTAAAGGAGCGGAATCCCCTGCGCCACCGCGCGGGGCAGGAAAGATACGAGAAACGCTCCGAGTGATGCAAGGGCGCCCATGACTCAGTCCTCCTTCCTTTCCTTCTTGCGGAATATAAGCTGATAATTGACGAAGAATTCACTGGCGATGATGCAGAACAGGATGACGCCCGTCAGGATGTCCGCATAGGAGGCGTTCAGACCGAAATCGGAGGAGATGGCGCTCGCGCCGCGCTCCATGAACACGATCAGGAAACTCGTCAGGATCATCGCAAAGGGATTGAACTGCGCAAGCCACGCCACCATGACGGCGGTAAAACCGCGCCCGCCCGAGATGGACGTCGTCACGGTGTGGTTGGTGCCCGCCACCAGCAGGAGGCCTGCAATGCCGCAGAGCGCGCCAGAAAGCGCCATGGTCCGCATGATGACCTTTTCCACCTTGATCCCGATGTAGCGGGCCGTCTTCTCGGAGCCGCCCACGACGGAGATCTCATAGCCGTGCTTGCTGTAGCGAAGGTAAAAATACACGAAGACGGTCAGCGCCGCCACGACCAGGATATTGATCAGATATTTGTTGTTCCCGATCGAGGGAAACCATCCATTCTGGGTGGACTGGTTGATGATGCCGATCTGGCCCGCTCCCTTGGGGACCTCCCAGACGATGACGAAGAAGGCGACCAGCTGCGTGGCCACATAGTTCATCATCAGCGTGAACAGCGTCTCGTTGGTATTCCAGTAAGCTTTGAAGAAAGCCGGGATCACGCCCCACAGCGCGCCGGCCGCGATGCTGGCCACGATCATGATCGGAAGAAGGGCCGCTGTAGGGAGATCGCCCAGAAGGATCATGCAGGCCGCCGTCGCCAGCGCTCCCACCAGGATCTGTCCCTCGCCGCCGACGTTCCAGAACTTCATCTTAAAGGCCGGCGTCACGGCGATGGAGACGCACAGAAGGATGGCGATATTCTGCATCAGCACCCAGAACTTGCGCGCCGTGCCGAAGGACCCCTTGAAGATGGCGCCGTAGACGCCGACGGGATTGAGTCCCGTCACCATGGTCGTGATCAGGGCGTCCAGCGCAAAGGCGATCAGGATCGCCAGGATCCGGATCCCCCAGGCGCGGTACCAGTTCAGGGATTTTCTTTTGACGATATGAAAAAGAGGTTCGTGTACCTTTTCTCTCATGCCTCTTTGTCACGCCTCCTTTTCTTTTTTGCTCAGGCGGGTCATCATCATGCCCACTTCATACTTATCGGTCTCTCTCGCATCTACGATGCCGCTCACCTGTCCGTCGCAGAGAACGAGGATCCTGTCAGCCAGTGCCAGGAGGACGTCCAGGTCCTCTCCCACGTAAATGACGGCGACGCCCTGTTTTTTCTGCTCGTTGATCAGGTCGTAGATGGTGTAGGAGGAGTTGATGTCCAGTCCGCGGACCGCGTAGGCCGTCAGCAGTACTTTGGGCGCGGAAGCGATCTCGCGGCCGACCAGGACCTTCTGCACATTGCCGCCGGAGAGCCTTCTGACGGGGGTCTCCAGATTGGGCGTGTTGACCGAGAGGTCGTGGACGACGTCCTCCGCCACGGAGTGGGGCTTTTTCTGGTCCAGCAGGAAGGTATGCCCTCTCCTGTAGGAGCGCAGCATCATGTTCTCGGTGATGTCCATGCTGCCGACAAGACCCATGCCCAGTCTGTCCTCGGGCACAAAGGAGAGCGAAACGCCCATCCTCTGGATGTCGTAGGGGTCCCGTCCGACCAGCTCGTCGCTCCCGCCGTCGTCCCTGATATAGCGGATGGAGCCCGATTCCACGGGCTGGAGCCCCGCGATGGCCTCCAGCAGCTCCTTCTGGCCGTTGCCGGAGACGCCGGCGATGCCGAGGATCTCACCGCTTTTGGCGGTAAAACTGATATTCTTGAGTTTCAGGATCCCCTCCTCGCTTCTCACGACGAGGTCCTTCACTTCGATCCGGGGTTTGGGGTTGACAGGCTCGGGGCGGACGATCTCCAGTGTGACCTTATGCCCCACCAGCATGTTCGTCATCTCCTCCGCGTTGGTATCCTTGGTGAGCACGTCGCCGACGTACGCGCCCTTGCGAAGGACCACTACCCTGTCGGATAATTCCTCCACCTCGCTCATCTTGTGCGTGATGATGACGACCGCTTTGCCGGCGTCACGCATATTGCGGAGCACGCGGAAGAGCTTCTCCGTCTCCTGGGGCGTGAGCACCGCCGTGGGCTCGTCGAGGATGAGGATGTCAGCGCCGCGGTACAGGACCTTGATGATCTCGACCGTCTGCTTCTGGGAGACCGACATGTTGTAGATCTTCTCCTCCGGGTCCAGCTCAAAGCCGTACTGATCGCACAGCTCCCTGATGCGCGCGGCGACCTTCTTTATGTTAAACCGTCCCTTTTCCTTCAGTCCCAGCGCCACGTTCTCCGCGGCGGACAGGACGTTGACCAGCTTGAAGTGCTGGTGGATCATGCCGATCCCGTAGGAAAATGCGTCGCCGGGCGACGCGATGACGATTTCTTTTCCGTCGTAATAGATCTGCCCGGAATCGGGATAATAAATTCCGGCCAGCATGTTCATGAGCGTAGTTTTCCCGCTCCCGTTTTCTCCAAGGATCGCCAGGATCTCGCCGCGGTAGATGTCGAGCTGCGCGTTCTCGTTGGCCACGGTCGATCCGAACGTCTTGGTGATGTTCCGCATTTTGATGACAGGTTCTCTTTTTTCCAAAATAGCTTCCTTAATGCAGCACCCCGAAAACAGCGTCAAGGGTCACAGCATGTGCTGCCATGCTGTGGCCCTCAATGGTATCACTTCTTACGTGTGTTTAACGATATGATCAGAAAGCGGTATCCAGAAGCGTGATGCCGTCGATCTGCAGGTCAAAATAGGGAGCGGAACGGAACTCGGACTCGTGGAACGCGCCGTCCTTGATGACCTCGGTATCCTTCTCATAGGCGGGATCCGTGTCGACGTCAGCCATGAAGGAATCCAGGGTCGCGCCTTCCACGGTGAAGGTGGAGGTGTCAAATACCTGGAGGCTGCCGTCCTCGATCTGTGCCTTGATCTCGTCGATCTTCTCCTGCGTGCCCTCTGCAGCGACGTTCGCGTTGACGTCGGTCAGCTTGACGGAACCGGTGGCAAGGGTGCCTGTCCAGTCGGTCTCGATGGCGGCGCCGTCACGCACGCACTCGAGGCAGTGGGTCAGGTAAGGCGTCCAGTCGATGCGGGAAGATACGATAAAGGTGTTGGGAGCGACGGACTCGGTAGAGCCGTTGTAGGAGACGTTCGGAACGCCTGCGGTCTCGCATGCGGTGGGAGCGCCCATGGAGTCAGCGTGCTGGCTGATCAGTTTGCAGCCGTTGCTGATGAGCTTGTTGGCGCCTTCCTTCTCGGCGGTCTCGTCGTACCAGGATCCGGTAAAGGTCACTTCCATGGTAGCCGTAGGGCAGATGGAACGGGCGCCCAGGAAGAAGGAAGTGTAACCGGAGATAACTTCGGCGTAGGTGAAAGCGCCGACGTAGCCGATCTTGGCCTCTTCAGCGGTGATCTCGCCCTTTTCGATCATCTCGTTGAGCTTCATGCCTGCAGCGACGCCTGCCAGGTAACGGCCCTGGAAGATGTCGGCAAAAGCGTTGTGGTAGTTGTCAAGGCCCTCGGTGTGCGCCTTGGTGCCGGTCGCGTGCGCGAACTGCACTTCCGGGATCTCCTTGGCGGCCTGGATCATGAAGTCCTCGTGGCCGAAGGAATCGGCGAAGATGAAGTTGCAGCCCTCGTCTGCCAGCTCAAGCGCCGCATCGTAGCACTCCTGGCCCTCGGGGATGTTTGTCTTGATGATGTACTCAACACCCATGGACTCGCAGGCCTCTTTGGCTGCGTTCATGAAGTTGAGGTCATACGTGGAGTTCTCGTCGTGAAGGAAAATAAAACCGGCCTTCACGGTCTGACCTTCGGCGGTCTCCTCTTTTGCATCCTCTGCGGGAGCAGCTTCCTCTTCTGCAGCGGTCTCTTCGGTCTCCTCCGCCGCATCGGAAGATGTGCTCGCGGCCGAACCGGATCCGCCGCATGCCGCAAGAGAGAGGGCCATGGTTGCTGTCAGCAGCCAAGCGACTAATTTTTTCATACCTGTCCTCCTCAAAATAGTATAGATAAAAATAGTGTGTATATATTCCAATCTCTCCCTTGCGGCGTATCGTATATGCGCCCGCAGGAAAGAGAATTGAAAACGATCAGCAGAACTTCACGCCGTAAGCGGGATCCATGGATTCGATCCTGGCAAGGGACTCGACCCTGACGCCTTTACTGCGGATCATCTCCCCGCCGGGCTGGAAGGCCTTCTCGATGGCGATCCCTGCGCCTGCCAGCTCCGCGCCGGAGTCGTGCACCAGCTGGATCAGGCCGTTGAGCGCGGATCCCATGGCGAGGAAATCGTCGATGATCAGCACCTTGTCCCCTTTCTTCAGATAATCCTTGGAGACAATGATGTCGTACACCTTGCCGTGGGTGAAGGACTCCACTCTGGATGTCCAGACGTCGCCCGCTATGTTCTTTGTCTTGTTTTTCTTCGCAAAAACAACAGGGCATCCGAATTCCTGCGCAGTAATACACGCAATCCCAATTCCGGATGCCTCGATCGTCAATATTTTGTTAACGCCGCAGTCCTTGTAGAGCCTGGCGAACTCGCGGCCCATCTCCCTGAAAAGGGCAATGTCCATTTGATGGTTAAGAAAACTGTCTACCTTAAGAACACCGCCCTCGCGGACGATGCCGTCTCTCACAATGCGCTCCTCAAGAAGTTTCATACTGTGGTGCCTCCCAAAATGGAACAGATAAAACCGAACACCTCTATAATACTCGATATCCGCTTCGTTTTGCAACTTGACAAATGGCACAATACTTGGAAAAACCGGACTCATTTTTGAGTTATGATTCACAATATTGACAACATTATTTATATTGTGTTTAATTGAATTGTGTATGATGGTTTAGGTGCCCTGCGCAGTTTACGTGCCCTGCACAGCCGGGGTGGAAAGGACGCATTTTGGAAAAGTCAGTATTCTTGACAGGAGGAACCGGATTTCTCGGAACGGAGCTCGCCGGCCGCATGGTACGCAGAGGCGGCCTGAAGATCTACGCGCTCGTGCGTGCACAGAGTGAAGAAGCTGCCGCCGGCAGGCTCAGGGCCTCCTGGGACCGCGACAGGGTGCTTCAGGACGCGGTCGGGTCCGCCGTCATTCCCGTGTGCGGAGATTTCACGGTCCCCGGTCTTAGCCTTGACGAAAAGACACTGGAGCGTCTTCGGGACGACGTCTCACTGGTCATTCACGCCGGCGCGGAGATCGGCTTCCAGAAGGATGCGGCGGAGCTCGATTCAGTCAACCGCGAGGGTACTTCCAACGTGCTCTCCCTGGCCGCGCAGCTCCCCGGACTGAAGCGCTTCGTCCACATTTCCACCGCCTACGTCGCCGGTCAGAAGAAGGGACTGGTCACGGAGGAGGAGCCCGCAGGCACTGTCTTCTCCAGTCTGTACGAAAAGAGCAAGGCGGAGGCGGAGACCCTGGTCCGGGAATCGGGGCTTCCCTTCTCGATCTGCCGGCCCGGCATGATCGTGGGCAGCACCGCGGACGGTCACGTAAAGAATTTCAATACCATCTACTATGTCCTGCGGATGATGCTCCTTAAAAAACTGCCGGTGATCCCCACAGACGAAGGGACAAGGCTCAATCTGGTGCCGGTCGACTACGTGGCGGACGCCGTCCTGCGGATCGCGCTCTCGCCCGATGCGGACGGCCGGACTTTCCACCTGACCTGCCCGACTGCCCTGCAGCCCGGGGTCGGCCAGCTTGCAAAACACGTACGGGCGTGGGCAAAAAGGCATCTCGACGTCGATCTCCCGGCCCCGGTCTGCCTGCCGCTGGATCCCCTCGGAAAGGCGGGCCTTGCCTATAACCGCGTCGCGCAGGGCCGCAGGAAGAGTGCGGTCACCAATTTTCTCACCCTGCTTCCTTATTTTTACGGGGCGCAGGATTTTGACCGGTCGAATACGGACGCCGTCGCGGGGCCCTTCGATCTGCAGTGGCAGGAATATATCAATAAGCTTCTGGACTATGCCTGCCGAAAGAATTTCATGCGGCAGACCGGGCATAGCGTCTTCGAGCAGGCCATGGTGCGGCGCGCGAGCACCCGGTACCCGGTGTGGTATTACGACGTGCGCCGGGACGGGATCCGCATGGTCACCGGGCAGACCGTCAATGAGCGGATCATGAAGACGGTACTCGCCATGCATGCGCACGGGATCCGCCCCGGAGACCGCGTGGCGCTCACCGGCATCAATTCGGTGCACTACATGATCCTGGACCAGGCCATAGGGCTTCTCGGGGCGGTCAGCGTGCCCATCTACTACACGACGCCCGTGGATGAGATCGGTCTGCTTCTGGACAGGAGCGGGGCCGGGTGGTTTTTTGTCGGCGATTCGAGGATCATGCAGGGACTTTGCGATGGAGGGCGGCTCCCGGAAGGCGTGAAGACCGTCGCTTTTTCCCGGGGACAGGACGTTTCCGCCCTTCCCTCTTACGTGATGCCCTGGAAGACTTTCCTGCGGGTCAGGTCCGCTCCGCCCGCGCTCATGACGCCGGATCCGGACGCGCTGGCCACCATCCGCTACACCTCTGGCACGACCGGTGAACCCAAGGGCGTCACGTTCACCTACCGCCAGCTGGCCTGGATGGGGGAAGTGATGACGAATATCCTCCCCTGGGAGGACCGGAACCGCACCATGCGCTATCTCTCCTTCCTGCCGCTGAGCCACGTGGTGGAGGGCATCCTGGCCGCCTATGCGCCGTATTACCTGCTGGCGAAGGTGGATTATTATTACCTGAATGATTTTGACGCGCTCGCAGAGACCCTACCCAAAGTGAGGCCCAATGTGTTTTTCTCGGTGCCCCGCTTCTATGAAAAGCTCTGGGAGACTTTCTCCGGCACGGGCGCCGGGAGCCGCTGGTGCGTCATGCCGGAGGGCCCGGCCAAAAAGGCCGCAGCTGCAGCCCTGCGGCGGGTCCTGCTGCGCAGAGCCGGGCTGGACGCCTGCCGGCAGCTGATCGTGGGATCGGCCCCGGTCCGGGAATCGCTCCTTTTAAACTTCCGTGCACTCGGGATCGAGATCCACAACGCCTACGGGGAGACCGAAGCGCCTCTCATCACCATCAATCGTCTGGGCGACAACATTTTTCCCTCTGTCGGCACGCCTTTGCCGGAGACAGAGGTCACGGTCCTTGCGGACGGGGAACTCCTCGTGCGCGGCCCGCAGGTGACGCCCGGCTACTACGGTCTCGAATCGGACAGCATCCGTGACGGGGCGCTCTATACGGGCGACCTGGGCAGCATCCTGGAGGACGGCCACGTGCTCCTGCACGGGCGCAAGAAGGAAATGATCGTGACGGCCTACGGCAAAAATATCAGCATCCCCAAGCTCGAATCCCGTCTGCGAGACCTCCCGGGCGTGCAGGAGGCGGTCCTCATCGGAGAGAACCGGCCCTACTGCACCGCACTTCTGTGGCTTGGCGAAGATGCGGATGAAGGCGTTCTGGACCAGGCGGTCGGAACGATGAACGCCGGACTCTCCCACCCCGAACAGATCCGCAGATACTGCGCTGTCTCCCGCCCCCTCAGCATACAGGCCGGCGAGCTGACGCCCAATCTCAAGATCCGGCGCGGCGTCGTACAGGAACACTTCCGGGATGAGATCGAGGGGATGTATCGATGAAAAAAGAGAGGGCCCGCTGTACAAGGGCAAACCTTACGCGCGCTTTTCTGCGCCGCATGGAGACGCACACGCCGGATGTCGTGCGGCGCATGGAGATCCAGATCCTCATGAACACGACGGCTGACGCTTTTGGCGAAAAGAGTGAGAGCGTCATGGCACTTCCCGCGGACGGGGCGCTGCGCAAATACACCTCCTGCACGGAAAAATGGTCCCGGAAGAAGGGAATCCGGCCGGACATCCTGTATCGGAAAGCACAGGCGCTCGGAAGCCGGGTCCGCCATATGACGGGATTTACGGACCCCGAAGACCTGCGGCGCCTGCTCTTTTGGATGTACAGAAATATCGGGATCACCATGGAGGGTTCGCTCCCGGGTGAGATCCTGATCCCGCACTGCTATTTCAGCGCTTTCTACACGCCCGTCCGGTGCCGCCTGATGTCCGCGATGGACGCCGGCGTGATCACCGGTCTGTGCGGCCGCGGAAAGCTTCGTTTTACAGAGAGGATCACGGAGGGCTGCGCCCGGTGCGCCGCCCGGTATACCATGTAAGGAGAATGCCATGTCGGACAAAAAGACCGCGATCGTAATCGGCACGGGCGCCGGCGGCGCCATGATGGCCAGAGAACTGCAGGGCCGATACCAAGTGACCATCCTCGAAGCCGGGGGATCATTCCACCCTTTTTCCATGCCCCTTAAGCCCTTCGCTGGCCTGCGCGGGACCAACCTGTTCTTTGATCCCAGAATGATCAGCATGCTGCTGCCCAATATGAAGATCGACCTGACAAGGGACATGGTCCTGGTGCGGGGGATCGGCACGGGCGGCACCACGACCCTCGCCACCGGCAATGCGGTGCGGTATGACGGCGCTTTTAAAAAACTGGGCATTGACCTGGACGAACAGTTTGAGGCGCTGTACAAAGAGCTCCCGATCTCTACGGAGCACGAAAAGAAATGGACTGAAACGACCCGCAGGATGTACCGGGTGTTTGAGGAGATGGGGCTCAACCCGGTCGTCACGCCCAAGTTTATGGATCCGGGCAGGTGCGTCGGCTGCGGCCGCTGCGCCATCGGCTGCCCGACCGGGGCTAAGTGGGACACGAGGGCACTGGTCGACGAGGCCCTCCAAAAAGGAGCGCATCTTCTGAACGGCTGCAAGGTAAAGGAACTGGAGATCCGGGACGGCGCCGTCACATCGGTGCGCGGCTGGTACCGCGGGAGATATTACCGCTTCCGCGCGGATCTTATCGTGCTCGCGGCGGGAGGCCTCGGTACGCCCGTGATCCTGGAGCGGTCCGGCATTTCCTGTCAGGAAAGACTCTTCGTGGATCCCGTCCTCTGTGTCGCGGGGCCCCTCCCCGGGATCGGGCAGGACAGACAGGTCCTGATGCCCTTTATCAGCCAGCAGGACGGCTATATCCTTTCTCCCTACATGGACTGCCTCAGCTTCTTTTTCGACCGCCGCTGGCGCCTTCCCATGGACGGGATCGTCAGCATGATGATCAAGCTCGCGGACGAGGAGAAAGGTGCCGTTCACGGGCGCAGGATCGACAAAACCATGACCATCCGGGACCACGCCGGCATGGAGCGCGGCGTTCTGCAGTGCCGCGAGATCCTGGAGCGGCTGGGCGTCCCCGAAGAGAAACAGTTCCTTGGCATGCTCAACGCGGGACACCCCGGCGGCATGCTGCCCCTGACCGCCGCTGAGAAGGATACGCTGCACGCCCCCTCTCTGCCGGAAAACCTGTATGTGGCGGACGCGACCCTCTTCCCCGAATCCATGGGCAATCCGCCGATCCTGACCATCATGGCTCTTGCCAAAAAGATAGCCTCGCTCCTGTAGCGGGGCTATTGTTACTCCAAGAATTAACGAAATCGTTTATGCATTTTCCGATGACAGTTGTATAATAGTTACAGGAAACCCATTGGAATCATATTATTCATAGGAGGTTTTTTATGGACTTTGAAGAAAGATTTGCACAGGCACAGGCGAAACTTGACGAGCTGAAGGCAAAGATCAACGCTTCCCTTGACTCCACGAAAGCGGCATATCAGAAAGAAGCATCGGACAAACTGGTCGAGATCGACACTGCGATTGAAAAATTCGCCGAGGAGATCGAGGCAGAGCTGGGGGAAAACTTCAGCTATATGAAAGAGCAGGCCAGGAAGGATGCCGCCTCGATCGGCGAGTCCTTTGATAAGCTCGACGAGAGGGTACAGGACAAGATCGACGATGATGTCGATGCGGTAGAAGGCGATATCAGCGCGGCCGAAGAGAATCTCCGCATCGTCAAGGACCGCGCAGACGGCAAGCTGAATGCCGCCCGCCTCAAAGTCCAGATGCACCAGGAGCAGATCCGCGACAAGATCGAAGCTAAGAAGACTTCCTTCGATAAGGCTGCGCAGGAAGCGCTGATCACGGATCTTCTTGACTATGCGGACGACTGCCAGAAGATCGCATACGCATACGCCATGGAAGCTGAGCTCGCCATTATGGATGCGTGTGACGAGATCAAGGATTACAAAGAGAAATACGGCGAATAATACATAGCCGGACGAATGAAACTGCCGCACCGGGAAATACTTCCCGGTGCGGCAGTTTTTACGCTTTCATCATTCCGTTTTAGCGCAGATCTTTATCTCCCCGCGCTCTGCCATGGACTGCAGTGTCTCATTCAGATCCTTACGGATGCTTTCGATCCACTCTTCGGAACCCCCGGCAGAAACGCCGACAGTCATGACGCCGTCGGCAAGATCGACGATACCGTCGAATTTCGGCCCGCTGATGATATGGGGATTCTTCTGTTTTACCTTCAGAAGCTCCTGTTCGAACAGGTTCTTCAGATCCTCCAGGGACGTGGTGATGGGTACATTGAATCTGATCCGGCAGACGGATGTCTGTTTGCTGTAATTGACTACGCTTCCGATCTCGTGATTGCTGATGATCTTGACATCATTGTTTCCATTGATCAGTTTGGTCGATCTTACGCCGATCTCGTCCACTTTCCCCTTAAAGTTCTCGATCTCGACGATATCGCCGACGTAATATGTCCTCTCGAAGACAATACTCAGGCCTGCCAGGATATCCGATACGATATCCTTGGCACCCAGCGATACCGCAAAGGACATAATACCGACCGAGGCGAGGAGCGTCGTGGTATCGACGCCCAGAAAGCGCAGTGAGACGCAGACTGCTCCTATGAACATGGCGTAATTGATAAAGCTGCGGATGAGCTTAATCACCGTCTCTCCCTTGGCGTCCGTCAGACCCGTCAGGATGTTCGTGACCGCTTTTATGACCAGATAAGCCAGATACTCAATACAGAAGGTCACGATCACGGCGATGAAGGAGAAAAGGTTGACGCCTCTTGTCCAGTCTCCCCGCATCACAAAGGTCAGGACAGAATGCCTGGATAAAGAAGTGTTTCCGAAGGCGATCAGGATCATGACCACGATCAGGATACCGATGAGGATCTGCATGACCGTTTTCGTCTTCATTTCCGGCAGCATGTCACTCCAGCTCTCGGCGGCCGATTTCACGGCTTCCGGTCTGTTCTCCATTTTCTGCCTGTACCCGTCCAGCACCTTAGACATCTCGGCAATGCATCGCTCGTAATTCTCATCTGTATACTCTTTGAGCGCATACCGGGCCGTGACTGTATAGCCGGCCAGAAACAGGCCGCCGGAGATCAGCGCCAGCAGAAGGGCGATGATCAGCATATCGGTACTGTCTTTCATGTAAAAATACAGACTGTCTCCCAATGCACCGACGATGCCGTAATACCATTTTCCGTTGATGCAGTAAAAGTTCATGTACCGGTCTTTCAGTTCCCTGACATCCATCCCGAGTTTTTGGGCATCCATCCCTTCGTATGCCTTCGTACTGCAGGACAGCACCATGTGCGTATCCGGGTCGATCTCCATGAGCATCCTTTTGCCCGTCCGCATCTTATCGTAGACCTGTTCCTCTGTCTCCTCCTCCGCTTTGTCTTCCGCCGCCGCAGTATCGGAAGGCGGCATTGCCATCACAAGGGCGCCAAAAGCCCCTTCCTCTCCGGGAATAGTATAGCGCACCCCGATAAAAGAATATGTCTCTCCGGTGATCATATCCTTTTCGGATTCATGTGCTATGACCGGCACGCCTTTGAGAAGCCGTCTGAAATCATAAAAAGAATCGCTCCGGTCCACCGGCAGGACAAATCCCGTATAATCCCTGCTGCAGGCCGTTTCTTTACCGTTTTGATCATAGACGATGATATAGTCTGCGGATACGGCTTTCGCGATCTGCTCCAGTTTATTTCTTTCCATGAGCGAAGGATCCGCGGTGAGCATGGAGGAGACCATTGTCCCAAGGTTTTTATTTCTTTCCTCCCCCATCACCCGGAGTGACTGCTCAGTACTTTGCTCATCCTCCATCCGTGCCTCGAGCATATCCAGCACATTGCTCCCGATGCGGTTTTCCTGATACATATACTGTACCATCACTGTCAGAAAAGCGAACAAAGTGACCAGGAGCACAGACAGCGCAGCCAGTCTTGCCGTGCGTCTCTTCACGACCGCCGGACTGTATTTTATTCTCTGTTTCTCATCCAGGCTTTCTCTTTCCACCATCCACTGCACGGAGAAGCACCAGGTGATCAGACCCGTCAGCATGACGGCGACAAAAATGACCTGTGCAGCGATGTCCGCTATAATGGCCAGCCTCTCTCCTTCGACACTGCTGCAGCACACTGACGTAAAGCCGAGATTCTCTAATTCTATCGGAAAACAGATGTACTCCTTGCCCTGATCCGTGCGGAGGGAGAATGATTCTTTTTTCAGATCTTCTGCGGAGATCCCCAGATCCTGCAGCGTATCATACGCGGAAAAGCCGCTCGTCTTCTGCAGTAAAGCCGTGCCGTCCCCCTGCGCGGAAGCCTGGTCGGAAGAAGACGCGGAAGGAACCATAAAGACCTCAACGTCCTTAAACGATTCGACCGCTTCCGTCAGACTCTCCGTAAACATATGCGACGCGATATATTCCTCATACTTCCTGACGGGCGTCCATCTGAGATAATACCACTCCCCGGCGATCTGCCCGCTGGTCAGAAGTACCTGGACCGTTTCCGCTCCGGATGCGGCCTTCATCTCTGTCCTGGTCTGTTTGTACTCATCGGTGATGATTTCCGGCAGGAGCGCAGGAAACAGCCCTTCCGCTTCCGGCGGGAGCTCTGCTGTCCCGTTATGGATGCGGACCACCATGCTGTTTTCATTCATGCGCGTCCCCGTAAAGACGCCTTCACTGATCTGGGCCGCAAGCCGGATGGCAGCCAGCCGGACGCGGATATTTTCGCCTTCACGGAAGTCCTGCCCGATCGTCTCCGTCGTTCTGCTGTATTCCTCCGCCATGCTGCGGATCGCCTCTGTCTTGTACATGCTGTCTGTCTCGATCAGTTTGCCGAAATGACGCTGGTCGATCGCAAGCATGACAGTCAGATAGACGAGCAGGAATACGACCGCCAACGCTATAGTTTTTCCCAGTCTCTTAACCGGATCCTTCATAGTGCTTCCACTTTCTCATCAGGCTTTATTTGCCGACACGCTCCATCAGAACTATGGTCTCGACATTCGCAGTCCAGGGAAACTGATCCACGCACACGCCTCTTACCGGCCGGTAGCCCGCCTTCACGAAGGACGGCAGGTCTCTCGCCAGACTCGTGGGCTTACAGGAGATATAGAGGATATACTCTACGCCGTAC
>JAFQZU010000012.1 GCA_017405805.1 Lachnospiraceae bacterium
ATTCAGCTGGAAAAGAAGCACTTCGCAACAGAGAAGATGCACTTTTCGCTCGTAGATCTGTTTGTCAATGAACTATAGGCGTTCCAGAAAGTGCTTAAAACAGGCATCTTTTGTGGAATTTCAATAAGAAAGTATAGAGAGAGTGGAAGATGGACAATACAATGCTGGAAAAGATGTGTGCGCGCAGAAGCGTGCGGAACTACTCGGGGGAACCGGTCCCCATGGAAGCGCTGAACGCGATCCTGGAGGCCGGTCTTTTGTCCCCGTCCGGCAGGGCGGTACGGCCCTGGGAGATGATCGTGATCCGCGACAAAAAAATGCTCATCGAGCTCTCAAGCTGCCGCATGGGCGGCGCTGCCCGAATGCTGGCGGGCGCGGACGCCGCGATCGTCGTGGTCGGAAATGAGGAGCAGTCGGACGTGTGGACCGAGGACTGCTCGATCGTCATGTCCAACATGCATCTGATGGCGTCTGCCCTGGGAGTGGGGAGCTGCTGGATCCAGGGAAGGCTTCGCGAGGCGATGGACGGGGACACGACAGAGGGTTTTGTGCAGAAGCTCCTGCGCTTCCCCTCGGAATACCGGCTGGAAGCCATTCTCTCTCTGGGAATGCCGGAGAGCGCACCGGCGCCGCACAGTCTGGAAGAGCTGCGCTTTGACAAGATCCATATCGGAAAGTGGTGAAGGAAGGGAATAGAGATGGAACAGGAACTCCGCGATAAATATGAACGGCTCCTCGAGATCTTTCGCGGCATGGGGAGCGCGGGCGTCGCTTTTTCCGGGGGCGTCGACTCGACGCTGATGCTCTGCGCGGCGTCGGAGGCGCTCGGAGACAAGGCGGCAGCCATCACGGCCTGTTCGCCGTCCTTCCCGGCGCGCGAACGGCGCGAAGCGGGTGCCTTCTGCGGGGAGCGGGGGATCCGGCAGATCGAGTTTGTCTCGGATGAACTGGACGACCCGGCCTACGCGGCGAATCCCGCGAACCGGTGCTACATCTGTAAGAAGAGGCTGTTTTCCCGCATGCAGCAGATCGCCCGTGAAAATGGGCTCTCCTGCCTTGCGGAGGGCTCCAATCTGGACGACGAGGGCGATTATCGTCCCGGGATGCAGGCGATCCGTGAACTGGGCATCCGGAGCCCTCTCAGGGAGGCCGGACTTTACAAGAGCGAGATCCGCGCGCTGTCCAAAGAGATGGGGCTGCCGACCTGGGACAAACAGTCCTACGCGTGCCTGGCCTCCCGCGTGCCCTACGGGGAGACCATCAGCCGCGGCAAACTCCGCATGATCGAGCAGGCTGAGGAATATCTCTCCGGGATGGATTTCAGACAGCTCCGGGTAAGGCTCCACGGAGAGGGGCTGGCACGGATCGAAGTCCTTCCGGAAGAGATGGGAAAAGTGATGGAAAACAGAGAAGAGATCGCACGTGCGCTCAGGTCCTTCGGATTTATGTACATTACGATCGATCTGCAGGGATACCGCACGGGAAGTATGAATGAGATGATCGGCGTGAAGGAAGGGAAAGGGTTATGACGGACGCACACAGGATCCTGGAAGGGGTCAGAGACGGATCGGTCAGCGTAGGGGAGGCGGAAGCATATTTCCGCAGGAAACCCTTTGAGGAACTGGGATATGCGAAGCTGGACCGGCACAGAGGGGACCGACAGGGGTTCCCCGAAGTCATCTTCTGCAGCGGGAAAGCCGATTCTTTTCTCGCATCGATCTATCAGCGTATGGCCGAGGCGGACGGCTGCGCCTTCGGAACGCGGGCCAGCGCACATCAATTCGAGGTCGTAAGGGAAGTGCTGCCGGAAGTCGTCTACGACCCGGTCTCCCGCATCCTGAAGCTGGAGAAAAAGGACCGGGAGCCCGGCGTGGGTAAGATCGCCGTGGTGAGCGGCGGGACGGCCGATATACCGGTGGCGGAAGAGGCGGCGCAGACGGCGGAATATTTTGGCGCGTCAGTGGAACGTGTATATGACGTAGGCGTCAGCGGACTGCACAGGCTCCTCTCCTTTACGGAGGAGATCCAGAAGGCCAACTGTGTGATCGCGGTGGCCGGCATGGAGGGCGCGCTGGCCTCGGTGGTCGGCGGCCTTGTCAGCAATCCCGTGATCGCCGTCCCCACGTCGGTGGGATACGGGGCCAGCATGCAGGGGCTGTCGGCGCTCCTGACCATGATCAATTCGTGCGCCAACGGAATTGCCGTCGTAAATATCGACAACGGATACGGAGCGGGTTATATCGCCACACAGATCAATCGTCTGGCGGTACGAAAAGACGGGAAGGAACAGTGATCAATGAGCATACTCTATCTGGAATGCAATACGGGAATCAGCGGTGATATGGCGGTGGCAGCCCTCCTGGACCTGGGGGCGGACCGCGAGGGCCTGATGAAAGTGCTGTCGGGAATCAAGGACGATGGATTTTCCGTCGAGATCAGCCGCGTGAAGAAGGGCGGCATCGACTGCTGCGACTTCGCGGTCAGGCTGGACGCGGCGCATGAAAACCACGATCATGACATGGCGTATCTGTACGGAGAAAGCGCACAGACGCACCACGAGCACGATCATGACCATGCGCATCATGACCACGACCATAACCATGAGCACCATCACCACGACCATGAGCACCATCACCACGATCATGACCACCACGAGCACCATCACCATGATCATGATCACGACCACCACGATCACGACCACGGGCATCATCACCACGAACATCGCGGCATGAAGGAGATCCGGGAGATCATGGATGCGCTGGATCTGACGGAGGGCGCCCGCGCCCTCGCGGACAGGATCTTCAGCATCATCGCCGAGGCGGAGGCGAAGGCACACGGCATCCCCGTGGAGGAGGTGCATTTCCACGAAGTCGGGGCCCTCGATTCCATAGTGGACGTAGTGTCGGCCGCTTACTGCCTGGACGATCTGGGCGTGGACCAGGTGATCATCCCCTTCATCGCGGAAGGAAGCGGAACGGTCCGCTGTCAGCACGGCGTACTGCCGGTCCCCGTTCCAGCCGTCGAGGGCATCGCGAGGGCCTGCGGCCTGCCGCTGCGGCTCACTTCGAGAAAAGGGGAGCTGGTGACGCCGACCGGCGCTGCCATCGCTGCGGCGGTTCGCACGGGAGGCACGCTCCCGGAGACGGTCAGGATCCTGAAAACAGGATACGGAGCCGGCAAAAGAGCCTACGAGATCCCCAGCATACTCCGCGCCATGCTGATCGAGCCCGCGCAGGAAGCGGGAAAAGACGAGATATGGAAGCTGGAGTGCGAGATCGACGACAGTACGGGAGAGCAGCTGGGCTTTGCCATGAAGTGCCTGATGACGGCCGGCGCGCTGGACGCACACTATTCTCCTGTGTACATGAAGAAAAACCGTCCGGCATGGACCCTGACGGTCCTTTGCAGGGATGAGAAACGGGAAGCGCTGGAACGAGTGATCTTTACCCAGACGACGACCATAGGGATCAGGCGGTGCAGGATGGAGCGCAGCACGCTCCCGCGCAGGGCCGGTAAGGTCCGGACCCCCTACGGGGAGATCGAAGTAAAATACTGCCGGGTCGGTGAGGCCGAGCGCTGCTGCCCGGAATATGAGAGCGTAGCGGAAGCGGTGCGCAGGACCGGCGCCGCCTTTGCGGACGTTTACCGGTCGGCACAGCGCTGACGGATTGTGCGGCGGACGCGGCTCTTGGAAATGTTACGAATTACTATTGCAATTATTTACCAACTGTGCAATAATACCTTCATAAGCGTAATATTTAGTTAACAAATACGAAATAAATTCCAAGGAGCAGGCCGCCGTGAAAAAAACATTAGCCATCTTATTGATTTGTACCGGGATCGTGATCGCTGGACATTCGGAACCAACCATGGCGGTGCTGGCGGCAGACGCGGAAAGCGTCGAGGTAAAGAGCGGCCGGGAAGGATCGGAGTGGAAGGAGCTGGACAGATACCTTGAGGAAAAGGCGAAGGCTTCCGCCCCGGAAAATATGTACGAAGCTAAGGCGAAATAAAGCTGAAAGAGGCTGCAGCCCTGAGAGGAAAACTCAGGCTGCAGCCTTTTTTTACGTATGCAGGGAAATCCGGGAAAAAAGCATAAAAAATCAGACAAAAGTCAATTGGGTTATAATTACATGCCATTTTATGATATAATGTCGGAAGCCAGAGAAATCACACAAGATGATTACCATAGAGGGAACAGAGTATGTATCTGATTGAGCGACTGGAAATATACCGGGATATGCTGCATGGCTGTCACGGGCTCTACGGGTGGATATTCGACAGAAATCTGGAGCATCCCGAATCAAACTGTCCCGATCAGGGAACGATCGACGATCTTCTGATGAACAGCAAAACGAAGCCGGTCCTTGTAGAGTACTGCAACGAGAATCGCCGTCCCATCATCATGAACAGCAACAATGTCATGTGGACGGCCATCCCCATATGGGAAGAAGGACAGCTGACGAATATCTATGGGATGGGCCCCTTCCTGTCGGATATGATGCTTACGACAGATATCAGGGAGTGGCTGTCCAAACGTGAGATAAAAGAGGAGGAGCTGCAGCGGATCATACAGTTCTTCCGCTGTCTGCCGGTGATCCCCATGGACCGGGTCTGCGAGTATACGATCCTTCTGTACTATGGTATTTACGGGGAGCGGCTTAAGCCCGAAGATTTGAATCTGTATCAGGGGGGAAAGATAAACCTCACGGGAAAGTGGCTTTGGACAAGGAAAAACGCCCATGAGACCTTCAAGGTGGAACAGAATCTGATCAGAATGATCCGGGAAGGGGAGGAAATCTCTTGGGAGAACGGACAGAAGCTGGCAAGCGAAGTCACCGGCCGGGTGGAGGAACTCGGGGTGCACGGCGACTCGATCCGGCAGATGAAGAACGAAGTGCTTTCCTGTGTTGTGCTGGTATCGAGAGCTGCGGCAGAGGGCGGCCTGTCTCCGCAGATCGCCATGGCGCTGTCGGATCATTACTTCCAGACCGTGCAGAACTGCGTGAATCTGGAAGAGCTGTCCAAACTGGCCGGCGTCGTGGTAAACGACTTCTCCCGGAGGGTCAGGGAATGCCGCAGGAACCGATTGTCCAAGCCCATCCGGGAATGCTGTGACTATATCGACCTCCATCTGGAGGAGAGTATTACCATGCATGAGATGGCGGTCAAGCTCCGGTATTCCGACGTCTACCTGTGCCGCCGATTCAAAGCGGAGACCGGGAAGACTTTTCGCGAGTATATCCGGCAGCACAAGCTGGAGCGTGCGCGGCACATGCTGATGGACACCGCTCTTTCGGTGAGGGAAGTCAGTGAGCAGCTGGGGTTCTGCTCCATGAGCTATTTCGGCAAAATGTTCCGGGAGGAATTCGGCATAACGCCCACGCAGTGGCGGGAACACCGCTACACGAGCGTAAGGACGGAACAGTCCCGGGACGCTTCCGGTCAGTAATTGGTGATGAGGAGGTGCCGGGCGCTGCGCCGGTTCCGGTTCTTGAAGCTTACGGCGTAGGTTTTGTCGAAGGCGCGGACCCGGAAGTCCTGCCCGTACAGTCCGCTGATAAAGTCCGTCCGGCCTATGACCATCAGAAATCTGGCCGGCGTCTCCTTAAGAAAGCGGTGGAGCCGGATCTGCTCTTCCCGTCCGAACCGGTTCTGTGAGTAAGTGGAGAACTCGCTGTCATAGGGCGGGTCCAGAAACAGAAAGTCCTCGGACGTCGGGGCGATCTCCCGCAGGAAATCCTCAAAATCCTCGCAGCAGATCTGCGTGCGCAGGAGCAGGTCCCGCAGGTCCTTCGCTTCCAGCGCTTCCGCTTTGCGGCGGAAATCCTTAGCGTTGTAGGAGATGCCGCCGTAGGGCACGTTGAAGGCACCGCTGGAATTGTAACGGAACATGGAGGAGTAGCAGTATTCCCGGATGAAGCAGAAGACGGCGGCCCGCCTGCCGGGGGATATGCCGTCCTTCCGGTTGTAAATGGATCGCAGCGTCATATAGTAAGCGGATTTTACCGCGGCTTCCAGATTGGCCGAAAGATCGGCCTGAGAGAGGGGGCCGCGGCTTTTTTCCAGTTTTCGCGTGCGCTCCCTTTTGCCGATCAGATTTCGGACCAGCTCGCTCCGGAAAACAGTCTCCTCATCGATCCGGACGGCCGCGGTGATCTTCTGCGCGACATCTTCCGCGCCTGCGCGTCCCACATAGAACCTTAAGAGAAGCGTCCTGTATTCCGCGCAGAGACCGCCGAGCGCGTGAAAGTCCCCGGCGATGATCCCCAGGGCGGCGTAAAAATCGGGATCGCCCTGCTGCACGCTCCTGTACAGCCCAATCAGGTCCCGGGAGAGATCGTTGATGCAGGAGGCATCGCTTTCCACGTCAAAATAGACAGCCCCCCCTCCCACGAAGGGATCGATATATCTGCCCGTGAACGCAGGCATGGCGTTTCGTATAACCGGCAGCTCGCGCTCCTTTCCGCCGGGCCACTTGATGATGGGTTTCATAGCTTGCTGGTACCCTCCTGAAAGATCAACTATATTTTAGCATTTCCCTCCGGTTTGCGCATCCGCCTATGACGTTGCAAAACGGATGGGCCTGCCATATACTTGAATCATATACAAAACCCAAAAAACGAAGCCGGCCTGCGCCGGCTGCAAGGAGAAAGGAGGCGGATATGTCCGTAAAACTCGGTAAAATGGTAAAAGAAGCTCGCTCGAGCAAAGGTCTCACACAGGTCGCTGCCGCAAAACTGATTGACGGGCTCTCCGCCGCGGATCTGGGCCGCATTGAGCGGGGAGAGAAGGAGCCCTCCGAGGTCATACTCAAAAGCATCGCCAAGGCGCTGGGCATCACACAGAAATCGCTTCTGGACGTTCTTTCCGATGCTGAAAAGGCTGTGTCCGGCAGCGCGAAGAAGACTTCCTCCTCGAAGAAAACATCCTCTGCAAAGAAGACCTCCTCTTCCGCGGGTCTGAAACTGACCGCGACGGAGAAAAAACTGGTACTCGCCTATCGCGAAGCGGATACCAAGACGAAAAAAGCCGCGATGAAGCTCCTCAAGGGAGAGGACGGCGGACTGGAACAGATCCTCTCCATGCTCTCCGGCAACAAGGAGCTCGTCTCAACGCTGCTCAACACTTTAGGAAAGAAATGATCATATGACAAATCAAAAAAATCTTTTGCGGATCGCCCTGTTCGGAGTCATCCTGGCTGTTATCCTTGTCCTGGCCGGCGTGCTCCTTAATCCCGGCAAAAGATTTAAAGAAGGGAGGATCGTCGACCGCAACGCGCGAGACGCCGAGATCGAGACGGTCCCCACGCAGACGATTGACATCTATAATATCGGCAATTCCCTCGCCATGGTCGGGATCTCCCCGATGGATCTGTGGAACAACAAGGGATATACCTCCTTCAATCTGTGCAAGGGCGCAGCGGAAACATCGGAGGCGTACTATCTTCTGAAAAAGGGACTGCAGTACCAGTCGCCCAAGGTGGTCATGATCGAGACCAATATGATGCTGCGCACGGAGGGCGATTTCCAGGATGCGGGAGTGGCGCTGACGGAATACTACCAGTACTTTTTCCCCTTCTGCCGCTTCCACAATGTGTGGAAGACCATCGGATCAAAGGGCTCCCTCCGCAAGTACTACATGGGATATCTCGTGAGCGAACACATCGTTCCCTACGAGGGGCCGGAAGACTATATGGAATACACCGAAGAGCGAAAGGAACTGCCGCGCTTTTCCGTAGAGTATATGGATCGGATCATCGATCTGTGTAAGGACCGCGGGATCCAGGTCATCATGTACAGTCTGTGCTCCCCTAAGTGCTATGATACGCCGCGCATCAACGCCCTCAAGGACTACGCGATGACCCGCGGGGTCAAGTACGTCAATCTGAACCGGAACTGGCGGCAGATGGGCATCGACTGGAGCCACGACACCCGGGACGGGGGCGATCACCTCAATGAGTATGGCGTGGCCAAAGTCACAAAATATATCGGCAACTATCTCGCCAAAAAATGCGACCTGCCGGACCACCGGGGCGAAGAGGCGTATGCGGATTGGGATGTGATGTATGCGTCGTATCTGGAGACCCTTAAGGAGATGGAGGGGAAGAGTTATTATATGATTGAGGGGGATGAGATTTACGATTGAAAGATAAGAGCCGTATAATAAGTAACCCGCAGGGCCTTTTCACGCTCATAGGAGCGTGTCAAAGGGTACTTATTATACGGCTCCAGTCTTTCATTTAATTGCGTTCTCTCCAGGCTCGAAGGATCGCCTCCGCCATCTCCCTGACCCTTACTGCCGGCGACGGCGCATTCAGGATTCCGGACGTGGCGCCCGTGCCGTCCGCTCCGAGCTTGACGACATTGTAGCAGTCCTCTGCAGTGCTGACGCCGGAAGCGATCATGACAAGGACATCGGGGTTGACCTGGGCGATGGCCTTGCAGGTCTCGATGGTGTAGGAGTCGTCCGCCACCTGGCCGGTGCCGATCAGGTCGGTGGGCTCTGCCAGGACGATGTCGGGATCCATGCAGCTGACGGCTTTGGCTTCCACGACGGAGTCGGCGCAGACGATCGTGATCATGTCAAGTTCCTTGGCGCGGAGGATGGTCTTGTAGAGGTCGGTCACGGTCTTGGGGTTCTCAGCGTGGTTGAGGAACAGGGCGTCCGCGCCCGCTTCCTTGAGGGATTCGGGGAGGACATGGCCCATGCCGCGGCCGGGGACCAGGGGGTCCATGGACTGGGCGCAGACGATGACGTGCTTTGTATTTTCGCGGATCATGCGGATGTCCGCGTAGGGGCAGGTGTAATAGATGGCGAGGCCGGTGTCGGCTGCCACTTTATCCGTTTCCAGGGCCAGTTCAAGGCTCTTTTTTCCGTAGAGGTAGGATTTGGGATTGACTACGAGAAAAGGCTTTCCGGATCTGCTCATATCTGTATTCTCCTTTGAAAAACCTGGGATCACTCGCCCATCACGGTGATGATGCAGCGGCGGGTCCTCTCTCTTGTCCTGTCAAAATCGGCAAAATAGACATATCCCGTCGTGCCCACGCCGAGCTTTCCGCCGGTCACGTCAAAAGTCTGGCTGGAACCGATGATGGTCGCCTTGAGGTGC
This sequence comes from Lachnospiraceae bacterium, assembly GCA_017405805.1. GTDB lineage: Bacteria > Bacillota > Clostridia > Lachnospirales > Lachnospiraceae > CAG-791. Next base: position 9,116 of record JAFQZU010000012.1, read on the forward strand.
GCGTCGCAGTTCCAGAGCGCCGTGCGGTCGCCGCCGGGAAGATACGCTTCCGCGTCCGGCCAGGATTCGACTGCCTTGTAGTGCTCCTCGCCGGGGTAGGTGTAGATCCCGGTGGACGTCTGGTCGGGGATGATCTTCTTTAATACGTCGTTGAGGTCCTTCTGCAGAAACTCGTCGCCGTCCTCGTTGATGTCGTGTACGAACTCCTCGAAGAAAACGGAGCAGGTGGTGTGCGGGGAGATCACGACGCAGATGCCTTCCTTGATGCCGCTCTCTTCGATGACCCTTCTGACGTCGGGCGTGATATTGATATAGGAGGGCGTGCCGCCGTGGGATTTGACCTGGATGGTTTCTTTGTAAACTGCCATGTTTTTATGCCTCCTTCTTTGTGATTGTGATCAGAGCGTGACGGGTTTGGTCGCGAAGACTTCGAAGCAGTGCTTGAGCATTGCCTGCATGCCCTGTTTTGCCGCTTCTTTGTAAGTGTAGTAATCCTCCACCTCGGCTTCTTTTTGCTGCAGCGCGTAGACCTCCTTTGCGGCGGCCACGACCAGGTCGGAGTAGACGTTGATCTTGGCGATGCCTTCGGTGGCGCAGCGATGCAGATTATCGTCGCCGGAGGAGGAGCCGCCGTGCAGTACCAGGGGCGCCTTAACGGCTGCGGCGAGTTCGTGGAGGCGGTCAAAGTTGATCTTGGGAGTGCCCTTGTAGAGACCGTGGGCGGTACCGATGGATACGGCCAGGGAATCCACGCCGGTGCGCTCGACGAAGGCCGCGGCTTCTTCTACCGTCGTGTAGATGTTGTCGGAATTATTGTCGTATTTGGCGCCGGTCCCGACGTGGCCGATCTCGGCTTCCACGCTGACGCCGTGTGCTCTTGCGTATTCGATGACCTCTCTGGTGCGCTGCACGTTTACGTCAAAAGATTCCATGGAAGCATCGAGCATAACGGATGTAAAACCGAGGTCGACCGCCTTTTTGCAGGTCTCGAAGGATTTGCCGTGGTCCAGATGCAGGACGACGGGATTGGAAGTCCTCTCCGCGTAAAACTTTGCGATGTGGGCGCCCTCTTCGAGCGTGATCAGGCGATCCAGATGAACTTCCGCAAGAGCGATGATAATAGGAAGGTTCATTTCCTCGGCGGTCTGCAGATGCCAGCGAAGGGAGTCCTCGTCCACAAAGTTGGCGGAAGGGATCGCGAAATGACCGGCTTTCGCGGCTTCAAGAAGTTTTCCGGATGATACGAGCATGTTTTTGTCCTCCATGATCCATGAGAATGTTTCGAAATGTGATATTATGTTAAAAGTATAGGGGCCAAATGTGACAAATGTCAATCGATCAAGTGTAAAAGTGTGAGTTTGAAGGGAGGTGTTGCAACATTTTTTAACATTTGCAGGCCGGCAGACAATTTATTTATACAAATGATGCGATAATTACTTAAATAGCGTTTATTTATACAAAAGCATCCAATATTTTACTTGAATTATCGCGGATACAGACGTATGATGACCCAAACAGAGCAAATACGTTTGCAATTGTCGATTAGAGGTTTCGATAAAGAAAAAAAGAGAGGAGAAAGGCATGAAGTACAAGGCAGTCATTACCGGCAGCGGACCCGAAGCATTTGAATTCCTGAGTGAAGAGCTGGACCTCAATTTTGTTATTATTTTTAATGAAGACGCACCTGCGGAACTGGCTGAGCTTGCGGTCCTGCACACGGCAGCTGAGCTCACGGAAGATCCCGTGGCAGGAGATACCCTTAAATTCGGCAGGAAGATCTATAAGATCACTGCGGTGGGAACCGAGGCGCCGCACACGCTCAGGACACTGGGACATTGTACGCTGGCTTTTGGCGGCGGCAAGGAGGCATACCGGCCCGGCTGCATCATGCTGGAAGGCGACGCCGTTACACCCGCGGACATACAGCCAGGCGACACGATTGAAATCTACTGATCATCATTTATATTATTGGAGGTAAAAAAATATGCTGAACATGAACTGGAAGCTTGAGAAGAGAGAAGAAGAGGGCAAGATCATCCGCACCGGCATCGTCGGCGCAGGGCAGATGGGCCGCGGCATGGTGACACAGATGGTGCTCATGAAGGGCATCACCCCCGCCATCGTATCGGATATCGTGGTGGACAACGCCGTGCACGCCTTCAAGTATGCGGGCGTGAAGGACGAGGACATCGTCGTGGCGAAGACCCTGGCGGAGGCCAACGCGGCCATGGAAGCCGGCAAGTATGTCGCCTGTGAGGACGCGAACTTCATCTCCAGGGCAAACCTTGTCGAGTGCGCCATCGACGCGACGGGCGTGCCGGACGTCGGCGCCAAGGTCTCCACGGACGCCATGGAGAACGGCAAGCACGTCGTCATGCTGAACGTCGAGACGGACGTCGTCATCGGCCCCTACCTCAAGAAATTCGCCCAGGACCACGGCGTGATCTATACCGGAAGCGCCGGCGACGAGCCCGGCGCCGTCATGGAGCTGTACTGCTTCGCGAAGGCCATGGGGCTGAACGTGGAAGTCATGGGCAAGGGCAAGAACAACAAGCTTGACTACGACTGCAATCCCGACACGGTGCTCGAGGAGGCGACCCGCCGCAAGATGAGCCCCAGGATGCTGTGCGCCTTCAAGGACGGCACCAAGACCATGGTCGAGATGACCGCCATGAGCAACTACACCGGCCTGATCCCGGACGTCATCGGAGGCCACGGCCCCGCGACCGCACCCGGCACGGAGGGCGTCAAGGAACTCAACGAGATATTCAAGCTCAAGAAGGACGGCGGTATCCTGAACAAGCACGGCGTCGTCGAGTACGTCAACGGCATCGCGCCCGGCGTCTTCGTCACGGTCTCGACGCCCAACGAGGAGATCGCCTACCAGCTCGGCTATCACAGCATGGGCCCCGGCCCGCTGTGGACCCTGTACCGTCCTTATCACCTCTGCAACCTGGAGACGCCTCTGACGGTCGCGAAGGCGGTCATCGACGGCGAAGTCACCTGCGTCGCCAAGGACGGACTGGTCAGCGAGTGCATCACGAGAGCCAAGATCGATCTCAGGAAGGGGCAGACCATCGACGGCATCGGCGGCTACACGACCCACGGCTCCATCTGCACGGAGGCGGAGGCAACGGAGAAGGGCTATGTGCCTTTCGGCCTGATCAACAAGAACGCCGTCATGAAGTGCGACGTGGCCAAGGGAACCCTGATCACCTACGACATGGTGGATCTGGATACCAGCACCCTCATCTACAAGCTCAGAAAAGAGCAGGATGCCATGTACGGCAAAAATATCCTGAA
>JAFQZU010000013.1 GCA_017405805.1 Lachnospiraceae bacterium
GCAACATGAAGTTCATGCTCAACGGCGCTGTGACGCTCGGAACCATGGACGGCGCCAACGTCGAGATCGTGGAAGAGGTCGGAAGAGAGAACGCCTTTATCTTCGGCCTGTCTTCCGAGGAAGTCATCAACTACGAGAAGCACGGCGGCTACGAGCCTATGAAGATCTTCAACGAGGACCAGAACGTGCGTCAGGTGCTCATGCAGCTGATCAACGGCACCTTCTCCCCCGACGATCCGGACAGGTTCCGCCCGCTCTACAATTCGCTCCTTCACGGAGACGGAGGTCCGGCGGACCGTTACTTCATCCTCAAGGATTTCGAGTCCTACGCGCAGGCACAGCGCGAAGTGGAGGAGGCCTACAAGGATACCAAGCGCTGGGCGAGAATGGCCATGATGAACACGGCCTGCGTAGGCAAGTTCTCCTCCGACAGGACCATCGAGGAGTATGTGCGCGACATCTGGCATCTGAAAAAAGTGCCGCTTACGTCCAGAAGAGGCAGAAAGCCGAAGGCACAGCTATGAAGATCGTAGTTCTTTGCGGCGGAATGAGTACGGAACGGAAGATTTCTCTCTCCTCGGGGAGCAGGGTGTGCAGTGCGCTGCGCAGCAGAGGGCATCAGGCCGTCCTCGCGGATCTGTTTCTTGGCCTCGAGGACGAGTCCTACCCGGAGGGAGAGCCCGAGGCGCTGTTTGAGACCCTGCCGCCGGTGCCGGAGATCGTTTTTGACGGGATCGCGCCGGACCTGGAGGAGGTGCGCAGATCGAGAAAATGGAAGAGCCACTCCCTGTTCGGCAAGGACGTGCTCAAGCTTTGCCGTGCGGCCGATATCGTCTTTATAGCTCTGCACGGGATGAACGGAGAGGACGGCCGCGTGCAGGCCACCTTCGATATGCTGGGCATACCCTACACCGGATCGGGCCATCTGGGTGCGGCGATCGCCATGAATAAGACGATCACCAAGGAACTGGTCCGGACCCGCGGGATCCGTACGCCCGAATGGAAGAGCATGCGGGGAAACGCGGAAGACATTCCCGCCATGTGCGAGATGATCGATGTCCCATGCGTGATCAAAACGCCGCGCGGCGGCTCTTCGGTGGGCGTGTATATCGTTCGCAGCAGGGAGGATCTGGCCCCCTCTCTGGAGGACTGTGTGCGCTACGACGAAGACATCCTTGTGGAGCAGCTCGTGGAAGGCAGGGAGTTTACCTGTGCCGTACTGGGAGACAGGGCGCTTCCTTCCGTGGAGATCGTTCCTCTGGTCAATTTCTATGACTACGAGAACAAGTACCGCGCGGGTGCGACCAAGGAAATCTGTCCCGGCCGCTGTACACCGGAAGTGGAGGCGGAAATGGGCAGGATGGCCCTCAGCGTGCATAAGACACTCGGACTCGGCACCTACTCGAGAAGCGATTTTATCGTGGACGAGAATGATACGCCCTGGTTTTTGGAGGTCAACACCCTCCCCGGCATGACGCCCACAAGCCTTGTGCCGCAGGAGGCCGCAGCGGTCGGGATCTCCTACGAGGATCTGTGTGAGTTGATCGTGGAGGACGGACTCCGCATGCGGGGCCGGCAGATGAAAAAGGAAGGGTGACCGGACTATGGAAGTAATGACGGTGCGGGAACTGGTCGGCGCGGTGGGAGGCAGGCTCCTGCAGGCCGAAGCGGCGGGGCAGAAGGTCCCGGAGGAAAGGCTTTTCTGCGGCGTCGTGACGGATAACCGGAAGGTCTGCGGCGGTGAACTTTTTTGCGCCATCGTGGGAGAGCGGCTGGACGGGAACGACTTTGCGCAGAGCGCGCTGGAGGCCGGCGCGGCGGGGTGTCTGATCTCCAGAGAGCCCGATCTCCTTATGCCGGACAAGTTTTATGTCCTTGTGGAGGACACCACGGCGGCATTGGGCGCCCTCGCGGCGTATTACCTTCGTAAATTCGACATTCCCGTGGTCGCCGTGACGGGGAGCGTGGGCAAAACCACGGCCAAACAGATGCTGGCCTCAGTCCTGTCTCAGCATTACAGCGTTCTCTATACGGAGGGCAATCTCAACAACCATATCGGTCTGCCGATGACGATCTTCCGGCTGGAGCGCACCCATGAGATCGCCGTGCTGGAGATGGGCATGAACCACTTCGGGGAGATCGACTATCTGGCGCGCATCGCCCCGCCGGATACGGCGGTCATCACCAACGTGGGCGACGCGCATATCCAGAACCTGGGCAGCCGGGAGAATATCTTCCGGTCCAAATGCGAGATCTTCCGCGGGATGAAGGATGGCGGGACGGCGGTCATAAACGGCGACGATCCGCTCCTTCGCACGCTTTGCGGCGCATCGGAGGTGCCCGACGATCTCGCGGGTGACCCGCTCTACGACGAGGTCGCGCGAAAAAAGATCCGCTTCCTGATGGCGGGAGAGGCGCCGGACTGTACTCTGCGGGCCTGCAGCGTTCACTGCGGGGAAGAGGAGACGGTCGTCAGCGCCTGCGGCAGTCACAGCGCCGTGTACACGGTGCCGGCCCTCGGCAGACACATGCTGTATCCGGCCCTTCTCGCGGCAGCGGTCGGTGCGCTCTACGGCCTGACGACAGAGGAGATCGCTGAGGGGATCCGCTGTTTCAAGCAGACCGGCATGCGCATGAAGATCGAGAGAAAAGGCGGCCTGACCATCCTCAACGACGCCTATAACGCCAATCCGCAGTCCATGCAGGCGGCGCTCCGCATCCTTGCCGGACAGAGCGCAGACCGGAAGGTCGCCGTGCTGGGCGATATGCTGGAACTTGGGGAATTCTCGGAAAAACTCCATCGGGAGATCGGCGCCTTCTGCGCGCAGCAGGGCATTTCCGCGCTGATCACCGTGGGAGAAAACGCCGCCTTCATTGCGGATGAGGCCCGCCGTTCAGGGTTGGCGGAGGTCTATGCTTTCGCCGACAAGGAACAGGCGTCGGCCCGCCTCAAAGCGATGTGCGTGCCGGGCACAGCCATTCTCTTTAAGGCTTCGCGGGGCATGGCACTGGAAGAAATGGTGAAAATGATCGAAGAATGAAAAACAGGGACCGTTCTCTGCAAGGCAGAGAGCTGTCCCTGTTTTTTAAGAGCGGTCATTGTTTATAGGCGACTTCTCCCCGGCAGATCGTATACCGTATCACTCCCGGCAGCTTCTCGCCGATAAAGGGCGAATTGTCCGATTTGGAGGCGAAGGGCGCAGTCACTTCCCACTCCGCGTCCGGATCGAAGAGGACCAGGTCGGCCGGCGCCCCCACGCGGACTTCCCCGGCGGGCAGATGATAGAAACGGGCCGGATTGACGGTGAGGCAGGCGAGCATCTGCATCATGGTAAGGCAGCCCGGCCGCACCAGCTCGCGCAAGGCCAGGCCGAGCGCGGTCTCCAGGCCGATCATGCCGCTGGGGGCCTGCACGAAAGGTTTTTCTTTTTCGCTGGCAGCATGGGGCGCATGGTCTGTGGCGATCAGGTCGATGGTCCCGTCCTGCAGTCCCCGTATGATGGCAAGCCGGTCATTTTCGGTGCGCACGGGAGGGTTGACTTTGGCGAGTGTCCCCTTGCGCAGGACCGCGTCTTCCGTGAGGGAGAAGTGATGCGGGGTCGCTTCCGCGTGAATGTCCGGATTTTTCCGGCGGGCCTGCCGCACAAGTTCGACGCCCTCGGCGGTACTGATGTGCTGTATGCAGACGGGGGCGCCCGTCTCGACCGCGATCGCGAGATCCCGCTCGATCATGGAGATCTCTGCTTCCCGGGGCGCACCGGCAAGGCCCAGAGCTTTTGCTGCAGTGCCGCCGCCGTTGACGCCGTTCTGGGAGATCATCGTCTTATCCTCCTCGTGGAGGCTTACGGGCAGCCCCAGGCCGCGCGCTGCCGTAAAGGCGGTCCGCAGGAGGGCCGCATCCATGATGGGCAGACCGTCATCCGTAAAGCCGGCGGCGCCGGCGGCGGCGAGGGCCGGGAGATCTGCGAGCTGCAGGCCGCGCATACCGGCTGTCACATTTGCGCAGCTGTAGATGTGGACAGCCTCTTTCCTGCCCCTTGCGAGAATGTCGGCGAGGACCGCCGGACTGTCCACCGCAGGGGAGGTGTTGGCCATGAGGATCACGGAGGTATAACCGCCCCGGGCCGCGGCCAGGGCGCCGGTGTGGATGTCCTCTTTATAGGTGAATCCGGGATCCCGGAAGTGAGAGTGCGTATCGATGAGGCCTGGCGCGGCCGTGAGTCCTCCGGCGTCGATGCAGGGGGTGCCCGCAGGTGCTTCGAGGGAGGTCCCGACGGCGGCAAAATACCCGTCACGGATCAGTATATCCCGTATCCCCTCGGTGCCGGATGCGGGGTCGATAAGGTATGCGTTGCGGATCAGCAGCATGACGGCTCCTTTCTGAGATGTTTTTTCATATCGGCAACATTATAGCATGCGGGAAAATAATGGGGGAATTCCTATTAATCGGAAAATCTGTTATAATATAATACCAATGCAATACCCCGGGAAATGCCGCGCTGTACGGGCGGGATTTTCCGGAATTGGGAGGAATTATATGAATTATATCAGAGAAGTGCTGGCCCTTTTGTTTCTGGCATTTATGCTCATTCTGGAGGTGCCCTTTCACTTCGTGACCTGGCTGATCGGGCTGTCTTCGCCGCAGAAGTGCCTGGAAGCCCGCTACCGGTATGTGCAGTTCGTCCTGCGGGGGATCTGGTTTTTCGCGGGCGGAAAGATTAAGGTGATCGGCGCCGAGAGGATTCCGAAGGACCGGGCGGTGCTTTTTGTCGGCAATCACAGAAGCATCTTCGACATCGTGATCGCGGCGGTCAATATTCCGATGCCCACTGGATTTATCGCAAAGAAAGAACTTGAGAATACGCCGCTGAAGCTGGCTATGGACGGGATACGGTGTCTGTTTCTGGACAGGCAGGATCCGAGAAAAGGCCTCAAGACCATCCTCACGGCGATTGAATATATAAAGGAAGGACAGTCGATGCTCATCTTCCCGGAGGGGACGAGGAGCAAAAAAGAGGGGGAACTTCTCCCCTTCCACGCCGGGAGCTTTAAGATCGCCACGAAAGCGGAATGCCCGGTGGTGCCCTTTACCATCGTGGGATCGGGAGATCTGTTCGAGGATCATTTTCCCGTCCTGAAGTGCAAAGACGTGGTGATCGAATTCGGCGAGCCCATCGAGACGGCGGGCATGGACCGCGCCGCCCAGAGGGAGCTCCCCGAGCGGGTGAAAGAGATCATCGCACAGACCTATGAAAAGGACGCAGCGCTCTTATGAAGAAAAAAACAAGGATGACAGTCGTGGATTCCCGCATGCTGACGCCTGAGATCTGCAGCCTCACGCTGCGATATCCGCAGGAGGACGCGCCGGACAAGGTCCTGCCGGGCCAGTTCGCAGGACTGTACACAGGGGATGCCTCCATGCTCCTGCCCCGGCCGATCAGTATCTGCCGGTGGGACACGGAGAGGAAGGAACTGCGCTTCGTTTTCCGGATCGCGGGAAAGGGAACGCGTGCACTTGCGGGATTTGGTCCCGGATGTGCGATGGATATGCTGGGGATCCTCGGAAACGGATATCCCATGGAGAAGCTCGCGGGAAAGAGAGTCCTGCTTCTGGGGGGCGGGATCGGCGTACCGCCCATGCTGGAACTGGCCGCGCAGCTCACAGAAAACGGCGCCGCGCAGGAAGTGACTGCCGTTTTGGGATACCGGGACGGAACTCTCTTTTTGTACGACGATTTTGAAAAGATCTGCCGCGTGCTGACCGCCACGGAGGACGGAAGCGCCGGGACAGCCGGCAACGTGCTGGACGCCGTCAGGGCGCACAGCCTCACGGCGGACGTGATCTGTGCCTGCGGCCCCCTGCCCATGCTGCGGGCAGTGAAGGCGTATGCACAGGAACACGGCATGCAGGCGTTTATTTCCCTGGAGGAGAGGATGGCCTGCGGGGTCGGCGCGTGCCTGGGCTGTGTGACGCCCACCAAAGAGGTGGACGCCCATTCCCATGTCCGCAATGCCAGGATCTGTACGGAGGGCCCTGTTTTTGACGCGCGGGAGGTAGAGATCGGATGAGTGCTGACAGTGTGAAAAGACCGGATATGTCCGTCCGGATCGCAGGCGTCTGTTTTAAGAACCCCGTGATGACGGCCTCCGGGACCTTTGGCTCCGGAATGGAATACGGTGAATTTGTGGATCTGAACCGGCTCGGCGCCGTCGTGACCAAGGGCGTGGCAAATGTGCCCTGGCCCGGCAATCCCACGCCGAGAGTGGCCGAGGTGTACGGGGGCATGCTCAATGCCATCGGACTTCAGAATCCGGGCATCGACGTCTTTATCGAGCGGGATCTGGCCTTTTTAAAACAATTTGATACGAAAGTGATCGTAAATGTGTGCGGCAGGACCGAGGAGGACTACCTCGAGGTGGTGGAGCGCCTGCGGGACCAGCCGGTGGATATGCTGGAGATCAATGTCTCCTGTCCCAACGTCAAGGAGGGGGCGATCGCCTTCGGCCAGAAGCCGGACGCGCTGTTCTCCATCACGGAGAAGATCAAAAAAGCCGCTGCGCAGCCGGTCATCATGAAGCTGACGCCCAATGTGACGGATATCGCCGAGATGGCCAGGGCGGCGGAGGCCGGGGGTGCGGATGCCCTGTCTCTGATCAATACCATCACGGGAATGAAGATCGACATCGAGAAAAGACGCTTTGTCCTCGCGAACAAAACGGGCGGAATGTCCGGCCCCGCGATCAAGCCGATCGCTGTCAGGATGGTCTGGCAGGCCTCGCAGGCCGTAAAGATCCCGGTGATCGGAATGGGCGGCATCGCCTCCTGGGAAGACGCCGTGGAATTCATGCTGGCGGGCGCTTCCGCCGTTGCGGTGGGTGCGATGAATTTTAACAACCCCTGCCTCACTGCAGAAGTGGCGGAAGGCATAGAGAACTATCTGATCCGGCACAGGATCTCTTCCGTCAGCGAGCTGACGGGCGCGGTCGCGGACGCCTGAGAAGTTCTCTTGTGAAAGGACAATTGGCTTATGAGGCAGACTATTGAGACAGCGTATGCCAAAATCAATCTCAGCCTGGATGTGACGGGACGCAGGGAAGACGGCTATCATCTGGTAAAAATGGTCATGCAGAGCGTGGACCTTTGCGACAGCCTTACGCTGGCGACGCAGGACCGTAATCTGGAACAGATGAAGATCTCTCTCACCTCCGATATCTGTTCGCTTCCTCCCAGGGACAAAAACCTGGTCTGGAAAGCGGTCACGCTCATGGCTGACGAATTCGGACTGCACACGGATGTGTTTGTCAATATAAGAAAAAGAATTCCGATGGAAGCGGGCCTTGCCGGGGGAAGTACCGACGCGGCCGCCATGCTCCGGGCTATGCGGGATCTCTTCGTGCCGGATCTGCCGGACACGGAGCTCCAGAGACTGGGCGTGCGGCTGGGCGCAGACATTCCCTACTGCATCAGGGGAGGCACGCAGCTGGCAGAAGGGATAGGGGAAGTCCTGACAGAACTGCCGGATGCGCCGTCCTGTGCGGTAATACTGGTAAAACCCAAAGAGGGAGCGTCCACCCCGCAGATCTACCGCGGGTATGACGCGCTCGAAGAGGTGGAACGGCCCGACATTGGAAGACAGATCAGAGCCATTCAGAGCGGTGATCTTGTGACGATGGCCGGCTGCTGCTGCAATGTGCTGGAGCAGGTCACGGGAAGGATGTTCCCGGTCATCGGACAGATCGAGAAATGGATGGAGGAACGGGGGGCACTGATATCCAGAATGACGGGAAGCGGCCCGACGGTCTTTGCACTGTTTGAGGATGCCGAACAGGCAAGGCTGGTTCTGGAACGGTTCAGAGAGGAAAGTCTCTCTGAAAACTGCACTTCTTTTCTGAGCGGTTTCGTACCGGGCTCGGAAGTGCGTAAAAAAGATGGGGATTACAGACAGAAATGAAAAGTCATAGGGAAATGAATATCAGAGACGAACGCGACATGCGGCTTGGCGTTCCCGCCTCACAGGAACAGTCCATTCCGCTCAGGGATTCCGTATTTTTGACGCTCAGGAAGGCAATTCTGACAGGAAAGATGAAACCGGGCGAGAGGCTTACCGAAGTCCGTCTGGGCAGAATGCTGGGAACCAGCAGAACGCCGATCCGCGAGGCGATCCGGCTTCTGGAACTGGAAGGGCTGGTGACCATCATCCCGGGGAGCGGTGCAAGAGTGGCAGCCATGACGGAACGCGACCTGCAGGAAGTCATGGAGGTGCGCTGCGTTCTGGAGCAGCTCAGCGTTCGGCTGGCAAGCAGGAGGATCACCTCCCACTACCGCGACGAACTCAAGGCTGCCTGCGACGAGTTTGAAAGGACCGTGCAGCGCGGCAACGAGATGGAGATCGCGGAGGCGGATGTCCGCTTCCACGATGTGATCATGGAGGCATCCGGCAACAGCCTTCTGTGTGATATCATCGGCAATCTCGCCGACAATATCTACCGCTACCGCTACGAGTACATCCGAGACGAGGGGCATTACGGGAGACTGGTTGCGGAGCACAGGCAGATCTGCGACGCCATCCTGGCCGGAGAGGACGCGAAGGCTTCCAACGCCGCCATGGACCACATCCGCAGACAGTATGAATATATCCGCAGACAGCTGGATTCGGAGGAGAAAAAGCTGGGGCGCTGAGCGCCGGCAGTGCGGACCGAGGTTTAGTTTACATGGGATTGGAACAGATATATGACAGGGAAGCCGCCCACAGGCCGATCGGCGTTTTCGATTCGGGCGTGGGGGGACTGACGGTCTTTCGGGAGATCATGCGGCAGATGCCGGGCGAGAGGATCGTCTATTTTGGCGATACGGCGAGAGTCCCCTACGGCAGTAAATCGAGGGATACGATTCTGCGCTTTTCCAGGCAGATCGTCAGGTTTTTGCTGGGGCAGGGGGTCAAGGCCATCGTTGTCGCATGCAATACTGCCAGCGCCAACGCGCTGCCGGTACTGGAAGAGGAATGTCCTGTTCCCATCATAGGCGTGATCGTTCCGGGGGCGAAGACCGCGGCGGAAGTGTCCAGGAACGGCCGGATCGGCGTGATCGGAACCACGGCTACGATCACAAGCGGCGTTTATTCGGAGGTGATCCGGCAGCTCAGGCCGGACGCGCAGGTACTCGGCCGCGCCTGTCCGCTCTTTTGCCCGCTGGTGGAAGAAGGGCTGTGGGAGGACCCGGTGACCGATGAGATCGCGCGCCGCTACATCAGCGAGCTGACGGGAAGGGGAATCGACACACTCATTCTGGGATGCACCCACTATCCGCTGATCAGTAAAGCGATCGGCAGAATAGCGGGCGAGGGCGTAACGCTGGTCAATCCCGCCTATGAGACGGCGCGGGAACTCCACATTCTCCTGCGGGAGAAAAAGCTGGAAAACCCGGACATTCCCGTACTGGGCAGCACGGAGGAGCGGTACAGCTTTTATGTGAGCGATATGGCGGACAAGTTCCGGGGATTTGCCAATTCGATCATTCCCTACGGCGTCCTGTCCGCAAAAGCCGTGACGCTGGAGGATCAATAAGGATTTGGAAGAGAGAGTACGGATGTCCGTGACGGGGATCCAGACCATGGAGACCGGGCAGGAGGACAGAAATGTCACGGCCGGCACAGGGACATGGAGGCTGGCGGACGGGATCCATGAGATCCGCTTCGAAGAGAAGGGGCAGAGTACCGTGATGCAATTCTCTTTGGAGGACGGCACCTGCAGGATCAGGAAAAGAGGCGAGGTACATGCGGATATGCTTTTTCATCCTGAGGAGCAGACCCGCTGCATGTATCACACCGGTTTCGGTGCATTCGACCTGCGGATCGAGACGAGGAAGATCTCTGTGCGGGCCACCGGCAGAAGAGTCGATGCGCTCCTGTTGTACCGGCTCCATTTCGAGGGGGGCGGATGGCAGGACAACCGCGTCATGATCCGGGCAGAGAAAGAAGGGTAAAAATAATGGTCCGCCAGGCCTTATACGGCCTGCGGACCATTTTGTATGGCTGTTTTTACTTGATCGGCTTGGCGCCGGCTTTCTCCTGAAGCTTGTCCACCTGTCTGCGGAACCAGCTCTTGTTGGCGTCCGATTCCTTGGTAAGGGCGCCCCGAAGTCCCTTGACTTCCACGATGTAAATGCCGCTGACCATGGCCTTGATCTGCTTCTTTACGGGGATCAGATCAAAGATGCTGTCGTCACAGACAAGGTTTACATACTGGGGACCGACCTTAGCTTTCACGACCGGGATCTTGGACCGCTTGGCGTACCATGGCGTCTGTTCATAGACCATGCTCGGAAGTCCCGCCTCCTTGAGAGGAAGCTTTTTCTTGTCAATTACAAGCATTGTAACGGGCTGCTTGGAAGCCTGAAGCTGTTCCTGCTGCGCCTCCTGTCTCTTCTGCATTCTCTTTCCGAAAAAATACAGCGCGATCAGGACGATCACCAGAATGACGAGAATAACGAGCAGTACAATAGTCACTTTGCTCACGGCATAATCCTCCTAAATAAATTCGTAAAAATAATTTTATCATTGTTTGGAAACCAAGGCAACAAGCAATTGGGACTTTTAACGGACCTTCGGTTGTGTTAAAATACATAGGTTACAAAAGACAGGCAAGATACGGAGAACAGTATGAAAAATAAGATCATAACAGCTTTTATGGTGCTGACATTTGCCGCGGGTACGATCACCGGCTGCGGCGGCAGCACTCAGACGACAGACAGCAGCACGGAAGAAACTGCGGAAACTTCTGAGAACACAGAGGAGGCCGCGGCGGAAGGCGAAGAAGCGGCTGCTGACGGACAGGCCGCGGAGGAGACCAAGGAGTATCCCGAGGACGCCTATCTGAGCGGGATCAAGGCGGATGATTATGTGGATCTTCCGGCGGATTACGCATCCATGACCGTGGAAGTGGCTGCTCCGGCGGAAGTGACGGACGAAGACGTCAACACGGACATTGCCAATACACTGGAAGCCCACCAGGAGCTGGTGGAGATCGAGGGGCGCGACGTCATCGAGGAAGGCGACGTTGTCAACATCGATTATGTTGGCCGTTTCAAGGATACCGATGAGGAGTTCGAAGGCGGCAGCGCGGAGGGATTTGATCTGGAGATCGGATCCGGTACTTTCATCCCCGGTTTTGAGGAGGGACTGATCGACGAGCAGGTCGGAACGGAGATAGAGCTTGATCTCACCTTCCCCGAAGATTATCCCACGGAGGCGCTCGCCGGCAAGGAGACTGTCTTTACCGTCAATATCAACAAGATCCAGGAGTATCATGTCCCGGACTTCACGGATGAATTCGTGGCTGGTCTGGGCGTGCAAGACTTCGGAAACGTGATCTCCACGGCGGACGACTACCGCGCTTACGTCAAGAAGGAGATCATCAAGCAGCGCGAAGAGCAGTATACGAGTGAACGTAAGAGCGCCATCATCACAAAGCTGATGGACGGGAGCACCTTCAAGCAGGACGTCCCGGAGGCGATGGTCACCCGTTACTACGACATGATGACCAATTATTACACACAGATGGCAAGCGGCTACGGAATGGAACTGACACAGCTGATCGACCTGATCGGTTCCCAGATCGGCACCACTTCCGATACCTATGAGGCAGACTTCAGAGAGCGCTGCGTGAGCGACGTCAAGCAGGATATCGTGATGCAGTCCATCTCCGACAAGGAAGGCCTTACCCTGAGCGACGAGGAGTTCCAGGCTGAGCTGGAGAAGGCGGTAGAGAACAGCGCCGCCTACAACTCGGTGGATGATCTGGACAAGGAGACCAGGGAGAGCTACAGGGAATACCTGATGGGCAACAAAGTCCTCGACTTCCTGGTCAGCAAGACCACCGTCAAGGATCCTTCCGGGGAAGGCGACGGGGAACAGGAGACAGAGGAAGAGGAATAAGAAAAGGGGAAATCATGAGAGAACAATACCGGCTTGTGCTGATCCGGGACATTTATGAGAAGACACAGGAATACGGCGACCAGACCGTCACGGTCGGCGGATGGGTGCGGAGCAACCGCGATTCCAAGGCGGTGGGTTTCATCACGCTGTCCGACGGATCCTGTTTCCAGACGATGCAGCTGGTGTACAGCAGGGATCTGGAATCGTTTGACGCGATCGCGAAGCTGAACGTCGGCGCTGCGGTCATCGCGACGGGCAGGATCCTTCTGACCCCGAAGGCAAAGCAGCCCTTCGAGATGCAGGTGACCGGGATCGAGGTGGAAGGCACGTCCACGCCAGATTATCCGCTGCAGAAAAAGCGCCACAGCTTTGAATATCTGCGGACCATCCCGCAGCTGCGCGCAAGGACCAACACATTTTCCGCGGTCTACAGGGTCCGCTCGCTGATCGCCTACGCGATCCACTCCTTCTTCATGGAGAGAGGGTTTGTCTACGTGCATTCTCCCATCATCACGGGGAGCGATGCGGAGGGCGCCGGCGAGATGTTCCAGGTGACCACGCTCCCTCTGGACGATCTGCCGCGCACCGAGGACGGCAAAGTAGACTATTCCAAGGACTTCTTCGGAAAGCCCACCAACCTCACCGTCAGCGGACAGCTGGACGTGGAGACCTTTGCGTTTGCTTTCCGTGACGTCTATACCTTCGGTCCCACCTTCCGCGCCGAGCAGTCCAACACCACGAGACATGCGGCGGAATTCTGGATGATCGAGCCGGAGATGGCTTTTGCCGATCTGCAGGACGACATGCGCAACGCGGAGGATATGCTCAAGTACGTCATCCGCTATGTGCTGGAGCATGCGCCCGAGGAGATGAAGTTCTTCAACCAGTTCGTGGACAAGGGACTGCTCGAAAGACTCAACCACGTGCTGAATTCCGAATTCGGCCATGTCACCTATACCGAGGCCATCGAGATCCTGGAGAAGAACAACGACAAGTTTGACTTCAAGGTGTACTGGGGCTGCGATCTGCAGACCGAGCACGAGCGCTATCTGACCGAGCAGGTCTTCAAGCGCCCCGTCTTCGTGACGGACTATCCGAAGGAGATCAAGGCCTTTTACATGAAGCTCAACGACGACGGCAAAACTGTGGCAGCCATGGACTGCCTGGTGCCCGGAATCGGCGAGATCATCGGCGGAAGCCAGAGAGAGGATGACCTTGAGAAGCTGGAGAAGCGCATGGACGAGCTGGGCATGGAAAAAGAGTCCTACCAGTTCTATCTGGATCTTCGCAGATACGGCAGCGTCCGTCACGCGGGATACGGCCTGGGCTTCGAGCGCTGCGTGATGTATCTGACGGGTATGGGCAATATCCGCGACGTACTGCCGTTCCCCAGAACGGTGGGTACCTGCGAGCTGTAAAAATACCTTTTGGAAAATGATAGGGAGGAGTCGTTATGCGGCTCCTCTTTGTGATTAAAAACGGAGGGATGGATATTTGGAAAAGATCATCGTATTGGATTTTGGCGGACAGTACAAGCAGCTGATCGCCAGAAGAGTGCGGGAGTGCAATGTCTACTGTGAGATACATCCGCACACGCTCACACCGGGCGAGATCCTGGCAATGAAGCCGAAGGGAATCATTCTGACAGGGGGCCCTGCCAGCGTATTTAAGGAGGATTCGCCCACATGCGACCGCGCTGTTTTCGGCCTGGGCGTGCCGGTGCTGGGAATCTGCTACGGTTCGCAGCTCATGGCCTATAAGCTGGGCGGAAAAGTGGATACTGCGCCGGTCAGTGAGTACGGGCACACGGAAGTGGAACTGGACGGGGCAAAAGAGGAGAAGACGTCAGCGCTTTTTGCGGGCCTTGATCCGCATACCGCCTGCTGGATGAGCCACACGGATTATATTGCTGCCGTGCCGGCCGGTTTTAAGATCACAGCCCACACTGCAAATTGTCCCGCGGCCGCCATGGAAAATCCCGGGAGAGGACTGTATGCGGTGCAGTTCCATCCGGAGGTGGTGCACACCCCCCAGGGGTTCGAAATGCTGCGGCATTTTGTCATCGATATCTGCGGCTGCAGCGGCAGCTGGAAGATGTCCTCCTATGTGGAGAGCACGGTGAAAGAACTGCGTGCAAGGATCGGGGACGGCAAGGTGCTCCTGGGACTGTCGGGCGGCGTGGATTCCTCCGTGGCGGCGGCACTCCTGTCCAAAGCCATAGGAAAGCAGCTGACCTGTGTCTTTGTGGATCACGGCCTTCTGCGAAAGGACGAAGGGGACGAAGTGGAGGCGGTCTTCGGTCCGGAGGGCCCATTTGAACTGAATTTCGTGCGCGTCAATGCGGCGGAGCGCTTTTATATCAAACTGGCGGGAATTTCTGATCCGGAGATGAAGCGCAAGATCATCGGCGCGGAGTTCATAAGCGTTTTTGAAGAGGAGGCAAAGAAGATAGGCAGGGTGGATTATCTCGCCCAGGGGACCATCTATCCCGACGTGGTGGAGAGCGGGACCGGCAGCGGCGGCGCCGTCATCAAATCCCACCACAACGTGGGCGGCCTGCCGGATCATGTGGATTTTAAAGAGATCGTGGAACCGCTCAGACTGCTCTTTAAAGATGAAGTGCGGCAGCTCGGGCTGGAGCTCGGCCTTCCCCGCCGCCTTGTCTTCCGCCAGCCTTTCCCGGGCCCCGGCCTCGGCGTCAGGATCGTCGGTGACATCACGGCCGATAAGGTCCGGATCGTACAGGAGGCGGACGCCATATTCCGCGAGGAACTGGAAAAGGGCGGGATCGACGTGAGCAGAGGGCAGTTTTTTGCCGCTCTTACGAATATGCGCTCCGTCGGCGTCATGGGGGATGGACGGACCTATGATTATGCTGTGGCGCTGCGCGGCGTAGTGACGGAGGATTTCATGACCGCGGAGGCTGCTGAGATCCCGTGGGTCGTGCTCCAGACCTGCATGAACCGCATTATCAATGAAGTAAAGGGCGTCAACCGCGTCCTCTACGACCTGACCAGCAAGCCCCCGGGGACGATAGAGCTGGAATAGTACAAAATCAGCGGAGAGCCTTGATTTATAAGGCTCTCCGCTTTCTTCATCTACAAAATGTCTACATTTTTCAGAGATTCTGTTCTCTACTTACTGCAATAAAACTTGATTTCTTCCGCAATATCGTTGGAGTTTTCCTGCAGACTATCCCTGAACATGATCTCAAAATTGTCGCGCAGGAAGTCATTTTCTTCTCCGCTATTCCGCATATACTCCAGAAAATCGTCAATCTGACTTTTAACA
>JAFQZU010000014.1 GCA_017405805.1 Lachnospiraceae bacterium
CCGGCACGCCCGTCGCGTCGATGGCGCACTCGACAAGGTTTGCCCTGGAGATGAAGTTCGCGTCCTCACAGGCGACATACTTGCCGGCTTCCATGGCCGCGTTGGCCTCCGCCAGGGTCTTCGCCACAACGATGTCCTCGTCCTTCACGCCCGCATACTTGAAGGCGTGCACGGCGTTGTCCACCACGATATCCGATACGATGGCGGGGGTGATGCCCTTCATGAGCACCATCTGCGTCACCATGCCGCGGCCCATCTGCCCTGCGCCGACGATGCCGGTGCGGATGATCTTGCCCTCTTCTTCTCTCTTCTCAAGCTTCCAGTTCATGTTCAGCATAATGATTTTGTCCTCTCTGGTCCGGGTGAAAGCGTTTCACTCCGTTGTCTCAATAAATCTCAATGGTGTCACCGGGCTGTACGTCGGAGACGGATACGGCGTCGCCGTCAAGCATGATGCAGCCGGGGCGATAGGCCTCGGAACCGCCGTTAAAGCCCAGCGTGCAGTGTCCGAGGGTCTCAAGCGTATGCGGTGCCTCATCCCCTACGGCAGTGATCTTGTAGGTCTTTTTCCCAAGCTTGAGCGTGTCGCCCACCGCGGGAATGCCTTCCAGCTTTGCCGCCGTATGCAGGATGGCCAGCTCCGCCAGTTCGGGCGGGGCATCCTCGTTGAATATGATCACGAAGTTCAGATCCAGTTCCTCGCTCAGAAATTCAAACGCTTCGGGACCGATGCCGGTGACAGTTGTCTTATACTTCATAGTAACCCCCTTCTATACAGATGATCCCCTCTTTTGATCCCCTTTTTCAGAACATTCCGATACTGAACACGAAGGCGATCAGGACGGACAGAGGTCCGGTCACGATCCTGGAGAACAGGACCGCGGGAACGCCCATCTCGATTGTCTCGGGCTCGGATTCTCCAAGGCTCAGGCCTACGGGGACGAAGTCCGCGCCGACCTGCGCGTCGATGGCAAACAGGGCCGGCAGAGCGTACTGCGGCGGAATAGCGCCCTTGGCAAACTGGTCGCCGAGCATGACGCCGATGACCTGCGCGATGACGGCGCCGGGTCCCAGGATCGGGGACAGGAAAGGAAGTCCGCAGATCAGGGAGATCACCAGCATGCCCGGGAGCGTCCCGCACAGAGGCGCGATGGTGTTGGCGATCACGTTGCCCAGTCCGCTGGCCGAGATAATGCCGAGCAGCGTACTCGTGAAGGCCATGAAGGGCAGGATGTTCTTGATGACCATATCGATGGTCTCACGGCCTGCCTGGAAGAACTTGCTTACGATGGAACCGACCGCTTTGCCGATGATGGTGACGATGTTCTCTTTCTTGCCTGCGTTCGCTGCGGCGATCTCCTCCTTGGCTTGTTCCTTGGTCTTGGGGCCGTCCGAAGCGGGAGCGGGCCCTTTTGCAGCAGCGGGTTCTTTGGCTGCGGCCGCTTCAGCAGCGCCGGCCACCTCTATATCCTTCTCGCGCACTGCGGAGACATAGATCTCGGGTTTGATGTACATTGCAAGCGGGCCGGACTGGCCTACAGGCATAAGGTTTACGGTATAGATGCCCTTCTTGGGATAGACGCCGCATCTGGCGGTGCCGCCGCAGTCCACGACCGCGATCATGACTTCGTCGTCGGGAAGGGTCGTCTTCCAGCCGTCCACCGCAACGCCGCCGCTCAGGTCGGCGAGCTTCTGGGCCACGGGATGGATCCCGCCGCCGGTCACGCACAGTACAGTGTGGCATTTTTCAGTGGGAGTGATCGTCAAAGGGCCGCCCCAGCCGCCTTCGCCGGCTTTGATCTTTATAGTATTATACATATGCTCAACCCTCCTTCAGTTTCCCGGACATGGTTCTTCCGGTCATGGTGAAATAGATCTTCTCAGTGAGCAGGCCTCTGATCAGAATGACGATCAGACCGACGATAAAGTAGCGGACCGCGAGGCCGCCGGTCTGGTAGCCGGCATCCGTAAGGCCCTGCGCGATGCCCATCCACACAAAGAGCTCACCGGCATTGGCGTGCGGGAAAAGTCCCGTGATCGGATGCACGAAGCTGACGCAGGCGTCGTAATAGGCGGGTTTGTACTGCTCGTCGACAAAGCGGCCGAAGGTATAACACATCGGGTTTGCAAGGAAGAATACCGCCAGAAGAGGCAGGAGTGTATAGCGAAGGACCGCATACTTGGTTATCTTCTTTGCGAAGTTCTCTACCCTCTCTGTACCGACTATCTTGATGATCGAATTGACCGCCGTCATCAGGCATACGACTGTAGGAATGATGCCCGTGACCCATCCCATGAATGTCTCACCGCCCGCGTTGAACAGGCTGATGAAAGCTTCCGCAAAACTGGATATTGCTTGCATATGGTTTACCTCCTTATATTGGTTGACATGTATCTCTGCGCGTCTCTGCACCGCTGCGATCCGGCAGGACCGGGCCTGAATCCCGTCGATCTGCCCGCAGGGACGCGAAAATACCGGAATTGTCCGCCGCTACGCCTTCCGGGCCTTCGCGCGCCGCTTTTCCATCGCCGCCTCCTGCTCCCTGGTCAGATCTTTCCCCAGGAGCCTCGCCTCGAGTGCCTCGAAAGCTCTCACGTAGCCTCTGTATTTTCTCGTCTGCCTCTTATCGAAGGCGCTCACGATCTCTATAAAGTCAAAAACATTCGCGCCGACGAGCTCCTTTCCGAGAAAAGTCTTCAGCGGATGAAACCTCGCCCAGACGCCTATGCCGTCTATGATCTCGGCCCCCTTGATCACGCCGTCCCCGTCGCAGGCGATGATCACCACGTGGCCGTCCAGAAGGTGTCCCCGCTTCTGCCCGACGCCCACGTTGCCGAGGCGGTGCATTCTGCGGATCGCTCTCTGATAGTCCCTGATCTGCAGATAGCCGCCCGCGGCCTGCAGGATAAACAGTCCCAGCACGATCAAAAGCAGCCATGAAATCCCACTCAGTTCCGGCATCACTTCTCTCCCCTGTCCTCTAATTCTTTCCACTGAATCAGCTGCGTCGCCATGATCTGGTCCAGCACAAGGACATTGACAAACCCTCTCTTTACGGCGGCGTAAAGCGCTTTTGCCTGGCTGATCCCCCGCGCGGCTATAGCGATGCGGGTGTTAATCTGCGCGATCTGCGAAAGCGGCATGCCCGCCACCCTGCAGTTGTAGTCCGAAAACTTCTCGGTGTTGCCGTCCTCGTCAAAAAACTGAAGGGACAGATCTCCCACAAGCCCCTTGTCCACGAGATTGTCCAGCTCCTCCGTCTTGATGTAGCCGGCCTTGACCATGATGGAAGCACCGCGGTTGGGAATCCCGATGCCCATGATGACCATGCTCATTCTGCGGTAATACCGGAAGATATTCTTGATTGCGTTTTCCTGCAGAAACCCCTCCATGACTTCCCTGTTGGAAAACATGGCCGGCGAAAATAACTCCGCGTACTCCCCGCCGAAGACCTCTGCCATATCCGCCGCGATCCGGTTGGAATTGTTGTTCTCCGCGTCCCGCAGTCCTGACAGGACGCCGCCGACGACGGGCACGAACGTACATTTCACCGGCTCGATCTCCTCCGTCTGGCAGTGACATATATCGTGGAGCGTCTTTCCCATGGATACGCCGATGACGTCGTCCTCGTGGATATAGTCACGGATCAGATGGACCGTTCTCACGGCAAGTTTATGCACAAACTCATCCCGGGTCTCCAGAGGGGAATCCTCTACGATGACCACATCCTTGAGATGAAACAGCTTCATCATCTTTTCTTCCAGGTCGTTGGGGAGAAAATCTCCGGGATTGATGACCTGAATGCTGACGATCCCCATCTCTTTGCCAAGCTTGAGCATTTTGGAGACAGTGGCTCTGGAGATCGCCAGCGAATCGGCGATCTCCTGCTGGCCCATCTCCATCTCATAATACATCTTGCAGCAGCGGTATATGGTTCTTCGGTCATCCACAATTTTTTTCATATGTTTTCACCAAGTCATTATCGAGTTGTTTACATTTTACTAAATAGCCCCCCTTCCCGCAACAAAATCGGGTAAACCAAACGTCTAAGTCCATAATTCCGTATTTTTATACGTTCATTTGTATAAATAAAAAAAATTGTAGTTTTACGCGTCAGTCATTTTTATATATGTATTAGTCTGCATAAAAAAAGAGCAGCCTTAAAGGCTGCTCCCGCATTCAGATGCTGTTCTCGTACCGGTCGGCTTCCGATATGCGCATTTTTACGCCATTGAGGATAATAAAACCGTCTTCCGGATCGTCGTGCACGATAAAGCGCGGCATGTCGTCCTCCGGGTGATTGTGGCCGAACTGCCTGCAGGTGATGTCCTTTTTTCCCTTGAGGACATGCCCGTCCGTAGAGCGCGCCGGCCTTCTCCGGGCGCTTTGCGCGCCGTCTTTTCGTCCCTTCCCCTGCGCATTTTTCTTTTTATAGACATTGAAAATGATGACTGCCATAGCGATCAGATAGAAGATTACGGCTTCCAAGGCTTCACCCCCTCTCTCAACAATGATCCAGCACTGCGCGGATCACTTCTTCCTTCGCTGCCGCCGAGCCCTGTACCATCTCCGGTTTGCCGCCGCCCTTGGCGCCGCACTTCTCCCGGAGCGCGCCGCAGGGGATCCTGCAGTCGAGCGTCTGACTCCCTCTGCCGATGATAAAACGGTAGCCTGCCTCGTCACTGCCGCAGAAGACGCCGCAGTAGCCCGGATGCTCCTCACAGAGCCGGTTGACAAGGTTTCTGTGCACGATCGCGTCCATTTCCCCGGCAAAAAGAAATACGTTCTCCTCCTGCGCATCTACGCTCTCTATCCGCAGGAAGGCGTTTTTGTACTCCAGATCGCGGACCTGCGCCCTGAGGTCTGCGATCTCCGAAAGAAGGAACCGGACGGCGTCGTCCGCCTCCTCCTGCGGCCGGTTGGTCATGTGCGAGATCTCCTCCAAAAGCGTCTGCCGCCTCTGCATCTCTTCGAGGGCCCTTCTCCCGCAGAGGATAAAGAGCCTCGTGCCGCCCTTGAAGCGCTGCGCGCGCAGGATCTTGATCAGGCCGATCTCCCCCGTGCGGGCAACGTGCGGCGCACAGCAGGCGCAGACGTCCACGCCCTGTATCGTGACAAGGCGCACCGGCCCGTCGATCTCCATTTTGCTCCGGTAGTCCGTCCCGGCCAGTACATCCGGGTCCGGATATTCCGCGGTGACGGGGACATTTCGAAAGACGACCGCATTGGCGTCCCGCTCCATCTGCAGGATCTGCTCCCGGGTCAGGTCCCCGCTCGTGTCAAAAGACACGGTATTGTCACTGAGCCGGAATCCGATATTCCGGTAGCCGTACTGCCTGTATAAAAGCCCCGACAGGATGTGCTCCCCCGTGTGGTTCTGCATCTTTGAAAAGCGGGTCTCCCAGTCGAGGACGCCCTCTGCTTCCGTGCCGGGGGCAAAGTCGTCCGGTCCCGTACACAAAACAGTGTGCCGGATCACATCCCCGCTGATCTGCACGTCGGTCACGGCGTACCCGTTCAGCGTCCCGGTGTCCGGAAGCTGTCCGCCCTCCTCCGGAAAAAAGAGGGTCCTGTCCAGTTCCACCTGCAGGGGGATCAGACCCTTGCCGCCGTCCGCCGGCGGCAGAGGCTGCGACGAGAGCACACGCGCCTTAAAAACGCCCGAATACGGCTCCGTGTCGTATAGTTTGACCGTCATATGCACCCTGATCCTCTTACGCTTCCTGTCTCTCCGCCTTACCGGCCTCCATCTTGAGGAAGGCGTTGATAAAGCGGTCTATATCGCCGTCCAGCACCGCGCCCGCATTGCTGGTCTCCTCGCCCGTGCGGGTGTCCTTGACCATGGTGTAGGGCTGCAGCACATAGTTGCGGATCTGGCTGCCCCAGGCAATGTCCTTGACTTCGCCGCGAATGCCGGCGAGCTTGGCCGCCTCCTCTTCCTGCCGCTTCATATAGAGCTTGGCCTTGAGCATCTGCATGGCCTTGTCCTTGTTCTGGAACTGGGACCGCTCGTTCTGGCAGGTGACCACGATCCCCGAGGGGAAGTGGGTGATGCGGATGGCCGACGATGTCTTGTTGATGTGCTGTCCGCCGGCGCCGCTGCTTCGGTAGGTATCGATCCGGATATCGTCGGGATTTATGACGATATCGATGTCCTTCTCGATGTCGGGCATGACGTCGCAGGAGACAAAAGAGGTCTGCCGCTTTCCCTGCGCGTTGAAGGGGGAGATCCGCACCAGGCGGTGCACGCCCCGTTCAGACTTCAGATAGCCGTACGCATTGGTCCCGTTGACCTGGAAGTCCACGGACTTGATCCCGGCCTCGTCGCCGTCCACAAAGTTCATCACTTCCACCGTAAAGCCCTTGCGCTCCGCCCATCTCGTGTACATGCGGTAGAGCATGGAGCACCAGTCGCAGCTCTCCGTGCCGCCGGCGCCCGCGTTTAAGCTGATGATGGCGTTGGAGTCGTCATACTCGCCGATGAGCAGGGTGGAGAGGCGCATGTCCTCGAGTTTTTCCTCAAATGCGCTCAGATCCTCCCGGACGCTCTCGATGACCGAGCGGTCGTCCTCTTCGTTTCCCATTTCGATCAGCATGAGGATATCCTCGTACTGGGTGGCGAGAAAATCGGCGTCCTCCACGAGCTTCTGCAGGTCCTTGAGCTGCTTCATCTTGCGGTTGGCCGTGTCGGCGTCGTTCCAGAAGTCCGGCGCCTCGGATTCGCGCTGCAGCTCCTCGATCCTCTGCTTTTTATATTCGATGTCCAGCGAGTCCCGGACCTCATGAAGCGGGGTCTCGTACTGCTGCAGTTCCTGTTTCATCTGATCCAGTTCTATCATTGGCTGTTTTCCTTTCAGGCAAGCCTGCCGTGGCAGTTCTTGTATTTTTTGCCGCTGCCGCAGGGGCAGGGATCGTTGGGATAGACCTTCTTCTCCACGCGCTGCGTGGGCTTTCTGACCGTCGTCTCGTCCTTGTTGGTACCGGTGACCTTGGCCACTTCTTCACGCTCCACCTTCTGCTCCACCTTGATGTGGTAGAGAAGACGGACCGTATCCTCCATGATGTTGCGGGTCATCTCGTTGAACATCTCATATCCCGCGATCTTGTACTCCACGAGCGGATCATGCTGTCCCAGGGACTGCAGGCCGATGCTCTGCCTGAGCTGATCCATGTCGTCGATGTGATCCATCCACTTGCGGTCCACGACCTTGAGCAGGATCACGCGCTCCGCCTCGCGGATCTCCTCCTCGTTGGGGAATTCCGCCTCTTTGCTCTCGTAGAGGGCGAGCGCCTCTTCCTTGAGCTGCTGCTTGAGCCCGTCCCTGGTGCGGTCCGTGATCCGGCCGCGGTTGATGACCCGGAGCGGGATGATGGGGAGCAGGAGCTCGTTGAGCTCGGTCAGGTTCCAGTCGTCGCTGTCCTGGTCGTCGCTGATGCTGGTATCGACGGCGTTCTCCACGATGTCGCTGATCATCTTGAGGATCGAATCGCGCATGCTCTCGCCGTCCAGCACCTCCCGGCGCTGCTTGTACATGATCTCGCGCTGCTCGTTCATGACTTCGTCGTAATCCAGCAGGTTCTTGCGGATGGCGAAGTTGTTGCTCTCGATCTTCTTCTGGGCGCCCTCGACGGCCTTGGTGAGGGACTTGTGGGAGATCTCCTCGCCCTCGGGGATCTTGAGGGCGTTGAAGACGTCGATCATCCTGTCCGAACCGAACAGGCGCATGAGATCGTCCTCCAGGGAAATGTAGAAGCGCGATTCGCCGGGATCCCCCTGACGTCCGCTTCGGCCGCGCAGCTGGTTGTCGATACGCCTCGATTCGTGGCGCTCCGTGCCGATGATCTTGAGGCCGCCCGCCTGTCTCGCCTCCTCGTCCAGCTTGATATCGGTTCCGCGGCCCGCCATGTTCGTGGCGATGGTCACGGCGCCGTGCTGGCCGGCCTGGGCGACGATCTCCGCCTCCATCTCGTGGAACTTGGCGTTCAGCACGTTGTGCGGGATGCCCTCCCTGCGCAGCATCTTGGAGACTTCCTCGGACACCTGGATCGTGATGGTGCCGACCAGGACGGGCTGTCCCTTCTCGTGCGCCTCCTTCACGGACTCCACGACCGCGTGGAATTTTTCCTTCTTGGTCTTGTAGACGGCGTCCTGCTCGTCGATACGGATCACGGGACGGTTGGTGGGGATCTCGATGACGTCCATGCCGTAGATCTCGCGGAATTCCTTCTCCTCCGTGAGGGCCGTACCGGTCATGCCGCATTTTTTGTCGAATTTATTGAAGAAGTTCTGGAAGGTGATGGTGGCGAGCGTCTTGCTCTCCTTCTTTACCTTCACGTGCTCCTTGGCCTCGATGGCCTGGTGCAGGCCGTCCGAATACCGTCTTCCGGGCATGACGCGGCCCGTAAACTCATCGACGATCAGCACCTGGTCGTCGCGGACGATATAGTCGTGGTCCTTGTGCATGAGATTGTTGGCGCGCAGGGCCAGGATGATGCAGTGCTGGATCTCCAGGTTCTCCGCGTCCGCCAGGTTCGCGATGTGGAAGAAGCGCTCCACCTTCGTGACGCCCTCCGCGGTCAGGTTTACCACCTTGTCCTTCTCGTTCACGATAAAATCGCCGGTCTCCTCGCGCTCCACGCCCATGATGGCGTCGATCTTGGAGAGATCCTCCATATCCTCGCCCCGCTTCATCTGCTTGGCCAGGATGTCGCAGGCCTCATAGATCTTGGTGGATTTGCCGCTCTGGCCGGAGATGATGAGAGGCGTTCTGGCCTCGTCGATCAGCACCGAGTCCACCTCGTCGATGATGGCGTAGTGGAGCTCGCGCAGCACCAGCTGCTTCTTGTAGATGGCCATGTTGTCGCGCAGGTAGTCAAAGCCCAGCTCATTGTTGGTCACATAAGTGATGTCGCAGCCGTACTGCTGCTGGCGCTCCTGGGGCGTCATGCCGTTGAGGACCACGCCGACGGTAAGTCCCATAAAGCGGTAGACCTGTCCCATCCACTCCGCGTCACGTCCGGCCAGGTAGTCGTTGACCGTGACGACGTGGACGCCTCTGCCCTCCAGGGCGTTCAGATAGGCGGGCATGGTGGCGACCAGCGTCTTTCCTTCGCCGGTCCTCATCTCCGCGATGCGTCCCTGGTGCAGGATGATCGCGCCGATCAGCTGTACCCGGAAGGGCTCCATGCCCAGCGCGCGCTTTGCGCCCTCCCGCACGGCGGCGTAGGCCTCCGGGAGCAGGTCGTCGAGGGTCTCTCCCTCCGACAGGCGCTTCTTGAATTCCTCAGTTTTGCCGCGCAGCTCCCCGTCGGTCAGGGCCTGCATCTGCGGCCTTAAACCCTCGATCTGATTGACCAGAGGCTCGATCCTTTTGAGTTCGCGCTGGCTGTGCGTACCGAACAGCTTATCAAAAACGGACATTTGGGTCCCTCCATACATTCTGTCTTAATGAAAGTAAAAATATGCGGGTCATATCGCCCCGCCCCGCACGGTGCGGTGTACAAAATGATATCACAAAAACACGGGAAAGGCTATTGCTGCGGCCTCACCCGTCCAGATTTCCGAGCACTTTATACAGGAGAGTATACAGATCCCCCGCTTCCTCCGGCGTCAGACGCACGCAGCAGGCCATCTTTTCCGGCACGGAAAGGGCGCGTTCCCGCAGCTTTTCCCCCTCCTTCGTGATGCTGACGATCAGGTTCCGCTCATCCCGGGAAGACCGGATGCGCCGCAGATAATGCTTGGCCTCCAGCTTCTTGAGCACCGGCGTGAGCGTGCCCGAATCCAGAAAGAGACATTCTCCCAGCGTTCTCACGTTCATCTCCCTGTGTTCCCACAGTGCCATCATCGTGATGTACTGCGTATAGGTCAGGTCCAGCTCGTCCAGGAGCGGTTTATACCTGCGGATGATCTCCTTTGAACAGACGTACAGCGGAAAGCAAAGCTGGTTCTCCAGCCGCAGGCAGTCGTAGCGGGTCTCCGCAGTCCCGGCAGTATTTCCCTGTTCCGACGCTCCCGCTTTGTTGTGATCCATATTTTTAATCAGCTCCTATCTTTTTGTATTCCTTTGCGTCAAAACTATCAGCACAATTCAATTTAACACAATCCAAAAGAAAAGAAAAGTGAGTTTGCACTGGGCGATGACACTTTTGTGACAATTTTGCGGCGGCTTCGCGGGGGAATAAAGAAGCCTTCCCTGCTATGCTGAGCGTGTAAGGTTAAACACCACCCTTTACAGAGGAGGTTCGATATGAAGAAAAAAGCAATCGCCATTTTCCTTGCCGTGACCACTGCCCTCTCTGCCGCAGCCTGCGGAGGGACGGGAGGAGCTGCTTCCCTGCAGGACAGGGAGACCGCCGCACAGGAGACCGCTGACCCGCAGAGCGAAGGGGCCGGCGAAGAGGCAGCCCCGGAGGAATTCGACGACTACGAGGCGCTCTACGAGGACTACTACGGGGACGATTACGATTACTACGGAGATTACTACGACTGGTACGATTCCTACAGCGCCGCCTCCGGCTGGTCTCTCGAGGATTATCAGGCCGAGCTGGACGCCGCCGTCGAGGACGGCCGGATCACGCAGGAGGAACATGACAAGGTCCTGCACTACTACGAGCTGCAGGACGAGTACGACAAGCTGTACGACGAGGCCACCGGTACGGAGGAATACAAGGAAGCCGCCGCCAAAATAAGCGACGAATACTACGATCTCCTGGCAGACGTCTACGATCTCGAAAACAAGACCAACTACGCACTTGCCTCCGCCGGAATGACGGGCGGGGAGGATGCGGCCGCCGAAGGCGCTCTGACCGAGGAGGAGCGCGCCTACCTGGATGAGGCCGAACAGATCAAGGCGGAGACGGGCGAATATTCCGACGAAGAAATGGCGTCCTCCGTCGATGCATTGTATGATAAAATTTATGAGTACCAGCTGGCGCAGCTGACTGAGCAGGGCACCCTCACGAAGGAGGAGCAGGAACAGCTGACCGGGGCTTACGCCCGGATGGACGAACTCGACGGGGAGCGCGAACAGCTCCTTAAGGATACGCTCGAACAGAGCGGAAGCGCGGAACGCCTTGCACAGATCGAGAGCGAGATGGATGAGCTCCAGGACGAAGTCTGGGAGATCTCCCGCAAGCTCTATTAAAAAAAGCTGCTGACCGGCCGGCCCCGGGGGGCCGGCCGCAAAGAAAGCGGGCATGAAATGAGTCCGAAACGAATCTACGCAGCCGACGACGAAAAGAATATACGCGACATCCTCAAGCTTTTTTTGGATGACGCGGGCTACGAGACACAGGTTTTCCCCACGGGCGACGAACTCCTTGCGGCGTTCTGCGCCCGTCCCTGTGATCTTGTCATCCTCGACATCATGATGCCCGGAACCGACGGCGTGACCGTCTGCAAAAAGCTCCGGGAGATATCCTCTGTCCCGATCATCATGCTCACCGCCAAGGAGACCGAGATGGACTACACCATCGGCCTCGCCTCCGGGAGCGATGACTACATGGTCAAGCCCTTTAAGCCCTCCATGCTGGTCATGCGCATCAAGGCGCTGCTGCGCAGGATCGAGCTGGACCGGTCCGGGAGCGCTGAGGCGGCTGCCGGGGGAGCGCAGTCTTACGGCGATATCACCTACTCGGAAAAGCTCCACAGCATCATCTGCAGAGGGGCGCCCGTCCGTCTCACGGGGACGGAGCTGTCGGTCCTGCGCCATCTTATGGACCGGCAGGACGCCGCGGTCTCCCGGGAGGAACTCCTGTCGCGGATCTGGGGACTGGACGCTTCTGTGGAGACCCGCGTCACCGATGAGACCGTCCGCCGCATCCGCAAGAAGCTTCGCGCGGCGGGCAGCGATGTCACGATCATAACGGTCTGGGGCTATGGATACCGCCTCAGCACCGCCCAGCAGGACGAAACCGGGGCGACGCCATGAAACACACCGAACGAATAGGCCGCATGGTCTTTATCACGATGACGCTCTCTTTTGCCGTCATCCTCCTCTTTGTCCACTTCTTCCTGCGCGGCTACGTGAGAAAAGAGGCCGCCCGGGCCATCGGCGACTACCGCTCCTACGTCCTGAGCTGGGAGCAGGGTACGGGCTGGAGCACAGAGGGATTCTCCCAGGCGGAGTGGTCCTCCGGAGCCGGCTCCTCTGCGGTCCCCGGCCCGCAGGACAGCGCTGACAGGCCGTCTATGTTCCAGGTCCTCTCCATAGAGACCGATTCCTCCTACGCCTACCCCGAGGAGGAGTGGGCGTCCTTTACCGGCGAGCGGTCCCTCCTTGCGTGGTGCGCGCAGCACAAGGACCGCACGGACGAGATCCTTTACGCTTCCGTGGACGGCCGGGAATACTATCTGGAACAGATCCCCTTCACCTACAGCTTCCGGGACGGCGGCTACAGCGGGATCAGCATCGCCTGCGTCAACATCAGCGCCGTCATATGGATGATCCAGATCGCCGAGATCATCATGGCCGTCCTCATGGTCCTGTGCATTGCCGCGGCAACCTGGATGGGCTGCAGCATGGATCGCTCGATCCGGCTGCAGAGAGAGCGGCAGAAGCAGTTCTTCGAAAACGCCTCCCATGAGCTCAAGACACCCCTGATGTCCATACAGGGTTACGCCGAGGCCCTCTCGGAGGGCGTGACCGACGATCCGGCCCACGCCTCTTCCGTGATCATTAAGGAAACCCGGCGCATGGCCCGCCTGGTGGACGATATCCTGCTCCTGTCCCGCTATGACCGCGGCAGCATGGCGCTGCACAAGGAGAAGCTCTCCGTCGCGGAGCTGGTCGGGGACTGTGTCGATACCCTGAGCGCTGCCATCAAGGGGCGCGGTCTTACGGTTGAGACTGATATCCGGGACCGCTTTGTCATGGCCGACGAGGAGTATATGACGCGCGCCGTTCTGAACATCCTGTCCAACGCCCTCCGCTATGCAAAAAACCGGATCCGGATCACTTTTGACGGGAGGACCCTGGCCATCTGGGATGACGGCGATCCGCTCCCGCCAAAAGAGCTGGAAGCCGTGTTCGACCGCTTTCACACGGGTAAAGGCGGCAGCACCGGCATTGGGCTCGCCCTCTCCAGAGAGATCCTCACGGCCCACGGCTATACCGTCGCCGCGCAGAACCATGACGGCGGCGTCCGTTTCCTGATCGATCTGAATGAATGAACAAACTTAAGGGGCGCAAACTCCAGTCGGTCCTGAACCGATTGGGAGAAAAACGCCCCTGTCTCATTCATTATTCTTCTGTATGCGGCCCTGCCTTTTCAGCCCGGCCGCTCCCTCTTACTGGAGCGCACCGCTGCTGTTGAAGTGATAAGTCGTGCCGCCGATCCTGCGGGTGCCCGTCGCCATGACGCCCCACTCGTCCACGTAGTAACTCTTTCCGTTGTAGCGGATCCACTTGGATTTCTCCATGACCCCCCAGCCGTTCAGATAGTACCACTTGCCGCCGGTATAGACCCAGCCCTTCTGCATGTCGCCGTTTGTGGGATGCATGTAGTACCAGTCTTTGCCGATCTTGATCCAGCCCTTCTGCATGATGCCGTAGCCGCTCATGTAATACCACTTGCCGCCGATCTTCTGCCATCCCTTAAGCATGATGCCGTCGCCGGGCTTTAAGTAGTACCAGTCTTTGCCGATCAGGACCCAGCCTTCGCGCAAGTATCCCTTTTGGGGATCGAGGTAGTACCAGCCGCCCTTCTCGGTGACGTACTCCCAGCCGGTGTGCATGTAGCCGCTCTTAGGATCGAAGAGGTACTTTTTGCCGTTGATCCTTTTCCAGCGGAGCAGCATGACGCCGTTTGCGGTGAAATAGTATTTTTTGCCGCTGATGGTCTGCCAGCCGGTCACCTTTTTGCCCTTTTTATAGTAGTAGGTATTGCCGCCGGATTTCACCCATCCGTTGGACTTGGTGACAGTTTTGGCCGGCGGATCGGAGAGGAGCCTGCCGTAGCCGTCGAACTTGTAGGTCACGCCGCCGATGGTCTGCGTGTTCTTGACCATGGCGCCGTCCGTGCCCAGGTAGTAGGTGGTCTTGCCCAGCGTCAGCCAGCCTGTCAGCTTGTAGCCGCCCGTGGCGTGGAAATAATACCACTTGCCGTCGATCTGCTGCCATCCGGTCTGCCGCACGCCGTTCTTGTCGAAGTAATACTGCTTTCCGCTGATGGTCCTCCAGCCGACCGTGATCTCGCCCGTGCTCGGGTCAAAATAGTACTTGACGCCGTTGATGGTCGTCCACCCCGTGTCCATGTATCCGTTGGAGTCGAAGTGGTACATGATCCCGCCGATCTCCCGGAAGGTGTTCTTTAAAAGGGAGCCGTCGCCGTTCTTGTAATACCAGCCGTACTGGTTCTTCACCCAGGAGCCGCTCACCGCGATGCCGGTGGAGGTGCCGCTGTCGCGCAGCTGAATGGTGGAGATGTAGTCGTAATCCGCGTAGGAATAGGTCGAGTGATACAGATCCCTCGTGTGCGAGTCGATGATGGCCGTGCCGTTGTTGTTGCGGCCGACACAGATCGTCGCGTGATCCCACACGCCGTCGCCGTTCCAGTCAAAATACAGCGGGTTCCCGCGGAGGATATTGCTGTTTTCCGCCTTCAGGAAAGTGCCGTAGCTCTTGAAATGGGCGATCTGCTTCATGACATTGATCCATGCCACGGAGTGTTTGTACCAGTTGTTGTCTTGAGGAAAACCGCCGGCGTGCAGGCACTGGGAAACGAAGTTGGCACAGTCGCCGCCGCGGCCCTTGTAGCTGTTGTAGGAAGAATTATAGTTGATGCAGTACTTGTCGCCGTAAGCGATGGCCTTGTCCCTACTGTAGGAGAAATTGATCCTGCTGGCCGCCATCATCATCTTCGTGCCGTCCTCGGAGATCACCCTCTGGGACAGATCCGCCGGATCCGCCTTCGAAGACTGGTTCATCTGTGCGGCCTCTTCCGCCTCTTCCTGCATCCAGTCAAAGTTCTGGTCCGTGTCATACACTGCTGCCACGACCCAGCCGTCGCCTTTTCTGTCCAGCGTCAGTGCGTAATTATAACCGTAAGCGGAGGCATTCATGGGGCCGTCGCCGTTCGCGTAGCCCACAGTCATCCACTCGTATACGTCCATATCTACCTTGCCGTCCTTCTCTGTGCAGGACAGGACCTTCATGCGGGGGACCAGCGCTTTGACCGTGTCTCCCTCGGTGATCAGATAGGAGGTGTACTCCATCTGTCTGTCCCACTCGGAGGAAATGGCGGGTTCTATCGTCTCGTTCGTCGTCTTAAGCATGTAGCCGCTCTTGGATTCCTCATAGGCCTTCAGGCATTCCATAGCGCTGTCCGCGTCGCTCCCGAGCGCCGCTTCGAGCTGGGTAAAATCGGAATTCATCTGCTCTGCCGCCGCGATGACCTCTTCGTCCGTCACGTTCATCGAATTGTCATAAAGGCTGCTGATCGATTCGTCAAAACTGCTCTGCGGGACAGCCTCGTCCTCTGCTTCGACCAGGGCCTCCTGGCTTTGGCCGGCCGCTGCGACCGCTTTGGTCGTGTCCTGTGTGCCGCATCCGGTCAGGGGGGCGGCAAGGGCGGCGGTCATTGAGATGGTAAGTGCTAAGGCGAGAACTCGTTTCATAATAATTCCTCCATGATCGTAACATAATTGTAATATAATATTTACAATAATGCAACCATTTTTGAGAAATTGTTTTAACATTTCTGTAATAAGTTCTCGGTACTCCATTGGAGCCGTATATGAATGCCCTTGGGCACGCTCGCCTAAACTCGCTCGTTCACGCCCCGAAGGGCGTGAAAAGGCCCTGCGGGTCATTAATATACGGCTCCATTGGCCGGAATATTGAGATTTGAGGTGGGATCACCGATTCTGCCTACGAAACATTGTTTTTCACCCTTCTGCGTCGGTCGAATCACCTTTTCAAACGATCCAGGCTGTCGGCAGCCGGGGCGTGGTCTATGAAATATGCCTACACAACAAGCTTTTCTTATGCTGTTCGTCGGTAGAGAAAATGAAAATGACTTAAAAATGACCCCTTGATTCCTGCCTTGGCACATATCTGAAGCAAACCAGGCGCTTCCATGAACCGACGAAGCAGGAAATAACCCGGGAACCTCGTCGGTATAAAATGCGTTCCCACGCAAGGAGAGCCTGGCTGTAAAAGCAAGTTGGCACGATGTCGTGCCGACAAGGATGTAGGATTTGAGGACTTTCGTCGGTAGAATTCATGATCCCACGTGGAAACCAGCGCAGATTTAAGAGAAATTTGGCATATATAGAGTATCCTCGGGCCTTCCCAGCCTTCATGACAGGAGCCGTATAATAAGTATCCTCGCCCCTTCACTGCCTTCATAGCAGGAGCCGTATAATAAGTAACCGCCGGGCCTTTTCACGCCCTTAGGGGCGTGAACGAGCGAGTATAGGCGAGCGTGCCCAAGGTACTTATTATACGGCTCCTGCTCTGCAACGCACTAAGCGTTCCCATGTTACTTATTATACGGCTCCTGGTCTGCAGCGCACTAAGCGCGCCCAGAGATACTATATATACGGCTCCTCCAACAATTTACGGATCGCTAATCCGACTCCGTTATGATTATTGTCTTTTGTTACGAAATCGCAGACGGCTTTGACCTCCTCCCCTGCATTTCCCATCGCAACCGCGACCCCCGCCTCCCGCAGCATGGTCAGATCGTTCATGGAATCGCCGACCGCGGCCGTCTCCTCCATGGCGACTCCCAGATGCGCGGCCAGCGCCCGAAGACCTTTTGCCTTGGACACGCCAGGGGACGTCATCTCCAAAGACGTCTCCTCGGAGCGGACAAAGGTCACGGGCAGGTGCTGCAGCAAAGCAAGATAATGTTCCCTGTCCGGCTTATTCCTGAAGTAGATGTTTACCTTTCCGATGCCGTCATGGGATGCGCACTCCTGCAGCATACTGTCCACGGTCCTGCCCACCCGCTCGTAAAGGGACTGGTAGACCCCCATTTGGAAGTCCTTCATATAAGGAAGGTCTTTTTTCCGGATGATCAGCTCCGAGTCGGTCAGAAAATTGAACATGCCCGCGTCCTCTCCCGCCGTCTCAATGATGGCCCGGACCGTTTCGATCGGGATCGTCTCCGCATAGATGCATCGTTTCTCCCGCAGGTCATAGACGGCGGACCCGCTGGCGCAGACAGCGTAGCGCATCTGCGGCAGAGAGGCGGTATAGGGACTGAGCTCGGCATAAGAACGCCCGGACCCATAGACCACATGCACCCCCCGCGAGGCGGCCCAGGCGATGTCGGCTGCCGTGTCGGGGCGGATGCTTTTGCCGTCTGTCAGGAGCGTGCCGTCCATATCCAGCGCGATCAGTTTAATCCTTCTATCCATAGGCCTTACAATCTCTCCCGTGTACATCATTTTTGTGTGGACATTGCGTGCAAATCCCGATATTCTATAGCATAGTGGTTTTTTGCCGCCCTGAATATTACTATAACAGGCATTTGCCTTATGAAAAAGAAGCGTTTGACAGGAGAAAAAAGAACATGATCACTTCCAAACTGGAGACCAACGAATCCTATATCGCGTCCGAAGACCTGATGGCGTCCGTAAACATCGCCATGACCCTGGAGAAGCCTCTCCTGGTCAAGGGCGAACCCGGCACCGGCAAAACAATGCTGGCCCACGCCATCGCCGATGCCCTCGGCAAAAAACTCCTCATCTGGAACATCAAATCCACCACCAAGGCACAGGACGGCCTCTATACCTACGACGTCGTGCAGCGCCTTTACGACAGCCAGTTCGGCGGAAGCGTGGCGGATGTCAGCCAGTACATCAAGTTCGGCCGCCTGGGCGAGGCCTTCCTGTCCGATGAGCAGGTCGTCCTTCTCATCGACGAGATCGACAAGGCGGACCTCGAATTTCCCAACGACCTTCTCTGGGAGATGGACCAGATGGAATTCTACGTGCAGGAGACCAAGGAGCTGATCAAGGCCAAACACCGCCCCATCGTGATCATCACCTCCAACGCGGAGAAAGAGCTGCCGGACGCCTTCCTGCGCCGCTGCATCTTCCACTACATCGAGTTCCCGGACATCATGCAGATGAAGAAGATCGTGCACGCTCACTTCGAGACCATCGACGAGGACCTGGTGCAGCAGGCCATCATGGACTTCTACCGCGTCCGCCGCGTTCCGAACCTGGCCAAAAAACCCAGCACCTCCGAGCTCATCGACTGGCTGCGTGCCCTCACGGCCAGCGGCATCGACGCCGCCGCGCTCACGGAAAAAATCCCGTATCTCGGCGTCCTGCTCAAGAAGGACAAGGATATCTCTGCCGCGAAGGCAGCGCTGTAAGGCGTGCAGATCCCGAAAGGGCCGGAGGCGTGACAGACTATGTTCATTGAATTTTTTTATTTTCTGCGGGAACGCGGACTGAAAGTGTCCATGGGAGAATGGCTCGTGCTCCTCGAGGGCCTGGAAAAGGGCCTGCACGGCTCCACGCTGGAGGGCTTTTATAAGCTCTGCCGCGCGATCATCCTGCGGGACGAATCGGAGTACGATGCGTTTGATCAGGCTTTTTCTGCCTTTTTTGGCGGCCTTGCGCAGCAGGATCCCCTTCCGAAGGAGCTGCGGGAGATCCTGGAGAAGATCGATCCCTCCTATGAGGAGAGTCTCTCCCACTTCGATCCGGTTCTCTCGGACGGCGTGCAGGGAACGCCCGGCTCCGGGAAGCGCAGTCCCGGTCCCGGTTCGGGCTCCAGTGGCGGGCGGACTTCTATTTTTGCGCCCGGGAGCCGGAAGTTCCGCGATTTCAGAAAAGACAACACGCTGGACACCCGGCAGTTCCAGATGGCCTTCCGGATCCTTCGGAATCTCTCCACCCAGCTGGAGACGAGCGAGATGGAGCTCGACATCGACCGCACCATCGACGAGACCTGCAAAAAGAACGGACTTCTGCAGATCCAGTACCGCAAGCCCAGGCGCAACACCATCCGTGTCATCCTCATGATCGACAGCGGCGGCTCCATGAGCGGGTTTGCGCGGCTGTGCTCGGAGCTCTTCCAGGCGGCCTCCGCCTCCAGGCACTTAAAGGAGCTGCGGACCTACTACTTCCACAACATCGTCTACTCCCTGCTCTACAAGGACCCCACCCTGGAGATCCGCGACGACAACTGCGTCTCCGTGGACCAGCTGATGAACGACTGCGACGAGAAATACCGCGTCATCTTCGTGGGAGACGCCGAGATGCACCCCTATGAGCTGGAGGGGACGGAGTACAATTTTGTCGACAAAAAAAGCGGCCGCCCCGGCTCGGAAACGCTCCGGCTCATGAAGCGCCACTTTCCCCACTCCATCTGGCTCAACCCGATCCCCGCGCACCTGTCCGGGATCGACGACCCGGACTCGACCCGCCGTGCCATCGCGGACGTCGTCGATATGTACGATCTGACGCTGGACGGATTGGAGAGGGGGTTTCGGTTTCTTCTCTCCGGAAGGAAGTAAGATATGTTTCGGGTTATACAGATATATAAGGATCCGCAGGGCCGCAAAGACGAGTTTTGCTAGATGGGCAGTTCCACGACTGCATCGGCGTCCGTGTGGACGACGCCGTCCTGGCGCATGGCCTGCAACCGGAGCGTCACAAAGTACCGCCCGTTCTCTTCGTACTTGCCGGTCACGCTCCCGGTCTGGACCGAGAGATCTCCGTAGTAGACAGGCTTTTTGCACCGGCAGTCCAGCGAACGAAGCATGCCGGCGTCCCCCATCCAGTCCCCGGCAAGCTTTCCCAGAAGGGACTGACTGTGAAGGCCGTATACGATGGCGCGCGGGGATCCCTGCGCCCTGGCGACGGCGTCGCTGCTGTGCCGGTCGATGGGGTGGCGCAGCGCGCCTGTTTCCGGATCCACAATCCCGTTCTTTCTTCTGCCGCGGATGGCAGCCCACTTCGTGGCAAAGGCGTTCGCCGCGCCAATTGCCGCCATCAGGGAATTGCCGTCCGATTCGTCATAGGGACCCATGATCTCCCTCGGCAGTGCTTCTCCGATCTCAACCGCTTCCCAATGGCGGACCTCTCCTCCTCTTCGGAAATCCCCCCGCAGCTGCGCGTCAAGATTGTCATAGACTTCTTCCAGCTGCTCCTCCGAATAACGGGGGCGGCTTTCCAGGATCGTTTTGTCTGCCTGATCCGGCCTCACCCCGGTCCGCTCTCCCGGAGCCGCACTTTCTCCCGGAACCGGCGCTGCGCAGCGGATCACGGACCGGGCCGTCACCAGGGAGACCAGATCGTTATTCTGATTAAAAAGCCGCACTGCATGGTTTCTGCGCAGCAGACGGCTATCCGATCCCGCCTTCGTGATTTCCTCAACTCCCAGATAGGTCGTCTCTGCCCGGAAGCAGTCTCTCGGCCTGATCGGAACAAACCGCTCCCATTTCGTACCGGCGTCAAAGACCTGGATCCCCCGCAGCCGCGGCACTCTCCCGCCGATAAAGGTGGAGCAGATACAGCACTCGATGAGCGGCGGCGCGACGATCCCACGCATGACGCTGTTCCCGGCATAGCGCGGATCGGAATACAGAGGATTGGAGTCTCCCAGCGCCCTCGCGAACCGCCCGATGGTATCGATGGTGACTGTCTCGTTGTAAAGACCGCCCCCGGAGCGGTCCGTGTCGTCCTGGCAGAAGATCCGGTGAACGGGCATGACTGTGCCGGCCTTCCTGTTTTCTTCCTCTATATAAATATCAATGCGGTCATTCCATTCCCGTAATGTAAGCATTTTCTGCACTCTCCCTGCATGATTTGCTGTTTTCTCCAAATAGTATTATAGTCTTATGAGCATTATTCTTAACGCAAGGAGCCTTAAAATCAATGATTATAAAAGAAAATATTTATTATTCACCGGCCGGACAGGACCGGACGCTTCATGTATATCTTCCCGACAACTACGATTCGTCCGAGGAGCGGTATCCCGTGATGTACTTCTTCGACGGACACAATCTCTTCTGCGACGAGGATGCCACCTACGGCAAGTCCTGGGGACTGAAGACGTTTCTGGACGGCTGGTCCAAGCACATGATCGTCGTCGGCATCGAA
The DNA here is from genome assembly GCA_017405805.1 of Lachnospiraceae bacterium. Lineage (GTDB taxonomy): Bacteria > Bacillota > Clostridia > Lachnospirales > Lachnospiraceae > CAG-791. The sequence continues at coordinate 21,072 of JAFQZU010000014.1, forward strand.
TGTTCCCACGAGGGCTTCCGGCGCCTGGACGAATACAGCCCTTACAACGGAAGGCTCATGGGATATGACATTCACGGCACAGGGAAAGAAACCATGGACTGGATCACGGGAACCCTGAAGCCTTACGTAGACAGTCAGCTCCGTACCTACCCCTTCCGGACCGCCACCGGCATTGCCGGCTCCTCCATGGGCGGACTGATGTCCTTGTATGCCGTCACCATGTACAACCATATCTTTTCCAAAGCGGCCTGCGTCTCCTCTGCCATCGGCTTCACCCGCCGCGCCGTGATGGCAGACCTGCAGCGTGCCTCTCTGGACCCTGACACGCGGGTCTTTCTCTCCTGGGGCGAGAGGGAGGATTTCAGAAACTATGCGTCCCGGGACAACCATGAGGTGCAGAATCTCCTTCGGGAGAAAAATGTGAGCACACAGCTGCTAAGGCAGCAAGGAGGCGGACACAACGAGGCGGATTGGGAGAAGCTGGTGCCGGGATTCATGGAGTATCTCTGGATGTCGTGAAGATTAGACTATGAAGCCTCTGCCATAGTGATATTCCGCTCAGTATTCCTTTTTCTCGTAGACACGCACCGAGATCATCCAGGAAAGAAGCACAGCGGCTGCAGTGACAGCGATCATGATCAGTCCTGTTATCGCAAGCGGCATCCCCGCTACTGTTTCTACCATCTTATCCCCATTGTTCAGGAGTGAGATCCCGACCCCAACGATCATGAACGTCACGGCGAAATGTATTGCCGGTCCTTTCACAGACCCGAATTTCAGTGTGATGGGAATGCTGAGTGCTGAGAGCAGAAATGACACTGCGACCATGACCAGCGCAGTCGAAAATACATTTTGCAGGTCTGCACTCCCTCTCCAGACTTTGCCGAGGCTCATCAGAACAATGTAAAGGAGAATGGCCCCGGTCAGCATTCCGTAATTGACCAGATAATACGAAGTGACCACCTCTTTCCGTGAAATCGGCAGCAATTCGCAGTATCTTCTCCATCCCGTTGTTTCGTCCGATCTCAAAAGGGATGTGATCACCATACTCATCATCAGCATCCCATAGATGGCCGTCGTGTTGCCCTCCATTCCGGGGGCAAAAAATGCTACGGCATAAAAGACGGCACACAGCAGCAGAAATGACCACATCTCTTTTGCAATGGTACGGAAATGTTTATATAGCAGCCCTCTCATGCGCTTCTCCTTTCACCATCATGACATATATTTCCTCAAGGCTTACCGGACTTGCGTTTACTCCTTCCGGAACGCCCCACTTTCTGACAATACACTCGGCGCCATAGGGCGTCTCCCGCTTTCCGACCAACGCTTCCTGCGGAATTGCGCTCAGCTCCCGGACGCTGCACACGATCTTTCTGCATTCCTCCTTCAGGAGATCCTTCTCCTGCGTCAGGAGCACGCTTCCCTCGTGCAGAAATGTGACGTAGTCGCAGACCCTCTCCAGGTCGCTCACGATATGGGAACTGATGAGGATGGAATGGTCCTCCTGTCTTGTAAAATCTGTCAGAAGATCCAGGATCTCATCCCGGACGATCGGATCCAGTCCCGCTGTGGCCTCGTCCAGGATCAGGAGCTTCGGTCTGTGGGACAGCGCGCAGGCAAAACCGCAGCGCATCTTGTTGCCCTTGGACAGATCCTTGAAGGGCGTTTTGAGAGGGATCCTCAGCATATCCAGGAGCTCCCTGTAACGGGCTGCATCCCAGCTCCGGTAAAACTTGGCGGCGAGCACGCCGATCTCCTCTGCCTTCATAAAAGGCGGAAGGAAGACTTCGTCCGGCACGACGCCGATCTCTTCCTTCATGGCAGGATTCCCTGCCAGATCGCTGCATCCCAGTACTTCTATTGCCCCTGCGTCCTTTTTGCACATGCCCATGATAAGCTTTATGAGCGTCGTCTTGCCGGAGCCGTTCTCGCCGATCAGTCCCAGGATCATGCCTTCCGGCAGCTGCAGCGTAACATCCTGCATCGTGAATTCGGGATAAGATTTGAAAACATTTCTGATATCGATCGCGTTCACTCGGAGTCCTCCCATATTGTGTGCCACATTTCCAGCACATCCTCTTTGTCCAGACCACAGGAAACTGCCAGTTTCCGGATTTCCTCCATGTGTTCTTCGATGCTGCGGAGATGGTTCTCCTTCAGCAGTTCTTTATTTCTTGCGGAAACATAGCTTCCTTTTCCCGCCATCGTGTAGATGAAGCCTTCCTTTTCCAGCTCCTCATACGCCCTTTTTGTCGTGATCACGCTGATGCGCAGGTCCTTGGCCAAAGAGCGGATCGAGGGGAGCGGCTGGTCAGCCTGTAGTTCTCCCGAGACGATCTGGTCCCGGATCTGCGCGTGGATCTGTTCGTATATTGATACGCCGCTGTAATTGTCGATCAGGATCTGCATATCTCACCTCCATCTACACAGTATATACAGTATTCACAGAAATTACAATCTCTTTTTCTTAAGAATCAAAAACGGCTGCCGCACAAAAAGTGCAGCAGCCTGCTTCAGAAATCATCCTATGCTCATTGTGAATTCAGGTAAGCCTCCGTCCTCACCTTCACGTTTTCCTGCAGATTTCTGTAGAAGAACTGGTAATCGTACAGATGATATCCTCCGCTCTGGAAGATGGCCAGACCGGGTTCATACTCTCCGGGCGATACGTCCGGCACCTTGAGGGTGCCCCGCTCCTCGTCGATATAGCATCCGCACAGATTCGGGATCTCCTTTTCGATCACGCCGTCATATCCCACGAAACACGCGCCCAGATTGAGGGATTTGTCAGCAGGCGTCGAATCTGTCTTCCAGTTCAGCGGATTGATGGAATAGGTCCAGGTCCCCCAGGGAACGATGATGGATCCGTCGATGCCGGGCGCCTCGCAGTCAAAACAGATTACGACGCCGGTGTCATCCTCTCCCTGTGCGGGCACGATCTGCGGATACTGCTCCACCATGGCCTTGGTGCAGCGCCAGCCGGGCGCATAGACGGCGACAAGCTGCTTCTGCAGTGCTTCGTCCCCGAAGTACTCCTCCAGAAGCCGGAAGCTCAGTTCCGCTCCCTGCGAGAAGCCCGCGATGATGATGGGTCTCCCGTCGTTGATATTGTCCAGGTAATAACGGAAAGCGTCCGAGACGTCCGCATAAGCGGCGTCCGCATACTGTTTTCTCTCCTGCTCGCTCGCCTCATAGGCACGGATCGAAATCTGTCTGTAGAAGGGAGAGAACATTCTGGCGGTATCTTCAAAGATGCCGCGTTCCATGTTCAGGGCGCCGACGAAGCGTTTTTTGAGTTCCTCATTTCCCAGGTCCATGAGCATCTCGTCGGTCGTGTCCACTGTGGGCGCGATCAGGAACAGGTCAACCGGCTTGTCTTCGCCAATGGCGTAATAGGCCCAGTTGGACTCGTCGCTGTAATCGATCTGTGCCGCGGCAGCTTCCTTCTGAAATTCAAAAGTGTTCTCCCCGTCCAGCAGATAGAGCATATCGCCTTCGATGGTATACTCATAGATCTGCTCGTTTGTCTCAGCGCTGAGAAGTTTCCCGTCCCGGTTGTACCAGATGACCGGCACTTCGTCCTGCATACTGACGACGCCGGTGTGGTCCGCGTTCAGCTGCACATAGTAGACGGCGCTGCTCTCTTCTCCTTCGATCTCTTCCTGCTGCACCGCCGCATATCTGCCGGGCACATAGTCGTATGCCTTCTGCGGCGCATGATCGGTGAGTGTGAAGGAGTCCATGAGATCGGCAAAGGTGTCGTCCAGGAGCTGCTCCGCCATCTCATCTTTGCCCGCGTGCCGCAGGATCTCGATGACCAGCGCGCCGTCGTTGTGCTCCAGCGCGGTGTAGTCTTTGGTCACCGCCGCGCCGTTCTCTTCCGCCTTCACGGAAGTTCTGAGGGCCCAGACATCGGAACCTGTTCCAAAATAACCCTCGCTCCGCTCATGCTCCGGCAGCCCGTCCGGGCCGGCCATCACATTGTAAAGGGCTTCCTGGTCCTGCTGACCGGCATAGTAAGTCACCTCGATCCGGTTCTCTCCCTCGCAGGCGCCCGTGTAGGTGAAATCCACCTTGCCGTCCGCCTCGGTCACGCTGATCAGCTCCGGATCATATTTGACCATCCAGCCGTCGGTGCTGTCGTACTGCCCGGGGGTCTGTGTCATGCCGGCCTCTGCGCCGACGACGGTCACCTCTTCCGGTTCAGCCGATTCTGATCCGGCAGCCTCCGTCTCTTCCACTTCCGCGCTCTCTTCGACGCCGGCCTGGGGCGGGTCCGGCGCCGGATCGGGACCGCTCTGCTGGATGCAGCCGGATGTAAAAAGCATTGCCGCACAGCATAATACTGCAGTGATTTTTCTGTTTAACATCCTTATTTTCCTCCCTGCGAATGTTTTCGCATATGCGCGGTCCGCACCGCTCATTCCTCTTCCGTCTCCGCCTCGACCTCTTTGATCACGCACTGATTTCCGTCGATCAGCCAGGTCTCGGCGCTGTGACAGAAGGGACATTCCCTGCCGTACTTTACGGTCTCGTAGGTCTTCCCGCAATTTCCGCAGTAGGTGACGGCGGGAACGGTCACGATCCTGAGCTCCGCCTCCTTGAGGACCGGATGCTTTACCTTAAAATAGTTCCAGCAGTCCTCGAAGAGATCCGTCATGATGCCCGAGACTTCCCCCACCTCCAGGGTCACGGAGCCGATCTTTGTGATATGATGCTCCAGCGCCGTCTCGTCCAGCGTTTTGGCCATATGCAGAATAATTCCCATCTCATGCATTGCTTCAGCCTGCCTGTTCCCGGTCGTTCACTTTTTCTTCCCGAAATTCTTTAAGATCTTGAAGCTGCGCTCCGCGGCGTAGGCCGCGATCACCGGGAGCTTGTCCTCGCAGGCGACCATGCGGGAGGCCTCGGGGATATCCCGGCTCAGGTGGATGGCGTCAAATTCGCAGCGGGTCGTGCACAGACCGCACCCGATGCAGCGGTTCAGGTCGACGAACGTAGCGCCGCACCCAAGGCACCTGGACGCTTCCTTTTTGATCTGCTCCTCCGTAAAGGGCAGGCGCAGATCCTCGAAGGTTCCCGCGGGATCCCCGTTCTTTCTGCCGGGGACCTGTCTTTTTGCGTTGTCAAAGGACTCGAGGACGACGTCGTCCTTGTTGAGCTCGATGAATTCCCGCTTGTCGCGCGCGATGGTCTGGGACTGGCCGGGATGCACGTAGCGGTGCATGCTCTCGCAGGCTTTTTTGCCCTCCGCGATGGCGTCGATGGCGAACTTCGCGCCGTGCGCCACGTCGCCGCCGACAAAAATCCCGGGCTCCGCCGTCTCCAGCGTGCTCTTTTTGTGTTTGATCGTGCCGTTTTTGTTGAGCAGGACGTCCGTCCCCTTAAAGAGCTTTCCGTATACCGCGGACTGGCCGATCGCCTCCAGAACATGGGAGCATTCGATCGTGACGGTCTCCCCCTCGTCGTAGAGCGGTGCGAACTTATGGCTGCTGTCGTAGACGGACAGGCACTTCCGGAAAACGACGCCGGTCACCTTGCCGCCCTTTGTCAGGATCTCCTTAGGTCCCCAGCCATTCATGACCGTGATGCCCTCCGCTTTCGCTTCCTTCACTTCGGAGCGGTCCGCGGGCATCTCTTTTTTGCTCTCGAGACAGAGCATGGTGACCTTGCCGCCCGTCACGCGTCTGGCGCTCCTTGCCACGTCGACGGCTACGTTGCCGCCGCCGATGACGACCACATCGCCCTCCAGGCGGACGCTGTGATCCTGGTTGACTCTGGACAGGAAGGAAATGCCGGACTCCACGCCCGCAGCGTCCTCCCCGGGCACGCCGGCTTTTCTGCCGCCCTGCAGGCCAATGGCGATATAGAAGGCCTTGTAGCCCTCCTCCTTCAGCTGCTTGATGGTGATATCCTCGCCGACGTTGACGCCGCAGCGGAACTCTATGCCCATCTGGCGCAGCACGTCGATCTCAGCCTCGATCACATCCTTTTCCAGCCGGAAAGAGGGGATGCCGTTGAGGAGCATGCCGCCGGGCCTCTGCTCCTTCTCGAAGATCGTCACGTCATATCCGCGGATCCGCAGGTAGTAGGCAGCAGACAGGCCGGCGGGGCCGGCGCCGATGACAGCCATCTTGTAGTCAGGCCCCCACATGCCGCCGTCATCCTTTTCGCAGATCGGGATAAAGCGCTTATCCGCATGCAGCTCCTGCGCGGCGATGAATTTCTTGATCTCGTCGATGGCGACGGGGTCGTCCACCGTTCCCCTGGTGCACTCGTCCTCGCAGCGTCTGTTGCAGATGGCGCCGCAGACGGCCGGGAAAGGGTTGTCCTGCTTGATCAGCTTGAGAGCGTCCATGAAACGTCCCTCGGCGGCCATCCGGATATAGCCCTGCACGGCAAGATGCGCGGGGCAGGCGGTCTTACAGGGGGATGTGCCGGTGTCGTAGCAGTTGATCTTCGCGTCCTCGCGATAGTTGACATTCCAATGATCGGGGCCCCATGCCGTCTCGTCCGGCAGAAGGGTGAGCGGATACCGCACTTCCCCGTTCTTTGTGCACAGCTTCTGGCCCAGTTTGGCCGCGCCGACGGGACATACCTCCACGCACTTGCCGCAGGCGACGCACTTTTCCTTCTCCACGTGAGCGCGATAGGCGCTGCGGGACATGTTGGGCGTGTTGTAGAGCTGGCTGGTGCGCAGGGCGTTGCAGACACCGGGCGCGCAGTTGCAGATGGCGACGATCTTGTCGCTCCCGTCGATATTGGTGATCTGGTGCACGAAGCCGTGGCGCTCCGCCCGCTCCAGGACCTCCAGGGCCTCCTTGTAAGTGATGTATCTTCCCATGCCGCGGTCGACGCAGTACTCTGCCATGTCGCCCACGCCCATGCAGAACTCCCCGTTGATCTCACCGGATCCCTCGCCGCGCATGGTCTGCTGCTTGCGGCAGGTACACTGACCGATGGAATATTTGTCGTACTTGCTCAGCCAGTGGGAAATATGCTCCACGCTGGCAGAAACGTTCTCATGCTCGATGGCCTTCTCCACCGGGATGACATGCATGCCCACGCCGGCGCCTCCGGGCGGGATCATGGGCGTGACGCCCTCCAGAGGCATCTGCGTCATGAGGTTGAAGAAGGTGGCAAGGTTGGGGTGTTTGGCCGTCAGCTCGTCGTTCATCATCATGAACTCCGCCGAGCCGGGTACGAAAATGGGCACATTGTACTGCTTGTGGCGGTCGGCGTTCTCCCGGTTCATCTCGATCATGCCCACCCAGACGAGATGATCCACCATCTTTCTGGTCTCTGACAGGGACATCCCGTTCATCATGGCCAGATCCTCTATGTCATAAGGAACGCGCGGCTTCTTAAAGCTCAAAAGGAAGCGCGCCTCCTCCTTGGTAAGCACCTCGTCCAGCGCCCAGTACTCGGGATCGTCCACATCCAGCGAGCTCGTGTATTTGGCGAGATAGCGGTCTGTGATCATATTTCCCAGCTGCAGGATGAGTTTTTTCTTCTCCTTGTCCGGCGCGACGTAGTTGGGATCCTGTCTGAAGTCCCGATCGTTTACCATGCGGTTTTTCTGGTCTTTCATATTGCTGCCCCCTTTTCCGGGAAATAGTCAAACGGTGGAAAAACAGGTGTCTGTAAAAACATTTTATCACATTTGGCCGTGCCGGTCATTGCGCAAAAACCCATTCGGATCCGTCAGTTCATGCAGATAGATGGCGCACTCCTTTCGCATGGCCGCGTTGTCCGCTTCGCTCGCCCTGTCATACACGCCTACCGTTATAAAGCCGGCGCGGTTGGCCGTCCGCACGGCGTGGATCACGTCCTCGAAGACGAAGATATCTCCCGGCGGCAGTCCCAGTTTACGCGCCGCCAGCAGATAGATCTGCGGATCCGTCTTTCCGGCGCCCGCTTCGTCGCTTGTAATGATCCCGTCAAAACAGTCCCATATCCCGATCCGCGAAAGCGCCGCCCGCACATATTCCTTTACGCTCGACGTGGCGAGAAGCATGGGAATCCCCCGATCCCGCAACTCCCTGACAAAGCCGGCCGCCCCCGGTTTGGGCGGCACCTCCAGCTCGTAATACGTCCGGATCACGCCCGTCACGCCATCGATGATCTCATCAAGAGACTCCGCAAGCCCATAGCTTTCCTTCATGTAAGCGGCGCCTTCCCTAAGACTCATTTTAAACAGATCCTTCGCCAGGTCTCCGTGAGGCGTCACGCCTTTCCTCAAAAGCCATCTCGCGGGCGCTTCCTCCCAGATGGGCATGGAATCCAGGAGCGTTCCGTCCACGTCAAAAATTGCCCCTTTCCGGGCGCCCCCCTCTGTCACGCCAACATCTCCTCCGTCCTAGCCCTGAGCGCCGCCGCCGCTTTTCGGACATCTTCCTTCGCAAAAACAGCGCTGATCACGGCGATCCCGCTGATGCCGCTCCCGCGCAGCGCCATAACATTGTCCATGGAGATCCCGCCGATGCCCACCACCGGGATGTCCACGGCGCTGCAGATCTCCCGCAGCGTCTCATGGCTGATCACGCTGGTGTCATCCTTGGAGCCGGTCGGAAAGGCCGCCCCGACCCCCAGATAATCCGCACCTCTCTCCTGGGCGCGGAGCGCCTGCTCCACGGTGTGAGCTGTGACCCCGAGGATCTTATCCGGACCGATCATAGCCCGCACATCGCCTGCCTCCATGTCGTCCTGCCCGACGTGCACGCCGTCCGCGCCGGTCTTTAAGGCGATCTCCACGTCGTCATTTACGACAAAAGGCACCTTGTACTGTCTGCAGAGCGCCCCGATCTGTTCGGCCTCCTTCATGATCTGCTCGCGGTCCAGATGCTTCTCGCGCAGCTGCACGAAGGTCGCGCCGCCCTCCAAGGCCTCTCTGACCTGGCTGAGGAGGGAGCGGCCGTTCAGCCAGGTCCTGTCCGTGACCGCGTACAGAATAAGATCTTCTTTTCTTACTTTCATAGTCTGATTCCTCATTTCTGCTATATAATAATAGTGGAAAAAGTCATAACTCATCCACAGGTATTATCCGAGGGAGAATAGTATGCTCCACTGTATTATCAACCCCGCCAGTTCCTCCGGCCGCGGGCTGCGCCAATGGGAGGCCATTGAGCGGTGCCTGATCGCAAACGGCGCGGAGTACGAAGCGCATTTTTCCGATGCCGCCCATTCCATCGAGGATATCGCCGCTTCCCTCACGGATCCTTCCGGCAAAACGGAACCGCTCGAAGACCGCACACTGGTCATCCTGGGCGGCGACGGCAGCATGAACGGCGCCGTGAACGGGATCCGTGACTTTGCGCACACCAGGATCGGTTTTATTCCCATCGGCTCCGGCAATGATCTCGCCCTGGACCTGGGCCTGCCGTCCGATCAGGAGGCGCTGATCCGGACCATACTCAAAGAGGAGGTCGTCCGGGAATGCGACATAGGCAGGGTGACTTTTCACAACCGCACAGAACTCCTGGATCCCTTCACGCACATGCCCGTCGAGGCGGCATCCGCGGCGGAGAGCGGCGCACCTTATACCAGGCTCTTCAACATCAGTGCGGGGATCGGTTTTGACGCGGCCTGCTGCCAGGGCGCGGAGGGCTCCCGCTTCAAAAAGCTGCTCAACCGCATCCGCATGGGACAGTTGGTCTATCTCTACAATGCCGTAAAGCTGATCCTGACCGCTCCCATGAAGCCCGCGGAGATCATTTTCACCAACAAAAAAACAAACCGGCGGACCCGGCTGATCAAAAGGATGCTGTTTGCCGTCTGCATGAACCACTGTTACGAGGGCGGCGGCTTCCGGTTCTGTCCGGACGCGTCCGCCAGCGACGGCATGCTGGACACTCTGATGGCGGGCGACCTCAACCGGCTCAACTTCTTCCGCATCTTCCCCACCGCCTACGACGGCGGACACCTGAAGTACCAAGGCGTGAACGTTGAGCGCTCGGACACCGTGGAGATCAGGACCGCGCTGCCGCTCTGGGTGCATACGGACGGGGAGGTCACCTGCAAGTCATCGCACATCACAGTGGACCTGCTGCCGGAGAAGCTGCGCATGATCCTCTAGAAACTGTTCAGGTCAGTCCCCGCCGTATATAAACACCTTGAGCACGCGAACTAAAGTTCGCTAAAAGCTCTGCGGTTGTTTATATACGGCGGGGACTGATCATCCACTTTCTATTCAGCTTCAGGCCCAGACAGCTCCGGATGCCTCTGCTCCGCCACCTTATAGAAGTATTCTATGGCGGAAGGCCTCGTCATCTTTCCCGTAAAGAATTCCCTGGCGCACACCTGAAAGCCCGTATCGAGGTCGGTGTCATAGGGCGTCGCCGGCCGGACATGCAGGTTTTTGGCGATCTCCACGTACAGGGGCATCGGGTTCTGGCCGCCCAGAAGGTCCTGGCGGAAGAGGTCTTCTTTATCCGGCTGCGCCAGCTCCTCCATCCCGCTCACGGAGTTGGTAAACTCCATCAGTTCCGCCGTCATCTTCTGCATAACGTCTTTATTACACGTCATCGTCCGCAGGATATCCGCCACCATCTCCGGGTTGTCCGTTCCCTTCGCCCCCACCAGATAGAGGCTCTCCCAGTGATAGGAGCTGGGCCCCATGCAGACGGCATAATCGCCGTAGGCGTTGTCTTCGTCGTTGTCCTCTTCACCGGTCACGGTGTTCTGCATGGTGTAGTGGATATTCCAGGCCGGAATGAAAAATCCGAACACTTTCCCCTCCCCGGTCTGGTCCCGGTACCACTCTTCGCTCCGAAGGTCCGTCTGATTGTGCAGCGCATGGTTGGTAAAGTCGTTGGCCATGGTCATCCATTCGTCGAGGCTGTCGCTGATATGGATCACATTGTCCGTCACCCACGGCGTATCGGAGGCGTCAGCACAGGCCTTGTACGCGTCCAGATATCCCGAGAGCATGTAATACCCCTGCGCCGTCATCATGGGCGCCGCCTCGGCAAAACGCTCCCAGTCCGAGATCCTCTCCTGCACTTCATCGGGTTCCTCCGTGCCCAGGACCTGCTCCGCGATGGAACGCCTGTACACGAAAACGCCCGGGATCACCTGCCAGGTGGCCGCTCTCTGCGCGCCCCCGGAGTCTCTGGCAAGTTCTCTTGTAAAGGGGAACTGGTCCGCCAGCTCCTCCTCCGCGATCCCCAGATCCGCCGTCAGATCCAGCGCATAGCCGCTGTCCGTGAACAGCGGAAGATCCTGTTCATCCAGCACGAACAGGTCGATCCTGTCCTCACTCTCCGTCTGGCCGCTTTCTGCTGTCTGTGCCTCCAGTTTTTCCCGCAGGACGTCCCTGTAGTCCCCGTCCTCGGCGCTGATCTGATGCCACACGATCTTGGTGCCGCCAGCCATGCCCATGTAGGAATTGAGCTTCTTGTAGCCGGGATAATAGACCTGCATCCGGTTGCGGAAAATATCGTTAAAACAGTATATATGCAGGACTTCTCCCTGCGGCGCGGCAGTATCCTGCCCCTGCCCTGCGGTATCCGCCTCCTGCGCGGTCCCCTGGTCCGCTTCCTGTGCAGTTCCCTGGTCAGCTCCCTGCGCGGTCCCCTGGTCGGCTCCCTGCGCAGTCCCCTGGTCCGCCTCCTGTTCCACGGCCGTTCCCGTCCCGTCAGCGCCTCCCTGCGCGCCCTGCTGGGACGCACCGCACCCGGTGTTCAAAACAGCCGCCGTCAGCAGGCAGATTCCCATAAGGACCGGCCAAACCCTTTTGCCACCATTCCATTTACCCATAGACATCCACTCCGCCTCTTTTTTGCTTACCGCTGTGTCTGCGCGTCTTCCGGCTTCAGGATGGGATATTCCTCCCAGGCCCTTGTGTAAAACCAGTCGAGCGCCTCTTCCCTGCTCATATTTCCGTAGATGTAATCACTCATCCTCCTCCTGAACAGGTAGCCAAGCTTGTTGTCGTAGACGCTGGTCGGTCCGACCGCCGCTTTTTCCGCCGACTCCAGATAGACCGCGAACTGGTTCTGGTCGTTGAACAGGACCGAATTCGTCTGCTCCCTGGCCATCTTCACCATGGCGGTCCTGGAGTTGGTGAAGATCTGGCCGTCCCGCGCAAGCTGCTCCAGCATGGCAGTATCGCCCGCCATGTATTCCAGGAGTTTTTTGGCGAGGGCAGGGTTGTCCGTGTCCGGGGAGACCATCATCCAGATCCCGCCCCGCGCGTAGACCTGAGGTCCCAGGCACATGGCATAATCGCCGTAGGCCAGATTTGCCTGGGCAGCCAGCTTGGAGGCTTCCGAACTGGCCGAATTCTGCCCGCTCTGCAGCGCTTCTCCCCCGTCGGTCGAATCCGAGTTGACGATGGGCAGCCCTATTCCGGCGCCCGATCCGCCCGCGCCGTCCTCCGAAGTCAGCTGCCGGATCTCATAAGCCGAGAGAAAGAAGCCCAGCACGTTCCCGGTGACGCCCAGGTCCCGCATCCAGTTCTTTCCCTTGTAAAAGGTATCGTTGGTAAACCCGCCGGCATAGATAGCCCTCGTCTGGTCCGCCCAGCGAAGGGCGCTCTCGTCCGGCAGTACTTCCCCGTTCAGGACCCAGGGCCGCTCGGAGGCGCCCCGGAAGGCGTAATAGGAGTCGTCGATCCCCGAGACCATCTTGTAGCCTTTGGCGTTGGCGGTCGCAGCGGAAGCCGCGAACTGGTCCCAGTCCTCGACCGCAGCCTGCACGGTGGCCGGATCGTCCGTCCCGAACACCTGCTGCGCGATGGATCGCCTGTACAAAAAGACGCCCGGCGAGGCGATCCAGGACACGCCCTTTAGTATTCCGTCCCCGTTCGTCGCGGCCTGCACCGTAAACGGGAACTGATCGCTCAGGGTATTTTCGGAAAAACCGAGCCCCTTCACAAGATCCATTGAAAATTCCGTGTTGATGTATTTGGACAGGCTGTCGCCGTCCACCAGATAGATATCTACCTTGTCGTCCGTTTCGAAATAATTGTTGCGAAGGAGCTGTTTGTCCAGTTCCTCCTGGTATTCGTCCGGCCCGATCTCATGCCAGCGGATCGTGACCCCGTCCATCTTGCCCTCGTCCGCGGTCAGCTCCTCGTACTCGTCGTTGTAGGTCTGCAGTATCCCGCGCAGGGAGCTGTCCCAGGTAAAGATATTGAGCACCGCGCCTTCCTTGCGCGTATAAGAGGTGGAAGGGTCCTTTACGCTCTCCGCATCGTTCTGTTTTCCATCCTGCTGCGCCGCTTCTTCTCCTTCTGCCGCGGCCTCCCCGGTCTTCTCTTCCGCCGCATTGTCCGCAGCCTCTCCCTGCTCCGCGGCTTCCTCCTGATCCGGGTGGAACATCTCCTGTATCCTGGCACACCCTGTCAGATCAAGACATAAAACAACTGCCGTCAGGGCGGCAATCATCCTTGCGGCCTTTTTCCTGTTTTTATAATCTGCACTTCTTAGCATCACTTCAATCTGCTTTCTTCTTCATTCCGTCATTGATATGAACTGTGCTTATAATATTAACATAAATCCAGGTCAACATACCACCTGTGGGTTATTGGAACCGTATATTAATGCCCCTTGGGCACGCTCGCCTATGCTCGCTCATTCGCGGCCCTAAAGCCGCTCAAAGGCCCTGCGGGGCATTCATATACGGCTCAATCGGCTGGAATGATTTGAGATTTGAGGTGGAATCGCTGATTCTGCCTACGCAATATGTTTTCTTCCTGCTGTTCGTCGGTAGAGAAAATGGAAATGACTTGAGAATGATCCCTTGATTCCTGTCTTGGCACATGTCTAAAGCATATCTGGCGCTTCCACGAACCGACGAAGCAGTAAATATTCTGGAACTTCGTCAGTATGAAATGCTTTCCCATGCAAGGAGAGCCCGGCTGTAAAAACAGTATGACAGGATATCATACCGACAAGGATATAAGATTTGAGGACTTTCGTCGGCAGAAATCATGAACCGTATATATTGTATCCCCGGATCTTCACTGTCTTCATAACAGGAGCCGTATAATAAGTAACCGCCGGGCCTTCTCTGTCTTCATAACAGGAGCCGTATAATAAGTAACCGCCAGGCCTTTTCACGCCCATAGGATGGATGGAGTACGGGAGTCCGTGTGGGGGCGGCCTCCAGATCACTCGCTAAGTCTTCCTAAGGGCCTCTGGACCGAAAGGCGGGGCAAGTCGGTAACTCGTCCTCCGCTCTGATGACCGGAGGACTCAAACATCCCTCCACGCAGGGACGCGGGACCCGCGTCCCTGCGGCCCCGCCTTCCGTCCCAGACGCCCTAACTCAGACTAAAGCTCGTTCAAAGGAGTCCGCCCCCACACGGATTCCCTATTCTTACTTATGATATCTTCCATAAAAAAGAAGCCGTATATATAGTATCCGCCGGGCCTTCTCTGCCTTCACGGCAGGAGTCGTATATAAGTAACCCGCTGGGCCTTTTCACGCTCATAGGAGCGTGAACGAGCGAGTATAGGCGAGCGTGCCCAAGGGTACTTATATACGGCTCCTTCCCTAACGCTTCAAAGTGCCCAAGGTACTTATTATACGGCTTCTGTTCTGCAACGCATTGAGCGCGCCCAAGGCGCTTATTCATTCGGGCGGCCCGTCACCCTGCTATTCTTTCACTCCGCCAGCTGTAACCCCTCCCACAATATACCTGGACAGCAGAAGGTAGACCACAATGACCGGGAAGATCGCGAACGCGATCATAGCGTACACCTGCCCCATGTCAAATGTCTTCCAGTCGGAATTTCGAAGCTCTGCCAGGAGGATGGGCAGCGTCTTCTTCATCTTGCTGTTGATGATCAGGTTGGGCGTGAAGTAGTTGTTCCAGCTGGCCACGAAAGTGAAAATGGCCTGCACGGCGATCGCCGGCTTCATGAGCGGCAGCACGATCGTGTTGAAGATTTTCAGTTCTCCTGCCCCGTCAATCCTGGCCGCCTCAATAAGGGAGGCCGGAAGGTTTGCGTCCATGTACTGCTTCATATAAAAGAAGGTAACAGGCGCTGCGATTGAAGGAAGGATCAGCGGGATATAGGTATCTGTCAGCTTCATCTTTCCCATCAGGCGGATGAAACCCAGCGCGCTGACCTGTGTGGGGATCATCATGATCATCAGAATGAATGTGAAGATCAGTCTCTTTGCGCGGAACTCATAGCCGTGGATGGCAAAGGCCGTCATCGTCGAAAAGTATACGCTCAGCACAGCGCTGCATCCGGCGATCACCAGGGAATTGAGCATGCCCCTTATGACGGGCGTAGGACCGTTAAAAAGGTTGCGCAGGTTGCGGAGCAGATACTTGCCGGGGAAGGGCGTAAATCCGCTCTTGAGCTGGGCGTTGGACCGCGTCGCGTTGATGAAGAGCACGTAAAACCATACCAGGCACAGGAAGGTGAGAAGGATCAGCACGATATAGGCGACGGCTCTCCTGCCGTGTACCGAATTCGTATTTTTAGCAGTTTTTTTGTTGCTCACGATTCCTCCTCCTTTACAAGTTTATCCCTGTCACGATGTCTGCCGCCCCTGACTTCATCCGCAGCGGAGACCCTGAATACGATGATGCTCAGGATGCCGGTGATGATCAGCAGGATGACGGAAAGTGCGCCGGCCATACCGTAGTTCTTGCTGAACAGATGCTTATTCAGATACATGATCAGGGTCATGGAGCTTCTCATCGGATCGCCCTTGCCGTTGGTCAGGACCTGCGGCACATCGAACATCTGCAGGCCGCCGATCAGGGAAGTGATCATGACATAGATCAGGATGGGGCGAAGGAGGGGAAGCGTGATCCGGAAAAAGATCTGGCGCGCCGACGCGCCGTCCACTTCCGCCGCCTCAAAGAGCGACTGGTCAATTCCCATCATGCCCGCCATCAGAAGGATGGTCGTGTTGCCGAACCACATGAGAAAGTTCATCATGGCCACAAGCCCTCTGACGCTCCAGACGTTCGACATGAATTTGAACGCCTTTGACAGGACCCCGATTTGAAGCAGGATCGAGTTCACCGGGCCGCTGTCGCTGAACAGGGTGAAAAAGAGCATGGAGAAGGCGGACGCCATAATGAGGTTGGGCAGATAGATCACGGTCTTAAAAAAGCGCTGTCCCTTAAGCCGCAGGGCGGGATCCGTGAACCATGCGCCCAGAAGGAGGGAGACCAGGATCTGCGGCACAAATCCGAGGGCCCACATGATCATGGTATTCTTAAAATACACAAACAGATCGCCGCTGCTGATCAGGGCCTTGAAATTGGCAAAACCGACGAAACGGGGCCCGACCTGCTTGAGTCCGCTCATATAGTTCTCGAAAAAACTGTTGTAAATCGTACTGATCAGCGGAACCAGCTGAAAGACGACAAAAATGACGACGAACGGTATGAGGAAATAATAGCCCCACCGGTTATGTTTGTTGAGATGATTGCTTTTGTGCACCGTTTTATTCATTCCTGTTCACCTTTTTAAAAAGGAGGCCTGCCCTTCTGGCGGCAGGCCTCCCCGGGTCATCCGTTCAGCTTCTCATCTTACTGCGTTTCCCCTTCCGGCTTACTGTGCCAGTTCAGGGTGCTTCTCGCCGACGGCCTTCATGAACTGCGCGAGCGCTTCGTCATAGGTCGCGTTGCCGTCAAAATAGTTCTTCATCGCGTTCTGGTACTCTTCGACGCAGGCCTGATCGTACTCGGAGATATTGCTCATGTCGATCTTCTCAGCGCCGTCTGCCAGCATCTGATAAGGGTTCTGGCCGCCGAGGATGGGATGTCCGAAGCTCTCGTCGCTCGCGAGGTCAGCCAGGACATTCTTGTTGTTGACGCAGTCGGCGTCTTTCACCGCGATGTCCTTCATGACATCGTCATTGGTGGTGATGGCAAGCATGATCTCTTTAATGGTATCGGCATTGTCTGTGCCCTGTGCAGCGCAGATCCATGTACCGCCCCAGTTGTAGCCCTGCGGTCCGTTTACAAGGCCCCAGCCGCCGGCGTGTGCGATGGAACCGTCATCTTCCTTGTCGGGCGCATTCCCCATGGAGAAGTTGATCAGCCATGCGGGTCCGAAGTAGCAGAAGGTGTCGCCGGGTGCCTTGAAGCCCTTGTTCCAGTCATCCTGCCACATAGGAGCTGTGGTGGTCATGCCCGCGTCCACGAGGACCTTGGAGTCCTCTGCCCATTTCTTCACGTTGTCGTCCACGACGATCTTGCCGTCCTGTACCCATTTGCCGGATACGTTGTTGGAATATACGCGGAAGGTGTCGTTGACGGTCGCGGTCATCTTGTATCCCGCATCCTTCATCTTCTGTGCGGTCGCATTGAAGGTATCCCAGTCTGCCACGGCTGCCTGTACAGCTTCCAGATCATCCGTGCCCAGAACTTCCTTAGCGATGGCCCTGTTGAAGATCAGGCCGCCTGCGCATGCCTGCCAGGAGGTCGCGCGAAGGACGCCGTTCTTATCGGTCACCACTTCTTTGGTGTATTCATACTGCTTGGAGAGATCATCCTCCGTAATGCCAAGGTCTGCGATCGGCATCGCGACGTCAGCATCGGCGTCCGTGTACTTCATGGCGTAATCGGCCTCGATCAGGAACATATCGATCCGGTCGTTCTCTGCGGCGTCCGCAGCGCCCAGGAGCGCCTCGTCCAGCTTGTTCTGATAAGCGTTGTCCTGGTTGTCCGTCACGACAAAATTCACTAAGATGTCGCCGAGTTTTCCGCCCTTCGTGGAGTCGTTGGGGTCATTGACTTCGTAACCGGGCATATGGTCCATCATGCGGTTTGCAAACTCATTGTTCCAGCAATAGATATTCAGGACCTTGCCTGCGGGCGCCTCTGCCAGTGCGGCGTTCTCCTCAGCTGCCGCCTCTTCCTCTGCAGGAGCCTCTTCCTCTGCAGGTGCCTCTTCCTCCTTAGCCGGCGCCGCACTGGAACCGGAACTTGCTCCGCCGCCGCAGCCTGCCAGAGCACCTGCTGCCATCATTGCAGCGAGCATTACACTGATAGTACGTTTTTTCATTGTAAAACCTCCCTTTTATTGCAGCCCGCACCATTGCGGGTTGTGAGTCTTTACTGTGTTACGTCAGGTTACACCAGTTGCTTTACCGTTCCGCCCTCGATCAGGCTTCCCTCTACGATGAGCGGCTGAATGATCGTGGAACGGGGGTGTTCGATCAGTTCGATCAGTTTGTCCGCGGCGTACTTTCCTATGGTATCCGTATCCTGCCACAGGGACGTGAAAGGCGGGGACATGTGTCTGCCGATCCCAAGTCCGTCGTAGCCCGCGATGGAGATATCGTCCGGAATGCTCATGCCGCGGTCCCGGATCGCATTGATCCCGCCGATCATGGCGAAATCATCCGGATAGAGGATACAGGTCGGAGGGTCCTGCAGCGAGAGCAGTTCCTCCGTTCTCTGGCGTGCCTCCTCCGTACTGCGGTAAGCTGCCTCCCTGATGTACTCCTCCGGGATATCCAGCCCCAGCTGTGAGGCGGTGGTATAAAAGGAGGAGATCCTCGACTTCGTGACAGAGGAGTCCGCCCCGTGAATATAGGCGATCTTCCTGTGCCCCTGCCGGTATACATACTGGAGCAGGTCCCGCATGCCCTTTACGTTGTCGGACATGACCGCGATCCTGTTGTTGTAGATGTAGTCGATGGTCACCACCGGCACATCACTGTTTACGAGTTCCAGCACCTGCGGATCGCTGAAGTCGATACAGGCGATCACAACGCCGTCAAAACCTCTGTACCGGGTCCTCTCCAGAAGGGTCATGGGCCTCTCGAAGTTTCCGGCTCCGCCAAAAAGCGTCAGATCATATCCGCTCTCCTCAATCTTCCTCTTAAAGCTGTCCAGGATATGCGCGAAGTAATCATGCGTCAACCCGCTCTGCGCTTCGTCGATGAAAAGAACGCCTATATTATAGGTGCGGTTTGTCTTCAGCGCCTTGGCTGCTGAGTTGGGGAAATATCCGAGCTCTCTGGCCTTCTTCCGGATCCTCTCCTTGGTTTTGGCACTGACGTCCTTCTGGTCGTTCAGCGCTTTGCTCACTGTCGCAATCGAAACACCGCAGGCAGCTGCCAATTCTTTCATGGAGATCAACAGCTTCACCTCTTTTCATTTCTGTTTTGACTCTGGTAACGTGCTTCTGTTTTACGTAAACGTTTTTGTAATTCTATAATAGATCAATTACAAGAATTTTCAACCCCGATTTTCGAATTTTTACACAATAATAGCAATCTTGGCAGGTTTTAACAGATTTTAATGCTGTTAATTGTGCAGAATCGTAAACTCGCAGCCGTGTATTATGCATTTTTCACTAAATCGTTTTCGGAAAATAATGCATTCCTCCGATTGTCCGCCCGTTTTATACCTTATATAATTCGATTTAAGAACATTTTTTACCCTGGCGCCCGTATGTCCGGGCAGCATCGCGTGTGAGGAGAGAGCACCGACATGAAATATGGATATTTTGACGACAGCAACCGCGAATATGTCATCACGACGCCCAGGACCCCCCTCCCCTGGATCAACTACCTCGGAAGCGAAGACTTTTTTACGATCCTGTCCAATACGGGCGGCGGTTATTCTTTTTATAAAGACGCAAGGCTCCTTCGGATCACGCGCTACCGCTACAACGATATGCCCTACGACTGCAACGGGCGGTATTTTTACGTAAAGGAAGGGGACACCGTCTGGAATCCCGGCTGGAAGCCCTCCTGCACGGAGCTCGATTCCTACGAGTGCCGGCACGGCCTTGGCTACACCCGCTTTCGCAGCGCCAAAAACGGCGTGTCCTGCGATCTGCTCCAGTTCGTTCCCCCGGGAGATCCCTGTGAGCTGATGCTCCTTACACTCACCAACAATGCGGAGAATGAAAAGAAGCTCACCCTTTTCTCCTACGTGGAATGGTGCCTCTGGGACGCGGACGACGACCAGAAGAATTACCAGAGAAATCTCAGCACTGGCGAGGTGGAGATTGAGAGCAATCTGGGCTTTGCGATCACGGGCCTCAAAAAACCGGCCCCGGACCCGCGCGTCCGTTACGACGAACTGGATTACGCCGCGATCTATCACCGCACGGAGTACCGGGAGCGCCGCAGTCACTACGCCGTCTTCTCGGTCAATTCCGGGATCGACAGCTTTGACACCGACCGCGATTCCTTCATCGGGGCATACCGCTCTCCCGCCCTCCCGCAGGCTGTGGAAAAGGGCGCCTGCAGCGGCTCCGTCGCCAGCGGCTGGTATCCCGTCGGCGTACACCAGATCAACCTGACACTCGCCCCCGGCGAGAGCAGGGCCTTTGTTTTCCAGCTCTCTTTTGTCGAGAACCCTGCGGATGAAAAATGGGAGTCCTACGGCGTGATCGACAAAAAACGCGCCCGCGCCCTGATCGCCAAATATCACACGCGCGATTCCGTTATGGACGCATTCGCGAAACTGAACCGCCGCTGGGGTGATCTTCTCTCCCGCTGCCGCGTGAAGAGCAGCCGTCCCGAGGTGGACCGCATGGTCAATATCTGGAATCAGTACCAGTGCATGGTCACCTTCAATATGTCGCGCAGCGCCTCCTACTATGAGTCGGGCATCGGGCGCGGGATGGGTTTTCGCGATTCCTGCCAGGACCTCCTGGGCTTCGTCCACCTGATCCCGGACCGCGCCAGAAAGCGTATCATCGACATCGCGTCCACCCAGTTCGAGGACGGCAGCGCCTATCACCAGTACCAGCCTCTCACGGGGCGCGGCAATTCCGACATCGGCAGCGGTTTTAACGACGATCCGCTCTGGCTCGTCGCGGCCGTAAGCGCCTACATCCGCGAGACCGGGGATGTCTCCATCCTGCGGGAATCCGTCCCCTTCGACAATGACCCGGACAAGGCGCAGCCCCTGATGGAACACCTTCGCCGCAGCATCCGTTATACCCTGACCCACCTTGGCCCGCACGGCCTTCCCCTGATCGGCCGCGCCGACTGGAACGACTGCCTGAACCTGAACTGTTTCTCCGAACACTCGGGCGAGTCCTTCCAGACCTCAGGCCCCAGCGAAGGGCCCGTCGCCGAATCGGTCTTTATCGCCGGCATGTTCGTCAAATATGCGCAGGAATACGCCGATCTGTGCAGGCTGACCGGCCTGGACGCGGAAGCGGACCAGGTCCTGGCGGCGCGCGAGGAAATGACCAAGACCATCCTGGCAGATGGATGGGACGGGGAGTGGTTTTTGCGTGCCTACGACGCCTACGGAAAAAAAGTGGGCTCCAGGGAGTGCGAAGAGGGACAGATCTATATCGAGCCGCAGGGCTTCTGCGTCCTTGCCGGCGTAGGCACCCGCTCCAGCGAGGCGCAGCGGGCGCTTGACAGCGTGCGGGCGCGCCTTGACTCCAAGTACGGCATAGCGCTGCTTGCGCCGACCTACACCCGCTACCACCTGGAGCTTGGTGAGATTTCCTCCTACCCGCCGGGCTACAAGGAAAACGGCGGCATCTTCTGCCACAACAATCCCTGGGTCTCCATCGCCGAGACCGTCCTGGGGCGGGGAAGCCGCGCCTTTGAGATCTACTGGAAGACATGCCCTTCCTGTGTGGAGGCCTTCAGCGAGATCCACCGCACCGAACCTTACGTCTATTCCCAGATGGTCGCGGGGCCGGACGCCCCCCGTTTCGGCGAGGGCAAGAACAGCTGGCTGACCGGCACGGCCGCCTGGACCTTTGTAGATATCTCCCAGTACATCCTCGGCATATATCCCACGCTGTCCGGCCTGCGGATCGATCCGTGCGTTCCCGCGGACTTCGGAGATTTCGAGGTCACCCGCTTCTATCGGGGCGCAACATATCACATCTCCGTATCTAACCCTGATCATGTGGAGAAGGGGGTGCGGAAATTGGTCGTCGACGGAGTGCCGGTTGAGGGAAATACTGTGCCTTTGACAGAAGGCAAGAGAGGATATAAAGTTGAAGTTGAGATGGGATGATGGGCTGGGCAGACGCTTTTCTTTTTTGATAAGGTAATGTACAGGGGCAGACCGTCAGGCCACTCGCGGAGAGCCACTAAATTCGCCGCCGCCTTCACAGGAGAACGCTTCGCAAACTCGCCGTGCATTCTGATGAATGCCCGGCTCAGACAAGCGCGCTCAGCCGCCGCAGGAGCTGCGGCGGCTGTCTCCTGTGAAGACGGCGGCTTATTAAGTGGCTCTTTTCCGCTCGTTCAAAGACGGTCTGCCCCTGTACATCTCCCTGAGGCGAAAAGCGTCTGTCAAGTCCACTTCCTATCAAATCAAGGTATGGTTTTTTATGTTATTTGCCCCCTCTTCTCTTCGGCACAAGTTGCTTCCCTAACAGGGCAATGATAAGATAAAATTCATCATTAACAGTTACAGCCGAACGGGGACGAGAGATGCCGACATACGAAACGATCGACCAGCTTCCAAGGGAATTGAATATAAGAGATTTGGGCGGACTCCCGACACAGGATGGGAGAAAGGTGAAGCGGGGGCTTTTGTTCAGGAGCTCTGCGCTTGCCTTTTTTGACGAGGAGGAAATGGCACCGGTGAAGGCTCTCGGACTCAGGACCATTCTGGACCTGCGCGCGGAAAAAGGCGTGGAGAAAAGGCCGGATCCCGCCGTGGAAGGCGCCGCCTACTATAATAAGTGCGCCGCCTTTCAGAATATACTGGAGGATCTGAACTCGCCCGGAGAGCTACTGGGGCTTATTTTCGACGAGGAGCAGCGAGGCAATCCGATCGACGTCCTGGTCGCCTCCTACACGGCTTCTCTAGCCTTTACCAACGAGGCCTTTCAGTTCATGTTCGACTGCCTCTTGGACAACAGAGTGCCCATGCTCTTTCACTGCTCCAACGGCAAAGACCGGACAGGCATCGCGGCCATGCTGATCCTGCTCGCTCTCGGGGTTCCCGAGGAACTCGTTAAAAAAGACTATCTTCTGAGCAATGAGTACCGGAAGGAGGGACTGGACGATCTCCTGAAGCGGTATGACGTCATTTCCAGCCGCCTGGACAGTGCGCGATCATTTCTGACCATATTTGAAGGCGTGCTGCCCGAATCGGCCGATATGCTGATCTCGGAGATCCAAGAAAGATACGGGAGCTATGAGAATTTCATGGACAAGGAGTATGGCGTGAATGCGGCGGGGCTGAAGTGTTTCAGAGATATGTATCTGGAGGATTGAAGGAAGAAAACCGCCGACCTAGCAGCCCCCCTTCCCCCTTTTATAAAGCAGGAAGAGGAGCACCGCCTTACAGATATTGTCCGCGATCATGCAGTACCACACCTGCCGCAGCCCCAGTTTCCACACCTTTACGACCAGGAACGTGAGCAGGATGCGGACGCCCCACATGCTCCCCGTCTCTATGAAAAAGACGCCCTTCGTCTGGCCTTTTCCGTAAAAGATCCCTTCCAGCACGACCATCAGGCCGAAAAACGGCTCCGTGAAAGCCACGAGGCGCAGCATCTGCGCGCCCAGCTGCGCCGTTTCCTCGCTGATGGTGAACAGACGCATCAGCGGGTAAGCCGCGGCGTAGAGAATGATCCCGCTGAGCAGCATCATCAGCAGCGTGATCCGGATGCTCAGCTGCTCCGTGGCCCTGAGCTTCGCGCGGTCTCCCTCTCCCAAAGCGTTTCCGATCAGGGAGGACGTGGCGGTCCGCAGGCCGTAGCCCGGGACGTAAAAGAGTTCCTCCGCGTTTACGGCGATGGAATGCGCGGCAAAAGTAACGGTTCCCATCCCCGCGACCATGCCGGCAAAAAAGACATATCCCAGGCACGAGGCCGCCGACGAGGCCAGCGCGGGGAGACTGATCTTTCCGAAATGCGGAAGGTAAGCCGGGTCCGGTTTCATATCCTTAAGCGACCATCGGAGCGATTCCGTGCGGTAAGCCGCCGCCGTCATCGCAAGGCCTGCAGAACCATAGGCTATGGCTGTGGCAGCCGCGGCGCCCGACACGCCCAGCCCGGCGGCGTAGATCAGGATATAGTTCAGGATGACATTGAGGACGTTGGAGGCAAGGTTGATCCGCATGGGCAGGCGGGTGTTCTTGGTGGACCGGATCGCGGCGCCGAAAACATACATGGCCGTGCGCAGCACCAGCGTCAGGCTGACGATGAAAAAATAGCGGCCTGCCGGCCCCTGCACGGCTTCGTCCACGCCCATCCAGACCGGAATGAAAGGGGAAAGGATAAGGCACAGAAGCATGAGCCCGGTGCCGACCGTGAGCGTCAGGAAAGCGGACTGCCCGGCGAGGCGCCGCATCTGCTCCCGGTTCCCGGCCCCGTTTGCCCGGGAGAGCAGCGCCAGCGTCCCCGTGGACAGGGCGAGCGGCACACAATTAACAAGCCACGTCACAGCGGTCGTCGTGCTTACCGCTGCCGTGGCCTGTTCTCCGAGATGTCCTACCATTGCTGTATCTACGTACTGCATGAGTGTGCTCATGATCTGCTCGATCACGGTCGGGACCGAGAGCAGGATCAGAGAGCGCAATACTTCCTTGCGTTTGTTCATCTTCTGGCTGCTCTTACCGGTTGTCCACCTTCTCCGGGTACATGTCGTGCTGCGCGAGGCGGTCCCAGGCTGCCTTCTCCCAGGGGGTGCCTTTTTTGCCGTAATTGCAGTAGGGGTCGATGGACAGACCGCCTCTGGGCAGGAATTTTCCCCAGACTTCGATGTACTTGGGATCCAGAAGGCGGATCAGGTCCTTCATGATGATGTTGACCACGTCCTCATGGAAGTCGCCGTGGTTCCGGAAGGAAAACAGGTAAAGCTTAAGGGATTTGCTCTCCACAAGCCTCTCGTCCGGGACATAGGAGATGATGATGTTGGCGAAGTCCGGCTGCCCCGTGATCGGGCACAGGCTCGTGAACTCCGGGCAGTTGAATTTGACGAAATAGTCGTTGCCCGGATGCTTGTTGCTGAAGCACTCCAGGATACCGGGATCGTAATCCGTTTTATACTGGTTGTGATGATTTCCGAGTAAAGTCAGGTTTTCTTTTTCTCTCATAGCGCTCTTCTCCTTTTCAGAAACGGAGTTATTATAGCAGTAACGTCCCGCAAATACAACAAAATACGGTAATGCGGGTGCGCCCCAAGTGTGGTATGATAGGCATTAACGTAAAAAGACAGTAGTGAAAAGAGGAAAACATCATGAGTAAGATCAAAGTTTACATAGACGGCCAGAGCGGCACCACAGGCCTGCAGATCTACGACCGGATCGGGGCGCGCCCTGACCTCGAGATGCTGCGCATAGACGAGGACAAGCGGCATGATAACGAGGAGCGGCGCAAGTTCCTCAACGCGGCGGATATCGTCTTTTTGTGTCTTCCCGACGAGGGCGCGAGAGAGGCCGTTTCCCTGATCGAGAACCCCGACGTGCGCGTCATCGACGCCTCCACCGCCCACAGGACCGACAGCGAGTGGACCTACGGCTTCCCGGAAGTGTCCCCTGCCCAGCGCTGGGCCATCGCCCACAGTAAGCGTGTCGCCAATCCCGGCTGCCACGCCACGGGCTTTATCTCCAGTGCGGCGCCCTTAGTGCGCATGGGTGTCGTGCCCGCCTCCTATCCCTTTACCTGCTTCTCTCTCACCGGCTATTCCGGCGGCGGGAAAAAGATGATCGCGGACTATGAGGCAGCGGACAGGAATCCCAGACTGGATGCGCCCGGCATCTACGGCCTCACGCTCCGCCACAAGCATCTTCCCGAGATGCAGAAGGTCTGCGGACTGCACCACGCGCCGGTCTTCCTGCCCGTAGTAGACGACTACTACAAGGGCATGGCGACGACCATCATGCTGCACAATTATATGCTGCCCGACGCCCCCGACGCGGCAAAAGTCTGCGAGATGCTGCAGGACTACTACAGAAACGCCCATTTCGTCAGCGTGCTTCCTTATGGCGCCAATCCCTCCACGATCTATGCCGACGAGCTGGCGGGCACCAACCACCTCAAGCTGATCGTCTGCGGCCACAAGGACCACACGAGCGTCACGGCGCTGTTCGACAATCTCGGCAAGGGCGCCTCCGGCGCAGCCGTGCAGAACATGAATATCATGCTGGGACTCGATGAAGCTATCGGGCTCGAATGAAAACTGTAAAGAAACAAAAGGGGCTGCCGCATTAGGCGGAAAGAATTCGCTTTCCGCTTTATGCTGCAGTCCCTTTTTCGATCCTTATGCAAATCCCTTTCGCTTTTTCGCCACTTCGATCAGCGCCTGCGCCTCCTCCATGGCTGCCTTCAGATATGGCTCCTGCCACTCCTTCCCCGCTTTTTCCTTCTTCTTGATCTCCTCCCAGGAGGCGTGGCGCGCCTCGTCGGATTCGAATACACGGCCGGAAAAGACATGCGGGTGGCGGCGCACCATTTTGTCAGCGGCGGTCTCTGCCACATCCTCGAAAGAGAACAGGCCTTCCTCCTCCGCGATGCAGGCGTGGAACATGACCTGCAGAAGGAGGTCCCCCAGTTCTTCCCGCAGATTGTCGGGATTTCCGGTCTCCTCCAGGATGTTGATCCCGCAGATGACTTCCGCCGCCTCCTCTATGCATTCAGGCTTTAAGGAAGTGTGGGTCTGGGCTCTGTCCCAGGGACAGCCGTCCTCTGCCCGCAGCTTTTGTACGACTTCACGCAGTCTCTCGATCTGTGTCATGCTTTTCTCTCCCGGAACATGATCTTTCTTGCAAGCTCGATGCCGATCCTGTAGGGCAGGGGGCGAAGCGCCCTGTCGGCCTCTTTGAGTTTCTCCCGGATGGGAATGTCCTGCGGACAGTGCTTTTCGCACAGGCCGCACTGCACGCACTGAGTCGCGAAGGCCGGCTCCTTGGTCATGCCGACGGTCTGGGCAAAATGAAAGCGCCCCTCTCTCTTTGACTCAATGAACATCTCGTTGTAGCAGCGGAAGATCCCGGGGATGTCCACGCCCTTGGGACAGGGCATGCAGTAGCGGCAGCCGGTGCAGCTGACCTTCTCATTGGCCCGGATGGCTTTCTTTACGTCCTCCAGGACCGCCCGGTCCGCATCGGTAAAATGGCCCGGGAGCGCCTGATCCGCGATCCTGCAGTTCTCCTCCACCATCTCTATGGAATTCATCCCGGACAGGACCACCGTGACCTCCGGCTGGTCATAGAGCCAGCGCAGGCCCCACTCCGCCGGCGACCAGCTGCGCCCGCTCTCCCGCATGGCAGCCTTTGCCTTTTCGGGGAGCATATTGACCAGTTTTCCGCCCCGGAGCGGCTCCATGATGACGACCGGGATCCCCTTTGCGGCGGCCGCCTTCAGGCCGGCTTCGCCCGCCTGGGAGACGTCGTCCAGATAATTATACTGAATCTGGCAGAAATCCCAGTCGTAGTCGTCCAGGATCTTCAGAAAATTCTCAGTGTTGCCGTGATAGGAAAAGCCGATATTGCGGATGGCGCCGGTCTCTTTTTTGCCGCGGATCCAGTCCAGGATGCCGACATCCTTGAGTTTCTCCCACATGGCCACGTCCGTCAGGTGATGCATCAGGTAGTAATCCACGTAGGTGGTCTTCAGGCGTGTGAGCTCCTCGTCAAAATACTTGTCCAGCGCAGCCCTGCTCCCGATCAGATACTGGGGGAGCTTCGTTGCGATATTGACCTTGTCCCGGATGTGATTGCGCGCAAAGATCTCCCCGATCAAAGCCTCGCTCCCGGGGTAGATATACGCGGTATCATAGTAGTTGACGCCTGCATGAAAGGCCGACAGGATCTCCTGTTCGGCCTTCTCCAAGTCTATGCTGCCGCCCTTTCTCGTAAAGCGCATGCAGCCAAAACCCAGCACAGACAGCTGCTTTCCTTCCCGATCGCTTCTGTACTGCATACTCATTCCTTACCTTTTGGTGATGACAGCTCTCTTGTGGGTGCCGCCGCCGATCTGTCCGTTTTTGTCAAAAGCGGCCACGTTGAAGAGGACCTTTTTGCCGTCGATCTCGGCGATCTCCACTTCGCATCTGACCTCTTCCCCTTCCGCGGTCGCGGCAAAATGCTTTACATCCACAGCCATGCCGACGGAGCCCTTGCCGGCCTCGAGGTTCTTGCTCATGAGGTCAGCGCAGGTGAGCTCCATGAGATTGATCATGCTGGGCGTCGAGAAGACGTGGGGCAGATCCACCTGGGGGAGCTGGCTGTCGAGACGGTCTGCGCACATTGCGTCCGTGACTTTGATCACAACGGTATTCTTCATTCCTTTTTCCAGTGCCATAGTATTACCTCCCTGATCTCATTTTACAAGTTTTCCGGTGTAGTCGTTGATCCCACCGATGCTCTTAACGTTTGTGTACCCCATCTTTGTCAGCTTGGAGACGGCTTTTCTGGCCCTCGCACCGCTCAGGCAGTAGACGAAGAGCGGCATGTCCTTGTCCTGGATGCCGGACGTTGCCTTCTCGATGCTGTCCACGGGAATATTGCGGGCGCCCTGAAGGTGACCCGATTTGTATTCGGCCGGCTCGCGGACATCCACGAGCATCGCTCTCTTGAGAGAGCGGAATTCTCTGTAGCCGGCGTTGATGTCGGCCTTTTTGAAAAAGTCAAACAGTCCCACTTAGTACCTCCGTACTTTTGATCGTTGATAATTCTTCAGTATTTTATCATAAAGAGGGCCTGGATACTACCCCACCTGCCTTTCCTTCAATATGCTTCAAAGGCAGGTCCCGGCCATCCTCTACTTCCTGTATTCCCTGGGCGTACACCCGTAAATCTCCTTAAACACTTTCCCGAAATAGCTGTCCGATAAAAAGCCGCACTCCTCCGCGATCCCCGAGATACTCTCGTTGGTCCTGGTCAGCTTCATGGCCGCCATCTGCGCCCGGTACTCGATCAGGAAACGGATGGGCGGCTTGTCGATGGACCTCTTGAAGCAACGCGTGCACTCCCTTGGACTGATCCCCGCGGCCGCCGCGATCTCCGGGAGCCCGATCTGTTCCATGTAGTGCCCGTAGACAAACTGCAGCATCTGCTTCATGCGTTCCATGTCCCGCTCGCTTGTCGCTCCCTCGCTTTTCAGGATGCCCTCCACCTCCTCGTGCAGCAGCATAAAGAAGCGGCTCATGCGGTCGCGGACGACAAATTCATAGCCGTGAGGCTCGTCCCGCAGCGCGTCCGTGATCTCCAGAAGATACCCGATCATCCGGATCCCTCTTGCCGAATCGGGCCTGATGTGGACCAGGGGCAGATTTTTGGAGCGCAGGATCGGGGCAAAATACTTGGTGTCCAGATAACTCCCGTACTCTCCCGCAAGAAACCGGCTGTCACAGGTATAGGAATAGTAATTGACCTCCTGCGGGAAGTCATAGCAGTGAATGACGTTGCTGTTGATAAAGACGGCTTCGCCCTGCCCCACTTCCATGGTCTGTTCCGGCGTGCGGATGGTATAGGATCCCTCCTCCAGGAAGTTCAGCTCGATCCACTCGTGCCAGTGCCAGGGTATGTGCTGCCCGGTAAAGAGCCGGCTCTCGTCGTAGTGGCAGACAAAGGGGAGTCCTCCCGAATCCTCGGACAGAAGTTCCTCGCTGTCGTCGCCGAGCTTGAGCTGCTGCTTGGAATAGATAATCATACTGATTCTCCTATTTTGATGTCCGTTTTGTTATATTATAGCGCATCTTCTGGCGGATAACACTAATTTTTTCCTTTCAATACGCGGTTTCGGGGCAATTTCTGTTTTGTCGCTTTTTGTATAGTTTCCGGCAGGAAACCCACTAAAACTCCCGTTTTCCGGGGACTATAATCGAGACATAACAAAACAAAAAAACATCTTCCACTCAAACAAAAAATCTTAAGGGAGGAAAAGAAAATGATGATGAATAAAACCGTGAAAAGAGTTCTCGCAGGAATGATCTGTGCAGTGTCCGGCATGAGCCTTCTGACCGGCTGCGGCAGCAGCGAAGTGAGCGCCGCAACCACCGGCAAGACTTACAAGATGGCATATGTAGTATCCACCAGGGACGAGTATCTCGGACTTCTGGAGGACGCCGTAAAGAAAGCGGCGGATGAAAAAAATGTCGCGATCGATGTATTTTATGCCGGCACCGACTCGCTGAAGATGATCGACTGCGTCGAGGCAGCGAAAAACAAAGGAAATGACGCCGTTCTCATCAATCTGAACGCCGCAGAGGAAGCGCAGGCCTGCATCGAGGCCGCCGGCGACATGAAAGTTGTCTTCGTCAACCGCGTTCCCAGCGATTACAGTGTCCTTAGTGAAAACGCGGCGGCTGTTGCCTCCGACGAGAACACCTCCGGAAAATATCAGGGCGAATACCTGGCGGAGTACTTCAAAAAAGAGGGCAAAACCGACGTCTCCTATCTCCTGCTTCGCGGAACAGACGGCCTTGTACACACGACGCTCCGCACCGAAGGCGCTCTGAACGCCATGAAAGCGGCAGGCCTGAACCTGACGGAAGCCGCAGTCATCGATGCTGACTATGACAGAAATACCGCAAAGAACGAAATGGACAACATCCTTCCCAATGTCAGCTTCGACTGCATCATCTCCAACAACGACGCCATGGCCATCGGCGCCATCATGGCCCTGAAGGACGCAGGCATCGATCCCGCAGGCGTACCGATCGTGGGCATCGACGCCACGGCTGACGGACGGGCTGCCATTGAGGCAGGCGAAATGAACATGACCGTGTTCCAGAGCCCGGACGGACAGGCATATGGCTCAGTTGCCGCAGCCCTCAACATGCTGGAAGGCAAGCCCCTTGCGGAAGGCACAGAGTGTGAGACCGCGCAGGACAGCCCCTACGTGCTCTACTACCCCTTCGTTCCCGTGACCAAATAATTACCAACAAATCACTTACCCCTCAATATTATTAGTCAAGCATAAGACCCCGCTGCTTCCCGCAGCGGGGTCCTATCTTATATAGAATTGGGAAAGAGCCGTATATATAGTATCCTTGGGCACGCTCGCCTATACTCGCTCGTTCACGCCCCTATGGGCGTGAAAAGGCCCGGCGGATACTATATATACGGCTCTTTTATTTATTATAAGATTAGTTCATCTCTACCAGTTCGACGCGGAAATTGAGCTCCTTGCCGGCCATCTCATGGTTAGCGTCAAGCGTGATAAAGGTGTCGTCCCTCTCCGTAACAGTGACGGGGAAGGGCTGCCCCATGCCGCCGGTCAGGTAAACTCTCTCTCCGACGTTCAGGTCCTCGGAACCCGGGAGCTGGGCGATCTCGATCCTGAGGATGTTGGCGGGATCGGGCATGCCGTACGCCTCTTCGGGCATCAGATGGATGTCCACGACCTGACCCACTTCCATCTCGGCGACTGCCTTGTCAAAGCCGCGGATCATCATGCCTGCGCCGCAGATAAACTCGAGCGGCTCGCCGCGGTCATAGGAGGAATCGAACTGGGTCCCGTCGTTGAAGGTGCCTCTGTAGTGTACCTTCACGGTCCTGCCTACGTTCGTGCCCTCAAAGAGGAACCTGGGACCGCATCCCTGGCAGCCGCCGCAGCCCTGCCCTTCCTCTTCGCCGCCGTGGCCGCAGCACTCGTGGTCTTCCCCCTCCTCGTGGTGACCGCACTCGTGGTCCTCGCCGTGGTGGTGGTCGCAGGTGGCGCCTGCATCCACGAGTTCACCGCGCAGATAGGCCTCCACTGCCTCGTCCGCATTGCCGGAAGCGCCGGCACAAACCTGGATCCCTGCGTTCCTGAGCGCGTTCTGCGCACCGGCCCCGAGGCCGCCGCAGATGAGAACGTCGATGTCATGCTCGTTCAGAAGGCCTGCCAGGGCGCCGTGGCCGATCCCGTTCGATCCGAAGACCTCGGAGGATACGATCTTTCCGTCCTCTACCTCATATACCTTGAAATTCTCGGTCCTGCCGAAATGCTGGAAGATATTGCCGTTTTCGTAAGTTGCTGCAATCTTCATTACGGTTCCTTTCTACTATATTCGTAAAATCCGATTATTTTTGCGCACGTTCCTACATACTACCACATACGCCGCCAAAAATGAACCTGTTTGCATGCACCAATCCCTTACGATATAATTCTGATGAAGGCATAACCATCGGAAAAAACTTTCCTGACAGGGGGAAACATCCATGAATACAGAAAAAGATCTGATCCTTGCCGTCGACATCGGCAACACCAACATCGTCATCTGCGGCCTGCGCGGGGAAAAGACGGAATTCTCCGTCCGCCTCGCCAGCGACCGGACCCGCACCGCCGACCAGTACGCCATCGAGATCAAAGGCATCCTCGACCTGCATCACGTCGACACGGATGAGATCGCGGGCGGCATCCTCTCCTCCGTGGTCCCGTATCTGCAGAGAGTGATCCCGCAGGCAGTGAAGCTCGTCACCGGGATCGACCTCATCATCGTCCGGCACGACATGAATACCGGCCTTAAGCTCCTCGTGGACGACCCCTCCACGGTCGGCTGTGATCTGATCATCGCTGCCGTGGCCGCTAAAGCCAAATATCCCACGCCCATGGCCATCTTCGACATGGGCACCGCCACGACGCTGACTGTACTTTCCGGAGAAGGGGACTGCATCGGAATCATGATCATTCCGGGTGTTAAAACCGCCCTCAACGCCCTCTCGGCAGGCGCCGCACAGCTCCCCTACATCGACCTCGCCGCCCCGGCCAAACTCATGGCCACCAACACGGACGACTGTCTGCGGGCGGGGTCCGTCATCGGTTCGGCCGCCATGCTGGACGGCCTTATGGACCGCCTGGACAAAGAATTCGGTAAGCCCGTGACCGCTGTCCTCACAGGGGGGATCGGCGGGCTGATCGCGCCCTACTGCACCCATGATTTCCACCTGGAGCCCGACATCCTGATCGACGGCCTGCGGATCTTATATGACATGAACAAGGAATGAGACACAAATGAAAGATTTTCCCGCTCCACTGAAGGGGCGTTACCAGATCCGGTCCGAACTGGGCACGGGCGGCTTCAGCACCATCTATCTCGCCACCGACACGAAGACGGGAAACGATGTCTCCGTCAAGGAATTTACCGCTGACCACATGGACGGCGTCGGCACGGTCCTGCGCCGCAACGCCTTCATCGTCGCCAGCCAGGCGGATCCGCAGCCCGTGGATTTTTCCGCGCCTCTCTCGGAGGAGGAAAAGCTTTCCCGCGGACTCATGCAGATCCGCAGGGAGGCGGAGATCCTGAATCTTTTTGCCGATATCGAGGGTGTGCCGGCCTGCATCGAGACCTTTCAGGAAAACGACACCTTCTACCTGGTCAAGGAATACCTGGAGGGCATGACCTGCCGGGAGTACATGCGCCGTTTTGCCGGGCGAGTCCCTTATACGCTGGGACTCTACATCATGCGGGGGACCCTGGAAATCCTCCGTCAGGTCCACGCCCGCGGATACATCCACTGCGACGTGAGCCCCATCAACAGTTTTCTCTGCCGGGACGGACGAGTGTGCCTGATCGACTGGGGCAACGCGGCCGATCTGACCGGCAGTATGGAGGACCATGTGGTGCGGCAGGCTGTCAACGTGCACTACGCGGCCCCGGAGCAGCAGATCAGCGGCCATACGCTCACGCCGGCGACGGACCTGTATTGCCTGTGCGCCTCCATCTACGAGGCTGTCTGCGGAGATCTGCCGACCCAGTCGCTGCAGCGCCTGCGCGGGAAACCGCTCGCCCCTCCCGCCGTCCATGTGAACGGCCTGCCTGCCTTTTTGGACGATCTTCTGACGCGCGGCCTCGAGCTCTCTCCCTCTGCGCGCCCGCAGAGCGCTGAGGAGATGATCGAAGTCATCGACCATGAAATCTCCTTCACGGTCTCTCCTGTCGCCGGCACGGGGAACACTTCCATCTCGGCGCAGCTCTTAAACGAAAAAAGAAGGCCTCTCGCTTTCCTCACTTCGAGGAGGGCAAGAAGGCCGCTGATCCTATAACACTTGCTATTATAATGCATATTATGATCGAGTCCTGCAGGGGAGAAGATCTTTTTGAGAGAATGTTAGTCGCAGTTAGACTGACTCCAAACGAAGGCGGGGTCGAGGGTACGCGGCTCCCGCGTGCCCGAGTGGAGGGGTGTCTGAGCCCGCCGGTCCTCAGAGCGGCGGGCGAGTTCCCGACTTGCCCCGCCGCAGTGCGGAGACAGTCTTACGGAGACTTCATTCTCTCATTTGATCTTCTCCCCTGCAGGACTCGATTTACGAATGACTGTCAAATCATCATGCGATAAATATTCATTACGTCTTGCTTGTCAAGTTTGACGAAACCGCTCAGATACCCGGGTCTCCCGTCTCCGTTCACGCAGACGTCCGCCATCTTCTCGATATCCTCTTCTTTCGCCCCCAGCTCCGCAAAGGTCGTCGGCATGCCGATGGACTTGAGGAAGGATTTGAGCGCCTCGATGCCGGCAAGGGCCGTTCTCTCGGGATGGTAGAAATCCATCTTGCAGCCCCAGACGCGGTTGGCCACCTGGGCAAAGCGCGTGACATCGTTGTGCATGACATATTTGAAGACCGCCGGC
This sequence comes from Lachnospiraceae bacterium, assembly GCA_017405805.1. Taxonomy (GTDB): domain Bacteria; phylum Bacillota; class Clostridia; order Lachnospirales; family Lachnospiraceae; genus CAG-791. The sequence goes on from JAFQZU010000014.1 coordinate 55,507, forward strand.
ATCGTGACCGCAAGGCCTGCGCCGTGCGCGCAGTCATACTGCGCGGAGAGCTCATGCTCGATGTTGTGGCTGTTCCAGTCCTGCCTGCGTCCGACGCCGCAGGAATTGTTGTGGGCCATCATACCCGCCCACATAATGTTGGCGCGGGCGTCGTAGTTGTTGGGATCCTCGATGACGCGGGGTCCCTCGTGGATCATGGCCATCATCAGGCCCTCGATCATGCGGTCCGTCACTTCCACTTCCTCGGTCGTGGTCAGATAGCGCTCATACAGATGCGCGATGATGTCCGTGATGCCCGCGGCGGTCTGGTGCGGCGGGAGGGTCTGGGTGAGCTCCGGATTCAGGATGGAGAAACGGGGACGCAGCGCCTCGCCGGTCGCGCCTCTCTTGAACATGCCCTCTTCCTTGGTGATGACCGAATCGGGGGAACCTTCACTCCCTGCAGCCGCGATGGTCAGAACGGTGCCCACGGGCAGCGCTTTTTTGATCCTTGCCTTCCCCTCGTAGAAATCCCAGAAATCTCCGTCGTACAGCACGCCGGCAGCAATGGCTTTGGAGGAATCGATGGTGCTTCCGCCGCCGACGGCCAGAATCATGTCAATATTTTCCTTGCGGCAGATCTCGATCCCTTTGTATACGAGACCGCTCCTGGGGTTGGGCTGGACGCCGCCGAGAAGGACATAGGGGATCTCCTCGTAGTCCAGAGATTCTTTGATCCTGTCCAGAAGACCGCTGCGCACGCAGGATCCTCCGCCGTAATGGATCAGGACTTTGGTCCCGCCAAAACGCTTAACATATCTTCCGGTCTGGTTCTCCTTGCCCTGGCCGAACACGAAATATGTGGGGGCATAAAAAGTAAAATTCTGCATATTTCCTCCTCCGTTTATTTTTTTGGTATCATCAGCTTTATTTTACCGCTCCGATCCGCCGTTTGTCCACTTGGAGCAGCGCATTTCCGGGCCGGCTCAGACCGTTATATCCCGGATCCAGATCCCCTTGTTCACCAGACTGATCCCGATCACCATCTTGATTCCCTCCACGGCCAGAACGACCGCGTACATGGGAATGATCGGAACCGCCGTAAAGTGGGCGAGAAAGAAGGCCGTCGGGATCGACACCGCCCAGCAGAAGCAGGAGTCGAAGAGGAAGGTGATCATTGTTTTGCCGCCCGAGCGGATGATGAAGTAGGAACTGTTGTTGAAGGCGTGGACCGGCATGAACAGCGCCGCCGTGATGATCAGGCCGGTGGCCAGCCTGCGGATCTGGTCCGTGGTGTTGTAGATCCTGGGGAAGAGGCCCGAGACCGCCAGCATAAGTATCGCGGAGATCACGCACAAAAGGACCGAAAACAGCGTCAGCTTCCAGGCCTCTTCCTTCAGCTCCCTGGCGTGGCTCTCTCCCAGCTCTCCGAGCCTCTGCCCGATGATGATCGCCGTCGCCGAGCCCATGGCGATAAATGCCACGTTGAAGAGGTTCGTGATCGTCTGCGCGATGTTGAAGGCCGAGACGACGGACAGTCCTCTCACGCTGTAGCACTGGACGAGGATGGCCTGTCCGCCCGCCCACAGAGCCTCGTTCAAAAGGAGCGGCATCCCCTTCTGAAAGCAGCTTACAATAAGTTCCGCGGGTGCGTACAGACTTCGGAAGGCGCCCTCGATAAAAGGCGTCCTGGCAGCGTGCCGGCTAGTCCAGACGACGATATAGACGAGCTCGACAAATCTCGAGAGGACGGTGGCCAGGGCCGCCCCGCGCACGCCCATCGCGGGCGCGCCGAGCTTCCCGTAGATCAGGATGTAGTTGCCCGCGAGATTGACCGCCACCGCGAGAAAGGACGCCGTCATCGGCGCGACGGTCTCCCCGTGCGAGCGCAGCGTCGTGCCGTAGGCCTGCGTGACGGCAAAAGGAAGGAAGCCCGCGCACATCATGGACAGATAGGACAGCGCGTACTCCATGGTCGCCGCCGCCGAGCCGCCGCCGCCGTCCTCGTGCAGGTAAAGCGTGATCAGCTGCGGGCCCGCCGCCATAAAGACGGCGATCCCGGCTGCCGTGAGCAGCACGGAAAGGATCATCTGCAGCCGGAAGGTCCACCGGACGCCCTCGTGATCGCCCTTGCCGCAGTACTGGGCCGTGAATATGCCGATCCCCGAAAGTCCGCCGAAAATGCACAGATTCCACACAAACAGCAGGGAATTGACGATGGAGACGCCGGTCATGGGATCCGTCCCGATCCGCCCGACCATGATGTTGTCCAGCATGTTCACGAAGTTGGTGATGAAATTCTGCAGCATGATCGGAAGGGCGATCAGCATGGTGTGTTCTATAAATCTTCTGTCAAAATGTATTCTCAATGTATTTCCTTATCCGAACGGTCTGTAACTGACGGCTCCCGGTCCCGGACCTGCCCCGCGGATCTTCAGAAGATATCCCTCTCCGCAGCCGGGCTGCCATTCGTACCTGTTTTTGTCTTCCTCCGGGAAAAAATGCCGCATCAAACCGGCGATCGGGCCGCCGTGGGTCACGATCACGATCCGCTGCGCGGGATCCTCCCGCAGGATCCTGTCAAAGGTCCTGCGCACTCTTTCCTCCATCTGCTCTCCGCTCTCCCCGCCGGGACAGCGGTTTCTCTCGTTGTCCCCGCAGATCCATCTCCGGTAATCGGGGTCCGGGCAGAGCTCCTCATAGGTCTTCCCCTCAAATCCGCCAAAATCCATCTCCCGCAGGCCGGGTTCCCGCCTGTAGGTGCAGGCCGGCCCCGCAAGGATCTCCATCGTCCCGTCCGTGCGCCGCATACCGCTCGTATACAGGCTCCCCCGGAGCGGTCCGTAAAGCGCCGCTTTGTTTTCGATCTCTTCTCTTCCCTTAGCGCTCAGCGGCTGGTCCGTACTGCCGCAGTACTGCCGCTTCTCGTTAGCCTCCGTGCGGCCGTGGCGCAGCAGAAGCACTTCGCGCACCCGGACCGGCTGCGCGAGCCTTTGTCCGAAGCCGCAGACGACTCTCGTGACGCCGGCGCCTTCGCGCGCCAGCCGCTGCAGGTACCGGCCGGTCATCTCTCTCCACTTCCTGTCCAGGGGATCTACGGGCACGATTCCGCAGGTGATGTCTTCGCATATGATCACGGCGTCCTCCCTGAAGGAAGCCGGCGGCGCCGGTTCGAGGTCCGCCGCGGCGCAGTGCCGCAGGTAGCGCTCCAGATGCCCGATGCACCTTGCGTTAAAATCCGGCGTGCCGTTCTCCGAACAGACAAAGATCTCCTCTTTCGAGATCCCGAAGTGCTGCGCGGCGTACTGTGTTTTGCCGGCATGCGCGCCGCCGACGATGACTTCCATCCCCCCGTTTTCCTCCCTTTCCACCAGCTCGACTTCCTCCGGCAGTGCGCCCTTAAGAAGGACCGCCCCGCCCGCCGAGCACTCGACCACTGCGTCAGAAAGCGCAGCCAGATGCCGCTCCGCCGCGGCCAGTCCCTGCCGGTATCCCTCCGTCATCGGGTCATAGCGCAGGGCGTCGCTGTAAATGCCGTCCGAGACCGCGATAAAATGGCGCACTCTTCCCGAAAAGGTCTCCAGGTCCTTCTTTACCTGCTCCGCCGCGTCCGGCACATAGTGAAAGTCCGTGCTGCCGAACATGGCGTTGGACAAAAGCGCGGTGACGCTGTCCATCAGATACGTCCCCTCCGGATCGGCCTTGATATTGTCCGAAAGGCCCATCGGACACTCCACCGTCTCAAAATCCATACCGCTCCGGTCCTCTATATGCCGCCGGATCCGGCGCCGGTCCTCCCCGTCCCGGGGGACCATGGCGGCCACGTAATAGCGCGGCGCGTCCCCTGACAGCGCCAGTGCGAGTTCCTGCGCCAGTGCGGATTTACCGCTTCCGGCGCCGCCTGTGATCAAGATCTTCACATCTGCCTCTCTTTTCTGTACGCTCTGCACGCCGCGGCAAACTGCTGCGCAAAAACAGGGTCCGACGGGTAGTACAGATGCGGATACCCCGCCATGATCCGTCCGCGCAAGGCCATGCAGTTCCAGGTCCTGCCGTTCGGTTTTGCGGCGCGGCATACTCTGCCGTTTGCCGTGCTGTCGCTGTAGTGAAACTCATGGCCGCGGATCGAGTGCCCGGGCTGAAGATAGCCGGCCCCCGCCTCCTGTGCGGGGGTAAATGCCGCGTAGCCGAACCGGACGAGGCGGTCCGTCATAAAGCTCCCGCCCTCCAGCACGCCCGCCATGGCAAAAGTCCGTCCCTGCGCGTCCTCCAGGGTCTTCTGCAGATACTGGAACCCGCCGCACTCGGCCAGGACCGGCATCCCGCGCCCGGCAGCAGTGCGGATCGATTCGCGCATACTGACATTGTCTTCCAGTTCCTTCCCCCACAGCTCGGGGTAGCCGCCGCCCAGAAGGAGTCCGTCGGCCCCGGGAAGCGCCGGGTCCCGCAGGGGCGAGAAAAAGACGATCTCCGCCCCCAGCCCGCGCAGAAGATCCAGGTTGTCCTCGTAATAAAAAGAAAAGGCCTCGTCCCGCGCCACGGCCAGGACGAACCGGTCCGCCCCGCCCGGGGCAGGGATCCCCGCCGCACGCAGAAGATCGGAAAAATCCGCATCCGGGCCGGCCGGAAGGGGCGGCGCGGCGTTTGCAATGTCCAGAAGGGCCTGCAGATCCAGCGTCTCCTCCAGCATGTCCGCGGCCAGGTCTATCCGGTTTAAAAAAGCGGGGATCTCTGAGGGCTGCACGAGGCCGAGATGACGGCTCTCAAGGCTGATCTTCCCATCCCTGCGCAGGCTCCCCAGGACAGGGATCCCCGATTCCTCCAAAGTCCATCCGCCGATCATTTCCGCCATGGAGGGCGAAACCTTGTTGAGGATGGCGCCGCGGATCAGCCGCTCCTCTCCATATTCCGAAAAGCCCCGGATCAGGGCCGCTGCCGACCGGCTCATGCCGCGCGCGTCCGCTGCCAGGATCACCGGCGTCTTCGTCACTTTGGCGAGATGGTAGGAGGAACCCGTCATGCCGGAGGGGCCCGTCCCGTCGTAATAACCCATGACGCCCTCGATCACGGCGATGCCGTCCGCAGTGCCGCTCCATGCGCCGCGCTCTGCGCCATCCTTCTGCAGCACGCCGGCCTCCCTGCACCCCGCCGCCAGGGAGCGCAGCACGCCCTCCTCACCGGCCAGATACAGATCCAGATTGCGGGAAGGCGTGTGCAGAACCTTTCTGTGAAACATGGGGTCGATATAGTCCGGCCCGCACTTGAAGGCCGCAGCCCTGATCCCCTTCCTCTGCAGGATGCGCAGAAGGGCGCAGGTGATTAGGGTTTTGCCGCTCCCGCTGGCGGGCGCCGCGATCATGATCCTGGGGAGACGGATCGTCTCCGTTTTGTCCGGTGCCTTCATTTTAATCCTCCGTCCCTTCTTCGCCCCACGAAAGGAACGTTTTTCTGATTCCCACGCAGATGGTCATGCCGTCGCACGCCGTCTTGCCCAGGAGAAACCTGTGTGCGCCCGCAGCCGCCGCCGCTCTCTCGCACACATTATCCACGCCTACGGCGTTTTGCACGCGTTCTGACGCCGCGTAGACATGGCCTTCCGGCGCCGGCGTCACCTGCAGGGTCTCCGCGCTGAAGGTCTCAAAAGGCACCCCCAGTTCCCGCGCCAGGGCGCACAGGCCGGGCTCGTCTTTTTTGACGTCAATGGAGGCCAGCGCGCAGACCGCCTCCCGCCGGATCCCCAGCTGCGAGAGCGTACGGTCCGCAAGATCCAGAAGGGCCGCAGGTTCCTTCCCTTTGCGGCAGCCCATGCCCAGAACGATGCAGGAAGGGATCAGCTGCAGCGGGGCCGGCTCCTCTCCCGTGTATACGGCGGGCGACAGAAGGATCTCATTCCCGCCGCCGGGCGCTTGTACAGCCCGCAGCTCTGCCGGCATAGTCCCGGCAAAAACCAGGTCCCCGGCAAAGGCAGCCGGTATGACCAATCTGCCGGTCTTTTCCCGCAAAAGCGCGGCGGTAAAGCCGGCGGCTCTCTTCAGATCGTCGATGATGAGGCTGTTTCTCTTTGCAAAGACGTCCACGGCGAAGACCCCGTTCACATCCGTCGCCGTCGTCAGGACCGCCTGTCCGCCCGTGATCTTGGCGATGCGCGCCGCCCACAGGTTGGCGCCTCCCAGGTGACCGGACAGGAGCGGGACCACATACCGCCCCCTCTCGTCGCAGACAAGGACGGCGGGATCCGTGTCCTTTCCCTGCAGATGGGGTGCGACGGCCCGCACGGCGATTCCGGCCGCCCCGATGAACAGGAGCACGTCCCCGGTCCGGAAATGGGCCTTTGTCCAGCTTCGGACGCGGCCCTTTCCGTGCGCCGCGCTGACGGGCGTGTTCCCTTCCTCCAGTCCGCCGCGGATCGCTCCGGCCAGTGCCTCTCCCCCGTCCGTGAAATACAGGATGTGCACGGCCGGCCCCTCTGCCTTGCGAGGCTCCCCGTCACCAGCGGCCCTCTCTGCCTTCCTTCGGCGGTTGGCGTCCCTGAGCTTCTCCATGATCCACGCGTAATTCTCGCGCCGGTGCGGCACAAGGCACCCCGTGCAGTCCTTGACCCCCGAGGCCGTGAACCGGTAATTTCCGCCGCAGTCCTCCCCGAGGCCGTAGAGCGGGCAGTAGCAGAACAGGCAGTTGAAGTTTTCCGTATCCTGTGTCGCGTGGCAGGGAAAATACTGACAGCCGCTGTTCCTGAAAAAAGTGCTGTCCCCGGATCCGCTGTTTCGATCCATTTTGCGCTCCTTTCCGCCCGTCCTCAGAGCAGTACGGCGACGGCCGCCGTCACCAGCTCGCAGACCTGCAGGAACCACCCGGCGAGATCGCCGGTCACCCCGCCGAACATATGCAGTGCCATGTGCCGGTAATAAAGAATGACAAGGACAGCCGCTGCCGGAACCGCCAGCATCTTCAGGCCGCCTGCCGCTACGATGCATACGGCCGCCGCCGCGCTGACGATCCCCATACAGAGGGCCGCCCCGCCGGGCACGGGATCCGTCTCCTGCCGCAGCATCCCGTCTCCCCGGGCTTTTGGCAGTGTGAGCGCCGTGAGTGCGCTGAGCCCGCGCGAGAGGACGAAGGTCAGGCACAGGGGCAGGATGGTCTCCTCAGCCGCCCCCGACCATACGCCCAGCGAGAGTGTGCAGTAGACCAGTCCGCCGATCACGGCAAAAGCGCCCGCGTGCGGGTCCTTCAGAATCCGCAGTCTCTCCTCCTTTCCCTTCCAGGAGTGCACGGCGTCACAGGTATCCAGAAAGCCGTCCATGTGGATCCCCCCGGACAGAAGGAGGGGAAGCGCCGACAGGACCGCGCCGGACAGGAGCACGCCCGTGCCCCTTCTGTACAGCACAAAGAAAGCGGCCAGCTGGACCGCACCGATCAGGCCCCCCACAAGCGGCAGGAAGCAGATGCAGTATTTCATGGTCTTTTCCGTCCAGGGCCTTTGCGGCACCGGAAGGACCGAGTACATCCCGAAGGCTGCCAAAATGGAATCAAGCATATGTATATCACACCTCCTCGCGCTATAGCAAGGCACACAAAATAAGCACCAGGATCCCCGCCGCTGCCGTCACCGCCCCGGTCCGCTCCATCAGTCTGACCGCCAGCGTAATATCCTCCGGCCGCACCGGGCGATCGTCCTCCCCGATCGTCTGCTTTTTATGAAGCACGCCAAAATACCATGTATCCCCCAGGAGCTGCAGATGCAGCGCCCCCGCGCACACACTCTCCGTCTGGGCCGAATTGGGGCTCGGGCTCTTGTCCCGGTCCCGCCGCCAGATGCGGAGCGCCTCCTTTGCGTCCGGCAGGACAAAGGTCCTGCCGCCGTGGCTGCAGGATCCGTGCGGCGGCAGCAGGCAGGCGAAGATCATGAAAAGCGCCGTCAGCCTGGAGGGCAGAAAATTCATGAGGTCATCCAGCCTGGCCGCTGCAGTCCCGAAGAACCGGTAGCGGTCATTCACATAACCGAGCATGGAATCCATGGTGTTGGCCGCCTTGTAGAAAACGCCGCCGGCGCCCCCGAAAAGGATCATCCAAAAGAGCGGGGCCGTCACCCCGTCCGATGTGTTTTCCGCCACTGTCTCCACGGCCGCCCTTGCAATGCCGGCCGCGTCCAGGCGGTCCGTGTCCCGCCCGACGATCATGGAGACGGCTTTTCTGGCCCCCTCGACATCCCCTTTCAGGAGCGGATCGCGCACGGCGTACCCCGCCTCCCCGAGACTTCGCATGGCCAGAAGGCGCCCGCACAGAATGCTCTCCGCGAGGATGCCGGCAGGGACGCACAGACGGTAGAAAAGGGCGAGAAGCAAGAGACTCGCGCCCACACTGACGAGCAGGACAAAGAGCACTGTCAAAAAGCCCGCCGCGCGCTCTCTGGCTTTTGCCGTATGCGGCGTCCCCCTCCACGGCACGCCGCAGACAGACCGGAAGAGACCCTCGCAGGCGGTGATCAGGCGCCCGATCCCCTGCACCGGATGCCAGAGTCCCGGCGGATCGCCGAGGAGGAGATCCACGGCCGCCGCGATCAGGAGCACCCATATTCTTCTCAGCGCAAAACCCGGTGTCACGATCATACCGTCCACACTTTCCCGGCAGTGCTCTCGAGTTTCCCCAATTCCTCCGCCCGCTGCAGAAGGTCCGCAAGGCGCCGGTTCCCGCCCTCCGTCACTAGTCCGGCATCGATGACGCGGCCGCACTTTTCCACCCATTCCATGGCCTCCGAATAGACGGCGTCGGAGACCGGCGCAAACGGCTCTGCCGTGATCACGTGGGCGGACAGGCGTACGGCGGCCGGATAGTCCAGATCGTTGGTGTACACGACGCCGGCCGCAAAGGGTTTTCCCTGCCTCTGGAGCCGCCTGTAAACGGGGATCCCCCTGCCGCAGGAGGACAGGACCAGGATCTGCGGCTGCCCTGCCGGCGCAGCCATTTCGACGCTCCCCGTAAGGGCGTCATAGGAAGCGCTCTCCAGATTGTAGAGATCGCGGATGGTCTCGTCCCGCAGCACTTCTTCAGGCGTCCCGCAGGCGTAGATCGAGGCCCCCTTGACGCAGATCACCCTGTCCGAGATCTTCATGGCCAGGTCGATCTCGTGCAGGGACATGACGACGGTGATCCCCTGCTCCCGCGCCATCCTCTGCAGGATGGACAAAAGGTCCAGCTTATGCCGGATATCCAGGAACGAAGTGGGTTCGTCCAGCACGATGATCTCGGGCTCCTGGCAGATGGCCCGCGCGAGCAGGATCCTCTGGCGTTCCCCGTCGCTGACCTCGCCGTAGGGACGCTCCGCCAGATGCCCCGCGTTTACCATTTGCAGGGCGGCGTCCACTTTTCGTTCGTCCTCCCCCGAGAGGATCCCCAGGCGCCCGGTGTAAGGATAGCGCCCCATGGCAGCGACGTCCCGGCAGGTCATCAGCTCCGGCCGCATGCCGGCGGTCAGCACCACGGCCATTTTCTTTGCAAGTTCCTGCGGCGAATAGGCCGCAAGGGGCCTCCCGTCCAGAAGGACGTCGCCGCCGACCAGGGCCAGCTGCCTCGTAATACTTTTTAAGATCGTAGACTTGCCCGACCCGTTGGGGCCTGCCAGCGTCACGATCTCCCCTTTTTTTACGCCGATCTCAATCCCGCTGATCAGTGCCTTCCCGGCGTATCCCACGGCAGCCTTTTCCAGCTGCAGATAGCTTTTTTCCATCAGCGCCTCCTCCGTATCAGCATGTAGATCACCACCGGTGCGCCTAGCACGGATGTAACGGTGCTGATATTGAGCTCCGTGGGCGAGAAGGCCATCCGCGCGATCAGGTCGCTGACCGCACAGAAGACGGCGCCCCCCAAAAAGGCGGCGGGGATCACGACGACCGGCTTCGAGGTCCCGAGGGCCTGCTTGATGAGAAACGGCACCGCGATCCCGACAAAAGAGACCGGCCCCGCAAAGGCCGTCACGCAGGCGGACAAGATGCCCGAAAGCACGATGAGCTCCATCCTGAAAAGGCGGATATTGACGCCCATGCTCTGCGCGTACGCCTCCCCCATCAGATAGGCACCGATCGGCTTGGAGAGGAGAAACACGCACACGGAGGCAGCGCCCACGATCAGCGCCGCCGTGCCCACGGAAGGCCAGTCCGCCCCGGAAAAGCTGCCCTGGGACCAGCCGTGCAGGTTCACGATGTCGGCGTCCTCCGCGAAGGTCACGAGGAACTCCGTCACGGCGCTGCAGATATAGCCGATCATGATGCCCGCGACCAGAAGCCCCGCCATCTGCCGCACTGCCCGTGATACCGCCAGGATAAAGGCGGTGGAGAGCATGGCGCCGGCAAAAGCCGCCAGTACGAGCCCCAATGACGATACGGCGCCGAAGCGCCCGACCACCAGAATCAGGACGATGGCGACGCTCATTTTGGCGCCCGAGGAGATTCCCAGCACGAAGGGCCCGGCGATGGGGTTGCCGAAAAAAGTCTGCAGAAGAAAACCAGACAGCGCCAGCGCGCCGCCCAGAACTGCCGACATCATGATCCGCGGCATGCGGATCCTCCGGATGATATTCACCTCTTTGACTTCGCCCTGCCCCGTCAGTATGATCTTCAGGATCCTCCCGGGCGGGATGCGGACGCTTCCCGAATTGATATTGAGGATGACGACCAGCACCAGGGCCGCCGCAAGCACGGCAAAAACCGCCGCATACCTGAGCCGCCTCCCAAGGCGCCTTTTTCCGTCCCTGTCTTCCACCGCTCTCAACCTGTCACTCCCTGTTATTTCAGCGGATCCAGAAAGACCATTTTCTCCGGATCCTCTCCTGTCAGCATGCCGTGCAGATCGCCGATCAGCTGCACCGCGATGTCCGGCGACTGGTACAGGTTCCGCTCCACCTGCCAGACATGGTTTTCCTTTACCGCCTTAAAATCCGTAAGGAGCGGCTCCTTTTCGATCAGCTGCGCGACGTCGGCGGCGGGCTCCTCGATGGTGGCGTTGTACACAAGATAATCGGCGTCCGAGGCCTGATTGTAGAACTCTTCCATGGTCAGGCGCACGGACGCGCTGGTCCCCGTCTTCCCCGACAGGCCTTCCAGGGCGTACCTTCCGCCCGCCAGGCCGATCATCTTCGGAATATAGTCATCCGCTGCACGCACGATCACGTTTCCGGAGGAGGAGACGGAGAAGAAGGCCACGGTCAGCCCGGTATCCTCATACTGCTTTGTCTTCTCGAACGCTACCTCCTGGGCGGCAAAAAAGGCGTCCGCCCGCTCCTCCTGCCCCGTGAGCACGCCGTACAGCCGCACCCACTCGGTTCTCCCGAGCGGATGGCTCTCGGTGCTGGATGTGTCGATGAAAACGGGGATGCCAAGCTCCTCGATCTTCTCCTTCACCTCAGGCGCATGCAGGATCATCATGGATTCCACGGCCAGATCGCAGTCCGAGGACGTGAGCAGCTCGTAGTCCGGGGCGCTGTATTTGCCGGCGTAAACCATTTTGCCGGATTCCAGGGCTTTTTTGGGCCCGTCGATATACCAGCCCGACGCGTCCGTGCCCGTGAGCTTCACCCGGTCCAGGGACCCCGCCGCGTCGAAGAGCGCCATGGAGGAGGTCGCCGCGACATAGATGGTATCAGGCGTCCTGCCTAGGACGGTAATGTCCTTCGGCAGATCCTCCGGCGCCGCTTCCGCCCCTTCTCCAAACAGCAGATATCTGCCGCTCCCGTGCACGTCGATCAGGCGGTACTGCGCGCCCTCCGCCGACTGATAGGTATAGATGTCAAAAGCCTCCGCGTAATGCAGTTCCTTCTCTTTTGTAAGCGTAAGCCCTTCGATCACGGGCGGTTCCGCGGGGCTCTCCGGCGTCACCTGCGCCGCGGCAGCCGACTCCGCTTCCGTCACGTCCTGTCCGGCGTCCGCATCCTCTGCCGACGCCCCCTGCTCCAGACTGACACGGATGGTATACCGGACCTCGTGGGGCTCCGACATGGCCGTGGTGAGGCCCGTGATCTCCATGTCCTCATCCAGCTGCACCGGAATCCGGAACAAGGAGGTGGTCCGTCCCTCTTCCGACGCGTTCTCCGGCTCGTACTGCCGGCCGTCCGCCTTCACCCATTCGTAGTGCGGACTGCTGAAGCAGATGAGCGCCGTCGCGTTTTTGTCCTGTACCGTCACTTCCGGGCAGGTGATCTTCACTTTCCCGCTGCCGCCCTCCGCGGCAAAAGATCCCGGCACATACGTGCCGTCCCGCAGCGCGTCCGCCTCTTCTGTCGCCGCAGCCGCCTCTTCCGTCGCCGCGCCCGCAGTCTCCTCACGATGAGCGGAGCAGGCCGTCACGGTGGCTGCCAGCATCAGGCACAGCGCCGCCTTATAAATGATTCTTGCGCAATTTCGTCTCAACTTGTTTTACCCGTTTTCCCGGCGCCTCTCATCGAAAAGAGAAAGACCGGATTTTGTGCTTTCAGGAAGTGATAGGTCCCGAGCTTTTCCAGCCGCTGCACGCTGACCTGCGCGCACCGGACATCCCGCACCGGGAGCTCTCTTACGGCGGCAGAGAGTGCCGCCACCGTCTCCGCTGTGATGCAGTTCACCGCGATCCGGACGGCAGGAGCTGCCTCCAGTACGGCTCGCAGGATCTCTCCGATCTCCCTTCCGCTGCCCCCGATAAAGACATGCGTGGGCGCGGGGAGGTCCCGGAGGACTTCCGGCGCTTTTCCCTCGACGATCTCCATGTTCTGCAGGCAGAATTTGTCCCGGTTTTCCTTCAGAAGGCGCACGGCCTCCGGATTTCTCTCGATCGCCCACACCTGTCCGTCCGGACAGGCCATGGCCGCCTCCACGCTGACAGAGCCCGTCCCGGCGCCGACATCCCAGATCACCGCCCCCCTGGTGAGTCCCAGGCGGGACAGCGAGAGCGCCCTTACCTCGGAGGAGGTCATGGGAACCTTCCCGCGGAGGAAGGCGCTGTCCGGGAGCCCGGGCAGGATCGGCTGCAGCAGCGCGTCTTTATGCCGGATATAGAGCACATAGAGCCCTTTTTCCGTCACCTGCAGCAGTCCTTCGGGCCCGCATTTTACGATCTGCTGGCCCGGTCTGGAGAGCTCGTATCCATAGATCAGCTCCAGTTGTCCCAGGACGCCCTTCTCCTGTGCTTCCTTCAGGCGCGCCCCCGTCCGCCGCAGATCCTCCGGGCCGGACAGAAGCAGGAAACACTCGGGGTGGACGCGCACCTGGCCCGTCACATTGCAGTCGCGCCCGTGGGAGCTGAGGATCTTCCAGTTCTGCCAGGGGATCCCCGCCTGCGCCGCAAAAAAGGAGACGCAGGAGACGCCGCAGAGGACCCGCACGGCGGGTGCCTGCTCCATTTCCCGTACCCTTTCCAGCAGGGAGGACGCGCCGCTGTAGAAGCCGCTGTCGCCCGAGTAGGCTGCGGCGGCGCGCTCCAGCGCCGGGTGGTCCCCCAGATACGCCAGGATCGCCCCGGCCTCATAGAGCGGGACCGCGGTCTTTCCGGCCAGAAGGCCGTCCTCCTCCAAGAGCCGGAGCACGCCGGGCGCGCCAAAAACCGCCTGCGCCTCTTCCAGCGCCCGCGTCACCTCGGGCGTCCTCGTCTCCGCGTACCCCGTGCCGATCCCCACGAGGGAAAGCGTTCTTCCGATCCCCGCATACCGCATGGCTTCCCGCAGGACCTGCGCAAGGGACATGCCGTCATAACGGGCGCCCCCCTGATCCGGCGTCCGGATCACGACTGCGCCGGTCCCGCACCGCGCGGCGGCCAGGAGTTTTTCCGGATAGCCCCCCGCGGCGCCGGTCTCCTTGGTCAGGAGCCAGTCCGCCCCGGTGTGCCGGAGCAGCGCGCAGTTCATCTCCTCGTCAAAAGGTCCCTGCGCCGCAATGATCTGTCTCCCGGAAAGCCCCGCGCCGGCACAGGCCTCCAGCGCCTCCGCCGTCGGCAGGACGCGCGCCGTCACTCTCGAGGGATCGCCCAGCGCCTGCACGAATTTGCCGAGGTCCTTGCTGCCTATGGTGGACAGGACGTGCCCCGGCCGCCCGGCAAGGAGCTTTCCGGCCTCCTCCGCGCTCTCTGTAAAAATGACGTTTCCCTGCGGCTGCCCCGGCAGGGCCGTCTCCCGCTCCAGGCGCAGATACGGCAGGCCGCAGACGGCGCAGGCCGCGCGGATCTCCCGCGAGACGGCCGCCGCGTGGGGATGGGTCGCGTCCACGGCGCAGACAAAGCTGCCGGCGCGGATCATATCCGCCATCTCCTCCCGGTCCATTCTTCCCGTGTGCAGGGTGAGCAGGGGATGCGGGTCCATGACCTCCGCCCCGTATCCCGTCGCCACGCAGACCGCGCAGGGGATTCCCTTCTCCAGGAGCGCTTCCGCCGCTTTCCTTCCTTCTGTCGTTCCGCCGTAAATCAGTACCGATCCGTCCATCTACTCTCTCTCCGCCTCATACCCACGGAGCGTGACCATCCTGCCGCCGATCCTCCTGGTGGAGGAATTGCCGATGAACACCGTGGTAAACATATCGACCTGTCTGTTCCTGAGCTCCTTCAGCGTGCAGATCTCCTTCGTCTCCCCCTCGCGCCCGATGCTGCGCACAGTCCCGCACACCGTATCCGGGCTGCGGGATTCCAGGAGGATATCGCAGGCCCGGGCCAGATAATCCGCTCTTTTCCTGCTGGAGGGGTTATATATGACGACGGCAAAATCCGCTTCTCCCGCCGCCCGCAGACGCTTTTCGATCAGGGACCGGGGCGTCATCAGGTCGCTGAGGCTGATCACGGCAAAATCGTGGATCAGGGGTGCTCCCAGCCGGGCCGCGCCGCTCAGCGCAGCCGTTACGCCGGCGATCACCCGGACTTCGATCCTCTCCTCCTGCGAAAGCGGCGCCTTCTGTTCCCGCTCATACTTGTCCGTCATCTCCAGGAGCAGGCCGGCCATCCCGTAGACGCCGCTGTCCCCGCTGCAGATGAAAGCCACGTCTTTTCCGGCCGCCGCCTCACGGATGGCCATCTCACACCGTTCGGCTTCCCGCCGCATGGGCGTGGAGAGCATCTCCTTGTCCGGAAACATGTCTCTCACGAGATCCACATAAACATGATACCCGATGATGACGTCGCTCTCCTCCATGGCGCGCACCGCCTCAAAGGTCATCTGCTCCGCCGCGCCGGGCCCTATGCCCACCACGGTCAGCCTGCCGCTTTTTTTCATTGTTCTTTTCCCTTCCTGTAGCCCGTGGTAAAGGACGGGTCATATAGTTTTGACCGCTCGTATCCGCTGGCCTTCACCGCGTCCCCGACCAGGATCAGGGCCGTCCGGTCGATCCCGTTCTCCGCGGCCGCCTGTGCCAGCGTCGCGACGGTACAGACGATCTTCTTCTCATCCGGCCAGCTCGCCTTGTAGACGATGGCCGCCGGCGTATCAGGCCCGAAACCTCCCGCGATGAGGCGCTGTCCCAGCTCCCGCAGATGCCCCGCGCTCAGAAAAATTGCCATCGTCGCCCCGTGGGCGGCAAACGATTCGATGGATTCCCTGTCCGGGACCGGCGTCCTTCCCGCCATGCGGGTGATGACGACGCTCTGCGAGACCCCGGGAAGCGTATATTCCAGGTTCAGCGCGGCGGCCGCCCCGCACATGGAGCTGACGCCGGGCGTGGAGTCATAGGGGATGCCGGCTTCGTCCAGAAGATCCATCTGCTCGCGCACAGCCCCGTACAGGCTGGGATCCCCCGTGTGCAGGCGAACGGTCATAAGGCCCTCTTTCTCCGCCCCCCGCATGACGGCGACGACTTCCTCCAGCGTCATCACGGCGCTGTCATAGATCCTGCAGGTTTTTTTTGCGCTCTCCATAAGGGCGGGGTTGACGAGCGACCCCGCATAGATGATCACATCCGCCGTCTCGATGAGGCGCTGTCCCCGCAGCGTGATCAGGTCCGGCGCTCCCGGTCCCGCTCCCACAAAATGTACCATATCTCTACTCCTGTCTCCCGAAGGTCCGGACCTCCTCCATAAAGGCCCGCGCCCGGGCCGTCCTGCCCAGTTCCCCCCACTTGTTGGAAAAAACGATCGTCTCCGCCTGCACGCCGCCATGGGACCAGGCCTCCAGGACGGTCTTGATCCTTCCGGTCATCTCTTCCAGGACCGGCCCGTCCAGGCCGCGCTCCTTCAGAATCCCCACCGCCTCGTCCGTGGTGACGCAGGACAGAAGCGCCTCCCTCAGCCGGCCATACTCCTCCCGGCCGATCGCGGGGCCCCGCCCCGTTCTCACGATGCCGGCCGTGATCTCTTCGAGGATCTCCATCCTGCGGTCGCCGTACCGGGAATGCGTGTTGCGCACGCCGCCCGCCACCTTGACGAGCTTTCCGATGTGCCCGATCAGGAGAAACTTCTTAAAACCTGCCTCTGCCGCCATCTGCAGCGCGTCGCAAATAAAGTTGGACGTCGTCACGCAGGTGTCAAGGGAAAACCCGTATTTTTCCAAAAAGAAATTCTTCCCGTAATTGCCCGGCGCGGCGGCCAGGACCGGAAGCCCCTCGGACCGGCGCACGCTGATCTCCGCCCGGATCGTGGCAAGGAGTGCCTCGTCGCTCATCGGATTCACGATCCCGCTGGTGCCCAGAATGGAGATGCCTCCCACGATCCCCAGTTTGGGATTGAAGGTCTTTGCGGCCAGTTTTCCGCCTTCCGGCACGCTGATCGTGACATCCATGCCGGCGGGACTGTTTATTCCGCCGTACTCCCGCATCTCCAGGGACACCGCCTCCGCGATCATCCTCCGCGGCGTGCTGTTGATGGCGGCGGCCCCGACCGGCTGGTCCAGGCCGGGCCTCGTGACGCGCCCGACGCCCTCACCTCCTTCGATCCGGATCCCGGGCTGATCCGACCCTTTTACCAGTGCCGCAATGAGAGCCCCGTCCGTGACGTCCGGATCGTCCCCGCTGTCCTTTCGCACCGCGCACCGGACCCAGTTTTCCCCCCGGCGGATCTCTTCGATCTCCAGGACAAGCGCCGTTCCGGCGGGCGTCCCGATGCGTACCTGCCTGACTTCACTGCCCGTCAGCAGCATTCGCGCCGCCGCTGCCGAGGCGGCCGCCGCACAGCTCCCCGTGGTGTATCCCAGCCTGAGTTTTCTGCCGCCCTTTTCTATATATCCGATCTCTCCCATGCCGGTCACAGTTCCTCACATATGATACATGATCGCGTTGCAGATGGCGGCGGCCACGCTGCTCCCGCCCTTTCTGCCGCGATTGCAGATATAGGGGACGCCGCAGGTCATGATCCTCTCCTTGGCCTGCACGACATTGACAAAGCCCACCGGCACGGCGATTACCGCCTCCGGACAAAAGCCCGCCCTGATTTCCTCCTCCAGGGCCAGCAGGGCTGTCGGCGCGTTGCCGACGGCAAAAATGAGCGGCACGCCGGTCCTTTCGGCCATCAGAACCGCTTTTCTGACGGCTGCGGCGGAGCGCGTCGTCCCCGCGTCCCGCGCGGCTTCCGCCACGTCCGCATCTGCAATATAGCAGTGCGCCTCGCCTCCGAAGCGCGCGAGCAGTCTCTTGTTGATCCCCGCCATGGCCATCGTGGTGTCCGTGACGATATGGGCGCCCCGCCTGAGGGCTTCCTCCGCCCTGTCCAGCACGCCCTCGCTGAAGGTCAGCGTGTCAAAATACTCGAAATCTGCCGTGGTGTGGATGGCCCGCAGGATCACATGCCGGTAGCTCTCCGGGATCTTCCGTCCCGCCTGCAGGAGCTCTTTTTCAATGATCGAAAAGCTCGTCTTCTCAATGTCCTGCGGCAGTACATGCTCAAGTTCCGTCACGTCCTTCTCCTTTCCGGGCCAAAACCGCCTTCAGCTGTTTCAGCAGTACTTCATTTTCCTCCGATCTTCTGACCGCGGCCCGGTAATCTCCCTGCCGCAGCCCGGGATATCCGCTGCAGTCCCGGATGAGGATCCCCTCCCGTAAAAGCGGCGCCGCCACTTCCGCCGGAGCCGAGAAAAACAGATAATTAGCGTCCCCGGGATACACGGTGCACCCCATTTCCGTCAGCGCCTTTTCCATCTGCCTGCGGCCGGCCGCCGTCATGATCCTCGCCTTTTCCAGGTAATCCCCCGCATTCTCCAGCGCCGCGCAGCCGGCGGTCTGGGCCGGAACGGAGACGGACCACTCGGGCTGGCGCAAGGCGATCGTTTCCAATATTTTCTCGTCCCCCGCCATGAGGTAGCCGAGCCTGATCCCGGGCATGGCGAATTTTTTCGTAAAGGCGTCCAGGACAAGGAGTCTCCTCCCGATCCCCTCCGCGTCGAGAAACCGGCGCATGGTGTGATCCTCCGGGGCCTGTGTCAGGTCCAGAAAACACTCGTCCGCCATGAGCCAGGTCCCCTGCGCCGCACACTGCGCGGCGATCCTGTGCATGAGCGCTGGCGGGATCCGGCTGCCCACGGGGTTCCCGGGAGAGCACAGGATCACCATGTCCGGCCGCCGGTCCAGATCCGCCAGAAAGCGATCTGTCAGCGCAAAATCCTCCTCCCGCCGGGTATAGTGGCGCAGCACCTGTGCCCCGGCGGCGCGCGCAGCCCGCTCGTATCCGGAAAAACAGGGCGCGCTAAGAAGGACCGTCCGCGGCGCGATCGCCTCCACGGCCGAAAGGAGCAGCTCCGAGGCCCCGTTCCCGCACAGGATCTTCCGTGCCGGCACGCCCGCAAAGTCCGAGATGGCCCGCCGGAGCGCGCGGCAATCCGGGTCCGGATACTGCGTGAGCGCGTCTTTGCTGCGCTCCAGCGCGGGGAACACTTCCTCCGGGATCCCCGCGGGACTGATATTGACGGAGAAATCCAGCCGGATCTTCTCCGGTCCGTAGATATCGCCCCCATGCTTCATCGCCATCCGCTGTCTCACACTCCCTGTTCCAAAATGCGGTAGATCCGGTCCATGTCCAGATGTGCCCGCAGTGTGTCGGCAAGAAGGTCATACTGAACCTCCTTGTAAGCTCTCTGTCCGCCGTCCTGCGGCGTCCCGGAAAGAACGAGCCCGACTCCCTTGCGGGCCGCCAGGACCTCCACGACCCTTCGGGCGACGCCGGGCGCGTCAAAAACGCCGTGCACATAGGTCCCGTAGACATTTCCCGACGCCGCGCCGTCCGGCGCTTCATTCCCGTCCCGCTCCTGTCCGATCACGGAAAACGCCTTCTCTTCACTCTCCGTCCGCCCCATGTGGATCTCATATCCCTCGACCGCCATGCCGCTGAGCGGTCCGAGCGTTCCTGGCAGCGCGCCGATCCTGCCCTGCACCCGGGTGCGCGTCTTCTGTGTGGCAAACACGGTCTCCGTATCCAGAAAGCCCAGCCCATGTGCCTCGCCCCCTGTCTCCGCGCCGCAGGGATCCGCAATCCTTCGTCCCAGCATCTGAAAACCGCCGCAGATGCCGAAGATCACCGCGCCGGAAGCTTCGCATCCGCGGACCGCGTCCGCCATGCCGCTCTCCCTGAGCCATCGAAGATCCTCCATCGTGTTCTTGGTCCCGGGCAGGATGACCATGTCCGGCCGTCCCAGCGCGTCGGGTTTTGACACGTACCTCAGATCCGCCTCCTGAATTCTGGAAAACACGCCAAAATCCGTGAAATTGGAAAGGTGAGGCAGACGCACCACCGCGATCTCCACCGGCTTTCCGGCGGGCGGCCGGTTGGTCCTTGTGAGCGCCGGCGCAAGGGAATCCTCCTCGTCGAGATCCAGCTGCATAAAGGGCACGACGCCCACCACCGGGACGCCGCTCTGCTCCTCCAGCATACGGACGCCCGGATCCAGGATGGACTTGTCCCCGCGGAATTTGTTGACGATCAAGCCCTTCAGGAGCGCCTGCTCCGCGGGCTCCAGCAGCATCTGGGTTCCAAGAAGCTGGGCAAAGACGCCGCCGCGGTCGATATCCCCCGCCAGAAGCACCGGGGCGCCGACCCGCATGGCCAGCCCCATGTTGACGATGTCATCCTGCTTGAGGTTGATCTCGGCGGGACTTCCGGCCCCCTCGATCACAATGATATCATATTCCGCCTCCAGGGAGCGATAGGCGTCCATGACTGTGGGAAAAAGCTCTTTTTTGCGGGCAAAATAGTGCCTGGCGTCCATGTCACCCAGAACTTCGCCCATCACGATGACCTGCGAGCCCGTGTCGGTCGTGGGCTTGAGCAGGATCGGGTTCATGCGGACGTCGGGATCGGTCATGGCTGCCTCCGCCTGCATGACCTGAGCGCGGCCCATCTCCAGCCCGTCCGCCGTGATGCCGGAGTTGAGCGCCATATTCTGCGATTTAAAAGGTGCCGTCCTGTATCCGTCCCGGCGGAAGATCCGGCACAGCCCCGCCGCAAGAAGGCTCTTGCCGACGCCGGACATGGTTCCCTGGATCATGATAGGTCTTGCCATACGCATTCTTCCTTTTATTTAAAAACGGCTCCCGCGTGCCCGCGGGAGCCGGGAAACACTGATTGCTTCAGACCGTGGTCACTTCTTCACGGGATCGGAGACCATGACCTTGTGATCGTACCAGGTTCCCTTTGTACCGACCAGCGCACAGTCAAATTCCTCGCCGATGGCCGGTACGGGGATGTCAAAGCCGTTGACCTCCTCGATCGTCCCGTCGGAGTAGGTCACCTCGTCCGTCGTGGGCTGGAGCAGGACGGCGCCCTCTTTCTGTGCGTCCTCCGCCGTGCCCGGGAAGAGGTTGACGATATTCTTGGAAGCCAGAGAGACATGGATGGTCATCTGCCCGTCCTGCACCGTGAGAACGCCTTTGTCCTCATTGGCCTCGTTTACATGGAACATGCTGCTGTCCGTGGTAAACACGGCCTCATAGGTGCCGTCCTCCGGCACTGCCGCGGTCTGTGCAGCTTCCTGTGCCTCACCAGCCGCCGCAGGGGCGCCCGCAGCCTCCGACGTATGGGCGACATAGAGCGCCTGCACGGCGGGGATCCTGCCGAGGCCCTCGATCTGGGTGTCGATCTTCTCAAAGCTTCCGTCCGCGGCAAACATGCTCTTCCAGGAATCCTCCTCGTCACCCGCCATATCGTTGTTGGCGTGGTCGCCGGCGACGACCATCAGGGGACGCAGCACGACCTTGGTATACCCTGCCGCCTTCACCTTCTCGATGATCTTGTCGCAGGCCGTCTCCTCGGGCTCGCCTTCCACGGTTCCGACAAAAACGTTGGTATATCCGAGCGCCTCCATCTGTGTCTGCATCTGGGAGTAGGTGACCTTGGCCACATGCGCGGTGCCGTGTCCCATGAATACGAAGGCAGTGCCGTCGTCGGCAGCAGCTTCGATGCTGTCATATCCGGCGCCTGCAACGGCAGCCTCCATCGCGGCTGCAGCCACGGCTTCCTTGTCCGCATTGATGACGGTCGCGTCTTTTCCGACTTCGCCCAGAAGCGGCTCCGCGATCTTCACGCTCTCAAAACTGTCTTTGACCGCATCCACAGCCAACATCAGTTCGTCATACTCTGCGCCGTGCATCAGGTGCGTGGGCTGGATGACCAGTTCCTTCACGCCGTTGTCGACAGCGCGCTGCAGGGCCTGCTCCATGTTGTCGATCACTTCGCCGTCGCGGGCCTGCACATGATTGAGGATGATCTGTGCGGTGAAAGCCCTGCGCACGGACCAGTCGGGGAAGGCCGCCTGGATGGCTTTCTCGATCCCGCCGATATCAGTCGCGCGGCTGTCGTTGAAGGATGTGCCGAAGCTCACCACAAGGATCTCCCTGTCGCCGATCTCATCCGCATTCAGCGGATCGTCCGCGGAGGCGTCGCCCGTATCCAGGCCAAAATAGTCCGCGTCCTCCACCAGCGCTTTCTGCGCGTCCGTCAGGGCGTCCCACGCTTCTTTCGCCGCAGCGATGTCCGCGTCCGTAGTCTCGGTGCGCTCCTGCACCTGTATCTTCTCGATCAGCGCCTGACACGTGTCGGCGGCCGCCTGATCCTCTTCACCGCCGGCTGCTTCAGCTTCTGCTTCTGCCGCGGGTTCCTCCGCTTCCTGCGTGCCTGCTTCTTCCGTCTCCTGCTCCTCTTTCGCAGTCTCTTCCGCCGCGGGTGCTGCACTTTGCGCGCCGGAACCGCCGCAGGCTGTCAGGAGTGCGCCCGCAAGGACTGCGGACATGACCATTGCTGTCATCTTTCTTTTCATGACTTCCTCCTTAAAATAAAATCAGACCCCCTCCCGCGGAGACGGTCTTGAAAAGCAGGCATGAAAAACAGCGGCAGAGACAGCTCGCTCCTGCCATTTTTCCGGCCGTGCAGGTCATACACCGTGACCGCAGGCTGACGGTATGCAGGCAGGTCTCCTGGCTCATGGCGCTCATATGGGTCTCCCTCCCTTCCCGGCGGCAATGCCGCCAGTGGATCACGGGGACCCGCCACTTACAGTTGCGGGACAGCACAGGATTTGCACCTGTTTCCCTTTTCACCCCTCGCAGCGGAGGGACACCTGCAACCACTCGGTATGTCACAACTATTATACTACTTAGTCCACCCTTAGCAAAGATTATTTCCGTTCCTGGCAAAATCTTCGTACTGCGGCACCCGGATCTCCTCGAAGGTCTCCATTTTGCGGTACACGTCGCACGCCATGTCCAGAAGCGGGAACAGCGCCACCGCGCCGGTCCCTTCCCCCAGATGCATACCGGCGTCGATCACGGGTCTGAGGCCGAGCGAGGTCATCACCGCGCGCGTACCCGGCTCCCCGGAGATATGGGAGGCGAGCATGTACCCTTTGCAGGCGGGCGCCAGGCGGACAGCAGCCAGCGCCGCGACGGCCGAGATATAGCCGTCGATCACGACCGGCACGCGGCAGGCGGCGCCGCCGATAAAAAGTCCCGTCAGTGCAGCGATGTCCAGACCACCCACCTTTGCCAGTACATCCAGCGGATCCTGGGGAGCGGGCCGGTTCAGGCCGATCGCGCGCCGCACGCAGCGGACTTTTTTCTCCACTCCCTCTCTCGGGAGTCCCGCCCCGCAGCCCGTCGCCTCGGCGGGGTCCATGGGAACGAGGACCGATGCGACCGCAGCGCTCGTGGT
Organism: Lachnospiraceae bacterium; assembly: GCA_017405805.1. Lineage (GTDB taxonomy): Bacteria > Bacillota > Clostridia > Lachnospirales > Lachnospiraceae > CAG-791. The sequence goes on from JAFQZU010000014.1 coordinate 78,547, forward strand.
CGTATTGCCGATCCCCATCTCGCCGGAAGCAAGAATGCGATAGCCCGCATCGGCCAGCTCCACCGCCTTTTCTATGCCCGCTTCCAGCGCGAAAACAGCCTCTTCCCTGGTCATGGCCGGCCCCTTTGCGATGTTGGAGGTCCCGTATCTACATTTGCGCTTCTCTATGCGGGGGGTATCGACCGCGATCCCCACATCCACCGGAAACAGGTCTGCCCCGGCCCTTTTGCACATGATAGCCGCACAGGAGATGCCGTCCGGGAAATTCTCCGCCACGATGGCAGTGGTCTCCTGTCCCGTCTGGCTCACGCCCTCTTCCACCACTCCGTTGTCGGCGCAGAAGATGACGAGGCCCTTCCTGCTTATATCCACGTCGTCAGTCCCCTGCGCGGCAGCGATACTCACCACCATATCCTCCAGGGCGCCCAGCCCGTAAAGCGGCTTTGCGATCCGGTTCCACCGCGCTCTGCACCGCGCGGCGGCCGCCTGGTCCGGCGGCGTGATCCTCCCGATGATTTCTCTGTAGTCCATAAGTCTGCGGGTACTCCCTGTCCCGTGCGTAAAAGTGCTGCCTTTTCAATGAAACAGCACACAGCTCGTAAATGTTACCGTGTTTCTCCCGTAATAATACGGCGTGCCGGCGCTTTTGCACACATCCGTCACCAAAAGCCCGTATGCCTCCATGGAGATAAAAGCCTTGTCCGGAAAACGGCACGGCGCGTCCGGATAAGTGCAGGCCGCGCACTCGCCGCAGCCGCCGCTCCCCATGGGAAGAAAGTCCTCCCCCGCCGCGCGCAGCTTTTCACAGTAGGTCTGAAACCGCTCTCTCTGCAGGTTCTGCGCCTCTTCTATGGCCTCTCCGTCGAACTCGTCCTCCATGTCCGCCGTGGTCTGCAGGACGATCCCCCAGCGATATGCCGACGCCCTCTCCCTGCTCTCCTCCAGCGTGCCGCAGGCAGGCGGGCAGGTCCATGTTTTTGCGTATTTTCCGCACCGGTCCGCCTCGCACATCTGCCGCACCTCCGGCATAAAGACCAGATCGTCCGCGGCAAAAATCCCTCTCCCGCCAAGGCCGATCTCCTGCGCCAGGGCGGCCGCCTCCTGTTTCGTCATGATCACTCTCCATCCTGTTCCGGAAAGAACATACAGTCCATATACAGCTCGCTGAAAACCGCGCTCCCGGACAGCGGCGTCTCCCTGGCCGCCCGCGCCGTCTTCTCCATGCGCTCCGCCGCCGCCGGGTCCCGCAGCGCCATGACCGCCCCCGCCAGAGAGCTGTTGCCCACCGGCTCCATGCGGTCCATGAGCTCCTCAGGCAGAAGGCCTATGCCGACGGCCTTTTCGAGGTTGAGCTTCTGCCCGAACCCGCCCGCGATCCAGACCTTCTTTATGTGGTCATAGTCTGTCCCGTACTCCTTTATGAGTACCTCCAGGCCGGCCCGCACGGCCGCCTTGGCCAGCTGGACTTCACGGATATCCTTGCCCGTAAACACGACCCCCGGCGCCAGCGGGAATCCGTCGTCGCAGTATTCGTCCTCCAGAAGCCCCGTCTCGTCCATCAGGCCCTCTTTGAGCAGCTCGTAGACCGTCTCCACTACGCCCGTTCCGCAGATCCCCGCGGGGGGCGCGCCGCCGATGGTCTCGACCATGGCCTTCCCATCCCGGATCTCTACGCCGCAGACGGCACCGGGAATGCCGGCCGTCCCGCAGCTTATATTTCCGCCCTCAAAGGCGGGCCCGGCAGCCGTGGAGGCGCACAGGATCCCGTCCCTGCAGCCGATGGCCATCTCGCCGTTGGTGCCCAGGTCCACGAGGACGCAGATCTCCTCGCTCCGGTCCATTCCGCAGGCGACGATCCCGCTGACGATGTCCGCCCCGACATACGTGCTGATGCCCGGCAGGATCGTCATCTCCCCGTACCGGTGCAGGGAGATGTCGACCGGCGTATAGGGAGCCGTCCCAAGCGTCCGGCAGGACAGCCCCTGCAGCAGATGCTGCATAGTGGTGTTGCCGCTTATGACCATCGGAAGACTGCCCGGATGCCCGAGCTTACCGCGCAAAAGCGCCAGATCGCGGAAAACGCTCTCCTGCATGGCCCCGCCTTTTCCATTGCAGGCGGCGCTGATCCGGCTGATCACGTCCGCCCCCCAGGCCCTCTGGTGGTTTACGCCTGCCGCCGTGCCGATCACGCGGCCCGAGGGCAGCTCCACAAGCGACATGGCGATGGTGGTCGTGCCCAGATCCACCGCGGCGGCGGTGCCTGTCACGAGACCGGAAGCGCCCGGGGTATCTTCCGGACCCCCCAGGGCGATCAGCGTCTGCGCCTCGATTGCATCCTCATCCCCGGAGAGAAGCTCCAGCAGGGCTCCGGCGGGCGCATGGGTCCTGCAGGCCAGCCGCACGCCGTCCCCGATCTCCTGCGGCGTCAGCAGCGCTCTCTCCGCCTCTTCCGGCGCCGGCGCATCCCCGGTAAAACGCACCCTGCACTTTCCGCAGGTGCCCATTCCGCCGCAGAAGGCGGGCATATATATCCCCTGCTCCTGCAGGGAGGCCAGAACGGTCTGTCCCTTCGATGTCTCTGATATTCTGATCCTGCGGCGCTCCATGCCCCCTCCCTTCGTCCGAAAGCATTTTCTATGATTTTACTATAATTCATCTTTCCCTTCCATCTCAAATGCGGGATCCTCCTTCCCATACCCCTTCATTCGTTGACACTTCAACATTTCAGTGTTACAATTTTCAGACGTTGATTTATCAACTTATGCACTACTTATGCCGGTCCCCGTGACCGGAAATCGGAGGTTACAAAAAATTGGAAAAGAAAAAGATCCGCCTTGTCCTTGATTCAGCCGTCGACATCCCTGAACGCCTGCGGGAGCGCGTGCGCATCGTGCCGCTTACCGTCTCTTTTGGCGAGAAGGAGTATCAGGACGGCATTGACATAAGCAAGGAGGAATTTTATCAGCAGCTGGAAACAGCCAAAACGCTGCCCCGCACGGGGCAGGCGACCCCCGCGGCCTTCGGGGCGGTATTCGATCAGATCCGGCGCAGCGGTGAACAGGCGCTGGTGATCACCGTCTCCTCCGTCCTCTCCGGGACCTGGCAGAGCGCCTGCATCGCCGGGCAGGATGATCCGGACATCCGGATCGTGGACAGCCGCAATGTTTCGATCGGTTCCGGTGTCCTTGCGGAGCTGGCCCTGCGCTGCCTCGACGAGGGCATGGGCCTGGAGGAGACTGCCGCCCTTTTGGAAGAGAAACGGGACGACGTCTGTCTTCTTGCCAAGCTGGACACGCTGGAATATCTCAGAAGAGGCGGCCGGATCTCCGGCGCGGCTGCCCTGGCCGGAGGCCTTTTGCGCATTAAGCCCGTGATCACGTTCATAGACGGCGCCACTGTCCTTCTGGGCAAAGCGAGAGGCTCCAGGAGCGCCCACAGTTTTCTGATCGCCAAAATCAAGGAATACGGCCTGGATTACGACATGCCCGTGCTGCTGGGATATACGGGCACGTCCGACGCCGGCCTGCAGGATTATATAAAGGACAGCCGCTGCATCTGGGAGAACAGGATCGATCCGCTCGAGCGGGTGCAGCTGTGCAGCGTGATCGGGACCCACGGCGGACCCGGCGCCGTAGTGGCCGCCTTCTTCAGGAAGAACTGACCCGCGGCTGAAGCAGCGAAAGGATAGACCATGGACCGATTCGAACGTTTCACCATCTCCATCTTCAACATCTCCCACTACTGGAACCGCATCGCTGCGGAAGAGATGAAAAAGCATGATCTGAAGGGGACTTACGCTCTCTATCTTCTGACCCTGTACAGCGCGCAGGAAGAAAACGAGCGTATCACGGCTGCCCGCCTCGCTGAGCTCTGCCAGCGCGACAAGGCGGACGTCTCCCGGGCTGTCTCCATGCTGCAGAAACGCGGGATCATAGAGCCTTACGGGGCGAACCGGTACCGTGTACCGCTCATTCTGACGCCGCAGGGGCGGGAACTGGGCAGCCATCTGCGGCAGCGGGCCTCCCTGGCGCTGCAGACGGCGGGACAGGGGATCTCCGAGGAAATGCGGAGCAATATGTACCGCTGCCTGGACATCATCGCCCGCAACATGCGCAGCATCAGCGAAGAGGGCCTGTGAAAGGCGCAAAAAAGTGTTTGACATCAATGCGTTAAAGTGCTAATATGCTCCATAGTTAATTTTTACGGTTTAACATTTACTAATCCGTTGTTTTTTGAAAGTTTTACAAAAGGATCTTTACAATGAAACGCAGCCCCTTCAACAACTACTTTTACTTCTTTAGCTTTACCTTTAGCTTTACTGACGAATCCAGTAAGGCCGGTTTGCTATGCTGAAGATGTGAAGGGCTGATCGAAAAATCGTTCGCATTGGGTGTGGCACATGAACCGGTGCCGCACCCTTTTTTTATTGCACTGCGAAAAAAAAGCCCGCGTGCGGGCCAACATCTGATTTAGAGGGAAAGGAGCAGCAACTATGAAAAACTATTACCAGAAGGAGATCGAAACCGCCTCACGGGAAGAGATCCTGAAGATCCAGAACGAGAAGATCGTCAAGCAGGTCAGGCACGTTTACGACAACGTCCCCTACTACCGCGACCTCATGGACAAAAAGGGTGTGAAGCCGGAAGATATAAAGAGTGTAGACGATATCAAAAAGCTTCCCTTCCTCACCAAGGACGACCTGCGCGAGGCGTATCCCTACGGCCTTCTCGGCACGGATCTGAAGAACTGCGTCCGCATACAGTCCACCTCCGGCACCACCGGAAAGCGCGTCGTGGCCTTCTATACCCAGAAGGACATCGACCTGTGGGAGGAGTGCTGCGCGAGAGCGATCGTCGCCGCGGGCGGCACCGATGAGGACGTCTGCCAGGTCTGCTACGGCTACGGCCTGTTCACCGGCGGCCCCGGCCTCAATGGCGGCTCCCACAAGGTCGGCTGCCTCACGCTGCCCATGTCTTCGGGCAATACCGACCGCCAGATCCAGTTCATGATGGACCTGAATGCCACCATCCTCTGCTGCACGCCTTCCTATGCCGCTTTCATCGGCGAGTCCCTCGCCGAGCAGGGATATAAGCCTGAGGACAACAAGCTCAAGGCCGGTATTTTCGGCGCCGAGCCCTGGACCGAGGAGATGCGCCGCTCCATCGAAAATAGCCTCGGCATTAAGGCATACGATATCTACGGCCTCACCGAGACCTCCGGCCCCGGCGTCTCCTTCGAGTGCGAGGAGCAGACCGGCATGCACATCAACGAGGACCACTTCTACGCCGAGATCATCAATCCCGAGACCGGAGAGGTGCTCCCCGAAGGCGAGAAGGGCGAACTGGTCTTCACTTCCCTCGACAAGGAAGCATTCCCGCTCCTGCGCTACCGCACCAAGGATATCTGCATCCTGTCCCGCAAGCCCTGCTCCTGCGGCCGCACCCACGTCAAAATGACCAAGCCCCTTGGCAGAAGCGACGACATGATGATCATCCGCGGCGTCAATGTGTTCCCCAGCCAGATCGAGACCGTTCTCCTCAACGAGGGCTATACGCCCAACTACCAGATCGTCGTCGACCGCGAGAACAACACGGATACTTTTGACGTCTACGTCGAGTTCTCCCCCGAACAGTTCTCCGATAAGATCGCGGACGTCCAGGCGCGCGAGAAGGCTCTCAACGCCGCCATGCGCTCCATGCTGGGCATCGGCCCCAAGATCCACCTCATGGCGCCCAAGTCCATCCAGCGCTCGGAGGGCAAGGCCGTGCGCGTCATCGACAAGAGAAAGCTGCACGACTGAGCCGGCAGGCATGCCTTTATGCGCTCAGTCCGCTTAGTTCGTTAATACGTGCGGCAGGCGCACTGCCGCGCGGACAATCCATCACAGGAGGTAACCATTATGGCGATCACACAGTTATCCGCTTTTCTTGAAAACACACCGGGCACGCTCTCCCAGGCCGTCACGGCCATTTCCGACGCCGGCATCAACATCCGCGCGCTCTCCGTCGCGGACACCCGTGACTTCGGCATCCTTCGCGTCATCGTTTCCGACGTCGAAAAGACCAAGGAAGTCCTGAGCCAGTACACTCTTGCCAGCGAGACCAAGGTCATCGCTGTCAAAATGAGCGACGAGGCCGGCTCCCTCAAAAAGATCCTCAACATCCTGGAGAACGCCCGCATCAACGTGGAATACGTCTACGCCTTCACTTCCGCCATCGCAGGCTCTGCCTACGTGGTGCTTCGCATCAATGACCTGGACGTGGCGGAGTCCGTGCTCATGGGACACGGCATTGAGATGCTCTCCGATGAAGATATGAAGGATATGCTCGGGTAATCCAAATCCAGGCGCAGCCGGATATAAGCCTCCTGGCAAGGCGGAATTTCCTCGCCCATGTATAAGCACCTTGGACCGTCTGCACTTAAAGTCCTGCGGTGCTTATACATGGACTTGGTACCGCCTTGCCAGGAGGCTTATTTCGGCTGCGTTTTTGGTTTGTTTTACAAATTGCATTTTCGGATCTATAATAATATCTCTTATTATTTAACAAGCGGGAAGAGAGACTGAATTATGAAGAACCTCGGCTACTACAACGGAAAATACGGGCTTTTGGAAGAGATGACCGTCCCCATGGACGACAGGGTGTGCTGGTTCGGCGACGGCGTCTACGACGCGGGGCCCTGCAGAAATTATCATCCTTTTGCAATAGATGAACACCTGGATCGTTTTTTCGGAAATGCGGCAAAACTGGATATCCGGATCCCCATGGAAATAGAAGAATTCAGGGCGCTGCTTCTTGACCTGGTCTCCAAACTGGATTCGGGCGACCAGTTCGTCTACTATCAGGTGACCCGCGGGACAGCCCCCAGAAATCATGCCTACGAACCCGGCCCCGGAAACCTCTGGGTCATGCTGCGCGAGAATTCCATCAACGACGGCACGCGGCCCATCCGGCTGATCACCTGCGAGGACACGAGATATTTTCACTGCAATATCAAGACCCTCAATCTGATCCCCAACGTGATGGCCTCGCAGAAGGCAAAAGCGGCCGGCTGCCAGGAGGCGGTCTTCTTCAGGCCGGGCGGCAGGGTGACGGAGTGCGCCCACAGCAATGTCCATATCCTGAAAGACGGCGTTCTGGTCACCGCGCCCACGGACGAACTGATCCTGCCCGGCATCGCGAGGGCACATCTGCTCAAAGCCTGCGAAAAGCTCGGAATCCCGGTGCGGGAGGAGCCTTTCTTCCTTTCCGACCTGTTCGATGCGGATGAAGTTCTGGTGACAAGCTCGAGCAACCTGTGCCTGCGGGCCGATATGGTAGACGGCAGACATGCCGGCTTCCGTGCGGGAGACCTCTACGAGAAGATCCGGCGGGAACTGCTCGATGAATTTTTCGCGCAGACGGCCTGACGGACAGCCGTTCCGGCATGATCACCGCCCCAGCGCCCCCATATACTCCTCCACATCCTCACACATCATCAAACTGCTCATCAGGCAGGCCCCGGCTGCGCCTGCCTCCCGCACCTGCTCTATGTTCTCCGGCCCGATCCCTCCGATGCCGTACACCGGAAGATCGGACGCAGCGCAGACCTCTCTTAAAAAGGACAGACCGCGCCCCGGCAGCCCCTTCTTGCAATCCGTATCAAAGACATGACCCGCCGTGATGCAGGTACAGCCCAGGCGCTGTGCTTCCAGCGCCTCCTCCACGCTGTGGCAGGAAGCTCCCAGGCGGGCAAACTGCTTCTTCTGCGCATCGGGCATGGCGCGCAGAAGGGGAAGCGGGACGTGCAGCGCCTGCGCGCCGAGAAGGCGCGCTGTATCCGCAAAGGAATGCAGCACGCAGGGCACGCCGTATTCCATGCAGATCTGCATGACCTGCCGCGCCAGCGCCTCGTATTCGGAAGGGGAAAGATCCTTCTCCCGCAGGATCACCGCCGCCGGCCGGCAGGCCGCGACGCGTCCGATCCTGGTCAGGAAATCTTCCCGGCACAGCTTACGGTTGGTCACGCAGATGATGTCAGACGTAGACATAGTCATTCAGGACCGGCTGCAGGCCCTCCCCCGACATATCCTGATACATGGTTTCCAGACTCCGGGCGTCGTCGATCTCGAACTGCTCGTCGCCCTTTTGGGCGCCGTCCTCTTTGCCCGTGTACTTGGTCTCGTGGTCCCCGATCCCGGTGGAGACGCCGGCCGAGATCTTGGTGGCCGCAATTTTGACGATGCCGTTGCGGAAGCGCGCGCTCTCGCGGGAGGACACGGTGATGCCGACGTAGGGCAGGAAGATCCGGTAGGCGCACAGGATCTGGCACAGCTGCCGCTCGCCCACATCCAGCGGATTGATCTTATCGTTGTTGATAATGGGACGAAGGCGCGGGCAGGACAGGGACATCTCCGCATAGGGATATTTGCGCTGCAGGTAGTAAACGTGCAGGGCGCTGGCCAGGGCGTCCTTGCGGAAATCGGAAAGTCCCAGGAGCGCCGAGAAAGCCACGCCGCGCATGCCGCCCAAAAGGGCTCTCTCCTGCGCGTCAAAACGGTACGGCCACACCCTCTTGTGCCCCAGAAGATGGAGCGTCTCGTACTTAGCTTGGTCGTAGGTCTCCTGGAAGACCGTCACATAGTCCGCCCCGCACTCGTGCAGGTAGCGGTACTCGTCCGTGTTGACCGGATAGATCTCGAGGCCCACCATGCGGAAATATTTTCGCGCGAGCTTACAGGCCTCCCCAATATACTGCACGTCGCTCTGCGCGCGGCTCTCCCCGGTGAGGATCAGGATCTCCTCCATGCCGGATCCGGCAATGACCGCCATCTCGTGCTCGATCTGCTCCATATCCAGCTTCATGCGGCTGATGTGGTTGTAGCAGTTGAAGCCGCAGTAAACGCAGTAGTTTTCGCAGTAATTGGCTATGTACAGGGGCGTAAAAAGATACACCGTATTGCCGAAGTGCCTGCTGGTCTCCCTCCTCGCCCGCTCGGCCATGCGCTCGAGAAAAGGCTCGGCCGCAGGGGACAGGAGCGCCTTGAAGTCCTCGATGCTGCAGGTCTCGTGATCAAGGGCCGCACGCACGTCCCGCGCGGTGTACTTTGTGTAGTCGTACGCTTCCATCTGGGACATCACTTTTTCGCAGACGTCGGAGGAGATGACCTCCATGCCCGGCAGATATGCCATGTGGTCTGCGCGGCTGGAGGGGTCGGTCTCCAGGCGGTGTTTTCTCGCGAGCGCTTCCGGGCTCAGGTACTTGGAATCGACATAAAACTGGTTTTCCATCCTGTCCTCCTCTCCCTGTCAGTTCCTGAGAAAACCGGTGAGCGGATCGGAGGCAGAAGCCCCGCGGGTCAGCACACGTCCGAGGCCGGACAGATACGCTTTGCGGCCCGCCTCGATCGCCTGGCGGAAGGCCGCCGCCATCAGCGGAAGGTCGCCCGCCGTCGCCAGCGCCGTGTTGGCCATGATGGCCGCCGCCCCCATCTCCATGGCTTCACAGGCCTGGGAGGGGCGCCCGATCCCGGCGTCCACGATGATGGGGAGATCGATCTCGTCGATCAGGATCTGGATGAATTCCCTGGTCGCCAGGCCCTTGTTGGAGCCGATGGGGGAAGCCAGCGGCATGACGGCGGCCGCTCCGGCGTTGACCAGGTCTCTCGCGGTATTCAGGTCGGGATACATATAGGGCATCACGACAAAACCCTCCTTCGCCAGGATCTCGGTCGCCCGGACCGTCTCCTGGTTGTCGGGAAGCAGATATTTCGTGTCGCGCATGATCTCGATCTTGACGAAATCACCGCAGCCCAATTCCCTGGCTAGCCGCGCGATCCGCACGGCCTCCTCGGCATTGCGCGCGCCGGATGTGTTGGGCAGCAGGGTGACGCCCTCGGGAATGTAGTCCAGGATGCTCTCCTGCTCTTTCGTGTTGGCCCTGCGCACCGCCAGCGTGATGATCTGGGCGCCCGCGTCGCGGACCGCCGCCTCGATCAGCTTCATGGAGTATTTGCCGGATCCCAGAATAAAGCGGGATGTAAAAGTGTGTCCTCCGATCACCAGTCTGTCTTGTTCCATCATGTCAATCTTCCTCTGTGTTTATTATTCCTTTGCTGTTTTTTATTCATTCTCCCCTGCGAGGATCCGCAGCACCGTGAGCGCCTGATGGGCCGCGCACAGCATGACGCGCGGCGCGACGAGGCTCTGTGCCGTCTGCACTTCGCTTATCCCGTCCCCGCACAGGTAAAACCGGTCCGTGATCTTTCTGGTCCGAACGCTGTTGGGCGTGCCCAGTCCGGCCATGCCGGACGCCGCGACGACGACCGTCCCGGGGAGCTCCTCCAGGACGCCGTTCACCAGCATGGCTTTGCTCTGCGCATTGTCAAACGCCTCGCACACAATATCCGCGCCCCGCAGCAGTTCCTGCAGGTTTTCTTCCGTGATCCGCACCGCGTGCGTTTCCAGCTCCGTGTAAGGCGCGATCTCCCGCAGGTTGTCCTGCATCGCCTGCGTCTTGTACTGACCGATCTGAGACGCCTTGTACTGCTGGCGGTGGAGGTTGGTCAGGTCCACCCTGTCAAAATCGATCAGGATGAGCTTTCCCACGCCCGCTCTCGCCAGGGCGATCGCGATGTTGGAGCCGAGGCCGCCGAGGCCGCAGACCGCCGCGACCGCGCTCTGAAAGCGCCGGTGACACGCTTCTCCGTGCCGCTCGATCAGCGCCCGCATCCACTCTTCTCTGCCCGGAATCATTCAGCCGCCCCCCACGAAACTCACGATCTCCACCGTATCGCCGTCCTCCAGCACTGTTTCGCCGTACCTGGATTTGAAGACGATCTCGCCGTTGCGCTCCACCGCGATCCGCCCCGGATCATACCGGGTCGCGGAGAGGTAGTCCGCGATCGTTTTTCCTGCCAAATCCGTTTCCACGCCGTTGATCGTAATCACAAAAACGCCTCCTTCCCTCTGTCGTCCATACATACGCAAAAAGGGGATTCCCTTTCAGGAAATCCCCATCTGAACAAAACCATGATGACTTCCTACGGCGGCATTATCCGCATCAGGTAAAGGGTCGAAGGTCTCACCTTCCTCTCAGCCTGTTCACAAGCTCCCCTGTTTTTTATGCACCATTATTGTATACCCGTCGAAGGACATTTGCAAGTGCGCTCACAGCAGCGCCGCGTATTCCTCCAGCTTTTTCTTCGCCTGCGGGCTCAGATTCCGGGGCACCGCGACCCGGATCTCCACGTACTCGTCTCCCTTTTTGGGATTTCTCCCGGTCGTCTGAATGCCCTTTTCCCTCAGCCGGATCTTATTGCCGGGCTGGATCCCCGCGGGGATCTTGCAGGTGACCGGTCCGTAGAGGGTAGGAAGCTTAGCCTCGCCTCCCAGCACCGCCACGTGATAAGGGACCTGCGCCGCCACGTACAGGTCGAGGCCGTCGCGCGTGTACTCGCTGTCGGGATCGATGTGGATCTCGATCAGGAGGTCGCCCTTTTTGCCGTTCGCGCCGATCATGCCCTTGCCGCGCAGACGGATCTTCTTGCCCTCCTCGATCCCCGCCGGGATCTTGATCTCCAGCGTGGAGACGCCCTTGCCGTCAGGGGACTGGAGCTGAATGCGCTTTGTGGAGCCGAGCGCCGCCTCGCGAAAGCTTACCGTCAGGCTGCTCGTGACGTCCAGCGACTGCTCTCTGGCCGCGCCGCCCGTGCCGAAGCCCCTGCCGAAATCTCCGCCAAAAAAGCTGCTCCCGGAAAAGCCGCTCCGCCGGCCGCCCCCGCCGCCGAACATATCGCCGAACATGCTGCGGAAGAGGTCCTCCGCGTCCTCCCCGCTGAAGTGGAAGGACTGGTAGCCGTTTCCGTTCCCGTAATACTGGTAGCCGCCCTGGCCGGCGCCGCCGTGACCCGCGCCGCTCCCGTCAAAAGCCGCATAGCCGAACTGGTCGTACAGCTTGCGCTTTTCGGGATCGCTGAGGATCGCGTAGGCCTCGCCGACGTCCTTGAACTTCTGCTCGGCCTCCTTGTCGCCGGGATTGGCGTCGGGATGGTATTTTTTGGCCAGCTTCCGGTAGGCGGATTTGAGTTTTTTATCATCTGCGGTGCGGTCGACGCCGAGCACCTGGTAAAGATCTTTTTTCATGATGGATTACCTCCAGCTTTATTATATCTGTTATATTTAGAGTATAACAAGTATATAACCCTTTCGCAAGAAGTATGTCTTTTTATATTATTAAAATTCTATAAACAATCAGACGGTAAACTTCTCCCCCTGGAAGGCAATCGGCTGAAATCTCTCATACCAGTCCGGATGCAGGAGTTTCAAAGACTCATGATACGTCGCGCACAGATCATATTTCTCCCAGAAATGCATGGGAAAGACATGGTCCGCATCCAGCGTCTCCAGGCAGTAGTCCATGCAGTAACGGTAGGCGTACTCCTGCCGGGGATCCAGCGGCGCGAAGGCGGCGTCGATATGAACGCCCTTCATGCGGTCGATCTCCCGCTTGAAGTTGACGGCCCGCTCCCGGTTGCGCTCGGCAGGATCCACGTTCCAGTGCCACCAGTTCAGATCGCCCGCGTGATAGATGGTCTCGTTCTTTGTCCTGATGAGGAAGGCGACGCCCTCGTCGGTCGAGAGGATCGGCGTGCAGGTAAAGTCCCCGGTCCGGATCTCCTGCAGCGGGTACGCCCATGTGAGCGGGATCTGCGTGAGAAAAGGATATCTGCAGGTCATCCCGGCAAAAGTCTCCCTGATGTCAAACCCGAGGATATACATCGCCGCGTCCCGGAGTCTCTCATCCTCGTAAAGATCGGGCTTCCAGTGGTCCTGATGCGCATGGCTGACGAAAATATAGATCTTTTTATCCTTGTCGAATTCGGGGAGCTCCCCGCGTATATAGTCGAAAATATAATAGGCGTCGGATGTCTCCACCGAAAAGCCGCTGTGTCCAAGATAGGTAATGTTCATTTTTCTCTCGTCTCCTTCTGCACTTTCTTATACAATATGAATATGAGATCACTGGTCCGAGACGTAAGTGCGGCTCCGTTTCATAAGACAAATTCTCCTCTTTCTGTATCATTTTACAAAATGTTATTGCATTCAATACAGTTTCCCTAGTAGGATAACAAAATGAGACGGTTTGTCTCTCTCATTAACCTATTTCATTCCCCCTTTGTCAACCCCTTCGGAGGAAGTAAGATATATGCTGCAGCTCAAAGATATAAAGAAAAAATACGTCACCGGCGGCTACGAGCAGATCGCCCTGGGCGGCGTCTCACTCAATCTGAGGGACAACGAATTCGTGGCGATCCTCGGGCCCAGCGGATCCGGCAAGACTACCCTTCTCAACATCATCGGCGGCCTGGACCGCTACGACAGCGGCGACCTGATCATCGACGGCGTATCCACGAAAAAATACCGTGACCGCGACTGGGATTCCTACCGCAACCACACGGTCGGTTTCGTCTTCCAGTCCTACAATCTCATCCCTCACCAGACCGTTCTGCAGAACGTGGAGCTGGCCCTGACCATCGGCGGCATCACCAGCGCAAAGCGCCGGCAGATGGCGCTGGACGCCCTGGACAAGGTCGGCCTGAAGGAACAGGCCCACAAGCGGCCCAACCAGATGTCCGGCGGCCAGATGCAGCGTGTGGCCATCGCCAGGGCCCTGGTCAACGACCCCAAGATCCTGCTCGCTGACGAACCTACGGGCGCCCTTGACACCAAGACGTCCGTCCAGGTCATGGAGCTGCTCAAGGAGGTGGCTGCCGACCGCCTGGTCGTCATGGTCACTCACAACCCCGAGCTGGCGGACCAGTACGCCAACCGGATCGTCCGCCTCAAGGACGGCAGCATCATCAGCGACACCAACCCCCTGACGATCGAGGAGGAGGTCCCCGCGGTACACAAAAACCTCGGCAAGGCGTCCATGTCCATCCTCACTTCCTTCGGACTGAGCCTGAACAACCTCATGACCAAGAAGGGGCGCACGATCCTCACCGCTTTTGCCGGATCCATCGGAATCATCGGCATCGCGCTGATTCTCGCCCTCTCCACCGGTTTCCAGAACTACATCGACCAGGTGCAGGAGGAGACCATGAACAGCTATCCCCTGACCATCTCCTCGGAGACCGGCGATTTCACCAGCGCCATCCTCTCCATGCAGTCGGGGAGAGACGCTGAGCCCAACGGGAACAAGCTGGTGGAGCAGCAGTTTATCTCCTCCATCACCAATTCCTTTACCACCAACGATCTCAAGAGCTTTCGGGATTATCTGGACGCCCATCCAGAGGAGTATCAGGATGACGTGCAGTTGATCAAGTACAACTACGCGGTCACGCCCCTGATCTATACCATCGACGCCGCGGACAACATCGCCAAGCTCAACCCCAGCGATATGTCCTCCGGTTCGGCGGGACAGGCCACCTTTTTGTCCAATTTCGGCGGCTCCTCCATGAGCTCCTACTCGGAGATCACCAACTACGAGTCCCTCAAGGAGGACTACACCCTGCTCGCGGGCAAATGGCCGGAAAAATACAACGAGATGATCGTGGCCCTCTCCTCCCCCAACCAGATCTCCGACCTCCTGATCTACTCCCTCGGGCTTCGTGACACAAAAGAACTCTCGGACCTGATGAAGAGCTTCTACCTGGGCGAGAAAGCCACCATCGACAACGAGCCGATGACCATCACCTACGAAGATCTTATGAACCTGGATCTGCGTCTGGTCGATCCCACCGACCTCTACCGGTACGACGGCGAGTACGATATCTATGAGGATATGTCGGACGACAAGGATTTCATGGAGGACGTATACGAAAAGTCCGAGCCGCTCCGCATCGTCGGCATCATTTACCAGCCGGAAAAAAACAGGTCCGGTTCCTCCAACGTCGGCGTTCTGTATCTGCCCGACCTGACCCGCCATGTCATGGACAAGGCGGCCGGATCGGAGATCGTGCGCAAGCAGCTGGCCTCCAAGGACATCGACGTCTTCTCCGGCAAAGAGTTTGACAGCGACGACGATGACGACGAACTCGATTTTCAGGACATGATCACCGTCGACGAGGACCTTCTGAGCGAAGCCTTTGTCTTCAACGGTGATTTCAGCGATATCTCCATTGACCAGGACAGCATGGCGGAGATCGTAAAGGCCACCTCCGAATCCGTCGCCAAAAACATCGACGACGTCACCAAATCCATGGTATCCGCCGTCACACAGGCCGATTCCGCCTACGCTTCCGCCATCATCGACGGCTATAAACAGATCGCGGTCGTATCCATGAACGACTCCGACGCGCCGGAGACGAAACCTGACGTCTCCGCCGTCACCGGCATTCTGGAGCAGCAGCGCGACGCGGCTGCCGCCCAGGCTAAAGAATCCGCCAGAAGCGCCGTTGAGGAGAATATCGATACCTCCATCTCCAATATCCAGACCGCCCTCGAGGAGGCTTCGACCGCCGAGGAGGCGAGAAGCATCATCAATGCCCTCAATATGCTCGGACTGGACGAAACCATGGCAGAACAGCTCCGAAGCGGGATCAAGGAAACGGGCGGTCAGACCGGTGATGATTCCGGTGATGATTCCGGAGAAGTCCCCCCGGCAGATACGGGGGAAGGCTCTGACTCGGGCGAAGGCTCCGATACAGGCGAAGGCTCCGATACGGGCGAAAGCTCCGATGCGGGGGAAGGCTCTGACTCGGGCGAAGGCTCCGATGCGGGTGAAGGCTCTGACGCGGGCGAAGGCTCCGACGCGGGCGAAGGTGCATCCGGTGAGTCCGGCGAGAGCTCCGATTCCGGTTCCTCCGAGAGCAAGCCTGACGTCAGCGAGACTGTGGCCATGCTCGATTCCATGAAGGGAACCCTGACTGAGGCTGCGCTGGACGCAGCCGCGGACGCAGCCACACAGACCATCCAGTCCCGGATCGACGCCCTGAACAACGCGAATACCAAGGCGGAAGCCGACGCCGTCATCGATGAGATGGGCCTGGACGAGAGCCAGTCCTCCATGATGAAGACCCTGATCGTCAAGCAGTTTGAGGAGGGCGGCAACACCACCTCCGCCCAGTACCTGTCCCTCGCCTATCTGGATATGTACAAGTCCCAGGCCATTACCGAGGAGAGCATCGCCGCAGTGACGGACCAGATCAAGGAGATCTCCATCAATCCTGCCAACACCCGCAAGATCGCGGAGGATGCTTTTGACATTTACTACGGGAGCCTCATGCCGGACGAGAACGGCATGGTCCGCGTGTCCGACCTTCCCGCCAACGACGAAGCCATTAATCAGGCTGTCGCAAAGAACAGTGAACTCCTCTTCCAGGAGGGCTATGAGCTAGCCAAAAACTATATGGCGCTTCTGGTGGCGCAGGGCACGGCAGAGGCCCTTGGCAAGGCCATGGAGCCGCTGAGCGCGCTGAGTGACCTTTTTGGCGGGGAAGATTTGCTTACCGTCGACACGGACAAGTTTGCGGAGGCCTTCCAGTTCGACAAGAACGAGGATGAGCTCTCCCGCCTGATGACGACCCTCCTGTCGGGCAAGCGCTCCTCCTACACCAGCAACCTCCTCGACCTCGGATACCAGAATGAGAGAGAGCCTTCCAGCATCTCCTTCTATTTCAAGGATTTCGAGTCCAAAAACCGCTTCGTGGAATTTTTGGACCGCTACAACAGCATTGTCGACGAGGAGCAGGAACTGAGCTACACCGACCTCACGGGACTCCTGATGGGATCCGTGGAGACCATTATCAACGCGGTCACCTACGTGCTGATCGCCTTCGTCTCCATCTCCCTGATCGTCTCCTCCATCATGATCGGGATCATCACCTATATCTCCGTTCTGGAGCGGACCAAGGAGATCGGCATCCTGCGTGCGATCGGCGCCTCCAAGCGCAATATCTCCTCCATCTTCAACGCGGAGACCTTCATCATCGGTTTTTTGTCCGGCGTGATCGGCGTGGTGACGACAAGACTCCTTCTCTTCCCGATCAACGACCTGATCCACAAGGTGACGGAGATCGACGACATCACCGCCGTGCTGGATCCGATCCCGGCGCTGGCCCTGGTAGCGATCGCGACCATCCTTACCATGATCGGCGGTCTCATTCCTTCGCAGTCGGCCTCCAAGAAGGATCCGGTCATTGCACTCAGAACCGAATAACCGTAAAGCAGCAAGGAGCTGCCGCATTTGATGACAAATGCGGCAGCTCCTTCGCTGTTAAAGCACTCTCATAATAACTAACCAGCCAATTCTCAGGCCCACGTCCCCTCCCGGAAGACCGGCACCAGCGTCCCGTCCGGCCGCACGCCGTCGATCGACAGATCGTCCGCGCCGACCATGAAGTCCACATGGATGATGGAATCATTGATGCCCTGCTCTTTTGCCTGCTCCATGGTCAGATCGTCTCCGCCCGGCAGGACCTCTTTAAATCCCATGCCGACTGCGCAGTGGCAGCACGCATTCTCGTCAAAAAGCGTCTCGTAGAAGAGGAACCCGCACTGGTTGACCGGGCTCTCCTTGGGTACCAGCGCGACTTCACCCAGCATCGAGGCGCCCTCGTCCATATGGATCATCTGTTCCAGAAGCGCCTGCCCCTTCTCAGCGCGGCAGGAGACTGCCTTTCCGTTCTCAAACGTAATGGAAAAACCGTCAATGATCTGGCTGTTCCAGGAAAGCGGCTTGACGGCCACCAGTGTGCCCTCGCATTTTCCCGCGATCGGGGAGGTAAAGATCTCCTCCGTGGGCATGTTGGGGATGTAGAAAGCGCCGTTTACGGAATTGACGGTACCAGCTCCTTCCCACCTTGCGCCGGGGATCAGATCGACCGTAAAATCCGTACCGTTCGCACTCTTATAGCGAAGGGAAGAGAAGCCCTGCGCGTTGAGCCAGGCTGCCTTTTCCTCGATAAAATCCGTGTGCGCCTTCCAGTCGGCCACCGGATCGTTTTCCTCGTTTACGCGCACCGTTTTCAGGATCGCGTTCCAGAGCTGTTCCACCGCATCCTCTGCGTCTGCCGCTTCCGGGAAGCACTTCATAGCCCACTTAACGGAAGGGTACGCCGCGATGACCCACTGGTGTTTCCCCTCGATCGCGTTGCGGTAAGGCTTGAGCACCGTAGCGCGGCTCTGCATGACGGAGGAAAGCTTCTGCGGGTCGACGCCGGCCATGGCGTCCGGATCCTCCGAAACGATAAAAATGCGGCAGGGCAGATCCTCCACCATCTGTTTCATCTTTCCCTCCTCCCAGGGAAGGACTTTGGCGAGCACCTCCTGCTCCGCATACAGATAATTCAGCCGGCTCTGGGTGTCGAAGGTCCAGTCGACGTTTACTTTTTTGGCGCCCACTTTGTAGCATTCCTCCATGAGCATGGCTGCGAAAGCATGCTGTTCCACCGAGATCGTCAGCTGTACGACCTGTCCGGGCTGCACGTTCGCGCCGGTGCGCACGATCAGCCGGGCATATTTACCTAGGATCGAATCTGTAATTTTCATAATGTCTCTGTTACTCCTTCATTTTTACAAGTAATACAGCAGTGTCATCCCGCCGTACAAAACTACCATGCCGCCCAGGATCAAGGCCTGTTTGACCCTGTGCTCCGTCAGGATCCCGACAAATTCGCGCACGGTCGCGTTGGGCCAGAAATACCATTTTGTCCTTGCGCCGATCCCGACGGCCCGCATTCCCACGCGTCTGGCCATCAGTCCGCTCCGGAACACGTGGTAATTGGTGGTGGCGAACAGGATCTTCTTATTCCTGACGTCTCCGATCACTTTCCTGGAAAACAGCATATTTTCATAGGTACTCCCGGAGCGGTCCTCCAACAGGATCCTTTCTGCCGGGACGCCTTTTTGCGCCAGTCTCGCAGCGATGCACGACGCCTCGGAGATCACTTCGTCCGGCCCTTTGCCGCCCGAAGCGACATAGACCGGCTTTTTCCCCGTCTCTCTCTCCTGCTTCCCGCCAAAATCCTCAGCGATCCCGATCCTCCCGTCCAGGAGCGGTGTGGGCGTGCCGTCCTTTCGCATCCCGCAGCCCAGAATGATGATAAAGTCCTTGTCAAAGGCCGGCTTATAGCGCAGGATGACCGCGTTGGCCAGGATCGTGCCGATCAGCATGCACTCAAAATACAGGTAGAAGGCGGCAAAAAGATTGGTCAGGAAATTGTGAAGCACATGGACCTCCCACTCCTCTGCGGTGACGCGGGTGCTCCAGTACAGAAGGAGCTCTCCCCCGATCAGCAGAATGGAGAGGATAATGCCCAGGACGTTCACAAGTCTTTTCCCCTCGTGACGGATCAGCGCGATGTTGGACACGCACAGAGCAATGGAAAACAGCGTGATGAAAGGCATGGTCACCGCCATATATCTCCTGGCCGAGCTCAAAAAGACATAGAGAAGATACAGAAGATCTTCCGTCCCCGCCTCCCGGGCAGGCCATGTCCGGACCATGATCACGATCTGCGAGACCAGCATAAAACACGCGAACAGCGCAAAGCCGGAGTAATAGATCGTGTTGTAGGAATACGGATTGTAGCGGAGCTGCCTTACAAAAGCCCTTATGAGAAAAAAGACCGTCAGCAGCAGGTACAGACAGATCAGTCCTTCCACCGCACGGAGGGAAATCGTTTCAAAGCTGAGAAGGATCGCCATGAGGACCGCTGTGACAGCTGTCAGCACGGCAATGTTCCAGACCTTCGGCTTTTTATCCAATGTATCAAATGCAGGCATAAGACTGTTCCTTTTAAAAGCCAAGCCAACGATAGTCATCGGATACAGAAATGACTATGTTGGCTTGGCTGTAGACATACGCTTATAAAATAGACGTTACCGGATACAAAGGGCCGGTTTTACTTCTGCTGCTCCAGGGCCAGCGTCTTTGTCGTGATGTCGCAGACCTCTGCGGGCCCATAGTACTGGATCGCGCCCGGATAAGTATAGGAGGTCTCCACTGCCCACTTCGCTCTGTTCGCTGCGAAGAATTTGAAGGGTGCGCCGTCAAGCTCGACGAGTGCCTTTCTGATGACCGGCTTGTCCTCGCCGTTTCTGCGCTCGATGTTCATCATCTTGGTGATCGGCATGCCGCCTGCTTTCCACTCTTCTGCCGGTGCGGACAGGTTGGAGATCTTGGACAGATATCCGGTGAAGCCGTACTGGATCAGCATGAATGCATTGTAGCCGAGGGAGTAGCAGTAGTCGCTGTCGAAGTTGGACGGGAATGCGCATCTGCCTTCATAGCCGAAGAAGTGCGTCAGAGGGGAGAATTTGCCCTTGTAGGTTCCCGCCGCCGCGCGTGCTGCCAGCTTATTCTTAACCAGTTCCGCAAAGAGCTTTTCGGACTCGATCAGGGAAACCTGTACGTTGCCGTGCGGGTCTCTCTCGAGGAAGAGCTGCTGCTGGATGCCGGTCGGAAGGATCGCGAATACCGCCATGGACTCCGCGGTAAGGCCTTTTTCGATGAAGGCATACTTCTCATCCCAGGAGGGAAGCGCGTTGAAGGCCTCTGTCTTCTCGCCCGCAAGGAGCTCGTTGATCTCGGCGATCAGCTTGGAGAACTCGGGAACAAATTCCACGATGCCTTCGGGAATGATCGCGACGCCAAAATTCTCGCCGTTATTCCCGCGCGTCTCCACCGCGTCCGCGATCTGATCCGCGATCTCGGAAAGGGACTGCTTCTTAGCTGCGACTTCCTCGCCGATCAGGCAGATGTTCGCCTGTGTCTCCAGTGCGCACTCCAGTGCGACGTGGGAAGCGGAGCGGCCCATGACCTTGATGAAGTGCCAGTACTTCTTGGCGGAATTGCAGTCGCGCTCGATGTTTCCGATCAGTTCGCTATATGTCTTGGTTGCGGTATCGAAACCGAAGGAGATCTCGATGTCCTCGTTCTTCAGGTCGCCGTCGATGGTCTTGGGGCATCCGATGACCTGCACGCCGGTCTTATTCTTCGCCATGTACTCTGCGAGGACCGCCGCGTTGGTGTTGGAATCGTCGCCGCCGATGATGACGATTGCGGTAATGCCGTGCTTTTTGCAGACTTCCGTCGCGACTTCAAACTGGGGAACGGTCTCGAGCTTTGTTCTGCCGGAACCGATGATATCGAAACCGCCGGTATTTCTGTACTGATTGATAAAGTCGTCCGTCATCTCGATATAGTCATCCTCAAGGAGTCCGCTCGGGCCGCCCTTGAAGCCGAGAAGGACGTTGTCCTTATCCGATGCCTTCAGCGCGTCATACAGACCGCACACGACGTTGTGTCCGCCAGGTGCCTGACCGCCGGAAAGGATCACGCCGACGACCTGCTTTTTGGTCTCTGCCGTGTTCGCGCCCTTCTGGAAAGTGATCTCGTTCTTTCCATAGGTGTTGGGGAACAGCGCCTTGATCTTATCCTGATCTGCCACGCTCTCCGTGGGGGCGCCCATTTTGACGCAGATTTCGGAAATGCCGTTTCTCAGCATGCCCGGAAGCTTGGGTGCATAGCTGTATCTTGCTTTCTGAAGGGGTGAAATACTCATGATAACCATCTCCTTTTCAAAATATACTGTGTAGGCAATACTATATTAAGGTATTTGGACCTTATTTTAAATGCTTTTTTTACTTTTTCTTTTTCTTCGATGCGACGGCGATGAGTCCCAGTCCCAGTAAAGCGCCCGCCAGCACGCCGAACCACAGCATCACATTGCTGTCGTCACCCGTCCCGGGATCTTCTGCCTCAGAGCCTTTATTGTCTCCCGGTTTTGTATCGCTCTTCTGATTGCCGCCTCCGGGCGTCGGATCCGTCTTCTGATCGTCGTCTCCCGGCGTCGGATCGTCCTGATCATCCTTCTTCCCGTCGTCATCGGCTGCCAGTACAGTAAACATGGCGTCCGGATCATTTCCGTCGTCAAACATCGCTGTGATGGTATGATCACCGACAGACAGTGTTTCAAGGTAGGACGGCTTCAGGGAAATGATGACGCTTCCGGATATTGAATCATAATTGGAAGCCCCGACCGGACTGCCGTCGATCAGAATGCCTTCAAAGTGCGTAATTATGCATTGATAAAGGCCAGAATATCCTCATATACTCTCTCTTTATCCTTCTCATTGAGGATCTCGTGGCGCATGCCGGAATAGATCTTCAATTCCACATCCTTCACGCCCAGCTCGCGATAGGTCTTTGCAAGCCATTTCGGCCCTTCTCCCATCTGTCCCACGGGATCGTCCTCTCCCGCGATGATCAGGATCGTCTCCTCTTTCGAGATCCGCCGCAGATTTTTCTTTTTCCAAATCTGTGCCATCCCCCGCAGGAATTCTCTCCAGAAGCCGCCCGTGTTGGGGTGTCCGCAGTACGGGTCGTCGATGTAGCGTTTTACATTATCCTCATCATAAGAGAGCCAGTCATAGTCTGTCCGCCGGTCCGGGACCGCGGACGCATAACCGCCCAGTCCCAGCTGCTGCAGAAATCCGCTCGGTTTGTCCCGGTTTTCTTTATTGACCAGAACACGGGAGAGACCATAGGCGATCTGCATCAGGGTATTCTGTCCGCCGTTGGAGCCGCAGAGGATCACCTTGTCCGTTCCCTTCGGATACATCTCGATCAGCGCCTGCGTCATAAAGGACCCCATCGAATGTCCCATCTGGACAGTGGGAAGGCCGTTCGACGCGGCGAGAAGGTTCATCCTGTGAATCGCTTTCAAAGTCTTTTTAAACGCATCCTCGGGCCACTTCTCCTGTTCCTCGGGCGAGGAGACGTTCAGACCCTGTCCGAAAGCATCCAGTACCCACACATTTATGCTGTGTGCGTTCATCCACTCCGCAAAGTCATGATATCTGTATGCATATTCGTTCATGCCGGTGATGACGCACAGATTGGCCTTTGCCTCCTGCGCCTCCCAGTGATATCCCTTCAGCATCTCATCCGCTGATGCTTTTACTTCAAATACAACCGCCATCTTCCTGACCCTCCCGTATTTTTCAGGATCTGCTGTCGGATTATTTTTATGATATAGCGTCCGCAGCATATCATTCACACAATATATTGATAATTTTATCATACAAATTAACAAAAGGACATCCCGCACATACTATATTGGAGACATCAGAAGAAACTTCCTACAGACCGGGAAAGGAGCATGATTTATGAAAATACATCTGAAGAATAATCTGAGACGAACTGCTGCGGTCATCCTTATGATCTGCACTTTCGGCGCTTCCGGCATTTTTGCGGCGGCGGCGGGATGGCCTTCCTACGCACGCAATGTAACTGTCAACAAGGCTTTTACTGAAATGGGGACGCAGACAGATCCTTACTCTCTGATGGACGCCTGCTACATGGATGTTTTCCGTTTCCAGGTTCCTGCGGGCGGAAAGATCACTGTCAAAATGAAAGGAAATACAGACTCGGTTCCCTGTTTCCGGCTGTACAGGACATCCGACACGGAGAACTATCTGTGGTTCGGATATTCCGGCAACCGGGACGGGTATGATTACTCGTCCGGCGGGTTCTGGTCCAAGTGGTCGTTCAATCTCGGAAAAGGCAATTACTATCTGCAGGTACTTCACAGCGCCGGCACGATGAACATCCGCTATACCTATACGATCGGATACGCGCCGAAGTTTTCAAACAGTGCGGTCACGGGCGCGACCGGATATTCAAAAGCTATGCAGGTCCGCTGGAAGAAGGCAAGCGGAGCGACCGGTTATCAGATCCAGTACAGCCTGTACTCCAACATGAAAAACGCCAGAACTGTCATGATCGGCAGCGCCGCGGCGACTTCCAGGACCATCCGCGGCCTTAAGAGCGGCAGACGATACTATATCCGGATCCGGGCCTACAAAAAAGTGAAGGAAGGAGGAAGTACAAAGACTTATACCAAGGGCTGGTCCGCCGTGAAAAGAGTCACCGTGAGATAATGCCCTTTTCCCGAGCCGCACACCGACTGTCTGAAAAGAAAAAGAAGGAGCAGGATTTTTCCTGCCCCTTCAAATATTTATGAGGATGCCGTCATTATTTGCCGAAGTATCTCTTCAGAAGACCTTCGAAGCCCTGACCGTGTCTTGCCTCGTCGCGGGCCATCTCGTGGATGCTGTCATGCAGGGCGTCGAGACCCATATCTTTGCACTTCTTGGCAAATTTGGTCTTTCCGGCACAGGCGCCGTTCTCAGCCGCCACTCTTGCCTCGAGATTTGCCTTTGTGGAAGAGGAGACGACTTCTCCGAGCATCTCCGCATAGCGGGACGCATGATCAGCCTCCTCGAAAGCGGCCTGGCGGTAGAATGCGCCGACCTCCGGATAGCCCTCGCGGATGGCCGCTCTGGACATAGCCAGATACATGCCGACCTCGGAACATTCGCCTGCGAACTCCGCGCGAAGGAAGTCCTTCATCTCATCGTCAAGATCAGACGCAATGCCGATCTTGTGCTCCGATGCCCATGTCAGCTCAGCTGTCTCGTCAACGGGTTCGAATTTGGACTTGGGCTGCTTGCAGATCGGGCACTTCCAATCCTCGGGAAGATCCGCGAACTTTACGCCTTCCTTCTCCTCATCATAGACATGGCCGCAAACCGTGCACTTGTATTTCATACCGATTTCCTCCTGAAAATATAATTTATATAAAGATTTATATATAGAAGTTTATCATTTTCAGCCACTTACGAAAAGTCACTTATAGGAAAAATAATACCATCCCGGTATGATCACCGCCCCGCCGATCAGATTGCCGATGGTCACCGGCAGAAGATTCCCGATGAGGAACTGTCCGAGGCTGACCTCCGCGCCCAGGAACATTCCGAGCGGGATATAGGTCATATTGGCCACGCTGTGTTCAAAGCCTGCGAACACGAACATCATGATCGGGAACCAGATCGCGAAGATCTTCCCGGTCATCTCTTTCGCGCCGGCCTGGAACCACACGGCCAGAACGACCAGGACATTGCACCAGATTCCTCTGATCACCATCTCAAGGAAGGGCGCGCTGACCTTGGCTGTCGCCACCGCTATGGCTCTCTCCCCCGCCGCGCCGCCGTAGAGACCGCTGCCCGCAAGAAGAAGCGCCAGGACAACACTGCCGAAAAAATTGGCCAGATAGACGACCACCCAGCTTTTCAAAAGCTGCGCGGGCGTGATCTTTTTGTCGAGCAGCGCCAGCGCCAGCAGGTTATTGCCGGTAAAAAGTTCGCCGCCGCACAGGACGACCAGCATCAGTCCCACAGGAAAGAGCGCAGCGCCGACCAGCTTTGCGATCCCGGCCTCAAAAACCGTCTCCGCCGCCGCCGTCGACAGCAGGAACACGTGCGCGCCGAGCCCGATGTATACGCCCGCCGCCATGCCCAGCAGGACCATCTTGAAGACCGGCAGATTTGCCTTCTTTATTCCGTTTCCTATCCAAATCTGCAGTATTTCAGCCGGTGTATTCATGAAAGACTCCTTTTTGCGGCTTCTGCCACATGTTCGATCAGCACGCAGGTAGTAACACTGCCCACGCCGCCCGGAACAGGTGTTATGGCCGCTACATTCGGCTCCACGTCCTCAAAATCAACGTCGCCGGAGATGCCGCCTTTGGCCTCATCCCAGTTGATGCCCACATCGATGACGACCTGGTCAGGGTTGGTGAACTCCTTTGTGACGCTGTGAAGCCGGCCCGACGCCGCGATCAGGATATCCGCTTTCCTCGTAATGGAAGGCACGTCCACCGTGCGCGTGTGACAGTTGACCACGGTCGCGTTCTCATGCATCAGCATCATGGCCACAGGGCGCCCGATGACCAGTGAGCGGCCGATCACGGCGGCCTTTTTGCCCTTGACCGCAATGCCGAAGTGATGCAGGATCTCCATGGCCGCCTGTGCCGTGCAGGGCGGAAAGCCCGTCTTCGTGTTCGTGAAGACGCCGGCCAGCGAAAGGTCCGTGCAGCCGTCGATGTCTTTGGCCGGATCCAGCATCTGTCTTGCCTTCTCGCTGTCCAGCTGTCCCGGCAGAGGAAGGAACAGAAGGATCCCGTGGATGCTGTCATCCTCGTTGACCTTCTTAAATTCCTTCTCGAATACTTCCTGCGAGACATGGGCGGGAAGTACCACGTTCTTCACTTCTATTCCCACGGTCTGCGCCCGTTTTGTCGCGCCTCGCTCATAGAAAAGGTCGTCCGGCCTCTCTCCCACTCTGAAGGTACAGAGAGTCGGCTTCACGCCCTGTGCCTTTAACTGCTCCACATCCTGCTTTATCCGCGCGGTCAGCGCGTCCGCCACTTCCCTGCCCTTCAGAATTCTGGCCATGGATTACCCCTTTATCTTATCTGTAACGACGCCGAAGATCTCGTCTCCCATCGCCGTATACTTCGTCAAAAGTTCGTTTGCCTCCCTCTCCAGCGTCTCCGCACACGCCCTGTCCTTCATGGACTTCGTGTTGATAAAGACGTTGAGCGAGGCGGCCTGCATTGCGGCCTTGCATAAGACCGCGCCGCAGCCCGCGTCGGAGATGGCAAGTTTGGAGCCCTTTGCGGCGAACGCCCCGATGATGTCCAGTGCTTCCCCGCAGGTCCGCATGATGTCCATGGGCACGCCGCAAGCGACTTTCAGGGCCTTCTCCATCACCTGGTCCCTGTCGGGATCGTCCTTGGGGATCCCGTACGCTTTCGCGAGCGGTGCAAACGCTTCCGCGTCCCCATCGATCAGCTCCAGAAGCCTTACGCGCACCTTTTGCGCGCGCGCCATCAGAGCCTTGATGTCCTCTTCGACATCCGCATATTTCTTTTTGCCGACCGTCAATTCGCCCACCATATCGCCGAGCGCGATCCCGACCGCGCCGACCAGTGCGCTGGCTCCCCCGCCGCCCGGTACGGGTGCGGGAGAGGCAAGCTCCTGTGTGAAAGCAGAAACCGACTTATCGATCAATCTCATCTTCAACTCCTTAGAACAGACCGCTGATGACGCCGTTCTCATCCACGTCGATCCTCTCGGCAGCGGGGACCTTGGGCAGACCGGGCATGGTCATGATGTCGCCGGTAAGGGCCACGATAAAGCCTGCGCCGGCACTTACCTTCAGGTTGCGTACGGAGACCGTGAAGCCCTTGGGCGCGCCAAGCTTCGTAGCGTCATCGGAGAAGGAGTACTGGGTCTTGGCCATGCAGATGGGCATCTTGTCGAAGCCCAGCTCTGTCAGCTGCCTGACCTGCTTGACCGCGTTGCCGACCAGCTGCACGCCGTCTGCGTGATAGATCTTCTTGCAGATCGCATCCAGCTTCTCCTCGATGGACAGATCCAGTTCATAGGACTGGCGGAAATCATTGGGCTCCTCGCACAGACGCACGACTTCCTCTGCCAGTGCCTTGCCGCCTTCGCCGCCCTTGGCCCAGACTTCGGACAGCGCCACGTTGACGCCCAGCTCCCTGCACTTGGCCTCTACCATGTCAAGTTCCGCCTTGGTATCGGTCGGGAACGCGTTGATCGCGACCACACAGGGAAGACCAAACACATCCTTGATGTTGCCCACGTGCTGCAGCAGGTTCGGAAGACCCTTCTCCAGTGCGTCGAGGTTCTCATTGTTCAGATCTGCCTTCGGCACGCCGCCGTGATATTTCAGTGCGCGTACTGTAGCGACAATAACGACTGCGCTGGGATGAAGATCCGCGAGACGGCACTTGATATCCAGGAACTTCTCCGCTCCCAGATCCGCAGCGAAGCCTGCCTCCGTGACGATATAATCGCCGAACTTAAGGGCCATCCTGGTCGCAGTTACGGAGTTGCAGCCGTGTGCGATATTGGCGAAGGGGCCGCCGTGGATAAAGGCGGGCGTGTGCTCGAGGGTCTGCACCAGATTGGGCTTGAGCGCATCCTTAAGAAGCGCCGCCATAGCGCCTTCTGCCTTGAGATCGTGAGCGGTAACGGGCTTGCCGTCATAGGTGTATGCCACGATGATCCGGCCAAGTCTCGCCTTCAGGTCGGAGATGTCGCTGGCCAGACAGAGCACTGCCATGACCTCGGATGCGACGGTGATGTCGAAGCCGTCCTCGCGCGGAACGCCCTGCATTTTGCCGCCGAGACCGTCGACGATATTGCGGAGCTGACGGTCGTTCATGTCGACCGCGCGCTTCCAGGTGATCTGCTTGACATCGATGCCGAGCGCGTTGCCCTGCTGGATGTGGTTGTCGAGCATGGCCGCGAGCAGGTTGTTGGCTGCGCCGATGGCGTGGAAGTCACCGGTGAAGTGCAGGTTGATGTCCTCCATGGGGATGACCTGTGCATAACCGCCGCCGGCCGCACCGCCCTTGATGCCGAAGACCGGGCCGAGGGAAGGCTCGCGGAGCGCAACGATGGATTTCTTGCCGATCTTGCGGAGGCCGTCTGCCAGACCTACGCTGGTGGTCGTCTTGCCTTCACCCGCCGGCGTGGGTGTGATGGCAGTCACGAGAATCAGTTTGCCGTCGGGGGCATCTGCATGATCCTTCAGGTAATTGTAGTCGATCTTTGCCTTGTAGTTGCCGTACTGTTCAATATACTTCTCATCGATGCCGAGAGAAGCGGCAATCTCCGTGATCTTCTTCGGTGCTGCTTCCTGTGCGATTTCAATATCAGATTTGAATCCCATGACTTTGTACCTCTTTCTCTCTGAATTGATATTTTTAACTGAAAAGACGGAAAAACCGCATCCTTCCTGATTTACAGTATAACCTTACCACATTCCCTGCGAATTCCATATTCACAAATTTAGGCATCTTTCCCTCTTTTAAGGAAGAATTATTATATAAAAATGATACTTTCAGTCCGGCTGCTGCCCGTCGTGGGCCTTCCATGCGCATTCCGTAATCGCCATGTCCGTAAACACGGCTTTAAAGCTCGACTCCTCCGGGCTGCAGGCATAGATCCCGAAGCGGATCTTCCCTGCGCCTTCCCACATATGGCAGACCCGCATCTGCGCAAACTTTACGCCGTCCGCAGAGCACTCAATGCAGTAATCGTCCTCCCGCCGGCTGAAGCGGTACCACATGGTCCTGACATCTGCGGGTATTTCCGTCGTCGCCCAGTCGGAATATCCGTGATTGGTCACAACAGACCCCAGATGCTGAAACGTCTCATTCTCGTACTCCACCGAGGCCTTCAGCCAGTTCTCCGAATCCAGATACATGACGATGCCGCACTGATCGAAGCGGTGATGGCTCTGTGTGAAATCTGTCTTCACAACAAAGCTGAAGAATTTTTCCTCTGTCTCCGCCTGCAGGACCGGCGCATTGTCATTGCGGAAATGGTAATACGTCCTCTGCCAGAGATCCGTGTGCGGCTGCGTCACGATTTCGATCCTGTCCTGTTCGATGCTGTACTTTTCCGGTTCTCTTGTCCATTCCATTTTCATCATACTGTCTTATCCTTCCACGATCAAAAACCGGCCGTCGCCGACGTCAAAGACCTCGGCCGCTTCCATCACATCTCCGTCCTTGTAATCGGCGCCGGTCTCTTTAAAGTAAGCTTTGACGCCTTTTGCCCCCTTGACGACGACCGCCATGACATCCTCCAGAAAATCCTGTGCCTCTTCCGGCGTGGAAGCGACCTCCTCCGGGAACAGCTGCAGCTGTCTCTCCAAAAAGCAGTCAATGACTTTCTTATCATATACAGACATACAGGTACCTCCATTTCTATACTGTATATACATATGGCAGTTTTTCCCGGGCCACTTCCGCCAGTCTTCTCAGAAGTCTGACGGATGTAGCTTCCCTGTCTGTCATATGGAAGCGCGGATAAAATCTCGTGATATGCAGCGGAATATTGCCGGGCAGCTCTGCCACCCATCCGCTGAGCGCCCGCATCTCCTCTTCCGAGTCGTTTTCCCCCGGAATGATCAGAGTCGTCAGTTCCACATGGCAGCCCTGCGCTGCCCGTTCGATGAAGCGCATCACCGCTCCGCGGTCTCCGGAAAGCAAATCCTTATAATATGCGTCCGTAAATCCTTTGAGATCGATGTTCATGGCATCGATATAGGGGAGGATCTCTTCCAGGACCGGCAATTCGGCCGTACCGTTGCTGACAAGCACATTCACCATTCCCGCCTTATGGATCAGTCTTGCAGTGTCCCTGACAAACTCATATCCCACAAGCGGTTCATTGTAGGTGAAGGCGGCGCCGATATTTCCGCGCCCTCTGTACCGCAGAGCCGTTTCCGCAAGCAGCTCCGGCGCAACATATTCCGCCTCGTCCCGGAAGCGCTCCGCCTCCTTTGACCAGGAGAGCTGATAATTCTGGCAGAAAGGACACCGCAGATTACATCCATAGCTCCCCGCAGACAGGATCATGCTTCCGGGATGAAAGCGCCGCAGAGGCTTTTTCTCGATCGGGTCGAGGGCCAGCGAAGTAATCCTGCCGTAGTTTTCCGCCCTGACGACGCCGCCGGCACAGATCCGCGCACCGCAGAAACCTCTCTCCCCTTCCTTGATCTCACAGTGCCTGAAACACACCTCACAGCGAGCCATTTTCTTTCTCCCCTCAGTGATGCCGCACCACTTCGAAACGCTCCAGCTTCACCCTGGAGCCCGGCGTGATGCCGGCCTTTCGACAGGCGATTTCCACCTGCTGCTCTACAGTATCCACGCCGTCGAGATCCGGCAGCAAAAGTCCGCGCTTACGCCCCTGTGTCACGATGACGCCGTAGCGTTTCACGTCGAGTTCATCCTGTGACGCGATCGGCTCCGGGACTCCCAGCACGTCCACACTGATCTCCAGCCACGGCAGTTCCCGCGGGGTGATCGGATCAAATCTCGGATCCCGCAGCGAAGCACTCACCGCATTGCCCATGATCTCCTCGGCCAGACAGTCCGTCACAGGCTGGATCGTGCCGATACAGCCGCGGAGCCTGCCGTGCTCATGGATGGAGACAAAGGCGCCGGCTTTTCTGCTCAGAAGCTCCTCCGGCAGTCCGTCGGGTATCGTCAGCCGTCTTCCTCCCCGCACGGCGTTTTCTACAGAGGCGCGGGCCAGACGGACGAAAGCGTCTTCCGCCTCTCTTCTTTCCTTAAGCTTTGCTTCTTCCTCCTGCAGATGCTTCTGCAAAAAGTGCCTGCCCGGATCCTCCCCCTTCGGATAAAAGGTGCAGATCCCGTATCCCACGCCGGTCACATCCTCGTGGGAGAGACGGTGCGCCTCCACCGCCAGTCCGTCAAAGGCGCCGGCCATGATCACAAAGGACCGGTGTCCGCACTCCGCCGCCCTGTCGCAGAAGGTCTCGTCAAAATCGAAGAGTTCGCCGAAGGACGCCCTGCCGCAGACATCCATGATCCTCTCGTCGTACTGCGGCCCTTCCGGTGCAAAGCCGTAAGGTCCGTAGGACTGGAGCTTATGGGAGAGATCGCCGCTGGCCACGATGACTGCGCGTCTTCCCAGCTCTTCCACTGCTTCGCGCAGCAGCATTCCCAGCTCGTAATGCCGGGTGAGCGGCAGGCCCGAGAGCCCGATCCGGACAATCCGGCCTCCTGCATACTTTTCCCTGATGAAATACAGGGGCACCATAGTCCCGTGGTCCAGCCTGCGGTCCCTCTCTCCCAGTGTTCCGGCAGGGAAATCCCGCTCCTGTGCAAGACGCTCGAGGCGGTCCACGAACTCCTCATCATAGGTTTCCTCAAAGCGCACTTCTCCGGCCCGGAAATCCGCAAAAGAACCCTTTGCCCTCTTTCCCGGAGAAATATGAAAATAATCGGAATACATCACAGAATGGGGACTGGTGATCAGGATGACATCCGGCTCCAGAGCCGCGATCTGTTCAGCGGCCTGTTCATATGCTTCTGTCGTGCTGCGGATCTTCGCTTCACTCCCTTTTCCCACCTGCGGGACGATCATTGGCGGATGAGGAACCATAAAAGCTGCGAGAACAGACATGATAATACCTCCTTCCCTCCATACCATTATAGCGCATTGGGAAGAAGAGAAATAAATGTTATGATAATAATATGATGAGTACTTTTTATTATCTGGAGAGCCGCTCCACCGATCCGTTTTATAATCTGGCGCTGGAACAGTATATTTTTGATCTTCTCCCGCAGGGCACCAGGTGCTTTATGCTTTGGCAGAATGATAACGCCGTGATCATCGGCAAATTTCAGAATGCCATAAGAGAGATCAACGCCGAATATGTGCGCGAAAACAATATCAAAGTGGCAAGACGCCTTTCCGGCGGCGGCGCTGTGTATCATGACATGGGGAACCTGAATTTCACGTTCATTGATGATGCAGAAAACGCGCAGCTGGATTTTTCACCATACTGCAAACCGGTCATATCCATGCTGGAGCGCATGGGAGTACCTGCGAAGATGACCGGCCGAAATGACATGGCGGTTGACGGGAAGAAGTTTTCCGGCAATGCGCAGTACATTGAGAGAGACCGCATCATGCATCACGGAACGATCCTCTTCGACTCCGACCTGACGGTCCTGTCTAAAGCGCTGAACGTTAAGCCGGACAAATTTACCGGCAAAGGGATCCGGTCCGTAGAGAGCCGGGTCACCAACCTCAAGCCGTATCTCCCTGACTGCAGAGATATACGGGATTTCATGGCTGCTTTAAGAAAAGAGATCCACACGATTTATGATGTGACGCCCCTGGTCCTGTCCGGGGAAGACAATGCGAAGATCCTCTCCCTGAGAGACCGTGTATACAGTCAATGGGATTGGAATTATGGCTTTTCCCCGGAATACGGCATCACAAAAGAACGCTATATAGAAGGGTGCGGGACGATCCGGGTCAGCATGGATGTCGCTAGCGGCGGCGCCATCCGGGATCTTTGTTTTTACGGCGATTATTTTGCCGTCAGAAACCCGGAAATACTCGCGGAAATGCTCAAGGGCTGCCTGCTGGAAAATAGCGCGCTCCGCGCGCGCCTTGCGGAAACAGGTACGGATCCCGGACTCTATTTCCGGAATCTTTCCCTGGACCGGTTTGTTCAGCTGCTGACGGAATGAGCGATTACGACCAGATAAGCCAGATATATATATATCCGGTCATCACGGCAACCAGGGTGTAAGGAATGCCTATCCGCATGAACTCCGGAAACGACACCTGATACCCTTCTTTCCGAAGCATTCCCACAGCCGTGATATTGGCTGACGCACCGATTGGGGTAATGTTGCCGCCCAAAGTCGCGCCGGACAGCAGCCCGAAGTATAAAAGATACGGCTCAATTCCCAGCGTGGCTGTTACAGCCGTCAGAACCGGCAGCATCGTCGCCACATACGGAATATTGTCGACGAATGCAGAGATCAGCACGGATCCCCAGACTACGATCGTGTATAACAGGAAGACATTATTTCCGCCGAATTTTACGATCAGACCTGCAAAATCATCGATGATGCCGACGTTTGTCAGTCCGCCGATCACGATGAACAGACCCGTAAGAAGCCCCAGTGTTTCAACGTCCAGATTCTTTATGGCAGCGACGGCATTATTTTTATTTTTTTCCCGCTTATAATCGAGCAGGATCGTTACAGCTGCCAGCGTGCAGCAGATAATGCCGTTTATCATCTGCGGCGTGTCCGGAATAAATGAAGCGATGATCAGGGCGGCAACCATAAGGAGCAGCATGACTGTCGGCACATAGTTGCTGACTGCGGTCCGCTCCTTGGATGAAACCGGCGCTGTATCTTTACGAAACAGGTACATCATGACGGGAATGGTTGCCAGCGCGCCGAGCTCTACGGCAAAAAAGATCCCGGGCCGCCCTTTCATCCAGAAGAAATCCATGAAATTCATGTTTGCATAATCGCCCAGCATGATGGATGTAGTATCCCCGACAAGCGTCGCGGCGCCCTGCAGATTAGAGGACACTGCAATAGAGAGGATCATCCCGACGGGGCTCATCTTCAGCTTTTTGCAGATGGCTATCCCCACGGGCGCAACCATCAGTACCGTAGCGACATTGTCGATGAAAGCCGAGATCACGCCGGCAAACAGAGACATCAGTATGGTCACCCACATAACGTTCTTAGCTTTTCCCAGCAGAATGTCCGCCAGAAGATTCGGCATGCGGGAATCAATGAAGTAATAGACGATGATCATGGTTCCCGCGATCATCAGTAAAACATTCCAGTTGATCGTTGATGCCAGGCTATTCAGCGGCAGTATGCCTGATATCAAAAAGATCGCCGCAACGGCCAGGGCGTAAAGCGGCCTGTATTTTGGCTTGGCGATCATAAGGACATACATCAGGACAAACAATACCATCGCAATAATTTTCATCGCATTCCTCCGACTGCAAAACAAGAGCACAAAAAAAGACTTTTACCACAAGCAAAGCTGTAGTAAAAGTCTCGCCGCTTCGAACAAATCCCGGGGATCATCATAACTCCCGTACTGACGGAATATGTTGCGCATATGCGCCAGCTACTCCCTAATACCTCGATCATAATATAGGATAAAAAGGCATTTTGTCAACCACTCACTTATTCTGTGAGCCAACGCTCTCGATAAAAGCAACCGCCTCCGGGATGCCGCCGCTGTTCCTGAAGCTCTCAGCCACTTTTTCGGCGCTCTGCCTGAACTGCTTCTCTTCGATCACCCGCGTGACCGCCCCAAGGATATCCTCTTCTCTGATCGATGAGAGCCTGATCCCGGCGCCGAGTTCCTCCGCTCTTCTTGCCACCGCGTCCTGCTCCGATGTCTGCGGAAACAGTACGAGCGGAACGCCGAAATACAGGCCTTCCGAAGCCGAATTCATTCCGCAGTGCGTGATGAATGCGTCCGCTTTCTCCAGCACCGCTATCTGATCCACACTCTGATAAATCTCGATATTATCGGGCACCGCATCGAAATGATCCGTATTGGTCCCCATCGATATGATGACCTGATAGTCCGTTTTCCCGAAGGCCCCGATGCAGCTGCGGTAAAACTCCCTGTTCTGATTGATCGTCCCCATAGAGATATATACCGTCTTCTCCGCCTTCTTTGCGAAAGGCTCCCGGACCGGACGGATCGAGGGGCCGATGAAATGATACTTGCCGGAGAAGGTATCCGCACAGGGCTGGAAATATCTCGAAGTATACACCACCGTGTTCGTATCATTGTCATTCTGTACGATATCCAGGAACCCCTTCACGGGATATCCCTTTTCCCGGAGCCGCCCTATCTGCCTGTTCATCCCCGGCATGGAGAGCAGCATTTTCAGCGTCTCCCCGATCCCGCGCTTCATATATCCGGCAGAATATCTGTTAAAAGCAAAGGTCGTCGTGGATGAGATGAACGGGATCCCGTGCTTCATGGCAGCCAGTTTGCCCCAATAGGCAACGGAATCAGCCACAATGACATCCGGCGCGAGCTCCGCAATCTTCTCCGTGACCATCCCGTCCAGCGCGAGGGTCGATGAGACCACCAGCTCCATCGCGAATGCCGGATCTTTTCCGACCCGGTCCGCATTTTCCTTATCCTTCATCTCGAAATCATATGCGTCGCACGGAATGAAGAGCACACCGGCCTCTTCTATCTTGTCCCTGAACATCTCAAAAGAAAAGTAGCAGACGGTATGCCCGGCATCGGTCAGCGCCTTCACAAGTCCGAGCGTGGGATTGGTGTGGCCATGAGCGGGAATGCAGAACCATGCAATCTTCATTTTTCATCCTCCTCAAATACCGTGCCTGTTTGGGGATCACGATCTGACCCTTCTCGCCCACAGTAACGGTCCAGGCATATTTTCCTGATACTGTCGTAGATCGACCGCATATACAGATATCCGAAATAGAACAGCTCCTCCATGGGCATTCCCTTACTCGTGCAGTATTCTACGGGGACCACCTCCGTAAGGGCCAGGAGATAACCGTAATAGTCGTGATTGATGTCCCTGCGCACGTTTTTGTCCGTCCGCAGTTCCTGTGCAAGGACCGGAGCAATCCGGCTCCTGGCCGCCTGCATCTGCACATGATTTCTGATGTGGGGAGGCGCCGCCAGCATGTTCTCAAAGAGCCTGAAATCCTCTTCGGACAGATACTTCTTCAGGTCGCCGGCAAACCGCCGGTAGCCCTCATCATACCCCAGTTCCTTCATGCGGAGCATTCCGGATTCGAGCAGCCGCTCCCCGCTCTGTCTTCTCCCGGCGATCAGCTTTTCATAGACGGCACAGATGCACAGGCAGAACAGGTCGGATTTGTCGTCAAAATACTGGTAAAAACTCCCCTTGGGAATGCCCGCCTCCGCAAGGATCCGGTTGATGCTGGTCTTTTCATATGGCAATCGGATGAATTCGGCCCGGGCAGACCGAAGGATTCTGTCTTTCTTTTCCTGCGGCAGCCGTTCGAATGTAGTATGGACCATGGGCGTCTCCTTTTCCTTCTTGATTTCTTTCCCAGTTTACTTGTAATACACGTCTGAGTCAAGTATAATACGACTAAAGTCATATTCGCTGCAGCCTGACGGCACAGTCAAAAAAAGGGAAAAGACAATGGTCATCACAGATATCCAGTTCCGGATCATGAACTTCCGCTTTGAGGAACCAGCACAGACATATGCAATTCATCCCAGCCACCTTAGAGGATGGGGAAATTCTTGCCATCGTACGTTAAAGAGCACATCAATCCCCAAAGCCTGCATACCGAAGCCTCCTTTCCAAGAAACCTCCGAGTGCGGAGACCGGAAGCAGAATGATCAGGTAGAAAAAAAAGCAGCAGTGTCAGACATTCCAGCGTCTTGTAATAAAGTCCGATCAGGTCTTTGGCCGTGAACATAAGGTCCATCAGGCTGATAGCTGAGAAAACACTGGTCTCCTTGAGCAGGAAGATCACGTTGGCAACGAACGCGGGCACACTGATCGATACCGCCTGAGGCAGTATGACGTGCAGGACAGCCTGCTGCCTGGTCATTCCCAGCGACAGCGCGCTCTCCATCTGGATCGGCTCCACAGCTTCCAAACCGCTCCGGAAGGTCTCAGCCATATAAGCTCCGCCCAGGAGGGCAAGACCCAATATTCCGCAGGGTTCTGCCGGGATCTCCAGCCCTATCTTGGGCAGGCCAAAATACAGAAAGAACAGCTGCACGAGCAGCGGCGTATTCCTGAAGAGCTCAATGTAGAGGCTGACAACAGTATCCAGGATCGGAATCCTGAAATGCCGGATCAGCGCGCACACAAAGCCGAGTCCGATTGCAGTGAAAATCCCGGCCCATCCGATCCGAAGTGTCAGAAACATCGCGTCCCGATATAGCGGCAGGTAAGATTGAATGATGTCCCATCGCAGTAGTTCCATAGTTGTTTTTCACTCCTTTTACGCAGAGTATCCTCAGGCGGAGAAACACCTGAGGATACCTTCTTTGTGTGTGAAATTGCCTTTTCCTGTCGCTATTTTGCCTGGCCTCCGCCCTCAATAACAAGAGTGTCCTCAAATTCGATGCCATATGTATCTACGAGCGTGGCCTCATAGTCCGCGTGGAAGAACTTCTCTTCCCCGAGCTTTACGATCTCTTCGTTGAGCCAGTTCAGCAGCGTCTCATTTCCCTTGGTTACCGCCGGTGCGATAGTATCCGCACTGCCCAGCGAATCAATTCCTACCGTGTATCCTTCGTTCTCCGCCGCGAACGCAATGACCTCTGTGTTGTCATTAGCCCATGCCACGCCGGTTCCGTTCTCGAAAGCACTCTTTGCCGCTGCATAAGTATCAAACTTCTGCAGCTTAATTTCCGGGTTGTTTTTGGTCAGATAGGTCTCCGCCGTCGTTCCCGAGATGACAATGATCTGGTCATCCGATCCTACCTGTGAGAGATCCGTGATCACCCTGTCGTCGCTTCCTTTTACAGGAGCAAGATTCACTCTTCTAATTCACTCCTCAAAAACAGAAAATTGTTCCTGAGTGTCACCACAGGCTTAATTCTCCCGCGTCTGACCAGGTCCTGTATATTCTGCCTGGTGCAGTCCATGATCCTTGCCGCTTCGGCAGTGTCGATCAGTTCCTGCTGCAGGTATGCCTTAAAATCAGTGACTGCAACCGGAATCGGCGTCGCACATTTGCGAAGTACACCGACAGGAATATGACCGTCCTCCGCCACCGTAACTCCGTGCCCTCCTGCCTGCATTGTAAGGCCGGCCAGGCGTTCCCGGTAAAGACGAAGGCGTTTCTCAAGGCGGTCGCGGTCAGAATCCACAGCGCAGAAATCCTCGCTGTCCCGTGAGTAAGGAAGCTCCTGCAGAACAGTATCAGAAATACTCCCGACCAGTCCGTCCCGGTAAAAGAGGAGTGTCCTGTCGGAAGTCGGCACTATACACGAGAGAGTCACAGCAAGTCTCCTTCTTAATTCCGGCGGGAAGGATTCCGCTTTGAGCGGCACAATAAAGCATTCATCCTGCGCACATCTTCCGTTCGCTAATATCAGAAGGCGGTGTGTATCATATTCCTTAAGCCCGTTATTCTTCAAGATCATTCCCAGATTCTGGCGGTCCCTGGGAACGATCCTCTGCTCCACCCATAGTCTGCTCCAATAGGGATCCAATGCCCACACGCCGCGCTTCACGAACGAAGACAAGATCAGCGGTGCTTCCCACTCATCGACACTCTCGCTGATCTCAATGTGAAATGTGTCATCTCTTTCATAGTAAAGAAGCCACGCGAGATCGCGGCTCTTATCAATGGATGCGTCACGAATCGCATAAGCTCTCATAATATTCCCATCTCCTCCATATCATCTCCCAGATTGCATCCTGGTACGCCGGCGTCAGTGCAGCCGAAAGATCCTTGAACAGATACTCCCTGTCCGTTTCCTGAAGCCTGCCCGGCAGCCGAAGATATTCTCTCGGAATCAGCCCGAGGTTCCGGACGGCGGAGCCGGATCCCACAAAACATTGCACTCTGCGGTCTGCCATAGGATCGGAATTCTCCAGGTCTTTCTCGTTGTGAATGGAGCAAAATAGAGAAAGCCCATGGTCAAACAGCGGCGCCAGGCGATAAGACTTCCCTGTGCGGCTTCGCAAAACCTCCATATTGGCGCCATGCCGGTCACGATTAAGGATCAGGAAGTCAATGACCAGCATTTGATACACGTATTTAGCCCATCCTTGCCGTATGCAGAAATCCAGGGGGCTCTCCGAAGGCAGCCTTTCCATCTGATAAAAAGTATCCAGCGCTATTTTGCTCTCATCCGGACGCTTGTAATCTTTGGACCGGCAAAGCCATGTGACCATCTCCTTTTCTTCAATCTGAATTCCGGCGTGAATCAGCTGATACGGCAAGTGAGGGATCTGAAGAATCGTAAGAAGGCGGTCCGCGATCAGCTCGTTAATACATTCATGTCCGACGATCCCTCTAAACGCATCGAAATCAGATAGTTTGTAGTACCATTTCACGCCTCGTATCATTTCACGGGACTTCAGAAAGGACCCGGCCGTTCCGGAAGAATGCCGGACTTTACTCCAGTCAAGACGCCGCAAGTCCTGTATTTCCGTTATAACCTGTTTGTACATGCCGCCTCTCTCTGCTTTTATACTATGCTGTAAGTACGTCTTCCTTTATTGTGTTTATTTTACTACGTTTCTTGTCATACGACAAGTTATGCAGGCATATATGAAATGGCGTTTCACGCAAGGTGCATAGGTGTGAAAAAGCCTCATGCCGCTGGAAATGATCCTGTTTTTCTTACCAATCCGGACACTGGCAAATCCGCTGAAATCGCCCTTCAGCATTTCTACTTTACCATAGGAGCACTCATAACCATTTCGCATGATATCTTTCAACAATTTGTTGACCTTTTTCAAAGTTGCCTTCTCCGCCTGTAAGCTTTCATACTCTTTCCAGGCCTCTGACTGCCATAAAAGATTCCGCATAATCAAGCCTCAATAATGCTGTGTGCAGTAACATTTCCTGCTGTGACATCGTCAATGCGGCGCTTCAGTTCAGCAGCCTCTGCAGGTGTAAAACCATTTGCA
The DNA here is from genome assembly GCA_017405805.1 of Lachnospiraceae bacterium. Lineage (GTDB taxonomy): Bacteria > Bacillota > Clostridia > Lachnospirales > Lachnospiraceae > CAG-791. The sequence goes on from JAFQZU010000014.1 coordinate 118,360, forward strand.
TCTCGCATGGAAAACGTCATGGACTGGGAACGAACCGCCTGCCTCACAAGTGCCAGAGTGGCAGCAGACATGGAGAGGCCAAATGCATCACAGAGAGCACTATAACTTTCTCTGGTTTTTCTATCCATCTTAAAAGTGAAATTGGTCATTTCTTCTGTAGTCCCGATCATTCTAATCATCTCCTTCCTGCTTTTAATATGCCAGATTCCGCTTGCTTTGTCAAGTGCTTTTCATGTGCTATAGCACACGTTATTAATAAGAGCCGATGTTCCAATGAAGCGGATTGGCATCGCATCATTGGTTTCCGCTGATTGGTTTCCGCGTCGGTTTTCCGGGGGAAAAGTCAGTTTACAACGGCCTTGGCACACAGAATGAATTCCTCAATCACGCTCCACTGATAGGACTGCGCCTGATATCCGAATTGAATGCAGCCCACGGTCTCCGCCCCAAACGGGAAGAGCCATACTGATTCCATCTGTTGCGGCGTCAGCACACTCTGGACGATTTTTTGCGGGCAGACGCACGCTCCGACTCCGTAAAGACTGAGCCGCAGCAACATTCCCACATTATGCGAGACCGCTGTGACGATGGGATTGTCAACGCCTGCCCGCCTTAAAATATCACGACTGATCCTGCCGTCTATATCTTCCATGCCGCCCAACACAAAGGGGCATTCCTTTAACGCACTGTAATCCCCCGCAAGTAAATGTCTCTTACACTCCTCAGCGCTGTAGGTAAAGCGCTTGGCAAAAAG
>JAFQZU010000015.1 GCA_017405805.1 Lachnospiraceae bacterium
AGCTCTGGTTGAAATAGGCTCAAAAAAAGGGCCGACGGCCCTTTTCTCAACAAACTATAAAACGATGATGCAGACTGAAAGAACAGGCACCAAACACTCCCGTCTTACTCATGTTTAAAAACACGAGAATGCGCCGATTATTCTTCAAGAAGAGAAAGACTACTGAATGATCCTCATATTCTTCGTGTCAACAATGGTCCTATGCGTGTGCGGATTGTTTTATCAATTTGATTTTACCATGGAGCATTCACATCGAAACGCTGAAATATCATTTTATCTGGCTAAGTTTTGTGCCAGGCAAGATCAGCATGTGAGAAACCGAGGGTTCCACTGGTCAAAATATGGTAGAATAAGAATTAATTCAGATATTTATGCTGCAATTGTCACAGCCCCACCTCTTTGTGACAGGACAAAAATCTGATTTAGTTGTATAATGTACATAAAATTAAATATCTGATTCTTTGAGCAAAAGGCCCTAAACAGGAGGAAAATCTGCATGGGTCTGCGCCGAGGACACCGATCCTCCGGGGCTGACAGAGAAATCGGTCAACCTACCACTATTCGTAAAAAAGAGCATGAACATTGACACTGCATGATCACTCGTTCGTGCGGTGTCTTTTTGTGTAAAAAACAATATGAGCAGGCAGCACATTCTGATCTGCAGGAAAGGAGGCGCATGTGAAGTATAAGCTAAAGGATCTTATTTTCATAGCTCTGTGCTGTGATTTGGGCCTTTTTTCGAAAAGACTGATTTCTCCGGTTGCCAACATAATTACGGATTTCATTCGAATCCCCGGAGGCATAGGCACAAACTTCTCCCTGATGTTCCTGGTCGTCGCGGCGGGTATCATTCCTGTCCGTGGATGTGCCGCCCTGATGGGGCTTATCCAAAGCCTGATCGCGCTTTCCCTCGGTATGGTCGGGAGCATGGGTGCTTTATCCCCGATCGGTTACATTGTTCCGGGAATTGTCATAGACATCGTCTTTTATTTGTTTCAAAAGGCAGGGTTGTCAAGACAGATGACCATGGTGACAGCCAATATGCTTGCCGGCGCCGCGGCAGGAATAACCGCAAACCTGATCGTCTTTCGTCTGATCGGTATTCCGCTTGCATTATACATCACCGTTTCCCTTGCCAGCGGGGCGCTCTGCGGGACACTGGCATACAGTCTGTCGGTCAGACTCAGTCCTATTTTTAACCGGGAGGAAGGAAAATGCAGAAGAGAATTGTTGCGTTAATAATTGCGGTTCTGGTCATCGCAGCCGGTATTCTGGCTTTTGTAAACAAGGGCGGCATCGATGACAGACCGGGAATGGTGATTACATCAGGAGGAAAAGAGATCCTCGTGGCGTGGGAAGAAGTCGATTCCGGGGACTTTTCCGGAGAACTGATCAATGGAAAAGGAGAGACGTCACAGCACGATTTCACCGGCGCAGAGCTGAACAGTTTACTGCGTACCAATGGGGTGGAAGTGAGTGCGGATGCAATCATAACGGTCACCTCAGAGGACAATTACGCAGCCGAGCTAACAGGAGCAGAGGTCCTGGAGAGCGGCAAGGTCTATGTCGCGCTGACGGACAACGGGAAGCAGATCGAGGGCATCGAAGGCGGACAGGGCGGACAGCTGATCGTGTTCGGGGATCCGAACAGTAAAAGGGCCGTGAAATACCTCAAGACGATTGAAATTAAGTAGAAGTCTTGCGCTTATCTGATCTTTTTCTTTGATATTATGCCATAAGTCTGACTACAGCGTAGTTTTTGCAGTCTCCTTCGAGCTGTTTACGGACCTGTCCGAGATTGTGTGCCACTGCGCACTTGTACGGCTTTCCGTCTACGATGATCGCAACTTCTTCCGGATCAGATGCAAGATTCCAGCCTGCTGCTCCGAGCAGCTCCTTGTAATAATCAGCGTTGCCTGTCTCCTTGCCTTCCGCCCCGGCTTCCTTCACATTCGTAATGTTCACAAGCTTCAGAGGCTTATCGCCCGCAAGCTCAGCTGCCGTCTTGAAGTCTTCGGGGAAGATCTTCAGGGCAGAGAGGATCGGGGTCGATGCTCCCTGGCCCAGAGGGGAGAAGCAGGAATCGCTACAGTGCTCTGACACTGCCCTATCTCCTCCGCAATTACTACAAATGGAACAGCAGGAATACCGGCGATATGGGGACAGATGCCGTGATCTGGAGTCCCGGCGGCACCGTCTTTAAGACGGACGACCCTGTCCCTGTAGAGATGAAGCGAGAGGATTGGTTTCAGGTCGACGTCCTTACCTGTGCAGCACCCTATTACGATAAAAACAAGAAACATCCGGTGACGCCGGAAGAACTGCGTGATGTCTTTTACCACAGGATCCGCAACATCCTTGAAGTAGCCATCGCCAACGATACGGACATCCTTGTACTTGGGGCCTTCGGCTGCGGCGCCTTTAACAACCCGCCGGAGCTGGTAGCGGATGTATGCAGGGAGCTGCTCATTGATAAGGGGTATTACCGGTTCTTTAGAAAGATCGCCTTTGCGATTAAGAAGAACAACAGCGCAAACACCAATCTGGAGGCTTTTCGGAAGGCGTTTTAGTATACCTTATGGATATATCTCCCCCAAAAACTCATCCTTCCCGTACGGCCTCCAGTGCCCGTCAACGATGATCTCCGCATCGATCCCGCGGATCTTCTCCGCCAGAAGGGCAAGCTTGTCAAAATCCATCCTCCAGGAAGGGAACTCTCCCAGCTGTGCATCGCCGATGAACAGGACCCTGTCTTCCGGCACGTGGACCATAAGGGCATCGTCCGTATGAGGTGAATCTGTATATAGTATCCTGGCCGTGACACCGCCCAGATCGATGTCACGGTCTCCGCAGATTTCTTCGTCTCCCGGTACGATCACGAGCGGTACACCGCCCGAATACTCTTCCCGGACGGAAGGATCACTGGTCAGGAATCTTGTCTTCCAGGAAGGATCTTCGGCATTTTCTGCCTGCAGCTGCTGCAGTTTCTGATTTGTCTCCGGCCGAAGAAGGGTCCTTCCATGTGCGGCATGCATTCCGAAGGTATGATCCCAGTGCCAGTGTGTGATGACGGTTAAGTCCGGGAGTGCAAGGCCTTCTTTTTCCAGAGCTGCATAAAAGTCCTTCACATGGGAGGATGAGTGGCCGGCGTCTACGGCAAGCGACATGCTTTTACCGCAGATGTAACCGAGATTCGGACGGTCTTTGGGCGAATCAAAGGGGAAAAGCCATGTATGTTCGGTGAGTCTTTTCAGTTTCTGCCGTGAAATCATTTGCTGCCTCCAAGTTTTTTACTATCATATCAATTTCAGATGACCAACAGCATATCGATCAGGTCCCGCATCTCCCGCTCCGTATAATATACCGCTTCCCTGTCAGAGGCTCTGCTGCCGGCCTGTATGCTGCGGCTGTCCTGGCGAATCAGGCGCAGATCGCGCATTTTTTTGGCGGATTCTCTCGCTGCCGTAAGAGTACAGCCTGCACAATCTGCCAGATCCTGCAGAGAAACGCCGTGCTCGCTGGTGCGAAGACAGAAAAGGATTTGGCGGTCGTTTCTTTCCGCAGTGAAGGTATATATGGGCAGATTATCTTTTTTGCCGAGATATACTCTTTTTGTGTAATTTGCTCCTTCCTTCTGCTGTATCTCATCAAACTGACTCCCGGAAATCTTATAGATGCGGCCGAACGCGAAGCCTTTTTTGCTGTCGTCAAGGAAAGCTGTTCCGCCTCCATTCCAGATGCGGCTTCTTCCGGCAAAATAGATGTCGAAAGGGAACTGATGTGGTTCACTGGCTTTAGGCGGTGTCTTGTCAGTACAGCGGTCAATATATCTCATGAAGCGCTCAAGGCAGAGATTGGAACCGTATGCTGCATACTACACTTCGGAATTCATTTCCTCATCGTACTCAGAAACTTCTTTCCGGAATGCTTCTTTGAAATCCTCATTCCAATCTGAAAATGTCTTCCCTGTGTTCACTGCATCCCGGAAGCCTTCGATCACCTCGCGGATCATACCGGAGAAATCGGGAAACTGATTTCCATAGGAACGCATCCAGCTGTAAAGGCCGGCATTTTTGTATATGGAGAGCGCATCCAGCTGTTCGCGCGTTGCCGTGTAGCCGGATCCGGCCAGTCTTCTCTGCATAGCAGCCTGAAGTCCTTTCTTCAGATTCTCTGTTTCCTTCTCTCCCGGAAGGCCATCCCGGTTCATTCGGAAGAGTAAGGCTGCAGTCGCATAGTAGGTCGGAATAAAAAGAAATCCCACCCGGAAATCTGCCGGTGCCTGGATATCGTCGATCACACGAAAGGAACCGTCCTCTCGCTGCAGACCGAATAGTTCGGCGGCGAGTTTGGTGCGGTATTTGCTGTCTGAAGAAGACGAGCTAAGCATTTCATCGTAAAGATTTTTGACTCTGTCGATGGCAGTTACGTAAGTGGATATCTTGTTTTTCTTCATAGCGTTTCTCCTTGATGTTTTTAATAACCTGCAAAAACAGTGTTTTGCAATTGCTCTTCATGGTGAAATCATAGCAAAATCAAGGGATTCAAGTTGGAACATAAAGTTCCACCTTACTCTATGAAGAGAATCTGTTCTTTGGTAAAACAGATTGGCTCTTTTCCCTCGCGGACCGCGGTGTAGCGGACTGCTCCGTCCTCATTCCAGGAGATCCGGATGATTGCCTGATCAAGGATCATTGTGCCGTTTTCTGCAGAAAGTGTAAGGCGGCAGATCCTGCCGGCCTTGAAGCAATACATCAGCATCTCGTCCATGCTCAGTGATGTTTCTTCCCGCATCTCACGCTCGGTACAGAAATGATCTGCCGTCGTTTCATCCGGACAGTCATCATCAAGGATCTCTACAAATCGTGCTACCGCAGGATCTCCGGGCGTAAAAACCGCCCTTACCCTTTCACGCCCATACTCTGAAAGCTGACTCCAGATCTCCATGCCGACAATGTAACTGATGTCGTTAATATGTTCTGTATAATTGCGGGCGAGTGACTGGATCAGGGTCCCTGCCTGCAGTACGTTTTCCTGCAGGATAATCGGATGCATCGTATTGGGCGTATAGTAGCGCGTTTTCTTTTCCCCGCGCTTACGTAAAGCGGCAATCTTCACCTGGACCGGCTGTCCCCCGATACGAAGCACTTCGTCAGACTGTCTGGAATCCCCCAGTGAGTGGTCCAGTTTTGCAAGGTTCTTCAGGACAGCCCGTTCCGTGATCCCCAGATACTGTGCCATGTCTTCTTTGGTAACGCCTTCCCTGGAATGCAGCATGCGAACCATGGCAACGGCCGTATCACTGCCCTTTCGCAGAAAGCTCTCAGGGTAAAGGGGATCTTCAATTCCATATCTTTTGGCGATCTCCCTCAGCCATAGGAGGAATTTCTCACGGATCCGCTGTTTTACCGCATATCTGGCCGGGAAATCATCTGCGTATTCCTCAAGGCTTCCGCATATCAGCTGGAAGGCAAGCTGATATCGCTGCTCTGGCTTCCCGGGTCCTGTTACACGCATGGCATCTGCATTCCGTCTGAGGATCTGATCCAATGAATGATAGGCATTGCCAATATAATAGTGGAATTCTTGCAGCGGTTTTTTGTAAGGGTTTGTGGAAGACAGCATCTCCGCAGCATCGTTGAAGACGGCAGTACCGTTCATATTTTCTACCCCCTTTCTTACTCATCATATCCTACCAGGGTTTGATCTTCAAATAACAAAAAGGAGTGCTTGACGCAGAAGATAATCCTCTCTATACTAAAAACCAACCTATAAGGAGTGCGCGAGAGACAAGCTCGTTGACCGCACAGCAACCTGCCGGGGAGACCCGGTAAGGTGCTAATGCTTGAACGATAGGGGAACATGGATTATGCCGGTAAGCACCTGTCGTGACGATGGGTGCTTTTTTTGCTGCCTCCGCTCTCCTTACGGGATGTACACCGTTTAAAACAGCGAAAGGAGAACACGATGAAGGCAAAAAAAAGAACCGTAGCGGCACTTCTGCATGTAAAGAAAGCGGGAGAAAAGAAGAAGCGTCAGAAGAATGCGCTGGAATTTCCAAAGCATATCTATATTCACTGCCGGAGCAGGGCCATCGCAATGCGCTTCCTGAAAGATGCAGAAGCAGAAGGGTTCCTGTTCAGCAATGGAATAAAGCCTACTGAAAAGGAACCCGACGATATTTACGCGCTGAACAGTGACTTCACCATCAGTTATACGGGCATGTTTCCGCACATGATGTTCGGCGGAGGCGGAGACAATGTCATCTGGATCGACTACGGAAACTACATCAGCGGGGCAAAGGATTTTCAGACGGTCAAACGCCGGATGTGGGGCTGCGGTGCTGCGCTCACCAAGTAATAAGGTGATACAGCTGTTTTCCGTATAACAGCAATCTCCCGATTGTGATAAGATTATATACACGAAAGGAATTTACAATGACTGAAAAAGAGCTTATCAATTACACCGCATCAGAAATCGCTGACGTAAACGGGATCCGCATGCACTATGCAAGAGTCGGGGCGGGACGCCCGATCGTGCTGATCCATGGGAATGCGGAGGATCACAATCTGTTCCGCATGGAGATCGGGCAGTTGGTCCGCGCCGGTTTTGAAGTCTTTGCGCCCGATTCCCGGGGGCACGGCGCCAACGAGCCGATGCCGGAGTATCACTATGACGAAATGGCAGAGGATATCTATCAGTTCATCCGTGCCATGGGACTTGAGAAGCCCGCGGTCTACGGGCACAGTGACGGAGGTATTCTCGCCCTTATGATCGAGCTCCGCCATCCCGGCACGATCGGCGTTATGGCGCTCAGCGGTACCAATCTCTCCCCGGAAGGGATCATACCGGACTTCGTGGAGGAGTATACACAGCGCAATCAAAAGAGCCCGGATCCGCTTGTCACGTTAATGCTGACAGAACCCCATATCGATCCTAAATCGCTGCAGCGCATCACGATCCCGGTCCTGGTCACGGTCGGAGATAACGATCTGATCCTGCGGTCTGAGACCGATCAGATCATGGCCAACCTGCCCAATGCGGAACTGGTCGTCGTGGAAGACGCGGATCACGGAAGCTATATCGTGGACAGCGAGGTGATGGGGCATCTCCTGATTGATTTTCTGTGCAGGAAGGACGCAGTCAATGTATGATTGGGATCATAACGGGAAAGTCGATCTGAACGACGGTTTCATACAGGATGAGATCGAGAGCAGGCACACGGGCGCTGGCGGCAGTAACGCGGGAAGCGGCGCCGGCGGAGGCGGCACTGGCTCCGGCGGCGCAGGTTCCGGCGGCTGCTGCATCTTTATCCTTTTAATACCGGTTTTGATCATATTTTTTTTCGCTGCCGCAACGAATGCGCCGGGCGAAGTATACAAGTTCATTTTTTTCCTGTTCATAGCGGCGGTGCTTTTGGGCACGCTGATCAATTAGAACTCAAAAACGGAACAGAACTATGACCGAGAAAAAGGTAGAATACCTGGAGCTGATCTACGACCTGATCTTCGTCTATATCATCGGCCGCAACAACTCCATGCTCATGAATATCGAGAACGGGTTTGTAAAAGGCTCTGTTTTTGCGGCTTATGTGCTCTGCACGCTGGCTGTCATACAGATCTGGAACTACTCCACCTACTATATGAATCTGTACGGCCGCAACAGTGTCCGGGACCACGTCTTTTTGTTCATCAATATGTATCTTCTCTATTATGTCGGAGAGGGGATACGGGTTCACTGGGAACAGTACCAGACCCAGTTTCACATTGCCTGGGCGCTGATCCTGATCAATATCGGCATCCAGTATGCGATCGAGATGCGGCACCACCGGGACGAACCGGCTGCCCTGCAGACCATTAAGGGGCTTATGACGGCGCTTTTTGGCGAGGCGGCGATCGTTCTTCTGACGATCCCCGTCCTGAAAATGACCGGTTTTCCCCTGGCTGCCCTGGCGATTCTATTCGGAATGGCCGCTTCCTGGTTTCTCACGGGGCCCTACAAGACCTCCCGGATCGATTTCAATCACCTGTCCGAGCGCGCCATGCTGTATGTGGTATTTACCTTCGGGGAGATGATCATCGCCGTCGCCTCCTACTTCGAGGAGGGCTTTAACCGGTCCTCCGTGTATTTCTCCCTCATGTGCTTTCTGATCGTCGCGGGTCTTTTTTTGAGCTATGAGATCTTTTACAACAAGATCCTGGACAGGAACCGGGAGACCTCCGGCATGCGCTTTATGATGATCCACATCTTCCTCATCTTCAGCATGAACAACATCACGACGTCGCTGGAGTTCATGCGGAACCCGGACATTTCGGTCTGGCCCAAGACGCTCTTTCTGACGGGGTCCTTTCTCCTGTTTTTTGCCTGCCTCTTCGCTCTCCTTTTCTTTGCCAAGGCAGAACTGGACCAGTGCAAGCGGTTTATGATCCCCATCGCGGGGATCTCCGCGGTTTTTGCGGTGCTCATGATCCTGCTCCGGGAAGAGATGCGCATAAATATACTGATCTCTGTCATCTACGTGTATATTGTCTTTCTGGCAATCTACTATTTCAGCATGCGGGAAGTGCAAGCTTAGCGGGCTGCTATGCTATAATAATAAAGTAGCCATTCACGCACCATCGGGAGGTCTCTCCATGGAAAATCCCATCTACCGAAAAAAGAGTCTGGACCGGATCTCTTCCCCGGAAGCACTCAGCGATTATCTCCACGTCACCAATCCCGCCGTATGGATGATTCTGGCGGCGGTTCTGTTCCTGCTTGTCGGAATGCTGATCTGGAGCAGCATCGCCAGCATCGACAGCTTTGCGTCCGGAATCGCGCATGTGGAAGACGGCAAAATGTACATCGAGTTTGAAAACGAGCAGATCGCGCGGAACGTGCAGAGCGGCATGACCGTCACCGTCGGGGAGACGCAGACCAGCATCACGAGCGTCGGACGCGACAGTAAGGGCGACGTCTTCGCCGTGGCGCCGGCGCCGCCGTCCCTTGCGGAAGGGTATTATGTTGCGGACGTCCTGTTCCGGCAGACGCAGGTGATACGGCTCCTGTTCAACTAAAGAACGGGCGCCGCCTGAAGAGGCGGAGGACTCCCCGACTGAGTTGAACGGAGTAAGCAGACAGAGGTAACGCATATGCCTGATTCAAAAACGCAAGGCTCTTCCATAAAAATGCGCAGGAAACGCACCCGCGTCCCTGTGATCATGCAGATGGAGGCTCTGGAGTGCGGCGCCGCCGCGCTCGCCATGGTCATGGCCTACTACGGGAAGTGGGTGCCCCTGGAGCAGGTGCGCCTGGACTGCGGCGTCTCGAGAAACGGCTCCAACGCGCGGAACATGCTCGCTGCGGCAAGAGGGTACGGATTTGAGGCGGAAGGCTTTAAGTGTGAGCCGGAAAACCTCCGCGACGACATGATCCTGCCCTGCATCATTCACTGGAATTTCAATCATTTTGTCGTTCTGACCGGGATCAGCGACAAGTACGCCTGGATCAATGATCCTGCCAAGGGCGATATCAGGCTCCCCATCGAGGAGCTGGATCTCGCCTTTACCGGCGTTTGCATCCAGATCAAGCCGGGACCGGATTTCCATCCTTCCGGAAAGCCCAAGAGCGTCCTGGACTTCGCGAAAAGCCGCCTGAAAGGCGCGGGGACGGCGGCCGCCTTCGTTCTGCTCTCCTCGCTGGCGGGATGTCTGTTCGGCATCATCAATCCCGCCTTTGTCCGCTTTTTCCTGGACCGGCTCCTCACCGGTGAAAACCCGGAGCTCCTGACCCCGTTCCTGGGTCTGATGCTCCTTCTGGGCACGGCACAGGTGGCCGCGGCCTGGATCCAGGGGATATACGCTCTCAAGATCAACGGCAAAATGGCCGCCATCGGCAACAGCGAATACATGTGGAAGATCCTGCGGCTCCCCATGGATTTCTTCACGCAGCGCCTTGCGGGCGATATCCTGCAGCGGCAGACTACCAATGCGTCCATCGCCTCCACGCTCGTGAATATGGCGGCCCCGCTCCTTCTGAACGGGCTGATGATGATCGTCTATCTCGTGTTCATGCTGCGCTACAGCGTTCTCCTGACCCTGATCGGGATCATAACAGTCGTCCTCAATCTCCTCGTCTCACAGATCGTCACCGCCAAAAGAGTCAACATCACCCGCGTGCAGCTGCGCGACGCCGGCAAGCTCGCGGCAGCGACCGTCTCCGGCTTCCAGATGGTGGAGACCATCAAGGCCAGCGGCGCCGAAAACGGGTATTTCCAAAGATGGTCCGGCTTTCAGGCCTCCGTCAATAAACAGACCGTCCGCGCTGACCGGCTCAGCCGGTATCTGGGCATCATTCCCGCCGCGCTCTCTGCCGCGGCGAACGCGCTGGTCCTGATCCTGGGCGTTTTTCTCACCATGCAGGGACGGTTCTCCCTCGGCAGTATCATGCTGTTCCAGGGGTTTCTGGGCTCCTTCATGGCGCCGGCGGGAAGCATCATTTCCGTCGGGCAGCGCCTGCAGGAAATGCGCACGGACATGGAGCGCGTGGAAGACGTCATGAAGTATCCCGATGACCCGGTCATGAACGACGTCCCCTTATCGGAGGACAGGGACTACAACAAGCTGTCCGGGGAAGTGGAGCTTCGGGGTGTCACTTTCGGATACTCCAAGCTGGAGGCGCCTCTGATCAGGGACTTTTCCATGCATGTAAAGCCCGGGAGCCGCGTGGCGCTGGTGGGCCCTTCCGGCTGCGGAAAATCCACCCTCTCCAAGCTGATTTCCGGACTCTGCCAGCCCTGGAGCGGCGAAGTCCTCTACGACGGAAAGCCGGTCTCCGAGATCGACCGCAGTATTTTCACGGGCTCCATCGCGGTCGTGGACCAGGAGATCGTCCTCTTTGAAGATACGATCGAGAACAACATCAAGATGTGGGACAACTCCATCGAGGACTTCGAGATGATCCTCGCTGCAAGGGACGCGCAGATCTATGACGATATCATGGCGCGGGAAGGCGGGTTTCAGGGAAAACTGACCGAAAACGGCAAGGACCTCTCCGGCGGGCAGCGGCAGCGCCTGGAGATCGCCCGTGCGCTGGCCCAGGATCCGACCATCATTATCATGGACGAAGCGACGTCCGCCCTGGACGCCAAAACAGAGTACGAACTGGTCAAGGCCGTAAAGGACCGCGGGATCACCTGCATCGTCATCGCGCACCGCCTGTCCACGATCCGCGACTGCGACGAGATCATCGTACTGGATCACGGCATTGTCACGCAGCGCGGGACCCACGAGCAGCTGATGGCTGAAGGCGGCGATTACGCGATGCTGATCGCCAGCGACTGAAAGGAGGCGGCATGGGCTGGTTTGACGAACAGATCCTCCAGCGCAAGCGCTCGGATCAGGAGATCATGGAAGAATCCCTTTTCCACATCGCCTCCTCGATACTGGGAAGGCAGCAGGCAGGGCATCTCCACGATGAACGCATTATCACGAAGCACGCTCTGGAAGAACTATTAAAATACTACCACTTAAAAGCCCCCGAGATCCCGGAAGAGATGACGGAACTGGAGGAGCAGCTGGAATTCTGCATGCAGCCGCACGGGCTCATGTGGCGGAAGGTGGACCTGGAAGATGGCTGGTACCGGGATTCCATGGGGCCCCTTCTGGCTTTTCGGAAGGAAGACGGCACGGCGGCCGCGCTTCTGCCGGGCGCACTTTCCGGCTACTGCTACCGCGACCCGCAGAGCGGCAAAACATGCCGCATCAACAAAAAAACCGCAGCACAGTTCGAGGAGGAGGGCATCTGCTTTTATCACCCGCTGCCCCTTAAAAAACTCGGCGTCGGGGATCTTCTGCTTTACCTGAAGAACTGTCTGGACGCGAGCGATTTTGCCGTGTTCTTTGCCCTGGCCTTTGCCGTGACTATACTGGGCATGCTGATGACCAATATCACCCGCGCGCTGACCGGCTTCGTTCTGGAGAGCAAAGATGTCCCTCTCCTGCTGGGGACAGCGATCTTCATGCTCTCCACCCTCCTTGCCTCTCAGCTCATCAGTACATCCCGGCAGATGATGATGAGCCGGATCCGGATCAAGGCCTCGCTGGCCATGGACGCCGCGATCATGATGCGCATCATGAACCTGCCGCCGCGCTTCTTCAGGCAGTACGCCTCCGGTGATCTCTCCACGCGGTACGGCGCCATCGGGCAGTTCTGCGACCTCCTTTTGGGAAATGTGTTCTCGACGGGGCTGAGCGCACTTTTATCCATGCTCTACATCACGCAGATGTTTCACTACGGACCTGCCCTGGCCGGACCTGCCCTGCTCATCATCGCGGCGGGCATCCTCCTCAGCCTTCTCTCCGGCTTCACGCAGATGCGCATCAGCCGGGAGATCGTCGAGAAAAACGCAAAGGAATCCGGTCTGAGCTTTGCCCTGATCAGCGGCGTGCAGAAGATCCGGCTCTCCGGATCGGAGAAACGGGCCTTCGCCAGGTGGGGACACGCTTACGCCGACGCGGCGGAGCTCACCTACAATCCGCCCCTGCTGATCCGCGTGAGCGGCGCCATCTCCATTGCCATCTCCCTGATCGGCACGGTCGCGCTCTTTTACCTGGCAGTGGACAGCGAACTGTCGCCCTCGGAGTATATCGCTTTCAGTACGGCTTACGGGGCGGTATCGGCCTCTTTTGGCGCGCTGACCGGGGCTGCGCTGTCCGTGGCGGGAATCCGGCCCATTCTGGACGTGGCGGAACCCATCCTGCAGACGGAGCCGGAGGCCTCGGAAAACCGTACCCTGGTCCGGAAGCTGGACGGGAACATCGAACTTTCCAACGTCTTCTTCCGCTATGACAGGAATATGCCCTGGGTCATTAAAGGGCTCAGTCTCAAGATCAACGCCGGGGATTACGTCGCGATCGTAGGCTCCACCGGCTGCGGCAAAAGCACGCTCGTCCGTCTTCTTCTCGGCTTCGAAAAGCCGGACAAAGGCGCCGTCTACTACGACGGAAAGGATATAGCCACCCTCAATCTCCACTCCCTGCGCCGCCGGATCGGGACCGTCACGCAGGACGGCAGCCTGTTCCAGGGCGACATCTTCTCCAATATTGCCATCTCTGCTCCGCAGATGACGCTCGACGAGGCCTGGGAGGCGGCTGAGCTGGCTGGGATCGCCGACGACATCCGCGCCATGCCCATGGGCATGCAGACGCAGATTTCAGAGGGACAGGGAGGAATTTCGGGAGGCCAGAAGCAGCGTCTGATGATCGCGCGGGCCGTGGCGCCCAAGCCGGAGATCCTGATTTTGGACGAGGCGACGTCCGCCCTGGACAACCGCACGCAGCAGCAGGTGTCCGAGGCGCTCGACAAGATGGGCTGCACCCGCATCGTGATCGCTCACCGCCTTTCCACCATCCGCAACTGCAGCCGCATCCTTGTCCTGGACAAGGGCCGCATCCTGGAGGACGGCACCTATGAGGAGCTCATCGCGCGCAATGGATTTTTCGCGGAACTGATCGCGAGACAGCGGCTGGACGCGTGATTTACCACATGTTTTCCGCACATTGAGGATATTTACAAAACTGCACAAGTAAACCGTGGAATACCGGGGAGAGCCTCGTATATTAATGTGAAAACAAACTATATATTCATCGATATTCTACTAAAAATGTGCTATGATGGATATGAAATTTGACATATCTGTCAAAACAAACACACTGCAGCCAAGGCGGATATGTCCCACAAAAAAAGGAGGTCTATACCATGGCAAATCCTGAAAAACTCAGTGATGAAATGATGGAGCAGGTTGCGGGCGGAACTCTCACAAAAGATGAAGCTCTGGAAAAAGCTCTGGCACACGCACACCTCAAGAGAAATGAGGTCGACTATGTAAAGAAGGTCGAACTCGACTACGAGCATGGAAGAAAGGTCTATGAGGTCTCCTTCTACAAGAATGGGTACGAGTATGAGTATGACATCGATGCGGAGACCGGTAAGGTTCTGAAAGCTGAGAAGGATCTTGACGATTAAGCATTGCATGATGATTATGAAATAAAGACTTTAAGCGGGGGCTGTCTGAACACGATCAGACAGCTCCCGCTTTTTATATATAAATATATACAAATCTGATTGACAGCAGGCCAAAAGTGTACTACAGTATTATTGTACTAATTAGTTAATACAATAAGACATGGAGGAAGCATGAAGTGGAAATTTAGTGACAGCGCCCCGATCTATCTTCAGATCGTGAGCGGCCTGCAGAAGGCGATCATTAACGGGACCTACCCGCCGGGATCCCGCCTCCCTTCCGTGCGGGAACTGGCACTGGAAGCAGGCGTCAACCCCAATACCATGCAGCGGGCCCTTGCGGAGCTCGAGCGCGCATCCCTGGTTTATTCGGTGCGGACCAGCGGACGTTTTGTCACCGACGATACCGCGGTGCTGGCCTCCCTGCGAAAAGATTTGGGGAGCTCTATCATAGAGGAATTCTTTTCCTCCCTGCGCGCCATCGGAATGACCGACCGGGAAATCCTGGAGGCAGTCTCCCGCCGCGTGGACGCGGGCGGTTTGACAGACGGCGCTGCGGCGGTGCAGTCAGCTTCGCAGCCAACGGCCCCATCGAAAGCGCAGTCAGCCTCGCAGCCAACGTCCCCATCAACAGCGCAGTCAGCGGAAACAGCGATCGGAGGTACTTATGAATAACGAAATGGAATTACATTCGGGCGGCACGCCCGCGCTGGAATGCCGGGCACTCCGAAAAGAATACGGCAGGACCGTGGCCCTGCAAAATGTTAATCTCTCTCTGCAGAGCGGACGGATCGTCGGTCTGGTGGGCCCCAACGGCAGCGGCAAAACAACACTGATCAAGCTGGCCCAGCACCTTCTGGTCCCCACGGAAGGGGAGATCCGTATCCTGGGCATGGAGCCCGGCCCGGAGACGAAGGCGCTCGTCTCCTATCTGCCGGACAGGGATTTTCTTCCGCAGTGGATGGACCTGAACGGACTGTTGGAATTCTACTGCGATTTTTACGCGGACTTCCGACCGGACAAGGCTCAGGAAATGCTGAATGCCCTGCACATTGATTCAAAACTCCCCCTTGGCCGCATGTCTAAGGGAACGAGGGAAAAAGTCCAGCTCATTCTGACCATGAGCCGGGAGGCCAGGGTCTATCTGTTGGACGAACCCATCGCCGGCGTGGATCCCGCCACGAGAGAATACATTCTCCACACCATTCTTTCCGGCTATACAAGCGACGCCCTGATGGTGATCTCCACCCACCTGATCACGGATGTGGAGCCGATCCTCGAAGAAGTAGTCTTCCTGCAGAACGGAAGCGTCGCACTGCACGAAAACACCGATGCGCTTCGCCAGCGCACCGGCATGAGTATTGACGGTTATTTCCGGGAGGTGTACAGATGCTGGGAAAACTAATCTATTATGAAACCAAAGCCTTCGGGCGCATCATGCTGCCCCTCTATGCGGCCGCCCTTGCCTTCTCCCTTTTTATGGGACTAGGGCTGCGCATTATTCCCGCGGATCTTCTGGAGGGTCTGCCTTATATCCTGATGTTTATGATCTATACCTTCCTGATCCTGGCAGTCATGATCATGACCGGGGTCCTTTCCGTCACCCGCTTTTACAACAATCTGCTGGGCCGTGAGGGCTATCTGATGTTCTCTCTTCCCACGGGTACGCTTTCCCTGATCGGATCCAAAGTCATCAGTGTCCTGATCTGGTCTGCGCTGAGCGGCCTGGCCGCCCTGCTCACGGTCATTTTGTGCGGCCTCGGCGCCGGAGGAATGTATTTTCTGAGAGAGATCCCGTCACTGTTCCGCTTCCTTGCGGAGTGGAAGGATCTGCCTTCCGCACTGGCGCTCACCGGGACCACCCTGGTTTTTCTCGCCGTGACCGCCGCCGCTTCGATCGTGCGGATCTACGCAGCCATTGCCATCGGTCATCAGTTCAACGGCCACCGGATCGCCTGGAGCGTCGTCGCCTATATCGCTTTTCAGATCATCGAGACAATGATCGGCTCCCTCTTCGGACTCTTTGCTCATTCCATGAGTCCCTTTGAAACGTGGGTCGAATCCTTCAGCCGCTTTTTTGAAGCAGAGACGGTCTCCGCCATGCTTCTTGTGGAGTGGTGGGCAGTCCTTGGGAGCGCAGTCTTCATCGTGATCTTTGGGCTGCTGACGTGGTTTTTGCTGGATCGGAGGTTGAATTTAGAGTGAGTTCTTCCCCTTATACTCCACACACAGCATCGTGATATCATCAAACTGCTCCGCATCCTTCACAAATGCATCCACCGCATTCATCACGTTTTCCAAAAGCTTCCTGGGCGCCGCATCCGCGTCCTTGTTCAGGGCATCGATCATGCGGTCCAGACCGAACATGTTGTCCTTTTTATCCGCCGCCTCCGGCACGCCGTCCGTGTACACGAACAGTTTGTCACCGGGCTCCATCGCGATCTCATATTCGCTGTACGACGTGTCTTCCATGGCGCCGATCACGAGTCCGTGCTTATCCTTCAGGATGCTGAACTCTCCGTTTCTCCTTCGAATGGCCGGATACTCGTGGCCTGCGTTGGCTGCCGAGATGATACCGGTACTGATTTCCAGAATACCGACCCATACCGTGATGAACATTTCGTGCTTGTTGTTGGAACAGATCGCCTCGTTGGTTTTGGTAAGGATCTCCCCCGCGGACGCACCCAGCATCGCGCAGCTCTGGACGATGACTTTGGAGACCATCATAAAGAGTGCGCCGGGGATCCCTTTTCCGCTCACGTCTGCAATGACCATGCACAGATGATCGTCATCGATCATGAAAATATCGTAAAAATCGCCCCCGACCTCTCTGGCCGGATCCATCACCGCGTAGATGTCAAACTCATCTCTTCCGGGGACAGGAGGAAAATCATGTACGAGCATGCCGCTCTGAATCTGACTGGCCATGTTCAGTTCCGTCTTCAGACGCTCTTTTTTCACTTCTTCTTTGTTGCGCTCTTCCAGCAGCCGCGTCTTTCTCCGGTAATACAGCATGACGAGGAGTCCCGCCGTGAAGATCAGTGCCAGATTGAACAAGACAATGAACCATTTTTCTTCGTAAACCGCCTTTTCCTTGACGATCGGGACGGATATGGTTCTGCCGCCCCGCCCCATCGAATCCATCACCCGGATCTCGAACTGATAGGATCCGCCGGGCAGGTTCGTATAGTCCACGGGGTTCAGATCCGTCCGGCTTACGACCACCGCTTCCCGGTCAAAGCCCTTTAGCTGATAGGCTACTTTCGGATCCGTAAGGGAATAATTATAGACGTAGCTGTAGATCGTCACTTTTTGCACGTCTGACGAGATCCGAAACCCGCCCTGCGCATCGGGATATGTCCTTATGCCGTCCACATCGATATAGGGCACCGACACCTTCAGGTCCGCGGTGGTCTCCATGGAGGAATTGATATTGACTTTCGAGACGCCCAAATTGCCGGAGATATACAGATCCCCATCCTCTGTCAGCTCACTGTAGGAATTGCTTGTCGCAATGGAGGGAAGACCGTTGGCAAGGCCGTAGTGCACCGGCTTCAGATTATCTCCTTTCAGCAGTTCCTCCGTCGGCAGGACGTAGATCCCGTCGCTGCTGAGGATCCACATATCGCCTTTATCGTTCTCGTACAGGTCAAAATTGTTGGAGTAGGGGAAGCTGCTAACGGTCGTCAACTGATAGTCGGACGTCATAAAGGCGATGGAATTACTGGTGATGATCCAGTAGAGATCTCTTGCCGGATCCCGCTTGATCCGCATCACAATGCCGGACGTCAGGCCGTCTTCCGTTCCGATGCAGCGGGTTCCGTTTTTGCCGATGACATAGATCCCTCCCCCGTTGGATCCCAGCAGGATATCCCCGTTTGCTGCGTTTTCAGACACTGTCAGGCTCTCCGGATTCACTATGCCGTCTTCTGCCGTATAGGAGCCGGTCACCCGGCCATCTTCGATCACGCTGACGCCCCCTGAACTGACCGCCAGGAAGGATCCGTCCTCTCTTTCGTACACCATCCTGACATGGTTGGAGACCAGTCCGTCCTTGTCCGTAAACGCAGTCACCGTCCCGCCGTCATAGCACAAAAGGCCGCAGGCCCGCCAGGTGGAGATCCAGATCCGGCCCTTGCTGTCCCGGATAATGGAACGGACCCTGCATCCGTCCAGCATCTGCAAAAGGTCGCTCTCCTCAAGATCGGTCCCGGAGGCGCTGCGGGCGCCCGTCAAAGGAAGTTCCCCCACTCTTCCCTTCTCATCCAGGACGATCAGCCCCGTATCAGTGCCGATAAAAAGTTTGTCGCCGCTTATGCATGTGGAATTGACCACCGTCTCCGGCAGTTCGTACTTCTCAAACAGATCCACAAACCGGTTGGGAACGATCTTCATCACGCCCTGACGGGTGGAAGTAAACCAGAGATTGCCCTCGTAATCCGCGATAACGTTGCCGACGGAATTTTTCATGGCGAGATCTTCCAGATAGTAGAATTTACCGCTCTCGATCACGCCGATCCCGTTCCGGCCGCAGATCCAAATTCTTCCGTTGATCTGTTCGATATCCATGACGCCGAACAAAGGCGCGATATCAAGCTCCTTTTCGATCAGGAGCCGGTCGCGGCTCACGCTCCCGTAAAAAAACCGGGAATCCTCCGTCCCGAAATACGCTTTTCCGGGATGATCGTCATCCGGGCGGATACAGACGATCCCCTTGAGGCTGTTGTCCGCGCTGCTGATATAGCTGATCACTTTCCCGTCCTGCAGCACAAAAATATCGTCATCGCTGCTCATGCCGTACAGCTTCCCGTCTTTTCCGGCGACCAGGCTTTCGACGTACATACCGGAGATCCTGGAATCTTCAACGTTATGAAGCGTAAAATCCTCCCCGATAAACTGGATGCCTTCCACCGTGGCTGCATAGATCATTCCGTCCGTATCCTGCGTGATATCGCTGATCTTATCAGAGCCCATTCCGTCTGCTTTTTTCCAGTGGCGGATCTCTCCCCTTTCCATCATGGCGAGTCCGCTGTCATTGGTGCCGATCCACAGCCGGTCGAGGCTGTCCACGAAAAGACATCCCACATTTGCGACGCCCGTGGTCGAATCCATCCGCTCAAAGGTGTTGCCGTCGTAACGGGTCAGGCCGCTGTAGCTGCCGATCCATATAAAACCGTCCTCCGTCTGCGCAATGTCGTTCGCTTCAGAAGTCGACAGGCCGTTCCGGTTGTTGTAGAGCACGTCGGAATAACCGCCGCTGCTCCAGACAGGAACGGACGACTCCGCACTGCAGGCCGCAATGGCAGGCCTGGCGAACAGAATCATTACGATAAGCAATATGACAGTGTATTTGATCTTTTTCCCCATCCGATAAGATTTCATCGACTCGCAGCACCTTTTGAAAGTAAGATCCGACTCATCATCTGTCCAACCAGAAGTATAACACATCTGAACAAGGCTCCGCCGCCATATATAAGCAGCCGCAGGGTTTTATTGTGAGCATAGCGCAGGCTCCGCTGTTATATATATGTGCCGCAGGGTTTTAAGTGGTCACGGCCCAAGGCACATATATATAACGGCGGAGCCCTCTTCCGCACTCACAAACTAATTGCGCTTATATAGGACGGCGGATCATCCGTCAGATTCCGTTGGCAGACAGATCATAATCCACATAGCAGACATGCGTCTCAAGGAATTCCTCCAGACCCAGCTCACCGTCGTCTCCGCCCAGACCGGACTGTCTCACGCCGGCATGGAAGCCCTGGAAGGCCTCGAAGTGCTCGCGGTTGACATATGTCTCGCCGTAGTGGAGCTCGTTGAGCGCTCTCATGATGATATTCCAGTTGGTGGAGTAAATGGAGGAGGTCAGGCCGTAAATGCAGTCATTCGCCTTCTCGATCACCTCGTCAAAAGTCTTGAAGCTGGTCACGGGCAGCACCGGTCCGAAGATCTCCTCGGTCATGATCCGGCTTCCGTGCTTGCATCCGGCGATGACAGTCGGCTCATAGTAGAAGCCTTTGCCGTTAATCGAGGCCTTGTGACCGCCGCAGAGGACCTTTGCGCCGTCGGCGATGGCGCTCTGCACCAGCTCGTCCACATGCTCCTGCTGGGCCTTGTTGACCATGGGGCCCATGTCGAAGGCGCCTTCCAGAGGATTGCCGTAGGTTGCCTTCTCGAAGCGGGCCGTGATCTTCTCGAGGAATTTGTCATAGATGCCTTCCTGCACGTAAATTCTCTCCGCGCAGTTGCAGGCCTGTCCGGTGTTGATGATGCGGGAATTGAAAACATGCTCGATGGTGGCGTCCAGATCGCAGTCATTCATTACGATCACAGGTGCCTTGCCGCCCAGCTCCAGGGAGACCTTGGTGATGTTGTCAGCCGCTTTCTTCATGATCTTGCGGCCAGCTTCCGTGGATCCGGTCATGGAGACCATCTGTACCTTGGGGCTGGAGGAAAGTGCGTCGCCGACGACCGCGCCGGAGCCGGTGATCACATTGATGACACCCTTGGGCAGGGAACTCTTCTCCACCAGCTTTGCGAACTCGTAGCAGCCGTTGGGAGAATCACTGGAGGGCTTGAGCACAACGGTGCAGCCTGCCATCAGGACCGGCGCCACCTTGCGGCCGATCAGGAACAGCGGGAAGTTCCAGGGCATGATGCCCGCCACGACGCCGATGGGCATCTTGTACATCAGGATATTCTCGTTGGGACGGTCGGAAGGAATGATCTGTCCCTTGATGTGGCGCGCCTGCTCGGCAAAATAGATCAGATACTCTGTCAGCCATCCGGCCTCGTCCATGGACTGGGCCAGCGGTTTCCCCATCTCCTCGGAGTTGGTCTTTGCAAAGAGTTCCCGGTTGTCAGCCACGAGCTGGGCCAGCTCACGGATATAGCCGGCGCGTACGATCGGGGGCGTCTTGGCCCACTCTTTCTGTGCCGCCGCCGCTGCGTCGATGGCCGCTTCCACGTCGGCCGGCGTAGCCTTGGGAACTTCGGAAATCACTTCTTCAGTCGCCGGGTTAAGGACCTGCAGCATCTCCCGGTCTCCATTGGGGATGAACTTGCCGTCAATAAACAACTCATACTGTCTCATGATTTGCCTCCTTTGCATATAATTCACAAATAATTGTTTAGTTATACTGCAATTACCGTCTAAATTGTACAGCAATTACACAAAAAGTACAACAATATATAAAAGAAGACTTGCAAAAGAAGACTTTTACAAACGCTCCTGTTTCATGTAGTATTAAATTGGATTTTTATTGATATTAATTACAAATAAACGAGGATATACAATATGCAGGAACAAAATGAAAGCATTCGCAAGAGAGCGAATTCCTACTTCTTCGCGAAGGTCATCGTCAACGTGATCCTGATCATTGTCGGCGCGGTGCTGATCACTGTTTTTTTGCGGACCATGCAGCACCAGGCTGCCCTGTACAAGCAGCGTGTGAACAGTGAAAAGGCATTGGAGGAGGCTGTTTCCACCCTGTCCGACAACAATGCGGAGGCGGAAGATCTGACGAAGATCTTCCACGACAACAATCAGGACATGCTGGATGATCTGTTCCACCTGTTTACCAGCGGTCTCTTCGACGACCTCAAGGATGCGGATCTCGACACCCGCTCTTCCATCCTTGCGGACATGGTCGAGCGCTCCGGCGTGGAGCATCTCTTCATCATGGGTGACGACGGGACGATCCTCCTGTCCCCCTACACGCAGCTCTACGGCACCAACATGGTCGATTACGGCCTTTTATCCGAGGAGAACCGGAAGGCACTGATCAAAGGAACCCTGAATGCCGACAAAACCGTTTCGCCCATTCGGGAGAAGAACGACTACGGAGATTTCTTCTTTTACTCCATGCGCATACCTTTTGGCGGCACGGAATATAATCTCGTGCTGGGAACGGACGCGACCGTACTGGATGTGCAGATCTCTTCCCTCAAGGATATCTCGGTCGTGCTCAGCAGGGCGGCGATCGGAAACGGCGGGTTCGTTTTTGCCGTGAACCGGTCGGACAATACCTTTTTGTACTATAAAAACGGCGAGCAGGTCCTGACGGGACAGAACGCGCTGGAAGCCGGTCTCTCCGAGGAGGCCCTGCAGGACGGGTATGTCGGCGTCCAGTCCATCGGCGGCGTGCGATACCACTGTGTCTCCAAGGAATACGGCGGAAGCACCGTCATCTGCGCCGTGGCGGACACGAAGGCGATCTTTTCCAATGACAGACACGTCCTATTCTGGTCTATCACCGGCTTTATCCTTGTCATGCTCGTGTGCCTTATGTATGCGGTCATTGTGCGCAATGACTTTGTCCGCAACGCGGTCGAGACCAACCGCCGGGTGATCGCCACCGTAAAAAACGAGAAGGTCATCTTTGACAAATCCATTTTTGACAAAGTCTTTCCACTCATGCTCGTCGGCGTCTTTTTGATCTTCAGCATCTCCTTCTACACCCAGACTATGCTCGAGATCTCGGAGAGCATCGATGATTCCATCATCGCGCTCACTGAGATAACCGGCCGGTATGAGGAGAGCACCCGCAACCGGGACACGATCCGGAGCTACTACAACAACCGCTTCCTCTCCAAGGCCCGTCTGATCTCCTTCCTTCTGGAGGAAGACCCTTCCGTGCTGAACGAGGAGACGGATCGCTATTATTCCTACTATAAAGAAGACGGAAGCAGGGAATACATGACCGATGACGAGGGGAACCGCCTCCGCTCCGTCTCACAGTCCACAAAGCTCCAGGAGCTGTGCGACGCAAACGACATCGACTCCCTTTACGTGTACGACGAGGAGGGCCGGGTCATCGCGACCAGCACCCCCAACTGGTACTTCCAGATCAGCCGGTCCGCGGACAACCAGTCCAACGAATTCCTCCGCGTTCTGGATGGGAGGGACGATTACCTGATCCAGGACGTGATGACGGACGATTTGGGCGTTGAGAGCCAGTATATCGGCGTCGTATTCCACTACTATACGACCGTGGATGATGAAGGCAAGACAAAATATGTCTCACGCTACGAATACCTTGCTTCCCTGGAAAACGGCGATGCGGAGGCAAGTCTTGCCACGGTAGACCCTGACGCCGTCAACGTGGACGCCATGGCTGCCCAGGAAGACAAGGCGACGGTGACAGACAAAGACGGCCACCCGATCACCGTCCATAAATCCCTTCTGCAGATCGGCCTCAAGGAGACCCTCTCTGAACGGATCCTGGCCTCCACCGAGACGTCCAACGTCCTCTCCTCCAGCATGCTGAGCGGCGGTTTCATCGTCATGTTCGACGCCAGCGAGGACCATATCTGCCTTTACTCTCCCATCGAGGCGAGCATCGGCAGGAAAGCCGCCGATATGGGCGTGTCGGAGAAGGCCTTCGCCGGTTCGGATTACTACGGCTTTACCAGGGTCAACGGCGTTCATTATTTCCAGTATTTTCGGTACGCGGAGCGCGAGAAGGAGGGAAGCTTCTACATCGGGACCGCGATCCCGCAGTCCAGTATGTACAAGACACGGCTTCCGATCGCTCTCGTCACGGCGCTGGTAAGCCTGATCCTGATCCTGATCCTGTCCGCGACTGTTACCGTCACGACCGAAGAAGAAGAGATGCTTTATGCGACGATGAGCGAATCGGTGGCCAAGAAAGGCATGGATTCGGCCATATTCAATATCATCCTTCCTTCCGGCAAAAGGACATCGACCGTGCAGGCGGCAGCCCGCTGGGACAACCGGTATATCCCCTGGAGCGAAAAGAGCCCCGAGCAGAAACTGGTGATGCTTCTCAGTATCATGGGCGGCATTCTGGTCTTCTATGTCCTGCTGACTGTGATCGGCGTGAACCGCATTTTTGACGAGGGCTCCGTCATCCAGTACGTATTGAGCGGCGGATGGGACCGGGGTCTGAATATTTTCGCGCTGAGCGCGTGCGCCTTCGTGCTGGTCTTCACCATCATCGCGGTCTCTCTGTTCCGGATCCCCGTCCGGATCACCTCCTCCCTCCTGGGAGCGCGGGGCGAGACCATCGCGCATCTTCTGCTCTCGGTGCTCAAGTACGGCGGCGCGCTGGGTGCAGTATTCTACTGCCTGTACCTGCTCGGCATGGATTCGCACAACCTGCTCGCCAGTGCCGGCATCCTGTCCCTGATCATCGGTCTCGGCGCACAGAGTCTGATCAAGGATATCCTGGCCGGCATATTCATCGTCTTTGAAGGCGAATTCCGGGTCGGCGACATCGTCACGATCTCCGGCTTCCGCGGAACGGTCATGGATATCGGCCTGCGGACCACCAAGATCCAGAGCGCCGACGGCAACATCAAGATCTACAACAACAGCGAGATCTCCGGCGTTCTGAACATGACCAAAGAAGCTTCTCTCGCTTCGGCGGCCATCAGCATCGACTACGGCCAGGACATCGACTACGTGGAGGCTGTCCTGCAGCGCGAGCTGCCCAAACTGAAATCCAAGAACCCTTACCTGCTCTCCGTCCCCGAATATCTGGGCATTACTGCACTGGGCGACAGCGGCGTGGAGATTAAGGTCATCTGCAAGTGCAGCGAGAAAAACATCATGGCCGTCAACCGTTTCCTCAACCGGGAGCTCCTGAAGATCTTCTACAAATATGAGATCAACGTGCCGTTCCCGAATGTCACGATCTCCAACCTGGATATGTCGGGACATAAGACTATAGAGGATCTGGAAAAAGAACTGGAAGAGCTGAAAAAGAAGGACGAAGGTCCGCTTGAATCATAAGGCACTGCGTGCCGCCCCCGGAGGTCAGATATGTTTATTCCGATACTGCTGTTTTTGCTTGGATTTGTCATGCTCATCAAGGGCGGCGACTGGTTCGTGGACGGCGCCGTGGGCATCGCTCACCGCTTTCATCTTCCCGAGCTTCTGATCGGTGCTACGGTCGTCTCCATCGGCACTACACTCCCGGAGGTCATGGTATCCTGCCAGGCGGCGCTGCAGGGCAACGCAGGCATCTCTTACGGCAACGCCATCGGCTCGATCATCTGCAACACCAGCCTGATCGCAGCCATCACGATCGCGGCCAAACCCGGCCCAGTCCAGACCAAGAGCCTGCGGATCCCCGCTTTCTACTTCGTCATCGCGGCGGCGCTCTACATCCTGATCGCCGTCACCACCGGCCGCTTCCAGCGCTGGCACGGCCTGATGTTCCTGGCTCTGTTTGTTATTTATATGATCACCAGTATCCGTGAAATGAAAGCGCACCCGGATCTCTCCCAGGAGACGTCAGCCTCTGAGGAAACACCCTCAGAAGAGGCATCGTCTACCATGGCCAAAGATATCCTCCTGCTGGCTGTCGGGGCAGTTGTCATCGCCGTCGGGGCAAACCTTCTTGTCAACAACGGAACCCTGATCGCCCAGTGGCTGGGCGTGCCGGACAGCGTGATCGGGCTCACCATGATTGCACTGGGGACTTCTCTCCCGGAGCTGATCACCGCGATCACTTCCCTCCTCAAGGGACACAGCGCGCTCAGCCTCGGCAACATCATCGGGGCCAACCTTTTCAATATTGTCCTGGTATCCGGCGCGGCGATCACGCTTTCACCCTTTAAGATCCCCTCGGAGAAGACCATCGCGGGAATCAATTCCTCTTTTGTCGTGGATCTGCCCGTCATGGTCCTCGTGATGGCCATCATGTGCATACCGGCTTTTAAGACCGGGAGACTCTCCCGCTGGCAGGGCGTTCTGCTTCTTTGCATCTACGCAGCTTTCACACTGTACCAGTTTTTCGGTATGTGATCGGAGGACGCAGATGAGGATGAACGACTACTGCAAAAACTGTCTTCTCGGCAAAAATATCGACGCCTTCCCCGCCTCCCTGTCACCCGGGGAGGCGGTCGAGTATAAAAATGCGCTGCTCTCTATCCTGGAGGATGAGGACCCGGATCTGACGGCACCCGAAGCCTCCTCGCGCATACGCGCCCTGAAAAAGGCATTATGGGGGGAACAGCCGCGTGACTATTACGAGATCAAGCGCCATTTCAACGCGCTCATGCTGCGCTTCGTCCCGGATCTGGAAGAAGACATTCTGTATGCCGGGGACCCGCTCGTACGGGCTCTGCAATACGCCATGACCGGAAATTTCATCGATTTTGCCGCCTTCGACAGCGTAGAGGAGAGCAAGCTGATGGAGCTGCTGGGCAAAGCGCGTGAGATCCCGATCGATCCTTCCGTACTGGAAAAACTCCGGCAGCAGCTGCTGGGGGCCCGCAAGCTCACCTATATCACCGACAACTGCGGCGAGATCGTCATGGACAAGCTCCTGCTCCGGCAGATCCTTCGCATGAACCCGTCCGTAGAGATCACCGTCCTGCTCCGCGGCGGACGGGTCGTCAACGACGCCTGCATGGAGGACGCCGAGCAGATCGGACTGCCCGATATGGATCCGCGGGTCCGGTGCCTGGCAAACGGAACCGCGCTGGACGGCACTGTCTTACGCCGGATTTCCCGGGAAGCGAAGGACGCCATCACCCTGGCAGACCTTACCATCGCCAAGGGGCAGGGCAATTATGAGACCTTGAGCGGATGCGGATACAATTTATTCTATCTCTTTATGTGCAAGTGTGAATTGTTTATGAAGCGTTTTGGGGTGCCGCAGTTCAGCGGGATCCTTGCAAGAGAAATCCCTGAATAGACAATCTGGAAAGATAAAGGGCGTGTGAAAAACGATTTCTCATTTTTCACACACCCTTTTTAGCAGTTCTGTCAAGGTCTGCTGATGCTAAGCAGCTTAGCGCCGTCCTTGTAGCAGATGATTCCGGGGAATCCTGCGGAGCGAAGTTTGCTGCGAAGCTTCTGGTACTCAGCCCAGTTCATCGTGCTCTTTGTCACAGTAAAGACGGAAGTCTTGCTGAGACCGGAGAACGAGCCCTTGGAGACAGTTACGTCTGCAGCAGTTCTTCTCTGGGGTCCCATGAGATAGATCTTTGCGTTCTTCTCCTGTGTGCCCTTGAAAGCATTCGCCGCGACAGTGATCTTCTTGGACTGAAGCTTCAGAGTCTTAACCTTGGAGCCAACGAAAGCGTTAGACGCAATCGTCACCTTGCTGGCGCCGGAATTGACCACTGCAGTGGTTACACAGCGGCCCTTTGCGCTGTTAAAGACGCCTGTCTTGCCGTTACCGATCGTCTGAATGGCATGTTTTACGTTGTCCTTGTCACGGGCGACGTTGAAGCTCACGAAACTGGCGGGCTTTTTGCCTACGCCGTGCGTGATATTCTGTACTTCAACCTTGCTGGAAGTAACAAGTGTTCTGACAACGACCTGCTTATTATGGTCCTGCTGATTGTTATCGATATCGGTAGCAATTACAAACGTCTTGTTAGCGGGTTCGGTCTCCGGACCCACATCAGGGCTCTTGGTAGAAGCCGCAAAAACAGGAAGCGCTGTAGTCAGAACCATAGCTGCAATAAGAACAAGTGCCATCAGTCTCTTTTTGATGTTCATCTCTCCTCTACACCTCCTTTCCTCGAATATTATAGATTAACCCCTCCAATAAGACGGGAATCTACCAGAGCAAGATTTTAATTGGCGTAGTACTTGTCACTGTAATACTTGCTTCCGTAGTGACCGTAGTACTTGCCGCCGTACTTGCCGCCGCCGGCGTTGGCCCGATTCAGGGCGATCCCAAGAAGCGGGCAGCCCGCGCGTTCAAGCTGTGCGATCGAACTGTGTATGATACTCTTGGGCGTCACGCCGCTGCGCACCGTCAGGATCGCGCCGTCGCACAGATTGCCGATCCTCTCCGCATCGGAGACAAGGCCGAGGGGCGGCACGTCCAGAAATACATACCGGTATTCCTGGGCCAGCTTGTCCAGCAGTTCGCTGAATCGGCTGCTCTCCAGAAGCATGGAGGGATTGATGATGTTGTTTACGTTGGGAAGCAGATCGCCGCACTCGATGTCTGTCGTCAGAATGCAGTCCTCCAGCTTCTTGTTGTCGGACAGATAGTGGGTAAGGCCCCACAGTTCCTTTCCGTCCTCTCTGGAGATCTGGTAGTTTTCCACCATAACGGACTTGCGCATATCGGCGTCGACAAGGATGGACCTCTCGCCGGCCAGCGCCATCTGTCTCCAGAGACTCATTGCGATAAAGCTCTTACCCTCGTTGGGCTCGGAGCTGATGATCATGATCTTGCGGATATCCGTCCCGAAAAAACTCACGTTGATGCGGAGACGGTTGATGGCCTCTTCGATGGAGTAAGGCATCTGGGGATTGACCCCGATCACAGCTTTGGTATTCATGCCTTGTCTCCTTTCTTCCTGTTCTTATATTTTCTCGAGTGCCTTACAGCATCACTTGTCTTCTTAAGACCCTCGATCGAACCTTCCGGAATGACAGTAAGCGGCATGATACCGAATTCACGCTCAACGTCCTCCGCCGTCTTGATCGTATCGTCCATGAGATAGATGATGGTCAGGATGGCCAGAACCAGGACAAGCACTGCCAGGGCACCAACCATTACATTTTTTGTCATGGAAGGAGAACTCTTCTGGGTGGGCATGACGGCGCGCTCTGCGATACTGGGCGAGGGCGCGTCCATGACCTTGGGGAGCTCCACTTTGGAGGTCTTGGCCATCTGGTTGGCGATTTCCATAGCCTCCGCAGGGTCCGTGCTGGTGACCGATATTTTGACGATGCGCGTGTTGCTGACCACCGTCAGATTGATCATGTTGAGAAGTTGCTCATACGTATAATCCAGACCGAGCTGTTCGATGACATCCTCCACGACCGGGCGTCCCTTCATGAGCTCCACATAGTCGTTGGAAAGGGATGCGCCGATGTTCAGGTCGGACAGATCCACGACGGAATCGGATGAAGCCGAGATCATGTACATCCGGGATACGGCAGTGAACTTGTCCGGAATCAGATAGTGTGTGATAAGCCCGGCTGCCAGGCCGCCGATGATGATCGCTGCGATAAGGAGCGGAAACTTGCTCAGATAATACCCGAACAGGTCAAGCAGGTCGATCTCCTGGATCTCCTCTCTGCCGGCCTCGATCTTCCGCAATGAAGTCTGCTGGTCCATGTTTCTTATTGTCCCTTCCTGTATTTCTATTCGTCTTCCTGCCGGTTCACTCCACCGGTTCAAGAGAAAACAGCTTTGTCATGACGTCCACGATGGACTGGGTCTCCGGATAGAACTCTTCGTGCTCGACGCCGTCGCCGAGAATGAAGCCGGTAGTGTGTTCCCCTTCAAACTGGAGAATTCCTTTGTCCTCTCCGGAAAGGAACATCTGCGTGATCCTGGAGAAGTCGTTTCCGATCATATCCGTCGTGGCGTTGCTGCGAAGCGACTGCCAGAGGCGGTCCGCAAATTCGGAATCGTCGCTGGAGATGGATTTGACCTTGGCCAGGAATGCGTCCATATACTGCTTCTGCCGGCCCATCCGTTCCTCGTTGGTGCCTTCTCCCACCGACATACGGGATCGTACGAACCGCTCAGCCTGTTCATCGCTCAGGCGAACTGTTTCCCCCTCTTCAAAGGCGGGATCGATCTCCGTCAGATCCTCGTCAAAAGTAATCTCCACGCCGCCCACAGTATGGTTCATGAGGCGGATATCTTCCATGTTCAGCACGTAGTACCCGTCGATCCTGTCCAGGCCTCCCAGAAGCGTGCGCACCGATTTTACCGTGTTCAGCGCGCTCATCTCCTTGTTGACGCCGTACCAGTGCGATACACAGATCTGAAGATCGCGTGTCGCGATGGCAAGTCCCTCGAAATCGGGCTCATCCACTTTCGTGACCGTATTGCGATCGATCTGGATGCAGCCGTAGGTATCGTCCGTGTAATCCAGCACCATCAGGAGCAGGAAGTCCGCCATCTTGCCGTGGTATTTTCCTTCCTTCTCTCCGTCCTCATTGCCGCTGGCGTCTGTTCCCAGAAACAGATATGTCTCGATCCGGTGGTCAAAGCCGTAGGTCTTACCTCCGAGTTCCACCGTCTCGTCATATTTACTTGTGCTGTTGTTTTCGCTTGCCAGGCCCTTCAGCCATTCCGACTGCCGCAGCGTCTCGCTGTGCTCGTACACAAGGGCGGCACCGCCCACAGCCGCAAATGTCAGGATCACCGCCAAAAGGGCTGTCAGCAATCTCCGATTCATGTCTCTTAACTATCCTATACTGTATTCTTAGAAAAGCAGTCCTGTGCTACAGGTCCAAGACCACCCTTGTTTCCGCATCGATCTTCGCGAGCGCGCCTTCTCCCAGCGCGGCCGCGATGGCAGCCCGCCCGGCCTCCAGATTGGGGCGGCGGCTGTCCGTGTTGTGGCAGTCGCTTCCTATCATGAGGTCCGGATTCTTTCTCAAAAAGTCCATGCAGAACTTCTTTTTCCTGTCCTTCATAAAGAACCCGTCTTTTCTCGAAAAGCTTCCCGCATTGATCTGCTTGTGAATCGGCAGATCCATGACCCGGTTCCAGATGTCCATATTCTTCTGAAACCCGATGTACCGCTCTATGTGGGCCAGAACGATCCGCAGATGCTGCTTACTGATCAGATCCCTGACGTCCTTCAGGACGGTCTCGGTCCACTGCTCGAAAGGCATTTCCAAAAGCAGCGTATTGGTCTCCCCGATGCAGAGCCTCGGGATCGCGTCAGCCTGTCCCATGCCTTGAAAATAATAAACTTCCGCACCCGCTATGATCTCCGGGAGCGCCGTGTCCGACTGCCTCCGGATCTCACCGGTCTTTTCCAGCGCTTCAGCCCGCCTTTCCAGAAAGCCGTCCACCGACATTCTGTCTGCATAAAAATGAGGAGTAGCGATCACAATTACTACCCCTTGTCGTTTTTCCTCACACAGCATGGCCTCTGTCATCTGCACATTCCTGCTGCCATCGTCAATCCCAGGCAGGATGTGTGTGTGAAAATCAATCAATACTCATTCTCCGTAACGGCAAAAAAGCTCGTATTGAAAGGGCTGATCACTGCTATCTGAGATTATCTCACTGCTGTAACAATTTTGCAAACTGCAATTCAAACTATTTAAAGCTTTGTACCGCAATTAAAACATGATTTTCCGGCTGAATTTTATGAAATTTCCAAAGTGTGACATTTTCGTCCCAGTCACATACCTGACACTACTTTAACGGGGTTTTCCTCTTTTCCAGCCCCCATTGTTTGCCGCGCAAACAAATGTTATCCTTATTATTGTAAGGAGGAAACAATATGAAAGACTTCACCATCGGCGTCCTGGGCGGCATGGGCACCTACGCCACCATTCACCTCTTCCAGCAGTATGCGGAGCTCTTCCCCGCGGAGAAGGAATGGGACCGGCCCCGGATCATTATCGACAACAACTGCGTCATGCCAAGCCGTGTCCGGGCGATCCTCTATCATGAAAATGTGGATCTCCTCGTTCAAAAGATGGCTTCCTCCCTCTCTCTTCTTTTGCAGGGCGGCGCCGACCGGATCGTGCTCGGCTGCAATACCTCCCATCTCTTTCTGGATGACGTCTATCAAATCGTCCCGCAGGCCAAGGAAAAAGTCGTCAACATCATTGACGCCTGCGTGGAGGAGCTGCAGCGCCGCGGGATCTCCGACGTATACCTGCTGGCCACGGAGGGCACCATCGTCTCCGGCGTCTACAACAAAAAACTGGAGAAGGCAGGCATCCGCTGCGCTTCTCCGGACGAGAGTGATTTTGCCGGCCTCCGACAGTGCATCGAGGCTGTCAAGCAGAACAAATATGATGAGGAGACGCGGCAGATCTTTGCCGAATTCTGCAGCCGCGGCAGTGCCTGCATCCTGGGCTGCACGGAGCTTCCGATCCTCTACGACCGCTGCCGTGACCTTGTCTCGGCGAATAATGTCTTCGATCCGCTTTACATCGCTTTACAGAAGATCCACGAAGAATACCTCTCGCTCTAATACTTTAAAAAGCCATATCAGCGACAACTCTTTTGAGCGAATGTTAGTCGAACTTAGGCCGTTTCTGCACGGAGGGAAGGTCGAGGGTGCGCGGCTCCCGCGTACCCGAGTGGCCGGATGTCTGAGGAGCGCGTTCATCAGAACGCGTGACGAGTTCCGGCCTTGCCTTCCCGCAGTAAAGAAACGGTCTTAGTGAGACTTACATTCGCGAAGTAGAGTTGTCGCTGATATGGCTTTTTTATTCTTTAGTGTGTATAGAGCGTACTGCTGCTGACTGTGATCACATCTTCCCTTCCATCTATGAATTCCTTGAGCTCTGCATACGTAATCTCCTTGTGCCGCCTCGTCACAAGCTCATACTCCACTGTCCCGTCTGCATTGCGCGCGATCCGGCTCTCCATGACATGGGCACGCCATTTTGCCAGCTGCTCATTCAGAGCCTGATCAAAATGCTGCCCGCTCCGGACCGTAAACTGCAGCCGGTTGCTCTCGTAGATATCCGCATTGACGGGCAGGCGGATCAGCGCATACTGCAAAAGGAGTACCAGAAGGATCGTAAAGCCGGAGACCACATACATGCCGGCTCCGATTCCCATGCCGATCCCGGCAGTCAGCCAGATACCGGCTGCCGTCGTCAGACCGCGAATGCTGCTCCCCACTTTGAAGATCACGCCCGCGCACAGAAAACCGATGCCGCTGACCGCCTGCGAGGCGATACGCGCCGCATCCGCGCCCCTTGTGCCGAAAAATTCCATGCCCTGACCCCAATTCAGGTCCGCAAAGCCGTATTTGGAGATGATCATGAGGAGCGAGGTGGTGACGCAGACCATCATATGGGTGCGGACGCCGGCCTCCTTGAAGTGGCGGCTCCGCTCCAGGCCGATGATCCCGCCGGCCACAAAGGACAAAAGCAGACGTATACAAAGGTCCGCATGCTGCGCCAGCGTAAACTGATCGTGGTAAAACTCAGCAAATGTCATGACTTAACCTCCTTTTTTGCCGTTCCCGCAGGTCCCCTGTTCAGCACTGCCAGAATCAAAAGAACGACGGCCGGTGCCAGAAGGACCCGCATGCTGTTTCGAATACCGGAAGTTTCCGCGATGGTACCGATCACGGACGGTGTAATGATTGAGCCAAAACCAGACAGCGTCACAAAGACGCCCATGGCTAGCGGATATCGCCCGAATACGTCGCCGGCGTTGGAGACGGTCGTGCCGTACATGCCCGACAGCGACAGTCCAAGGCCAATGGTGCCGATCAGCATAAGCGGCAGCCGGCCGGCAAGAAGGACGATGCACAAAAACACAAGTATGCCCGCCGACAGTACGCGGATGATGCGGACGGAGGTCGTGCGGCCGCCGATGGCGCTGCAGGCAAACCGTCCGACCAGGATGGTGATCCAAAGGAGGGAGGTCAGAAGCTGCGCCGCGTCCGAAGCCAGGACGCCGCTCTCCTCGTAATAGGTAACCATCCATCCCATGACGGAGGCCTCTATACACTGGTAGAGAAACATGATCCCGATGGAATACCAGTAGGGGAATTCCCGTAAGAATCCAAACGCATCACTGGGGCCCTCGGAACGGCTGTACTTGACGCTGTCCATCTTCATAAAAGAAGAAGTGACCACGGACACGGCGCCCAGCGCCAGGATGATATAGACCGTCAGGCGCCACCCCGCATTGCCGTTTCTGGTACAGACCAGCGTGATCAGAGGCGCTGTCACTGCGCCGATGGCAAAAAAGCCATGCAGCGCGTTCAGCGGCGAGGAATTGCCGCCGGACAGGGTGCTGACCGCCTGATTATTGTAGTTGCTGATGGATCCCCTGCCGAGACCCGTCAAGAGAAGGGCGATGATCAGCGCAACGGGATTGCCCGTGACCAGCGTGATCACAAAGCCTATGTAGGGAAGGAGATTGAGCAGCATGAGCGACTGCTTGATCCCGATCAGAAGCGGTATGAAGCCCGCAAAAAGTCCCGCCACGATGTTGCCCGTCGAGTGGGCCGAGATCAGATACCCGCCGATCTGGTAGCTGAGTCCGTATTCCTCCTTGATCATGGGCAGGATCGATCCGATCAGGATGACATAGATGCCCTGTATCAGGTAGAGGAAAAAGAGGTTTCCGATCATATAGCGGTCGTCGCCGCTCAGAGAACGAAAAAAGGATTGCTTTTCCATATTGGCCTTGTCCCTCTCTTATTATTTTTTCGTTTCAACAGATGGCCGTGGTTTCCGGAATATTTTGCCGATTCCCTCGGATATCAGGTAGAACAGGCAGCCCGGTATGAGCGTCACGGCGTAATCGATCAGGATGATCTTTCCCAGGCTCCCGAAGGAAGGTTCAAGCTGGAAGGACCTCGCAAAATAAAAATACAGCATCTGCACGAGCAGAATATGATAGCTTGCCTTTCCCAGAAAGGACAGCGGCGTGAGTAAAATCCTGAAACGCTGCGCCGTTTCCTCCAACTCCAGAAACAGAACGATCAGGCCAAAACAAAAGAGCCCCGTAAAGAAAGATCCGGATGTAAAGCGGCCGATCTTGAGCACCTGCTCATAATCCATGTAATTAATGCTCACCAGATAGACAAGTCCGATGATAAAAGCGATAAGCGGAAGCGCGGTGGCGGCGATCTTCTTTTGATACGTTGCAAGAAGGATACCCAGAGCGATCTGCACCGTAAAGCGCAGCAGCAGTCTGTCATAGATCACATCCGAAAGATTCCACACATATCTCGCCATGCTCTCAAAGGCGATATTGACCGCCAGCATGCCGAAAAGTGCTGTCACGGGGTCCCGGTCCGCCCAGTATTTAATGAACGGAAAGGCGGCCAGAAATTCGAACATGAGGATCACGTAATATGCGCCGGGCCCCCTGCCGCCGAGCGTCAGGATCTCCCAGACATTACTGAGCGTCAGCCTCCCCTTCAGTAAAAAGACGATGCCTGCGCAGAGACAGATCACCATAATGAGGTATGGTATCAGAAAACGCCTGAGCCTGGGATAAAAGCGGTCGTTCCGAAACCAGTCCCATACAGCCCACGGACGCTGCTTTCTGCCGGCGTAATGATCCTCCGAAATGGTAAAAACATACGCGCTCATGATCATGAAGGCGGATACAGCGGGAACGACTGTAAATCCATATTGAATCATATGGCGGAACGCAGGCGTCTTATTCGCCACGTGCGTGATGATGATCATCAGGATGCAGAAGCCCTTGATGACATCCACCATGATCTTCCGGTTTTTATCCGCGCCGGTCGGGCCACTTTTTATTTCCATCTTACTCTCCGGCTGTCTCAGCGCAGCTCGCTTTCAGCATGTATCTCAAATCCTCGCAACGCCGCTGTCGATCGCCGCCTGTGCAACCGCCTTCGCCACGGCAGGACCGACCTTGGGATCAAAGGCATACGGGATGATATAATCGGCGCTCAGTTCCTCCTCGGGAATCAGGTCTGCCAGCGCCTTCGCTGCCGCCATCTTCATCTCCTCGTTGATATCGCTGGCGCGCACGTCAAAAGTGCCTCGGAAAATTCCGGGGAAAGCCAGGACATTGTTGATCTGGTTGGGGAAATCGCTCCGGCCGGTGGAGATGACCGCCGCGCCGCCCGCTTTGGCGTCCTCGGGGTAGATCTCGGGCTCGGGGTTTGCGCAGGCAAAGACGATCGCCTTCTCGTTCATGGTCTTTACCATCTCCGTAGTGACCGTGCCGGGGCCGGAGACGCCGATAAATACGTCCGCGCCGACCAGCATGTCCGCGAGAGAACCTTTTCTGCCGTCCAGATTGGTGACCTCTGCCATCTCTTTCTTGATCCAGTTGAGCCCGTCGCGGCCCTTGTAGATGGCGCCCTTCCGGTCACACATGGTCACGTGCCTGAAGCCCGCGGAGAGCAGGAGCTTGACGATCGCGATGGCCGCTGCGCCGGCACCGGAAGTGACGATCTTCACGTCTTCCTTCTTCTTTCCGACGACCTTGAGGGCGTTGAGCATGCCGGCCAGCGTGATGACCGCCGTGCCGTGCTGGTCGTCGTGGAAGATCGGGATGTCCGTGCAGGCCTTCAGTTTGCGCTCGATCTCAAAGCAGCGGGGCGCCGCGATGTCCTCGAGGTTGATCCCGCCAAAAGAACCGGAGATCAGAGAGACCGTGCGGACGAACTCGTTGACGTCCTTTGTTTTGACGCAGAGCGGGATGGCGTCTACATCGCCAAAAGCCTTGAACAGCACGCACTTCCCCTCCATGACGGGCATGCCCGCCTCGGGGCCGATATCGCCGAGGCCCAGAACGGCGGAGCCGTCCGTGATGACGGCGCACATGTTGTGCCTTCTGGTCAGTTCATAGGACTTATTCACGTCCTTCTGGATCTCCAGACAGGACTGGGCGACGCCGGGTGTATAGGCAAGAGACAGGTCTTCCTTGTTCTCGACCGGGACGCGGCTTGTCACCTCGATCTTGCCCTTCCATTCTCCGTGGAGCCGCAGCGATTCTTCAGCGTAATTCATGTAAGATTCCCTCATTCTTTCCTTAATTATGTTCCTCTGTTTTGTAAACCGAAAGCCTCTGTCAGAACAGCGCGATCTTTATTCCGATCCCGATCAGGATCAGTCCTCCCGCGATCGTCGCCCTGCCGGCGAACTGCATGCCGAACCTCCTTCCGATGGACAGGCCGGCCAGGCAGATCACGAGCGTCACAACGGCGATAATGACCGCCGCGCCAAAAGCTCTCCCCGCGCTGTAGGAGGCAATAGCAAACCCCACGGACAGTGCGTCAATGGAAGTGGCGACCCCCTGTAAAAGAAGCTCTCTGCCGCTCACCTGCCGGTTTTGCACAGGGTCGGCGCCCTGCGGACATTGCTCCCTGTCCTCCCGGATCCCCTCCAGGAGCATCCGGCCGCCCAGCCAGACCAGCAGCGCAAAAGCCGCCCACGGGATCAGGGGCTGAAGCGCCGTGAATGCCTCGACGACGGTGTGCACGCAGACCCAGCCGATCATGGGCATCATGAACTGAAACCAGGCAAAAGTGCCTGCGATCTTCAGCCGATGTCCCCCGTTCATTCCGGGATCATGCAGGCCGTTGGCCAGTGAGACGGAGAAGGCGTCCATGGCCAGGCCTACGCCCAGCAGGACGCTCTCCACTATAAAATCTATCATATCCTTTTCCTTCTGAAATGTCTGCGGCGGGTACACTGCGGCATTCTTTTTTACTCTACTTCTTTTGGCGGAATAACTCAACCGCAAGTTAACGGTTTTTCTTTTATAAGGGCAAAAAAACAGCCCTCTCAGGGCTGTTTTTCATCTGAACCCATATCCTCGTCCTTCTTCGAGAAGATCTTTAGCACATCTCCGGCGTCGATCCTGCCGTTCTTCTCGGCGGCCGCCCTGGTGACGGTCCGCACGGCTTTTCCCAGCTGGCCCTCCATGATCCTGTTGACCCAGTCCAGATTCTCGCGGTCGATCTGACCCAGATACACCTTTTCCATGATGATCCCGGAGGCAGTTCCGATGCCCATGACGACGGAGGCCGCCACAATGGCGTTGAGGACATCCGCCGCAAGGTTTGCGACGCCCGGAATGAGCTTGAGCCGGTTGATCAGCGCCTTGGCCGCAATGCCTACGGCGCCGCACTCGATGATCCGCGCGATGATATTTTTCGTCAGATCGTCCGACTTCTGCAGATCGTAGACTTTGGAGATCGACGTCACGAGGGTCGTCTCCAAAGGCGCCAGAATGAAGCCGTCGTTGATCCCCAGCGGGATCGCGCCGACTGCACCCGCCGCCGCGGCAGCGCCCAGTGTAAGGGCTCTGGCGCGTCTTCTCTTTGCCCGGAGATCGGGCTGCACCGCAGTCTCCTTCTCATGC
The DNA here is from genome assembly GCA_017405805.1 of Lachnospiraceae bacterium. Lineage (GTDB taxonomy): Bacteria > Bacillota > Clostridia > Lachnospirales > Lachnospiraceae > CAG-791. Next base: position 37,755 of record JAFQZU010000015.1, read on the forward strand.
TGTTTTCCGGAAACCTGTATATATGATCTGTTTTTCATAGCCTTTCCTTCCGTAAATGTATATATACATAGCCTGTAACAATATACGAAAAAGGGGGACAAATGCCTCGTACCGGGCACTTCCTATGCTATAATTATTTTACATAAAATGTCACGTTTTTTTGATCGGCACTTAGAAGGATTTCTACGGAGAAAGGAGCGGCATATGGGATTGTTTGATAAGAAATACTGCGATTTCTGCGGCAGCAAGATCGGCCTTTTAGGCAACAGGAAACTCGAAGACGGCAACATGTGCAAGGACTGCGCATCCAAGCTCTCTCCCTGGTTCAGCGAGAGGCGCCACAGCACCAAAGCGGAGATCTCCGAACAGCTGGCCTATCGCGAAGACAATAAAAAAGCGGCAGCAGCCTTCCACACGACCAGGAGCCTCGGCAAAAACGTAAAACTGCTTTTGGATGAGGACGCCCATAAGTTCATGGTGACGAGCGCCCGCGATCTCACCCAGGCCAATCCGGACGTCTTCGACTATGACCAGGCCACAGGGTGCAGTCTGGATATCCGGGAGAGCAGAAACGAATTAAAGCGCAAGGACGCGGACGGCAAATCCGTCAGCTACAACCCGCCCCGCTACGAATATTCCTATAACCTTTACGCCACGATCCACGTCAACCACCCCTACGTGGATGACATGGAATTCAGCGTCAGCAACGGCTACATCAAGACAGGCGAGCAGCGCATGAACGGCGCGACCGGCGGCTGGAACGTACACACCTCCGGGCTCAGCGCCAACAGTATGCGCATGAACGAGTACTATGATTGCATGAACCTCGGCAATGAGATCAAGCAGGCCGTCGACCGGATGCACCAGATCGCGCGTGGTGAGGCACCTACAGCGGCTGCTCCGGCTCCGGCTGCACCTTCTGCTCCGGCAGCGGCATCTTCTGCTGCCCCTTCCGCAGCTTTCTCCCCTGCCGCGGGTCCCGTGACCTGCCCCTTCTGCGGCGCGACGACGACGCCCGACGCAAAGGGATGCTGCGAGTACTGCGGAAGCAAACTGTGATATTCATTCCCGGTCTAACTAGGGGCTGTCGCACTAACGTGTGCGACGCCCCAACTCAAAAAAACAGCCTGATGGCTGTTTTTTTGATGAACGGAAAAACCGGGCTTCGAAAAGCCCGGTCAGTCCTGTAAAATATAAGTATGCGAACTCCTATATCTTTA
>JAFQZU010000016.1 GCA_017405805.1 Lachnospiraceae bacterium
GAATACTCCCTGCTCGACGGCGCCTGCCGCATCGACAGGGTCGCTCTGCGCGCCAAGGAGCTGGGCATGCCCGCCCTCGCCGTGACGGACCACGGCGTCATGTACGGCGCGGTGGCTTTCTACAAAGCCTGCAAAACAGCCGGCATCAAGCCGATTATCGGCTGTGAGGTCTATGTAGCGCCTCGTTCCCTGCACGAAAAGGAACAGGCGCTGGACCGCAACTATTCCCACCTCATCCTCCTCTGCCGCAACGAAGAGGGCTATCATAACCTCTGCCGCCTTGTGAGCACCTCGTTTACCGAAGGCTTCTACGTCAGGCCGCGGATTGACTGGGATCTCCTTTCCCGCCATGCCGAAGGCCTGCTCTGCCTCTCCGGATGCTTGCGGGGCTACATACCGCAGTGCATCCTGCGCGGGGATTATGAAGAGGCAAAGCGCAAGGCGCTTGAGCTACGCGATCTTTTCGGGGCGGAGAATTTCTATCTTGAAATCCAGAATCATGGCATCCCGGAAGAAGAACGAGCCTCCGCCGGTTTGATCCGCCTCCATAAGGAGACGGGGATTCCTCTCGTCCTCACCAACGATGCCCATTATATAGATAAGGAAGACGCATATTATCAGGATGTCCTCATGGCCATCCAGACCGGTAAATCGGTCAACGACCCCTCCCGCATGAAGATGGAGACGCAGGAGCTCTATCTTAAAAGCGAGGAAGAAATGCGTCGGCTCTTCCCCGGACAGGAAGAGGCTCTTTCCAATACCCTTGTCATAGCCGATCGTTGCAATTTCGATTTTGAATTCGGCCACTACCAGCTGCCCCGCTTCAAGCTCCCTGCCGGAGAGACGGACAGCTATGCCTATCTCTGTAAACTCTGTGAAGCTGGCTTTGCCGAACGATTCCCGGCCCGACCGGAAGTCCGTGCCCAGCTTACTTATGAGCTCGAGATGATCCGCAAAATGGGGTTTGTGGATTACTTCCTCATCGTGTCGGATTTTATCGGCTATGCCAAACGCAACGGCATCCCCGTCGGGCCAGGGCGCGGCAGTGCGGCGGGCAGTGTGGTTTCCTACTGCCTGAACATCACGGACGTCGATCCCATCAAATACAGTCTCTTCTTCGAGCGCTTTCTCAATCCCGAGCGCGTCTCCATGCCGGATATCGATGTGGACTTCTGCGTCAACCGCCGCGGTGAAGTCATTGACTATGTCCACCGCCTCTACGGCGATGACCATGTTGCCCAGATCGTTACCTTCGGCACGATGGCGGCGCGAATGGCCATCCGCGACGTCGGCCGCGTGCTCGACGTCAGCTATGCCGATACGGATAAGGTTGCCAAGCAGATTCCTACTGCTCTGAACATGACTATCGACGAGGCTCTCTCCCTCTCGCGCCCCCTCAAGGAGCTCTATGACGGGGACGAAACCACCCGCCGCCTGATCGATGTCTCCCGTGCGCTCGAAGGCATGCCCCGCCACGCGTCCACGCACGCCGCCGGAGTCGTCATCACCGAAAAGCCGGTCAGTGAATACGTGCCCCTCTCCACCAACGACGGCGTCCCCGTCTGCCAGTACCCGATGACCACCCTCGAGGAGCTCGGCCTCCTGAAGATGGACTTTCTCGGCCTCCGCAACCTCACCGTTTTGGAAGACGCCGCCCGCCTTGTGCGGAAGACGAACCCTTCTTTCCGTGTGGAAACCGTTCCGGAGGACGACCCCGCCACCTTTGAAATGCTTGCCCAGGGGAAGACGATGGGCGTCTTCCAGCTGGAAAGTGCCGGGATGACAGCCGTTTGCACAGGTATCCGTGCCCGCAGCATAGAAGATATCACGGCCATCATTGCCCTCTACCGCCCCGGCCCGATGGATTCCATCCCGCGTTTTATCGAGTGCTCTCAGCACCCGGAAAAAATCACCTACAAACACGAGCTGCTCCGCCCGATCCTCGAAGTCACCTACGGTTGCATCGTCTATCAGGAACAGGTTATTCAGATCTTCCGACAGCTCGCGGGCTTTTCACTCGGCCAGGCGGACATGATTCGCCGCGCCATGAGTAAAAAGAAGCACGCCGTCATCGATGCTGAGCGCGTCGCCTTCGTCCACGGCGACCCGTCCAGAGGAATCCCGGGAGCCGTGGCAAACGGAGTTCCGGAAAAGATTGCAGACAGCATCTATGACGAGATCCTTGATTTTGCCAGCTATGCTTTCAACAAAGCCCACGCTGTGAGCTATGCCATCGTCTGCTACCGTACTGCGTACATGAAGCGCCATTACCCCCAGCAGTACATGGCCGCCCTGCTCACCTCCGTGCTCGACAGCAGCTCCAAAATCGCCGTCTACATCGCCGAGTGTCGCGATATGGGCATCTCCCTCCTCCCGCCGGATGTCAACGAATCGGAGGCGGACTTCGCCGTTGCCGGCAAAAACATCCGTTTCGGCCTCGCCGCGATCAAGAGTGTGGGACGCGGAGCGGTCGCCGAGCTGGTTTCCGAGAGGGAAAAGAACGGTCCCTACCGCGATTTTGAAGATTTCCTCCGCCGTATGTCCGGCCGCGAACTCAACCGCCGTGCCATAGAAAACATGATCCTCGCCGGCTGCTTCGACAGCATGGGCCATAACCGACGCTCCCTGATGGACGCGGTCGGCCCCGCACTCGAGAGCATTACACGCTCCCGCAAGGATAACTTCGAGGGGCAGATGGATCTCTTCTCTTTCCTCAGTGACGAACCTTCTGCTCCCTCCGCCTCCTCTGGCATTGCGATTCCTGTCAAGGAAGAGTACTCCCGCCAGGAGCTGATGTCTAAGGAGAAGGATGTCACCGGCCTCTATCTCAGCGGCCACCCGATGGATGAATACCGCGATGCCATCCGCAAAGCGGGCGTCACGCCCATCGGCTTCCTGATGGAAGACTTTGCTAACGATGAAGGCCCGCAGACCTATGCCGACGGGCAGCAGCTCACTCTCGCCGGCATTGTGGATACGGTCAAAACCAAGACCACCAAGAGCAATTCCCTCATGAGCTACATCCGCCTTGAAGACGATTCCGGCGGTATCGAGCTTATTGTCTTCCAGCGTGCGCTGGATCAGGGCAGGAATTATCTCATTCCTAATCAGGGCGTCATCGTGAAAGGCCGCGTCTCCGTCCGGGATGAAAAGGAACCCCAATTAATGGTCGACACCATCCGCCCCCTCACCGACCTCTCAACCCTTTCTTCCGACAGTACCTTCCCCTCATGGGAAAGGGGGATTGCGTCAGCGGTGGATGAGGTGTCCCCTGCCGTAGCGGCCCCTACGCCCTGTTCTCTAATTCCTGATCCCTCCCAAACTCTCTGGCTCAAACTCCCCTCCGAGCAGGATCCACTTTTCGAGCATATCCGCCTCCTGCTCACCATGTTCCCCGGCCCGGGGCGTATGATCATCTACTGTGAAAAAGAAAAAAAGCGCATCGGCACGCACTGTATAGTGCACGAAGCGCTTCTCGCCGAACTCTGCGAACTCTGCGGCGACAAAAACGTCGTCCTGAAGTAGATCCTTGAATAAACACCCATTTACCTTAAAATATATTAGCTCGCGACAGAGCACTGGCCTCGAGGCACAATGATGTATTCGCGAGCATCACGACGCGCGGGAAGCGTGCGACGTTCCTTGTTTCACCAGTAACGCACTTATATAAACGTACGACTGAAAAAAACAAGCTCATAAGGAGTTTTTAACATGCGCAC
>JAFQZU010000017.1 GCA_017405805.1 Lachnospiraceae bacterium
AGCCGATGCGGCGACCGGGATCCACGCAGCTCACGCCGCAGGACAGACAGCTGTGCTCCCTGAGCTTTTCCATCGGCAATACCGGCTTATCTTACCGAGCCTCGTTTTTTCAACTCGCCCAGCATGGCGCCTCCGATGATGAGAACCGCTCCGATCATCTGGACGGGCGTCAAGCTCTCGCGTAGAAACAGGGCAGAGAAAAGGAGTGCGGATACCGGGTCAACATAGCTGATCAGCGCCACCGATTGTCCCGACAGCTTCTGCAGACCGGAGAAATAGAGCAGATACGCAAGACCTGTGTTTACGGTGCCTATGACCGCAATATAGGGCAAGTCGGAACGAAGCGGATGCGGAAGCCCCACGGTCAGCAGACAATAAACAAGTACGATCGCGAAGGCGATATCCAGTTCGATCGCGGCAGTCTGCAGGCCTTGCGTATGGGTGATTCGCTTATTGAAAACGATCAGCGCCGCGTAAAACAGCGCAGAAGCGACAGCAGTCAACAGCCCTGTAAGATTCATCCCGCCGGAAAGGATGCTGCCGCTGATGCAGACAAGGCCGACCGCGACGACGATGACGGCGGCAATTTTAACGGCCGTGAGTTTTTCGCGAAAGAGGACCGGAGAAAAAAGCAGGACAAGGATGGGTCCAATGTAGTAGATCAGCGTTGCCAGACTGACGTTCAGCAAGCGGTAGGCTCCAAATAAAGCGACCCAGTTCAGTCCCAAGGCGGTCCCTCCCAGCAGGAGCATCGGCAGATCGGCGCGGATGGCGTTCCGGTCAAAGCCCCCGCGCAGCAGGACGATCACGCTGAGAAGCGCTCCGCCGATCAGCGTACGCAGGAGAACGATCTGACCGCTCTGGACGGATATGCGGGAAACAAGAAGTCCGTTGGTGCCGAAAATCAGCATAGCCAGAATGAGCAGGCCATAGGGCAGGCCTTGGCGTTTTTGTCTCTCTTCCATTTGTGTTCTCTTTTTCATGCGCTCTCTTCTACCTTATACGTCTTCCTGCGGCGCTCTCCAAACGAAAAGCCCCTCGGCGGCGGCCAGCGCCCTGACCTTGTCCAGCAGCGCCTCACCCGGATCATAGACCGTCAGATACGTGTCGTTGTGGTCGTAATCGATCATCGCGTTCTGCCCAGCGAACACGGCCCGGAGGAACTCGTTCCCGGAGAGACCGGCCACCCGCTCCGCGAAGGTCTCCGGATCGGGATTCGTCTCCCAGGACGTGCAGGAATCGAAGGACACCGCCATGTCGACATAGCAGTTCAGCCGCAGAAGGAGCTCGGCGTATTTGCGGCGAAGGGGGACGATCCGTGACCGCTGCAGGAAGTAGCGTTCCACGGCAAAGTACTGCCCCGCAGCATCAGCGGGAACCTGCTCGGGCAGGATATCGACGATCCAATACGGGCCCTCCAGCAGCTCTCCCATCATGTCGTCGAAGCGGCGCGGGTCTGCGGCCTCGGGCGCGGTTCTTGACAGTTCCTCGATCGTGCGGATATCCGACTTGAAGATGACTGTATCGTCAAGCTGAACTCCCTCTTCCTCCCGGTCAAACTCGTGGAGGCCGTAGCCGGAGGGCAAGACCTCCGCGA
>JAFQZU010000018.1 GCA_017405805.1 Lachnospiraceae bacterium
GTCATGGGAGTCGGCTTCGTGGTCACAGTGCCCACGGAGAAGCAAACTATGACCACAAGAAGTATGTAGGGCAGGCCGTGGTCATGGGAGTCGAAATCGTGGTCACAGTGCCCACGGAGAAGCAAACTGTGACCACAACAAGTTTGCGGAGCGAGCCGCGGTCACAGAAAGCGCAAAAGTGGTCACAGTGCCCACGGAGAAGCAAACTATGACCACAAGAAGTATGTAGGGCAGGCCGTGGTCATGGGAGTCGAAATCGTGGTCACAGTGCCCACGGAGGAGCAAACTATGACCACAAGAAGTATATAGGGCAGGCCGTGGTCACAGAAAGCGCAAAAGTGGTCACAGTGCCCACGGAGGAGCAAACTATGACCACATTATCTTCATTTATCAGCGCATCATCCTCGCTACTGCTTTGACGATGCCATAGGAGACGCCGGCGACAGGCCAGATGATCCAGCTGCGCATCCAGTTCATGGTGATGAAGCTGTATCCGAGATAGATGGCCGTAACAGTGCCCCAGTAAATGGTGGAGAGGTTCTCATTTCTCTTGTTTTCGTCCTTGAGCTCGCGGGAAAACTCACCCTCCTGCAGAAGCATTTTATAGCCGTCCCACATGGTGCAGGCGCGAACGATCAGCATAACGCCCACCGCGACCAGGACAAGGAGCAGGGCGGAAGCCGAGTCCATGACAAAATCGCTGTTCTCATTGATGGCTATACCTATAAAAACAGGGATCGCCGAAATCACGCAGAGCACGATTCCGATGATCAGGTCGCGGAGGAAGATCGGGCGGAAGGCTTCCCGCTTTTCTTTTACCATACCGTCGACGCCGTACAGGGTCTCCAGCTGTTCTTTTTCCAAATACTCGAAGCGGCTGTTCTGGACCACCTGGAAGACAATCAGGGCGACAGCTCCGCCAATCAAAAGAATCAGCACGACCAGACCTATGCCGGCCGCCATATTTTCGGGGATCATGAGATGTCCCGTCTCCTGCGCTGTAGTGAGGAGAAGGAGTACCACAGGGGAGAGGATGCACATCATGACGGCAAGCGCCAGGTAACCGGAGAAACGCCTGCGCATGGTCAGAAAATCGGCCGCCTCTTCCATTGTGACGACCCTGGCCTCGGAGATCGTATCTGTGGCAGTATCAGCAGTAGACGCGGGCGAAGGCGTCTCGAGTTCCATCTCGTCTTTTAACAGGTAATCGGTCGTCACACCGAAGATATCGGAGAGCTTCAAAATACGATTCATATCCGGAACCGACTGGGCGCTCTCCCATTTGGAAATGGACTGCCGGCTTACGCCGAGCATTTCTGCAAGTTCTTCCTGGGACCAGCCGTTCTTTTTTCTGAGTTCAATGATCTTATCTGCAAGTATCATATCGTTTGTCACCTCGCTGTATTGTGCCGTGATCGGGTGCTTGTAAGCGGTAACCGGTTTGCTTTTGTGAGCTCAGAATACATAAAAAACGGGTTGCAGTCCAGAAAGTTGGGTTGAAAATAGCGCAACTGGCGGTTGCGAAGCCGGATTTTAGATGATTTTTGCAATAATCGGCCTGTCGGGAAGGCACTTAAGTTCATTTGCGAAGTATGCGTAAGAATATCGCTCGGCCTGTCGGGAAGGCACTTTAGTCCATTCGCGAAGTCTGTGTAAGACTCTCTCCCCACTGCGGCGGGGCAAGTCGGGAACTCGCCCGCCGGCCCGAAGGCCGGCGGGCTCAGACATCCCTCCACTCGGCCGTGCGGGAGCCGCCCGGCTTCGACCCCGCCTCCGTGAGAAGAGAGTCTAATTTCAACTAACGCTCATTCTCAAAAGTGCCTTCCCGACAAGCCAAGAGGATTAAAATGAGCCATATCGGAGAGAAACCGCCTTTGCGCGGATATTTAGTCGAACTTAGGCCGTTTCCGAACGAAGGGGAGGTCGAGGGCACGCGGCTCCCGCGTGCCGGAGTGGCGGAATGTTTGAGTCGGGCGCGCTTCAGAGCGCCAGACGAGTTTCCGCCGTGCCTCCCCATAGTGAGGAAAGGGCCTTAGTGAGACTTATGTCCGCGCTTGGCGTTTCTCTCCGATATGGCTTTTATCATTTAAAAGTTTCTTCCCGACCCCGAATGCTTCGTCCCCGATGACCCCTTATAGGAGCCTGAGTAGGAGGACCTGCCGCCCGACGAGGAACCGCCGCCCGACGACTTATCTTCCGGCGGGATGTAGGCGGACGTCTTCCTCATATGAAGGAACTCGTCCCGGACCTTGTTGACCTTGAGGCTGCCGCGGACGAGATAGTCGGCGGCGTCTTTTTTAATGGCGGGCGTGTCCATGCGCTCTTCTGCCTTGACCAGGCTGAATATTCCCCAGATGGTCCCTGCGAGCACCGAGAGGATCGCTGCGAAGATCCAGAAGCCGAAAGAGCGCGGAACGCGGCCTGTTCGGAGCATGTGGTCGGTGTGGTCCATCCACTGTGAGATGCCCTTGTAGTAGGCGCCGGCGTCCAGAAGGCTCTCGCACCGGTCGAGCAGGCGGGATTCGTTCACGGAGGTGAGTCTGTTTTTGCCGGATCCGGAGGCGGTCATGCAGAGGGACGGGCTGTAGTAAGGCCGCTTGAAGATCGTGAGCAGGATGCCGTCACGGGCGTCGCCATATCCGTAGCCGTTGTAGGAATAGAAGAGGTCCGAAAAAGCCTGCCGCTCCATGCTGCCGGCGCTCAGGGCGGTATAGACGACGATGTCGAGATTATATTTCTGCGAGAGCTGGTCTGCCTGTTCGGTGAGGAGGGCTCTCTCCTCCTCCGTCAAAAGCTTCGCGTCATCCACGATGCGCGGCGCGTCCGGATCGGGGGCGCGTCCTTTGGCGCCGTCTTCGGCGGCAGCAGCTATGGCCCAGTCGGGCGTGTAGGGAGAACCGGTCAGATATAAGCGTCTGAAGTTTTCGATCCAGTCGGAGACGCCCTCATAGTACTTGCCGTTTATCATATATTCGTAGAGCAGGTCGTCGATCTCGTTGGCAATCGTCTCCGTGTAGAGGCCCATGGTCTCCGGGCCCGTGCAGCAGGCCCACCAGCCGCGGTCTTCGGGGTCCATGCAGATAAAGAGTATGACGCCCTCGTATTCATCTCCGATGCCGTAGCCGTTGAAATCATAAAAATCAGCCGCGTAGATCTTTCGCTCCAGACCGTAGGTGGAGATGTCCGTAAAGATGACGATATCCTTCGAGAGTTCTTCGCGCAGCTGCGCGAGGCGGGCCTCCATTACGTCTTCCTGATCCGATGTAAAGAGGTCTGCGGTGTCGACGACGCGGGGCGCTGTCTCGTCGTGATATTTGGGAAAGTCCTCCGGATACACGGGGTACCAGGCGGGCATGGCGGCGCCTTCTCCAACGCGGGCGGACAGGTCGACGCCCTGAGCCGGGTCGACGCTCTCCGGCAGATCGACACCCTCGACCGGGTCGACGTCCTCCGGCAGATCGACGTCGGCCTGTGCGCCGGCGCCCTCATCGGCTGCTTCCGCGCCGACGGCTTCACTGGCTGTTCCCGCGCCGGAATTCTTCTCGAGGTGGATGCGGAGGAGACGCGCGGTTGCATACATGGGGCCGAAGAGGCCGTATTCCTCTTTGTAGGGCAGCGCTGTTTTTTCAATCCACCGCAGTGTATCGGCGGGAACCATGTCCACGGCTGCTCCATAGGCCTCAATGAGGATCTCGTCCGTGTCGACGTTCCAGACCATCTGGAAGCCGTCCCGGTTTTCGCTCCAGCCAAAACCGCAGTCGTCGTAGTAGCCTCTCGCGAGATCGGAGAGTGTGCCGCCCTCCAGGTCGTCTGTTTTGACGGCCAGCAGGGAGAGGTCGGCGTGAAAATCCTTCATAAAGGTGATGCAGGTCTCGTCCAGGCTCTCTGTCTGCGCATCGCTGAGCCCGTTTTCGCCCAGGGTGTCCGAGGCGCGGTAGTAATCCTCCTTCCACTCGCCGGCATAGGCGGTGAGCGGACCGGCCAGGGCTGGCATCAGGTCGGCGGCCGGGGCTGGCATCAGGTCGGCGGCCGGGCCGGGCAGGGCCGGCATCAGTGCGGTGAGCGGACCGGGCAGGGGCAGGGCTGGCATCAGTACGGAAGCCGTGCCGGATAAGAGCAGAGACAGGAGCAGAAGGGCTGCCAGGCGGACGAACACGGTTCGTCGATTGGTTTTTTTGAACATCCGGATCCCTCCTTTCTCAGAAGCCCATCATGTAAGTGATGATGAAGGCTGCCAGAATGACGGCGCTCACGATGCCGCCGTGGCGCAGAAAGTACCAGGCCTTTGCGGTGGAACTCGTGGGGAGGTCGCCCACGACTTTCCCGGTCTGCCCGTTTACGGCGAAGTGGTACTTCTTCCTGCCATATTCTATGTCGAACATGTAGACGGGAAACAGGAAATACTTGGCCTCCAGATCGCTTTGCAGGCGCTGGGAGCGAGGCGAGGACGAGCTGTAGCCGGCCGTCGCGGCGGCGCTTGTCGCGCTGATCGCGCTGTGACGCATGCGGGTCCTGGCGCGATGGGCCATGTCGCTCTGGGGCTGATCGAAGCGGTCGGCCGTAAAGCCGGCCAGATAGCGCATGTCAAAAGTCTTGGCCTCACCGGTGTGGAAGGGCTCCAGGGAATCCATCAGCCGGTCGCTCATCTTGCTGCCCGCGTCCACGGGAAGACCGTCAAAATCCATCGCCGCCTCCCTGGTGAGAAGGTAGTAGCTGGTCTCCGTGATCTGGTAGCTTCCGTTCCGGTAGGATCTGCTTTTCGAAGCGTCGAAAAGCAGGGTTCCGGATACGTGCCCGCTGAAGACCCAGAAGGGGACGTAGACGCCGGTCACCTGCCCCATGTTGGCATGGCTGAAGAAGCCGTGGGGGAGAAGTTTTTTGTCGCTGTAGAATTTGTTTACGGCTTCCGGCAGCTCCTCGGAGCGGATCCGGAAGGGGATGACGCCGTCGGGGCGGAGCTTGCCGGATATTTTGTCGGTCAGGACGATGTTGTTGCGGCAGTAGGGGCAGGTGAGCGCTACCTGTTCGGGCGGCGCAATGACCTCGGCCCCGCAGGAGACGCAGTTGTAGACTGGCAGTGCCTGCGCGCCTTCGTCCGCGGCCTGTGCGATCAGCTGATCCATGCTGAGGCCGGCGACGTCAAAATCGTCCGTCGACGCCTGATTCGGGGCTGTGCCGGATGGCGTTTTTGCCTCCACATCGACCCTCGTGCCACAGCTGTCGCAGACGAGGAACCCCGAAGCGGGGTCAAAGCGCATGGCTGCGCCGCAATTGGGGCACTTCTGCTCTGTGATCTGGCCCATGAGAACCTCCTTTCCGGCGGGTGGACAGATGTCTCTCTTATTATTAGTATACAATAAACGGAGGTTTTCACCTATAATAAGAATTAAGCCGGTTCGCCGGCGTAAATGGGATGACGTTCATATGTATGGAATATACAGGAGGTGTCAGTATGATGAAAAGGGTAGGTCTCTTGGCGGCGGGTATCGCGATCGGTCTTGTGCTGTCCGCATATCTGATCAGCAAGGAGCAGGAGAATGCGGCGGGCGGAAGCGAAGAGAGGCAGCCGCAGGTCAAGCAGGACGGATTATTTGCCGAGGTGCACGGCAGCACGGTGAATGTTTACAAGGTGGAGGACGGACATTTCCTGGGGTATACGGAGACCAAGGAGTTTGGCAGTAAAGAAGAGGCCATTGACTGGGTGACGAAGGAGACCAAGGCAAAGCTGCTGATCACGGAGTAAGCTGCCGGGCTGACCCGGATAAATCGTTTGACTGCATTCCACCAGTATGCTACACTGGTTCCGTGCATAAGCACGGAGAGGTACAGTCATGGCAAAGCGTATCACGATCGAAATGGTTGCCCAAAAAGCCGGTGTCTCGCGCGGTACGGTCGACCGTGTGATCAATCAAAGGCCTCATGTCCGCAAGGATCAGTATGACAAAGTCATGGAGGCGATAAGAGAACTTGGCTATATTCCTAAGAAGAGACAGGCGCAGGCATTGGGGATCGCTATAACTGAAAAGCCGGTCTGCCGTCTTGGTGTGGTCATGCCGACCCGCAATCCTTATTACATGAATGAGGTGAAGCAGGGGATTCATGATGCGCAGGCACAGCTTGTGGATTATGGCGTGGAGATCATCACGGAGCAGATTTCCGCATCGCCTTACCCCGAGGAAATCGCGGAGCTGATGGAGCGGATCATCGCGCGCGGAGCGGATGGAATGGCTATATGCGCCATGGACTGCGAGCAGGCCGCGAAGAAGATAGATCATCTGCAGGAACAGGGGGTTCCCGTTATTACATTTGACTCGGATATACGAAGCGGCAGGATGCTTTTTTACGGGAATGATTCCTCAAAGACCGGGCGCGTGGCAGGTCAGCTGATGGCGAAATATGTGAAGCCTGACAGGCATATCATCGTCGGTGTGGGAAATAAAGAGATTCCCGGGCATATGTCCCGGGCCGACGCATTCATCGATACAATGAAAGCCGCCGGGTTTCCGGACCGGAACTTAATTCTCATTGAAACCTACGATGATTATACGCTGACCTATAAAAAAGTCCGGGAGGCACTGCTTGCTGACGGGGATATCGCGGGGATCTACATGGCGAGCCACAATCTGACAGGATGTATGGATGCGGTGCGCAGCACGGGGAAAGAAACTTCTCCGATCGTGATCTACACGGATATGAACGAGCGTGTGTACAGGTATCTCAAGAGCGGTGAACTGGCCTTTTGCGTTACGCCCAACATCTATATGATGGTATACAGGACACTGATCATTTTAAAAGAGTACCTGATCGACCACAAAGTACCGCCGGCCAGAGAGATATTCACAGATATTCAGATTGTCTGCAAAGAGAATGCTGATGTTTAAAAGCACGTAAATAATGAGTGGTTTGTGTCAAAACCGTGTGATTTCATCAGAAATGGCCCGGTTTTCTTTTTTGCCACTTTTTATTCTCCGGAAGTTGACGTGCTGATGAGAAAATGTTATAAAAAAATTGTGCGTAATAGCACGGCGCCCAAGATACCACACTCTTTACTTGTAATTATTAGTCCTGGGCAGGGATGAGAGCTTCCGGCAGACGGCGGCGGCTCGGCGCCGGAGCTCAGCCTCTGCCTGGAAGGAGTACAGCATGGCAAGAGTAACAATCAATATGATTGCGGAACGGGCCGGTGTTTCAAGGGGAACTGTAGACAGGGTGCTTCACAACCGTCCCGAGGTGGCGCCTGAAGTTCGGGAACACGTACTGGAAGTGGCCAAGCTCATGGGGTATATTACCCCAAACCACGGACACAAAGATTCCTACGTGATCGGTGTGGTTCTTCCGGGGAACCGCTGGTTTGACGATAATCTGAAAAAAGAATGGATGAGCGGTGTGCAGGATGCCCGCGAAATTGTTGAGCCTCTCGGGTACCGCGTAGAGGTGGTGGAGTGTGATACGGATATACCGGGGGATATCGTAGAAGCGCTGGAAAATCTCAGAAAACAAAATCCGGCCGGAATTGCCATGACCGGAATGGACACGGACAACGTCAGGGCCTGCATCGACCGGTTTGAAGAGGACGGCGTTCCGGTCATCACATATAACAGCGATCTTCCCGGCAGCAAACGCACCTGTTTTATCGGCCCTGATCCTTATAAAAGCGGAAGAGTGGCAGCGAATATGATGTTCCGCCGGATCGGAAAGTCTGACCGGATACTGGCAGTAGCCGGCAATCTCGACTATTCGGCGCACCATGCAAGAATACGCGGCTTTATCGATGCATGCAAAGAAGCGGGTATATCCGAGAAACAGATTATTGTAAGAGAGAGTCACAACGAGTATATTCTTACCTACGATATTGTCAGTAAAGCGCTTTCCGAGATTCCGGAATTGAAGGCAGTCTACATGGCAAACGAAAATATCGCAGCCTGCGCGGACGCTCTCGGGGATGAGCGGAATTCGCGCGAGATCATGATCGTGGGGAATGATCTCACACTGGTCACGAAAAAACTCCTGACGGAGGACAAAATCGATTTTATTGTGGAACAGAACGTATACTGGCAGGGCTATCAGCCGATCATTATGCTTAAAAAGCTGATCGATATGCCGAATTTCCCGGTCTCTGAGATGGCATTTACCAATATCGGCGTCGTCAATGCGGAGAGTATACGGCAGTGAACAGTCATCCGCTTTCATTAATTCGGAAGGACACTTGCACAGGCAGGTGTCTTTTTCTTTTTGCCAAAAATCGTCCCCCCTTTTCTGAAGATATCCCGTTTTTATATTCTGCCGGTTCTGTAAAAATGGTATGGATGCAATGGATGTTTTGCTGTCGGGAACGGGGGAAAACATGGAATACATACTGGAAATGAAGGATATCAGCAAGACCTTTCCCGGGGTCAGGGCGCTCGATCACGTACAGCTCCAGGTCAGGCCCGGAGAAGTACATGCGCTGATGGGGGAAAACGGCGCCGGAAAGTCTACGCTGATGAAGATCCTCATGGGAATCTACACGAAAGATCAGGGAGGAGAGATCCTCTTTAACGGAGAGCCTTACAATGTCTCCAATCCCAAGGAGGCGATGGACAAGGGCGTTGCCATGATCCATCAGGAGCTCAATCCCATCCTGGACATGACGGTGTATGAGAATATTTTTGTCGGGCGCGAGCTGAAAAAGAACGGGCTCGTCGACAAATACGCGGAGATCGAAGAGGCGAAGAGGCTGATCGCGGAGTGCGGCCTGCACGTCGGTCCCACGGAACTTCTGCGCAACCTGACCGTAGCCCAGTGCCAGCTGATCGAGATCATCAAGGCAATCTCGGTCAACGCAAAGGTCATCATCATGGACGAGCCCACGGCGGCGATCACGGACCGCGAAGTCGAACTGCTCTTCGGCCATATCCGCCGACTGAAGGAAAAGGGCGTGGCGATCATCTATATCTCGCACCGTATGGACGAGATCTTCACCATCTGCGACCGGATCAGCGTTTACCGCGACGGAACCTACATCGGATCCGGGGATGCGAAGGACATGACCGAATCCCAGCTGATCAAGATGATGGTCGGACGCGAGATCACGGATGTCTTCCCGAAGGCGGAAGCGGAGATCGGAGACGTCGTTTTTGAGGCGAAAAACATCGTGCGCGCCGACGGAAAGGTAAAAGACGTCAGCATCTGCGTGAGAAAAGGCGAGATCCTCGGCATTGGCGGCCTGGTCGGAGCCGGCCGGAGCGAACTTGTGGAAGGAATCTTCGGCATGCATAAGCTCTCCTCGGGAGAGATCGTCGTAAAGGGAAAGAAAGTCATCGTGCATTCGCCCGCCGACATCATCAAAAAGGGCGTCGCACTGGTCACCGAGGACAGAAAGGTCACTGGTCTGAACCTTCGCGGGACAGTCAACGACAATATCGCCATGGTGGCGATCGGAAAACTCCTCGAACACGGTCTTTACAGCAAAAAGCTGGCGAGAAAGGCCTCGGACGAATATATTAAGAAGCTCAAGATCAAGACGCCCAGCGGGGACGAGATCGCCGGCAATCTTTCCGGCGGCAATCAGCAGAAGATCGTCATCGGGAAATGGCTTCTGAACGATCCGGACGTGATCATTCTGGACGAGCCCACCCGCGGTATCGACGTAGGCGCAAAAAGAGACATCTACCTGCTGATCGGCCAGCTGGTGCAGCAGGGCAAGGCGGTCATCATGATCTCCTCGGAGATCCCGGAGCTGATGGGCGTCTGCGACCGGATCGCGGTCATGTCCGAGGGAAGGCTTTCGGGTGAGCTGACCCGCGGAGATTTCTCTCAGGAGAAAATCATGACGCTGGCGTCCGCCATTGAAGTGTAAATCTGTACGGGGAAGATGTGAGCATTGAGGAGGAAGAGATGAAACAGAACAAAAGCGTGAAGGCGCTGGTCAGCGAATACTTTATTTTTGTGATCTTTATCGTACTTGTGATCGGGCTGACGATCTTAAAGCCCAGTTTTATCACACCGGGGAACCTCGTGAACATCCTGAAGCAGGCGTCTATCAACGGCATTCTTGCTTTCGGTATGATGTTCGTCATCATTTCGGGCGGATTTGATATGTCCGTCGGCTCCACGGTCGCTTTTTCCGGAATCCTGGCAGCCCTTCTGGGCCGCGGCGATAATCCGCTGATCTTTGCGCTGATCGTCGCCATGCTGGCCGGTCTTGCGGTCGGCATCGTCAACGGCGTAGGCGTCGCCGTCGGCGACCTGCCGCCTTTTATCATGACACTGGGCACCATGACGGCTGTGCGCGGCCTTGCCCTTTTAGTATCCAACGGCAAGCCCGTCATCGGCATGAGCGAGCAGTATAAAGCGATCGCCGCGGGGTCATTTCTGGGCATCCCCATGCTGGCCATCTTCCTTTTGATCATCATTGTCGTCTGCTCATTTGTACTCGCCAAAACAGTCTACGGCCGCAGGGTCTACGCCTGCGGCGGCAACCTGCAGGCAGCGAGGGTTGCGGGCATCAACACTACACTGATCCGCATCTCCACTTTTGCGATCGCCGGCTTTCTGGCAGGCCTGAGCGGGTTCCTGATGACCTCCCGCGTCACCATCGGACAGCCCACGGCGGCAGAGAGCTATGAGATGGACGCCATCACCGCATGCGTCGTGGGCGGCGTTTCCATGACCGGCGGCGTCGGCAAGCCCTGGGGCGTTGTAGTCGGTACGCTCCTCATTACGGTCATTGCGAACGGTCTGGATATCTTGGGCGTGTCCTCTCATTGGCAGAAGATCGTCAAAGGTCTGATCATCGTCATTGCGGTCCTGATCGACGTCAAGGGCAAGAGCAAAAAGGACTGATCCTTTTCGGGATCATTTTGGAAACGGTACCTGTAATATTTTTAAATATATGGCAAGGAGGAAAAGGTATATGAAAAAGAAAATGTTGGCAATCCTGATGACAGGAGTGCTGGCGGCAGCAGTCCTGACCGGCTGCGGCGGCAGCTCTTCCGCAAGCTCCACGGATTCTTCCGACAGCGCCGCAGAGGCGACGGAGGAGACCGCTGAGGAGACCGCAGACACAGCGGCAGAGCCGGCTGGCGGCACCTACAAGATCGCTCTGATCCAGCAGCATCAGACCAACGCGTTCCAGATCGGCGTCTCCGAGGCAGCACAGGCAAAGGCTGACGAGCTGGGCGTTGAGCTCACCATTCTCAGTGCGGACCAGGATGCAGCCAAGCAGATCAGCCAGATCGAGCAATGCGTGTCCGAGGGCTATCAGGCAATCCTGTTTGAGCCCGTGGATCCCGACGGACTTGGCGACGCCGCACAGGCGGCAGCGGACAAGGGCGTGATCGTGATCAACGTGATCTCCCCCTGCACAGACTGGGAGAACCACGGCATTTCCGCTCTTTCCTGCGGTGACAACGTAACCGCCGGCGAGACCGAGATGCAGCACGTCGCTGACCTTCTGGGCGGCAAGGGCAACATCGCTATCCTGACGGGCCCCTCCGGTGACGCAGGCGGTCTGCAGAGACTGGAAGGCTACGAGAACATCCTCAAGAACTATCCCGACATGGTCCAGGTCGTGGAGCCCGCTGACTGCCAGTGGGATACCGCTACTGCACAGGGCACGGTCGAGAGCTGGCTCTCCGCTTACGATCTTGACGCGATCGTCTGCGAGAACGACGGCATGGCAGTCGGCGCAGGCAATGCAGCAGGCGCTAACAGCGGCATCGTGATCACCGGCGTTGACGGCACGCCCGACGGCTTCGAAGCGATCGTCGACGGCAGAATCACCGGCACAGTTTCCCAGGACGGCGGCGCTATGGCAGCAAACGGCATCGAGGCCGCTGTGAAGCTGATCAACGGCGAGCAGCTTGAGAACAACACCATCATCACGACCAATATCTGGATCGACGCCAACAACGTTGCTGATTATCAGTAATCTGTGCAGATATAGTCGGCGATCCGTGACGATGACAAAATATGCCCCCGGGGTGTATAATTGCTAAGTCGCATGGAGGGGCTGTCGCAGCGATGCGGCGGCCCCTCTTTTAGAGGTTCCGGAAGAGGACCCGGAGGGAGAGTATGCTGAGAGCCGTTCTGGCAGATGACGAGACAAAAGTCATTTATTTGCTTGAAAAACTGATCGACTGGGAAAAGATGGGCTTTGAGATCACCGGCGTGGCGAGCGACGGACTGCAGGCGCTGCAGCTGGTGGAGGAGACACAGCCCCACCTTCTTGTGACGGACATCCGGATGCCGGGGTGCAGCGGTCTGGAGCTGGTAAAGCGGGCAAAGGCGCTGCAGCCGGGTCTTCACTGCATCATCATCAGCGGCTACCGGGAATTTGAGTACGCCCAGAGCGCCATCAAATACGGCGTGGAGGACTATCTGTTAAAACCGCTCAAAAAGGATGAACTGACCGCGATCCTGATGCGTCTGCGGGACAAACTCGGGGAGGAGGAGCGGATCGAGTACCGCCAGGAAAAGGACAGGGTGAAGCGCCAGGAGCTTCTGATCGAGGCACTCTATAAAAGCGCGGGGCAAAAGATCCCCTTTGCGGGGCGGGAGCAGGTCAACGAGGAGTACGGGTTTCATTATAGCGAAGGAATCTGCTGCGCCGCGATCGTGAGACCGGATGTATCCGAGGCGGACAGACACCGGGAAGCTTACCGGATCCTTCTGCAGCACGCGCTGGACATCGTGCGCAGGGAACTTCGAAACATAGGCAGCGAAGCGGCTGTTTCTGTCCTCAGGGAGGGAATCGCCGCCGTCATCGGCGTGAATTCCTACGATCCCGTGGAGATGCGGCAGTGCTTTACCAAGATCCGGAAGGAGATCGAAAAACAGCGGGATCTGTTCTGGGATATCCGCGTCTTTGTGTCCGTGGGCAGCAGGGGGGAATCCATGCAGATGCTCTCCCGTTCGCTCTCGGAGGCGCTGTGGCTCAGTGCCGACCGGATCTGTTCGGATGCCGCGGTGCGCGACGCTGAGACGGAGACGATCCCCCTGGAGAACCACTATCAGATGGATGTGGCGATGCGAAAGCGCTTCAGGGATGCGGCGGAGCTCCTGGACGAGGCGCAGTTCCGCCGCGTGCTCAAGGAGAGCGGCGAGGAACTTCGGGGAAGGGGCGGCCTCCACGGCATGATGGTCCGCGAGTGGTTCTACGAAGTGGTCCGCGCCTGTATATACGGCATGGAGCAGAGCGGCACCGTGGAATCTTCCTGCGAGGCGGAGCTGATGGACAGCTTCTGGTACTGCAGGAGTCTGGACGAGATCTATGCACTTTTGGAGCGGAAGATCCTCGAAAAACTGACCCATATGCGGGAGGAGCGGTCCCTGCAGGAGAACCGGCCCATTGCACAGGCGAAAGAGTACATTCTCGCCCACTACAGTGAGGCCCTGCGCCTCGAGGATGTCAGCGCGGCCGCAGGCTTCAATGCCACCTACTTCTCCACCTTCTTCAAAAAAGAGACAGGCCTCAGCTTTACCGACTATCTGGGGCAGGTGCGGATCACAAAGGCCAAGGAACTCCTTTTGCGCGACGAGTTTTCGGTGATGGATGTCTGCGAGGCGGTCGGCTACAAGGACCTCAAGTATTTTTCGCGGCTCTTTAAAAAAGTGACCGGCATCAGTCCCTCGGACTACAGAAAGCTCTACCGCTAAAGGAGGAAGTTCCATGTGGCTGCGCACCCTGTTCAGACTCCGGCGGGCGCTCGGGCGCTACAGCACGGAGAGAGATATCAGAAGAATACTGAACGACGACTGGTCGGATGATCCGCTTCTGGAGAATTTTTTCGCCGACCTGCGGAGGCGGCTCTACGGAGAGGAGCAGCAGCGGCTGCAGCAGAAGCAGGCGGAGTATATGGCGCTGCAGAATCAGATCAATCCGCACTTTCTCTACAACAGTCTGGAGGCCATCCGGGCGGACGCGCTCATGGCGGACTGCGAGGAGATCGCAGAGACGACGGAGGCCCTGGGAACCTTCTTTCGCTACACGATCTCCAACCTGCAGCAGTATGTCACCTTCTCGGATGAGCTGGATAATGTAGAGAACTATTTTACCGTGCAGAAATCCCGCTTCGGCGACAAAATATCCATGGAAGTCGAGATGGAGAACGAGGCGCTTCTGGAAGCCCGCATGCCCAAGCTCATCCTGCAGCCGCTGGTGGAAAACGCCATCGTGCACGGGCTGGAGGGAAAGATCGGGGGCGGCACCGTGCGGATCGTGATCGAAAACAGCGACCGTACGCTTTTCCTCCGGGTACGCGACGACGGTATGGGGATCCCCGAGGAGGAGGTCGAGAGGCTGAACCGGCGGTTTTCCATGGAGGATCCGGGACCCGCCGATTCCGGGGGAAGACGGGGCGGGATCGCCCTGGTCAACGTCAACAGCCGGATCCGCCTGATGTTCGGCGAGGATTACGGTCTCAAGATCTACAGCATGCCGGGGATAGGAACGGAGTGCTGTCTGACCCTGCCGCTTTTGTATGAAATGCCTGCCTGAGGAAGTGACGCATGATCGAGGAACTGGTCCGGATCGAAAACGGAAGCTTTAAAAATGACGGGAGCTTTTATCTGTTCGATATGTCTGTTTCCCGCGGGGAGTGCGTCGGCGTATACACTAACGACCACAGGACCTCCGGGACGGCGTATATGGGCATTTTTGGCGGCCAGACTGACCTGGTCGGCGGCAAGGCTTTCTGCTGCGGGGTCCGGAGCGGTTACCCCGAGACGCGGCGGTGGATCCGCGCCAATACTATGATCATCGACCGGCGCCGCTTTGCCTCCCGGGAACTGACGGCCACGGATTATCTGCTCGCCATCGGCGCGGGGAGAGGCGCCCTGGACAAAAAAGACGACGTCCTGCTGTCGCGGGAAGCGCTGGACATGAAGGAAAAGATGGGCATCACCTTTCCCTGGAGCGCGCATCTGACCGCCCTTTCCATGCTGGATTACTACAGACTCGCAGCCTATAAGGCGTGGCTTCTGCAGTGCAGGATCATCGTGCTCGACCGGATCACGGAGATCCTGCGCAGGCAGGATCTCCATGCCTTCATGGACTGCGTTCTTGTCCTGCAGGGGCAGGGCGCGGGCGTTTTTTTGCTGGATATGGATGAAAATTTCATCTTCCGGTATGCGAACCGCATCGACGTACTGAAAAACCGACGCACCTGCTACCACCTGTATCCGGAGGAATACGGGGAACGTCTCTACGACATACTCGGGTGGGAGAAAAAAGACAGTTCCTGGGGAAGCGCCGCGGACAGCGGCGGGCAGCGGGAAGCCGGTGCCCCGAATGCGGTCCTTGTGCTGGAAAAGCTCCGTTTTGACGGACTCTCCCCGATGACCTTCTCGATCGGCAGCGGGGAGATCGGTTTTTTGCAGGACGAGAACTATCGCACGGCCTCCTGCATACGCAGCTGCGTCCTGGGAGACCTTGACTGGACCGAAGGGAGTCTCCAGCTCGATCAAAAAACGCTTACGCCCCGCGAGCTGCGGGCGGAGGTGGGGCACGGGGTCGCCGTGCAGATCGAGATGCCGGACCGGTCGGGCGGCGTTCTTTTTGACAATCTCACGGCGCTGGAGAATCTCAGCATCGTCCTCATTCCCAAGGCAGGAAAGCATTTCGTGCACAAAAATCTCACGGAGAGCATCCTGGACCGCGCCGCGGAGTGGTTCGACAGGGACCGGCTCCTGTCGCCGATCCGCAAGTGGTCCCTGCCGGAAAGGCTTCAGCTGTCCTACCTGAAGTGGTATCTGCTCAATCCAAAGCTCCTGATCTGCCTCTTCCCTTTTTCCGGGCAGGAGTCCATCCATCACGAGATGATCATCAATATGCTGGTGCGCTGCGCCCGGCGCGGGATGGCAGTGTGGATCATCTCCTCCGGTATCGACGAGATCTGCGAGAAGACGGCAAATGAAGAATTCCTGAAGAGACTGCGCTACCTCGCCTGAAAATCCGGCCGGAAGAACGCCGCGGATCCGTTTAGACAAAACGCGTTTCCTCTGTTAATATGGTTCTGGAGAGAAATCGTTTCGGATAATACCCGTAATATCCGTAATACCTGGCTTGGGATGTGGAGAGGAGAAAAAAATGGATGCCAATATTACAAAGCGTTATGAACTTCTTTCGAAGAAAGTGATCAAAGGACTTAAGTCCCGCAATATGGACGGTTATTATGCCGCGACCAAAGAGGAGGCCCTTAAGACGGCACTCTCCCTGATCCCGGAGGGAAGCAGCGTCACGATGGGCGGCGCCATGAGCGCCCACGAGATCGGCCTGGTGGAGGCCCTCAAAAAGGGCAGCTACAATTTCATTGACCGCGACGCCATGGAAGACAAGCGGGCGGCGATGCTTGCGGCCTATGACGCGGACGTCTTCCTTTCAAGTGTCAACGCCATGACGGAGGACGGGATCCTGGTCAACATCGACGGCAACGCGAACCGCGTCTCGGCCATCGCACAGGGACCGAAGAAGGTCATCTTCATCGTCGGCGTCAACAAGATCTGCGACGACGTGGACGGCGCCATGAAGCGCGCCAGAAATGTGGCGGCCCCGATCAACGCACAGCGTTTCGGGCTGGACACGCCCTGCTGCAAGACGGGCGCCTGCATGGACTGCAAGTCGCCGGATACCATCTGCTGCCAGTTCCTGATCACAAGATATTCCAAGCATCCGGGCCGGATCCATGTGATCCTGGTTAATGACAGCCTGGGATTTTGAGCCTTTGGAAGTGGTTTTTGAGGGGCTGCCGCGCCGTGATTGGTGCGGCAGCTTTTTTTGGTTGGGGGGTCTGCTGGGGATGCAGGATTTGGTGGGTGTAGCTGAGGGGCGGGTTCTGCTAAGCTTGCAAGATTTGGTGACTGTAGCTGAGGACCTCTGCTAAATTTCAATTTTTATTAGCCTATTTTTCAGATAAGATCCAAAAACTACAGATATCATTTCTCTTTAAAACACTCATAGCAGTATCGTACTCTGCTAGCGCAGAAGATCTTTTCTTGTTTGGCAAATCATGCCCTGGTAAACCTACTAATAGTTTTAGCATATTATGGATTCTTAGCAAATTAGAAGAGACTAACAACACTGCTAAGATTGAAATAATAAGCCTTGATAGCATCAGGAACTGCTAAAAATGCGAAAAGCAGGCCCCAAAAAAATCATCTCAATGCGCAACCCCATACGCGTCCAGCGTCTTCATGACGCCCTTATACATGACGGACCGGCTGGTCACCATAGCCCCGTCGGAACCGAGGTAGTAGAGGCTGCCGCCGATCGTCTGCCAACCGGTCAGCATGAAGCCGGTACCGGAGAAGTAATACCATTTTCCGCCGATCTGCTGCCAGCCGGTCAGGCCGGCGCCGTCGGCGCCAAGGTAGGCCCACTTGCCGCCGGCAAAGACCCAGCCGTTTTTTTGCATGGCGCCGCTGCCGTCCAGATAGTACCGCTTCCCACCGGTCAGGAGCCACCCCGTTTGCATGGCGCCTGTCTTCGGGCTGAGGTAGTACCACGTGCCGTCGATCTGCCGCCAGCCTCTCTGCATGACCCCGTACCCGTCAAAAAAGTACCACCTCCCGCCTGTCGCCTGCCATCCTTTCTGCATGATGCCTTTATTGTTGGTAAAGTAGTAATCGGATCCGACGCGCTGCAGGCCGCGCAGGGTCACGCCGCCGTCCCCGAAGAGATACCAGTTTGTGACGCCGCTGCGCGTGAGCTGCTGCCAGCCCGTCGCGGAGGTGCCGTCGTCGTAGATGTAGACGTAGTCGTAATCATCCTCGCCCCGCTGCCATTTTTTCCAGCCGGAACTCATGCGCGCTTTCCAAGGAGTCGGAGCAGCGGAGAGTTTTCCGTCGCTGCCATAGGTGACATAACGTATGCCTTGCCCGGAAAAATCAGCCGTCAGCGAAAGCTGCTGTTCCGATGTGCGGTAGACGGGGATATTTTTGCCGCGCAGATATTCATTGAAGGGCACGTCGTCCTCATAATAATTGCCCCTTCGGTTGGTGGTGGTGACCACGGCGGAGGGAGCGAGCCGCTCCAGCGTGTCAAAACTGGTACTCTCCTCATACCCGTGGTGGCCGGCCTTGTACAGATCCACCGTGCCGTAGTCAGCGGCGACGGCGTCTGTCATGCGCGTCTCAAGTCCCTCGTTTACCTCAACATCCGCGGTCAGAAGAGCAGTCCGGTCCCCCTTCGCCACGGCGGTCACGATGCTGTTGAGATTCTCATTCTCCGAGGAATTGTGGTAGAGGTTGTACAGCGCCAGGGAAAAATCACCCAGCTTGAAGCGGATGCTGTCGCTGACGGGGTCGCTGCCGCCTTTTTTGAAGGAGGCACCGGCTTTTTGAAGGGCCGACGCGGCGTGACTGCTCGTCTCGACCATAATGGCGCCCCGGCCTCGCATGGCGCTCACTGCTTCATTGAACATGCGGGTGTTCTGCCAGCCCCATTTGCCCTCCTCCTGCGCGTTGTAGTAATACTGCTTGTAGAAGAAGACGGTTTTCTGGTCGATCAGCTTCCTGCCGGCTGCACCCGCGGCCTGCGCCAGAAATTTCATGCCGCCGATGTGGTCCGAATGGCTGTGAGTGGCCACGACAAAATCGAGATGGCCGACGCCCGTTCTTTTCAGGTAACTGATCACGTCGTCGACATTCGCGGTCGTGCGGTTCAGAGCGGGATCGGGATCCCATGCCGGGTGCGAGGCGTCGATCAGGCCGTAGCGGCCGTTGCTCTGGACCAGGATGGAATCGCTGGCAGCGTACAGGTCATTGAGTGTCAAAAAATGGATCCTGTCCACCTTGCGTAGTTTTTGCGCTTCGATCTGCTCCGGGGTGAGGGATTTGACCGCGTAGAAGGTCCTGCCGTCAGAGGCCGTCTTTCGGGTCACTTTTTTATACTGGAATGCGTTGCCGGATGCGGCCGAGGAGATCCTGACGGTCTTTGTGACAGGTTCCTTTGAAACAGATCCCTGCGCAGCGGCGCCGGAATCCGTGATCGCAGCCGTTGCTCCCGCCTCCGCGGGGGCGGCTGCCCGGATGAGAGGTTCTGCCGTGTCGGATTCGGGAAGGATCGCCTCGGATTCAACGGAGATCAACTCGGATTCGGTGGGAATCGCCTCAGTTTCCGCCTCGGCGGAAAGCGCCTCTGCCTCCGGCTCGGCGGGGATCGCTTCAGTCACTGCTTCAGCGGAAAGTGCCGCAGTCTCTGCCTCAGGAGGGATCGCCTCAGTCTCCGCCTCAGTGAGAGTCGCCTCAGTTTCCGCCTCGGAGGGGATTGCCTCAGCCTCCGGCTCGGCGGGGATCGCTTCAGTCACTGCTTCGACCGGGATATTTTCCGCTTCAGCAGGGATATCCTCCTGCACATCGGAGAATTCCTCTGCTTGGGCAGGAATCGCCTCTGACACCGTCCCGGCGGCAGGATCTGCATCCGCCTCGCCCGCCTCAGGAGCGGGAATCGCTTCCGCCTCGGCGGCCTGTGCAGTCAGTACGGCAGGCGCGTCAGGCATGGCTGCAGCGGGGGAGAGGGAGAAAAAAAGAGCGGCGATAACGCCGAGAAAGCATTTTTTCGTCATGAGGAATCCTTTCGGGCTGTTTGAACAGAAATCAGGACAGTGCGGGGATAAGTCTGTTATACTGCTACTATACCATAGGAAATACAGCCAAAGGAATAACAAAGAGGCACAGGCAGTTTGCTAAACTGATGAAAGGAGTGCTGCAGGGTATGAATACATTTCGCTTTTTGAAGTATTTCGGTCTTCTGTTTGTGTTTTTGGGGGCCATCATAGGCGGAGGGCTTCTGGCCTCTGGGATCGGGGGCGGAGGCGGTTCGCTGATATTCATGGGCCTTATGTTTATAGCGCTGTTCTGCGGGATCGGAGGTTTTTTTGCGTGGTTTGGGATCGATCACCTGCGCCGGGAGGAAAGGATCGCCGACGAGGGGACCGTATACATGGGGAAGATCTTTGATTACAAAGAGGACGGGCAGGTCCTTTACAACGGGATGCCGACGCTTTCGCTGGTCGTCCGCTATATGAAGGACGGCGTCATACGGCAGGCGGTGGTGCGGACCGGACAGGTGGATACGGCGGCCTTTCCGCGGGGGAGCACGGTGTCTGTCAGCATTCTCGACGGGGAGGCGGCGCTGATCCCCGGCAGCGTGACCGATCAAAAGCTGCCCGATGAAGAGAATCTGATGAATCCGGATCTGGATCCGGAGGGCGTGCACTCTTCGCTTGGCGTCAGCTGTCCCTCCTGCGGGGCAGGGCTGATGGTTCCTTACGGCATGGCGGCCGTGTGTCCTTACTGCGGCAGGAAGGTCACGGTCAGGGAGGACGGCACGGTCCGTTAGAAAAGGCTGAGAGAAAAAAGGGAGGACAGACCATGAGGGAGATCAAATCAGCGGCACTGATCGGCGCGGGCGCGGTCGGAGCGTATTTCATACCAGGCCTGGAGAGGGAGCTGGGAGAGCATTTTTGCGTTGTGGCGGAAGGAGAGCGCAGGGAGCGCCTTATGCGGGACGGGATCGTGATCAACGGCAAGCACTTCGTGCCCCGCGTGTGCACACCGCGGGAAGCTGCGGCAGCGGGGGTGGAGCTGCTCATTGTCGCGACAAAATACGACGGCCTCCCGGGCGCCCTCCCCATGATCAGGGAGATCGCATCGGGAAATGAGGAGATCATTGTGATCAGTGCCATGAACGGGATCGACAGCGAGGAGATGATCGCGGAGGTCATAGGCGAAAAGCCCCTTCTCTACGCGTATATGTTCATTTCCTCCGAGCGGCGGGGCAGGGAGATCGTCTATGATCCGGCCATCACCAAGGGGCTGGTCATCGGGGAGAAAGACCCGGGGGGAGTCCCGCACGGGAGCGGCGCGGCGAGCGGCACAGCGGGCGGCACAGCGAGTGGCACAGCGGGCAGCGCGGCGGCGGAGTCAGCGGCGTCCGAGCGGGCGCTGGCGGTCAAGGCTCTGATGGACAGGGCGGATATCCGCTGCCGGATCGCGGAGGATATCCTCACGGAGCAGTGGCAGAAGTTCGTGCTGAACATGGGCAACAACCTGCCGCAGGCCATTCTGGGCGTCGGATACGGGGCCTATCTGGACAGTGAGCATGTGAAGTACCTGCACGACCGGCTTTTTGACGAGGTGATGGAGGTGGCGGCCGCGTACGGGATCACCCTGCAGTACGACGGGAACGAGAGGGGCCGGTCGCTGGACACGGCCAGATATTCCACCCTGCAGGATCTGGACGCGGGGCGGCACACGGAGGTTGAGATGTTCGCCGGCGTACTGATGAAGAAGGCGAAGGAGAAGGGGATCAGGGTGCCCTACACCGACTTTGCCTACCATGCGATCAAGGCGCTGGAAGAAAAGAACGACGGAAAATTCGATTATGGAAATACGCAAACCTGATTTTCGCCGGATCGAGACACTGATCGAGAGTCTGCAGGCGCTGGACAGGACGTTCCGGGAAGTTTTTGACGATATAGACAGGCGGGAGGAGAAGCTCATCCGGACCTGCAGGCAGGTCCTGACGGACGAGGCGGCGCAGTCGCTGGCCGCCATCCCGGTGGAGGAGCTGAAAAAATCCAGGGCCGGGATCCGGACGGCCGCGCTGGAGCAGGCCGGTTACCACACGCTTCTTTCCCTGCGAAAGGCCTCCGACGAGGAGATCCGCGCAGTGGACGGGATCGGGGAGAAGCAGCTGCTTGCCATCCGGACCATCCTGGATGAATTCGTCATGCGCATGACCCGGGGGAGCGGCATCACGCTGACCGCGGACAAGGAAGACCGCACGAGCCGGGAGATCATCCGGCAGACAGCCGCCTTCAGGAAGATGGAGCTGATCCGGCGGGATGCGGGGGATCTCGGGGACGAGCTGCACGGTTTTCTGGAGAGGACGATCCCGCATGTGGTGATCCGGAGCGGCGTGCGGTGGTTTTTCTCGCGAAGACAGACCAAGGAAGAGACGCTGGAAGCCGTCGCGGCGCTGACGGCGCTGCGGGATACGCCCGAGTACAGGCGGGTGAAGCATTTTATAGAGGCGCACAGGGCTGCCGCGGGAATGAGCGATACCGCGTGCATGCGGGATTTCAGCGAAAACAGTGCGGCCTACTACGCGCTGCTGGAGAAGCTGACCGGGATGGGAAAGGCGCAGGCCATGCGCTACAGCAGCATCCCGGCGCAGCTGGCGGCGGAGATCGACGCGCAGGAGCTGGACCTGACGGCGTTTCAGGGGAATCTCCGCGCCTATCAGGAGTTCGGCGCACGCTACATCCTGCACCAGAACAGGGTCCTTCTGGGAGACGAGATGGGCCTTGGCAAGACCGTCGAGGCCATCGCGGTCATGGCGCATCTGTATGCAAAGGATCCGGGCAGCCGTTTTCTCGTGGTCTGTCCCGCATCGGTTCTGGTGAACTGGTGCCGCGAG
This sequence comes from Lachnospiraceae bacterium, assembly GCA_017405805.1. GTDB lineage: Bacteria > Bacillota > Clostridia > Lachnospirales > Lachnospiraceae > CAG-791. The sequence continues at coordinate 22,403 of JAFQZU010000018.1, forward strand.
ATCATGAAGTTCAGCGCGGTGACGCCCTTCCTTCTGCACGGCCCCTCTTTGGAGGAACGGCTTGACGCCTGGGTGCAGATGTGCGGGGCGGCGGTCACGAACTATGAGAGCCTGGAGAAGATCGTTAACAGGATCGACGGACAGCTCCGGCTGGATCTCATGGTCATCGACGAGGCCCATTACATAAAGAACCCGGAGGCGAAGCGGACCAGGCGGATCCACGCCCTGGAAGATGAGGCGGACAGGATCCTGATGATGACGGGGACGCCGCTGGAGAACCGGGTGGAGGAAATGTGCGAGCTCATCGGGTTTGTCAGGCCGGACCTCACGGAGGAGATCCGGACTTACGCCGGCATGCGGCACGCGCCGCAGTTCAGGGAGATACTGGCGCCGGTCTATCTGCGGCGGCACAGGGACGACCTGCTGACGGAGCTGCCGCCTCTCACGCAGGAAAAACAGTGGTGCGCCATGACAGAGGAGGACAGGCTGGCCTATGTGCTGAAGGTCAGGGAGCGGAACTTCCCGGGCATGCGGCGTCTGTCTTTTCTGCAGGAGGATATGCAGACCTCCTCCAAAGCGCAGCGGCTCCTTGAGCTGTGCCGGGAGGCGCTGGACGAGGGGCGCAAGGTAGTGGTGTATTCCTATTTTCGCGACACCCTTGGGAAGGTACAGGCGCTGCTGGCGGACATGTGCGAGGGCACGATCACGGGCAGCACGCCCGTCACGGAGCGGCAGGGCATCATAGACCGCTTCGCAAAAAAAAGAGACGCCTGCGTCCTCATCTGCCAGGTGCAGTCAGGCGGCACGGGACTCAATATCCAGGCGGCTTCGGTGGTGATCTTCTGCGAGCCGCAGATCAAGCCTTCCCTCACCAACCAGGCCATCGCCAGAGTGTGCAGGATGGGCCAGATCCGGAATGTGCTGGTCTATCACCTGCTCTGTGAGGACACGGTGGACGAGGCGGTCACGGAGCTTCTGGAGGGCAAGCAGGCGGAGTTCGACCTGTTTGCCGAGGAATCCGTCCTGGCCGACGCGGCGGATCATCTGGCCGACAAGGAGTGGATCACCGGCGTCATTGAGAGGGAGCAGAACAGATATCTGCCTGCGGTCATAGACAGTGAAGAGGAGAAAAATGCTTAAGAAAGCGGTGATTTGGGATATGGACGGCCTGATGTTCGACACGCAGTCCGTCTACAACGAGGCGTATATTGATATCGGAAGGGAGGAATTCGGGATCCGGGTGCCCGAGGAGATGCTGCTCGCATTGATGGGGACCAGCGGCGAGGATATGAACCGGAACGTCCTGCGCTTTTTCCCGGAGATCGACGCGCCGCGCTTCGTGCGGCGCAGCTACGACCTGATGGCGGAGCGGGTGAAGAAGGACCTGCGCTTCAAGCCCGGTCTCGTGGAGCTTCTGGACTATCTGCGGGAACAGGGATATGTCATGGCCATCGCCAGCGGGAGTGAGCGGAAGGTGGTGGAAGGGAATCTGGAGACCTCCGGGCTGGGGGACTATTTTGACGATTACCTGTGCGGGGACGAAGTGGTCAGAGGAAAGCCCTTTCCGGAGATCTACGAGCGCACGGCGGCCAAAATCGGCGTCCTCCCCTCGGCGTGCTTCGTGTTCGAGGACAGCCCCAACGGGCTCATCGCCGCGGACAGGGCCGGCTGCACGCCGGTGATGGTTCCGGACGTGGTACAGCCCACGCCGGAGATCCGGCGGATCTGCGCGGGGATCTATCCCTCTTTGCACGAAGTAAGAGCCGCCCTCGCGGACGGCTCCCTGCGGCTCAGAGATCGATAGGATCATTAAATGGACGCCCCGGGGGATGTGGCGTAATAGTACCGCACGCCGTCCCTCTCTTCGAAGCGGATGCGGCCGCGGCGCCGGTGGTAGTCCAGGTGCGCGATGCATTCGCCCACGGCAAACCATTTCTGGATGACCGGGAAGGAATCCCAGTCCCTGGCCCGGATCTTCCACTTCATGAGCCCTGCGATCTCATAGGCGCAGCGGCCCGGATATTCGCGTATGATGGAGAGCGCCTCGCTGAGGCGCTTTTCGTGATGGGCCAGGAGCGTATCGATCCGGCTGTAGTAGTCCCCGGTCTGGCGGTGGCCGGGCAGGGCCAGTTCCACCTCATAGGACCGGGCCCGGCGCAGGTTGTCCAGATAGCTTCCGAGGGAGTCCGGGCAGCTGTCCCAGCAGGTGATGTTGGGCGTGATGTCAAAAAGGATATGGTCCCCCGTAAACATGATCTTCCTGTCGCGGATATAGAACATGCAGTTGCCGGGGGTGTGTCCGGAGACAAAGATCGTCTCCAGCGCGTAGTCGCCCACCTGCAGGATGTCTCCGTCATCGAGGGGCGTCAGCCTGGGATCCGCGCCGGGCATGCTCTCGGTCATGGCGGGGTTGGTGCGGTGCATCTCCTCGAGAAGATCCATGGGGAAACCTTCGACAGGGTACCGGGGATGGCGGTGGGCAGGGGTCTGGTCGGGGTCCGAGAGGAAGGAGCACATGCGTTCCAGATCCGTTCTTCCCATATAGATCCTGCAGTCCGGTCCGGCAAAAAGATCGGCCATCCCGCTGTGGTCCGAGTGAAGGTGGGTGGCCAGCACGTCGCGCCGCGCGGGGGCGGAGCCCAGCTCGTCAAGTCCCGCCTGGAGCGCTCCCCTGCAGGCAAGGCGGCGGAAGCCGGTGTCGATCAGAAGGTCTCTGGAGCTGCCCTTTATAAAATAGCTGTTGAGCTCGCGCAGGGGGTTGCCGGGCAGGACAACGCCGATGCGGTAAATGCCGGGATACAATTCTTCTACCATTGTTTTCCCCTTTCTTTCACCCCTATTCTACACTATCTGCCGCCAAAATAAACCAAGATATGTTGTCGGGCCCTTTTCCGGAGAGTATAATATATTCGTTGTTTTTTGGGAGGGAACGGCAGTATGAAATACAGAAAAAAGCTTACCGAAAAGAAATGGTATCCGGCGGCAGTGGCCATCTGTATCGGTGTTGTCCTGTACGTGGCGCTGACCCATCTGCCCGCCATCAGCAATGTCATGAAGACGATCGGCGCATATTTCGAGCCGGTCATTCTGGGCATCGTGATCGCCTATATGGTAAACCCGCTGGCGGAACTCATGCGGGAAAAGGTCTTCAAAGGCGTCCGCAGGGAGCCGCTCAGGTGGATCCTGTCGGTCGCGGTCTCCGTGGCGGTGGTACTTCTCGTCATCGTGCTGCTTCTGGTCACACTGATCCCGCAGCTGATCGAGAGCATCTCTCTTTTTGCCGGAAATATAGACCGGTATGCAGAGACCCTTATGAAAATGCTGGAAAAACTTGGGTACGATGCACCGACCGCCTTTAACATCGAGGGCCTGATCAATTCCTCCGAGAACCTGCTCACCAGCATCACAGGCCTCCTCTCGACCCATCTCAAGGGCCTGGTCAGCAAATCGGCCGGGATCGGCAAGGGCCTTGTCAATGTCGTGATCGCCGCTATACTGTCGGTGTATCTCCTGATGGGCAAAAAGGGGGTGCAGGAGGGGGCAAAACGGCTTCTGAACGCTATTTTGTCCGATCCTGCCTACGAGTGGCTCATGACCTTTCTGGGCCGCTGCAACAACATCCTGATCCGTTATATCGTCTACAGCATTCTGGACGCCATTATCATCGGCGGCGCCAACGCCATATTTATGGCTGTCACCCGGATGGAATACATCGGCCTGATCTCTGTCCTTGTAGGCGTCACGAACCTGATCCCCACCTTCGGCCCCCTCATCGGCGGCGTGATCGGCGCGTTTGTACTGCTGATGGCCAATCCGCCACACGCCATGATGTTCGTGATCTTTACGATGATCCTGCAGTTTTGCGACGGATATATCATCAAGCCCAAGCTCTTCGGCGATTCCCTGGGCGTGTCGGGCCTGCTCATCATGGTCTTTCTGGTCGTATGCGGAAACATGTTCGGGACCATCGGGATCCTTCTCTCCATCCCGCTGGCAGCCATCGCCGACTTCGTCTACAGAGAGGAACTGGTGCCCGCGCTCGAGCGCAATAAGCAGAAAAGGAAGGCAATGGAGGAACTGGAGAAGGACGCCGGGAATACCATTGAAGTCATAAGGGACTGAAAAAACACACAGGGAGGATGCCGTCATGGCGAATATCTATAAGGGAATCGAAGGCTTCATAGGCAATACGCCGCTCATGGAGGTCGTCAATATAGAGAGAGAACTGGGGCTGGAGGCCACGATCCTGGTAAAGCTTGAGTACCTCAACCCGGCGGGCAGCGTAAAGGACAGAGCGGCGCTGTTCATGATCGAGGATGCGGAAAAACGGGGGATCCTGAAGCCCGGCGCCGTGATCATCGAACCGACCTCCGGCAACACGGGGATCGGCCTTGCGGCCATCGCCGCCTCGCGGGGCTACAAAGTGATCCTGACCATGCCCGACACCATGAGTGCCGAGCGGCGCAACATTCTCAGGGCATACGGCGCCGAGATTGTCCTGACCGAGGGAGCCGGCGGCATGAAGGCGGCCATCGACAAGGCGGAGGCACTTGCTCGTGAGATCCCGGGGAGCTTCATCCCGGGGCAGTTTGACAATCCCGCCAATCCCGCCGCGCACCGCGCCACTACGGGGCCCGAGATCTGGCGCGACACGGACGGCAGGATCGACATCTTCATCGCGGGCGTCGGCACCGGCGGCACCCTGACCGGCGTCGGGGAGTACCTCAAGGAGCAGAACCCCGACATTCAGGTCGTCGCCCTCGAGCCCGAGGATTCACCGGTCCTGTCGGAGGGAAGGACAGGGGCGCATACGATCCAGGGGATCGGCGCCAACTTTGTTCCGTCAGTCCTCAATACCGCAGTCTATGACGAGATCTACAGGGCTTCCGGGGAAAGGGCGCTGGAAACAGCCCGGCTCCTCGCCCGCAAAGAAGGGATCTCCGTCGGCATCTCCTCCGGCGCGGCGCTGTGCGGCGCCATTGATCTGGCAAAGCGCCCCGAAAACCGTGGAAAAGTGATCGTCGCACTGCTTCCCGACAGCGGGGACAGATATTATTCGACACCTTTGTTCTGCTGAAAAAAAAAGATGCAGTAAGCTTACAGTGTTCTTTGAACCGGAGCAAAAAGGCAATGATACACATTGAAGATATTAATGTGCGCAGTACACTGATGCGATGCGGAGTGGGACTGGAAAAGGAGAGCCTGCGCATCACGGCTGACGGATTTATGGCAGGGACGCCGCATCCGTTTCCCGACGATCCGGAGATCGTGACGGATTTCTGTGAGAACCAGGTGGAGATCAATCTGCCCGCTGCAGAAACGCCCGAAGACGCGGTCGGGCTTCTCCAGGAATATACCGATAAGATCTCGGAAAGGCTCAGGCTGCTTCCGGAGCCGGAGTATCTCTGGCCCTTCTCCAATCCGCCCTATCTGCGCGGCGAAGAGGACGTTCCGATCGCGTCCGGCAAAAGATCCCGCAAGACCAGCTACAGGGAGTATCTCTCGCGCCGCTACGGCCGCTATATGATGACTTTTTCCGGGATCCATTATAATTATTCTTTTTCCAATGAATTCCTTTCGGCCGACTATCTCGCGGCCCGCAAAGCAGGCGAGATCGGCGAGATCACGCAGAGAGAGTACCGGGACCGCTTTTATCTTCATCTGGCCAAACGCGCCCTGCAGTACAACTGGCTGCTCGTGGCCCTCACAGCCGCCAGCCCGCTGATGGACAGCTCCTATATGGACAGCGGCATGACCGGATACGATGTGTTCAGCGGAATGGGAAGCACCCGCTGTTCCGCGGTCGGGTACTGGAACTGCTTTACGCCGGAGATCGATTATCATTCCATCGAGACATACGCGGACAGTATTCAGAAGTACATCGAGCAGGGGCTGATCCGAAATCCCGCGGAGCTGTTTTTCCCCATCCGCATCAAACCCAACGGAAAATATGATATCGACTCTTTTAAGAAAAAAGGAATTGGCCGCATCGAACTGCGCATGATCGACCTCAATCCGCTCTCGCCCTCCGGCATAGATCTGCGGGACGCGCAGTTCCTGCAGCTCCTCCTGATCTGGCTGGCGTCGCTTCCGGAGATTGATTTTGACATGCCCGCACAGCTTCAGGCGGTCCACAATACCAAAAACGCAGCTTCCTATTATCTGGAAAAAGTCAGGATCCAGGATCTCGACGGCCGGAGCACGGACCTCCCCTCGGCTGCCCTGCAGGCACTGGGGCAGATGCGCGAATTCTACCGGGCCGTGTGGGAGTGGGAGGAACTGGGCAAGATCGAGGGACTGATCCGCTACCAGGAGATGAAATTCCGGCATCCGGAGAACCGGTATGCGTGGAAGATCCGGAATACGTTCGGGGGAGGGGTTGTAAAGAAAGGATTGGAATATATCCGTTAGAGGATGATGAACCGTATATATAGTATCCTTGGGCACGCTCGCCTATGCTCGCTCGTTCGCGCCCCTATGGGCGCGAAAAGGCCCGGCGGATACTATATATACGGTTCTTGCATTTAAGGCTGGGAAGAGCGCGGGATACTGCTGAATCCTGCGGAAATTGAAATCTGGCAGAGGGCTGCAGATAAAAAGCAAGAAAGGGATCATTTTAGCAGCATGAAGATAAGAAGAGTCCGATCGGGGACGAGATCTTTGTGTGAGAACGTTAGTCGCAGTTAGACTTTCTCTGAACGAAAGCGGGGCCGAGGGTGCGCGGCTCCCGCGCGCCCGAGTGGAGGGATGTTTGAGCCGGCCGTTCACAGGAACGGCCGGCGAGTTACCGACTTGCCCCGCTGCAGTAAAGAGAGAGTCTTACGGAGACTTCGTTCTCTCGCATGATCGCGTCCCCGATCGGACTCTTATGAATCCGTTTCGGGCTGTTTTATTACTTCCACTTAATCGTCACAATATCCCCAAACGCATAATCCAGATCCCCTGCATACCTGGGCTTACGCTTCACGCACAGATAATAGGTTCCCTTGGGGAAAGCTGCCTTGGTGATATAGCGCGTGTCACTACCGTATTTCACGGTGGAGAGCCTTGCCATGTTGGCGTTGTAGAGTTCCGTGTTATAGGCATAATCTGCGAGGTTGGTCCAGAAGATGATCTTCTTCTTGGAAGGATTGGTGATCTTGAACCACCTGCAGTAGTTTGTCTTGGGCGTCAGCATGATCTTGGCTGCGGTGTTGGCAGCGAGGGCCGTCGCCTTGGCTACGCAGTAGTTGGGCGCGCTGGGCGCGGCGATGAAGGAATATTTGGCTTTGCCCTCCGAGACTTCCATGTAGTAGGTGCCGGCCTCTACTGCGACCGATTTGCTTTCCGAATCGGCTTTGAGATAGGTGCGGCTGCCGCCGGACACGCCCTTGGCCAGTGCGGAAGCGGAGGTATACAGCCTGATGTATCCGTCGCTCGAGAAGGCAAAGGAGAGCTGGCCGGGCTTGGCGACTTTGATGGTGTAGTAGGTGTAGTGGATTCCGGTCGTTCCATCGTACTTATAGGACTTATTGGCCCAGGTGCCGGCGCCCAGAGTCTGGAAGCGATAGTTCTGGGAGGCCGCCGATACGGACAGGGGTGCCAGCATCGAGACGACGAGCGCTGCCAGAAGAGCGAGGGAGAGCAGGCGTTTTTTGACGGATTTTGCTTTTGACATTTGTTCCTTCCTTTCTGTTTGGTGACTGAATGTAAGAGTGTCTGTCAACCAGTTCGCAGTCAAGCGAGACCGGCCTTAATCGTTTAATAAAAATATAGCATAGATAGAATGTGAGAACAAGGAAACAGAGGGGATGGAGAGAACGAAAATTTTCCGGGGGGTTTTCGTAGCGGCAAATGTGGTATAACTGTAGAGAAAAAACTATGCAAAGGGGTAACCATGACTGAGACAGGAATCAACGCACTGATTGCGAAGGAACTGAATGTGAAGGAGTGGCAGGTGGACGCCGCGGTCAGGCTGATCGACGAGGGCAACACCATTCCTTTTATCGCGCGATACAGAAAAGAAGCGACCGGCACGCTGGATGACACGCAGCTCAGGGAACTGGGCGACAGGCTCTCCTATCTGAGGGCCCTCGAGGAGCGCCGGGAGAAAGTGCTGCAGAGCATTGCGGAACAGGGGAAGCTGACGCCGGCGCTGCGCGCGAAGATCGAGGCGGCGCAGACGCAGGTGGAGGTGGAGGATCTTTACCTTCCCTTCCGGCCCAGGAGAAGGACCAGGGCCGGCATCGCAAAGGAGAGAGGGCTCGAGGGACTTGCCGCCTTTATCCTGCAGCAGAGCACGAAAGAGCCCGTGGAGAAGGAAGCGGCAAAATACGTCGACCCGGAGAAGGAAGTGCCGGACACGGCTGCGGCCCTGCAGGGGGCGCGGGACATCCTCGCCGAACAGTTCTCGGACAATGCGGACTACAGGGCCTGGATCCGGGAGAAGACCTGGGAGCACGGGACGCTGGCGACGGCAGAGAAGGCCGTGAAAGCGGAGAAAGAAGAGAAGCCCGGCAAAGCAGAAAAGACCGCGGCGGAGCGCCGCGATGTATACGAGATGTATTTTGACTATGAGGAGCAGCTCAGGCGGATCCCCGGGCACAGGGTGCTGGCCATCAACCGGGGAGAGAAGGAGAAGATCCTGAATGTGAGCGTCACGGCGCCGGCGGAGAAGATCGAGATCTATCTGCTGAACCGGGTGACCGGGCGGCACGGGAAGGACAATCCTTATACGCTTCCCCAGATCAGGGAGGCGGTGCACGACAGTTATACCAGGCTCATCGCGCCCGCCGTCGAGCGGGAGATGCGCAGTCAGCTGACGGAGGCGGCCGAGGACGGCGCGATCCGGGTCTTTGCCTCGAATCTGGAGCAGCTCCTGATGCAGCAGCCCATCGCCGGCAGGGTGGTGCTGGGATGGGATCCCGCATTCCGGACGGGATGCAAACTCGCTGTGGTGGATCCCACCGGGAGAGTCCTGGACACGAAGGTCATCTACCCCACGGCGCCGCAGAATAAGGTGCGGGAGGCGGAGAGCGAGTTAAAAAAGCTCCAGGACAAGTACCATTTCAGCGTGATCAGCCTGGGGAACGGCACGGCCTCCAGGGAGTCCGAGCAGGTGATCACCGATTACATACGCAAAAATACCGGCACCCCGATCCAGTACGTGATCGTCAACGAGGCCGGCGCCTCGGTCTACAGCGCCAGCAAGCTGGCGGCGGAGGAGTTTCCGCAGTTCGACGTGGGACAAAGGAGCGCGGCCTCCATAGCGCGCCGGCTCCAGGATCCCCTGGCGGAGCTGGTCAAGATCGATCCCAAGGCCATCGGCGTAGGGCAGTACCAGCACGATATGAACCAGAAAAAGCTCGACGGCGCCCTGGACGGGGTCGTGGAGCGCTGCGTGAACAGCGTGGGCGTGGACCTGAATACGGCTTCGGTGTCTCTTTTGTCGCATATCGCGGGCATCTCGGAGAGCCTCGCCAAAAATATCGTCGCCTACAGGGAGGAGAAGGGCCGTTTTTCGAGCAGAAAGGAGCTGCTGAAGGTGTCAAAGCTCGGCCCGAAGGCCTTCGAGCAGTGCGCCGGGTTTCTGCGGATCAGCGGCGGGACGGAGCCCCTCGACGCCACGTCGGTGCACCCGGAGAGCTATAAGGCGGTGGAGAAGCTGCTGAAAAAATACGGGCTGACCAAGGACCCGGATTCGCTGCGCGGCATCCGCGGCGCGGTGGGGGATCCCGCAGCTGCCGCAAAGGAGCTGGAGATCGGCGCGATCACGCTCTCCGACATACTGTCGGAGCTGGAAAAGCCCGCGAGGGATCCCAGGGAGGATATGCCGGCGCCCGTCCTGCGGAGCGACGTGCTGTCCATGGAGGACCTCACGCCCGGTATGAAGCTGAAGGGGACGGTCCGGAATATTGTGGATTTTGGCGCATTTGTAGATATCGGGGTGCACCAGGACGGCCTCGTGCATATCTCGAAGATGAGCAGACGGTTCATAAAGCACCCGCTGGAAGTGGTGCACGTGGGAGACGTCGTGGACGTGACGATCCTGGCGGTGGACCAGAGGAAGAAGCGGATCTCCCTGTCTATGACGGATTGAGCCCGGAGGCGGCGAATCACGCAGGAAGGGAAAACGGGGGAGAGAGTATGAAGATTTCGATTCTCACGATGTTTCCGGAGATGTTCGACAGCTTTCTGAACACGCCGGTGGTGCGCAGGGCCATCCGGAAGGAGAGCCTTGTGCTGGAGATCGTGGACATCAGGGAATTCGCGCCGGGGAGTTTTCGGCATATCGACGACTCCCCTTTTGGCGGCGGCCCGGGCATGGTGATGCGGTGCCAGCCGGTGGCGGACGCACTGCGAAAGGTGCGGGGCAGGGAGGAGGAGCAAGCAGGCGGAGGCGTCGTCACGGCTGCGCTGACGCCGGCCGGGAAGGTCTTTGACCAGGCGGCGGCCCATGAATTTGCGGGCCTGCGGCACCTGATCCTGCTCTGCGGCCACTATGAGGGACTGGACGAGCGGATCTTCCGGCGCGTGGACAGGGAGATCTCCATCGGGGATTTCGTCATGACGGGAGGAGAGATCCCCGCCATGGCGGTGGCCGACGCCGTGATCCGTCTTCTGCCCGGCGCCATCCGGGCGGAGAGTACGGGGGAGGAGTCCTTTGAGAACGGCCTTCTGGAATACCCCCAGTACACACAGCCCGCCGTCTTTGAGGGGGAGGCCGTGCTGGAAGTCCTTCTGTCGGGCAACCACGAAAAGATCCGGCGGTGGAGGCTCAGGGAGTCCCTTCGCAGGACGCTGGAGCGCAGGCCGGATCTTCTGGAAAAGAGAGTGATGACGGAGGAGGAGAAGGAAATACTGGCGGAGCTGCGCGCTACAGCCACTTTTTCTTCTTGAAATAATACAGACTCCCGGAGGAAATCAGGAGGCAGACCAGGATCACGATCGGATACGCGTAGGGCGACTCCAGTTCCGGCATGTGGGTAAAGTTCATGCCGTACCAGCCGACGATCAGCGTCAGCGGCATGAAGATCGTGGTCACGATCGTGAGAATGGTCATGATGTGGTTCTGCTTGATGACCATCTGGGCCTGGTAAAGGTCCCGGATCTGCACCGTGTAGTCCTGCAGGGACAGGATCATGTCGAGGCGGCGCGAGGCGCGGCTTCCAAAGAGCTTGAACAGGCGCAGATTCTCATTCCGGAAGAAATCGTTGTCATTCTCTTCAAAGACCTGTACCAGGTCCAGGAGCTGTTCATAGTGGGTCCGCATCTCCAGAAGATCGCTCCGGATCTCGTTGATCCGGGCACTGCTGCCCTGTTCGTCAAAATCACCGGCCAACTCATCCTCTATCTTTTTGAGCTCCTTTTCCAGATTCTCAAAATAGGAGCGGTCCTCCCGGATGATCCGGTCCAGAAAATCGCAAAGGAATCGCTCCAGGCCCGGGGCGTGCCACTTCCTGGTCTTTGCCATATCCCGTATGATATTTCCCGCATAACCGTTTACATCGATGAATACGACGCCCTTTTCGTCCAGGGCAAAGGCAAAGAGAAAGTCGTCCCCGGCCACATTGGACCTGTCCGGTATGCGGAAGGTCCCGGTGATCGCGTCGTAGTTGACGTCGGCCTTGGTGTTGTAGATGTTTTCCTGCTCGTGGTCCCGGTCGATCCCGATATCAAAAGTATCCTTGGAATTGCCCCATTCCTCCGGGGTCAGAACGGCGACGAAGGGATAGGCGGAAGCCTCCTCCAGGCATTTTTTGTGGGTGCTGCCCACGAGCGTCTCTTTGATCTGATAATACATGGTCTTACCTTCTCCTTTAAGACTGTCTGCGCTTTGCCTCTTTCCAGCGAAGGATCGCTTCCAGTCTCTCTTTGTATTTTCCCTCTACGCCCTGTTCCGAAGGCAGATAGTACCGCTTGCCCTGCAGGGCCTCCGGCAGGCAGTGCATGGCGGTGATGTGCCCCTCGTAGTCGTGTGCGTACTGATAGCCCTTCCCGTAATCCAGATCCTTCATCAGGCGCGTCGGCGCGTTGCGGATCTGCAGGGGGACGGGCTCTGCCATGCTCTCCATGGCGTCGTCGCGGGCGGCGAAATAAGCGGTCTCCAGGGCGTTGGATTTGGGCGCCAGCGACATATAGACCACGGCGTGGGTCAGGTGCACGCTGCATTCGGGCATGCCGATAAAGTGGCAGGCCTGATAGGCTGCCACGGCGACCTGCAGGGCGCGGGAGTCCGCCATGCCGACGTCCTCCGAGGCGAACCGGATGACGCGGCGCGCCACATACAGGGGGTCCTCGCCGGCTTCCAGCATGCGGGCCAGCCAGTAGACGGCGGCGTCCGGGTCGGAGTTGCGCATGGACTTGTGGAGGGCGGAGATGATGTTGTAGTGCTCCTCCCCCTTTTTGTCGTAAAGAAGGGATTTGCGGGATATGAGCTGCTCCAGCGTCTTCGTGTCGACGACGGTCGTGCTCCCGTCAAAATCCCCGTTCAGGACAGCCATCTCCAGCGTGGAGAGGGCGGCGCGGGCGTCCCCGTTCGAGAAGGCGGCGATCGCCGTCAGCACGTCGTCATCGATGCGCACCTTCTGTCCGCCGTACCCGTTGGGATCCGTGAGGGCCCTGCGCAGGATGCCCTTGATGTCCTCTGTTTCAAGGGGCCGCAGGACGAAGACCTTGCACCGCGACAGGAGCGCCCCGTTGATCTCGAAGGAGGGGTTCTCCGTGGTGGCGCCGATCAGGATGATGCTGCCCTTTTCCACAAAGGGGAGGAAGGCGTCCTGCTGGGCCTTGTTGAAGCGATGGATCTCGTCTACGAAGACGATGGTCTTCATGCCGTACTGTCTTGCCGCGTCCGCCTGTTTCATCACGTTCCGGATCTCGCGGATCCCGCTGGTGACGGCGGAAAAGTCGATGAACTGGGACCGGGTGTGCGAGGCGATGATCCGGGCCAGGGTCGTCTTGCCGACGCCGGGAGGCCCCCAGAAGATCATGGAGGCGATCTGGTCGTTTTCGATCAGGCGCCGGAGGACTCTGCCGGGCCCCAGCAGGTGCTTCTGGCCGGCGTAGTCGTCCAGGGTCTGCGGCCGGAGGCGGGAAGCCAGGGGCTGCTGTATGTCGTTGTCGAATAAGGATAACTGTTCTTCCATAACCTCTATTGTCTCACATTCTGCCGGTCAGAACAATCCGCTGAACGAAAGGATCCCTTTACTTTGCGGGATCCAATCATATATAATCGTGCTAGCTAAAATGATGGCCCCTGTGACCACCGGAAAAGAGGGTTTTCATGAGAATTCACTGCAGGAAGATCATAGCAGCACTGATGTTTACAGCCATGGCAGCCGGCCTTGCCGCCTGCGGGCAGAGCGGTCCCGCCCCGGTTCCAGCGGAGGGCCCTGCGCCCATGAGCAGAGAGGGGCTGGCGCCCGATGATCAGCTGTCCGCGGAGGAAGTTTTTGCGCAGATGACGACGCAGGAGAAGATCGGGCTCATGATCGTGCCCGGCATGCGGACCTGGACAGAGACCGCGGAAGTGCAGGAGACCGGGGAATCGCAGGAGACCGGGGAATCGCAGGAGACCGGGGAGAACCAGGAGACTGCGGAGGAGACCGCGGCGGGGAACGGGGAAACCCGGGAGACCTCGCAGGAGCAGCCGCAGGAAGAGACGCCCGAGGAGGTCACGGAACTCAACCGGCAGATCGCCGACGCGTTTGAGAAGTATCATTTTGGCGGCGCCGTGCTCTTTGAGGAGAATATGGAGGACGCGGAGCAGACTGCGAAGCTGACGGAGGCGCTGCAGGAGGCCAACGCAGCGGGCGGCGGCCGCAGCCGGCTCCTGATCTGCACGGACCAGGAGGGCGGAAACGCGGCGGCCTTTACGCGCGGCACCCGGACGAGCGGCAGTATGGCCCTTGCCGCGACGGGGGATCCGGCGCAGGCTGAGGCGGCGGCAGGCGTGATCGGAGAGGAGCTGAAGGCCCTCGGGATCACGGTCGATCTGGCCCCGGACGCGGACGTGCTCACCGACCCCGGCAATGACGTCATCGGACTCAGGGCGTTTTCGGACGATCCGGAGACGGCCGCGCAGTTCAGCGCCGCATGGCAGAAGGGCCTGCGAGAGGCGGGGGTGGTCTCCGCCGTCAAGCATTTCCCCGGATACGGCGGCGTATCGGAGAGCGATCCGGCCGTCATGCCCTCCGTGGACAAGTCCTATGAGGAGATCGGGGAGTGTGAACTGGTCCCCTTTGCGGCCTGCATAGAGGACGGCGCAGAGATGATCGTCGTCTCCCACATCCTTTACCCGCAGATCGAGGATACGGCCTATATTTCAAGGGTGACGGGCAAAGAGATCACCCTGCCGGCCTCCTTCTCGCACGCGGTCATATCCGATATTCTCCGGGACGATCTCGGCTTCGAGGGCGTCGTGGCGGTGGATTCCATGGAGATGGGGCCCGTCGCGGAGAATTACAACAAAGAAGAGGCGGTCGGCATGGCCATAAACGCCGGCGCAGACCTGCTCCTGGTCCCCATGGACCTGGGCAGTCAGGAGCAGATCGATAAGATGGGGCAGCTCATCGAAAAGATCGAGGAGATGGCGGAACAAGGCGAGATCGGTGAGGAGCGGATCGACGAAGCGGCGCTCCGTATCCTGAAGCTCAAGGAAAAATACGGCCTGCTCCGCGAGTGGAATAAGGAAGGGAGCCAGGAGCGGATCGCCGCGGCAAAAGCGGCGGCAGGCTCGGCGGCCCACCATCAGACCGAGCGCGCCATCATGGAAAAAGGGGTCACGCTCCTTAAAAACGAGGAGGACATCCTCCCTTTGGACGATCCGGAAAACACCGTCATCCTGTGTCCCGGCACCTATCACGAATACGCGGTGGAATTTGCCCTGCGCAGGATGCGGGAGGAGGGAAAACTCTCTCAGGATGCGGAGATCCCCGTCGTCAGTTATCTGGAAAACAGTGAGGAAGATGTCGCGGAGGCCGTCCGGGAGGCGGATACGGCGATCGCGGTCTCGGCGGTCTACGGGAAGGACTACCTGGATCCGTCCGCGGAGAACGGCCGGCGGAGCGCCCTCATGGACAGGATCCTGAAGGAGGCGGAGGAGAGCGGCACGAAGGTCGTGCTGATCAGCGCGGATCTCCCCTGGGACACGGCGCGCTTTGCGGATGCGGATGCCGTTCTCGCGGTGTACGGCGGGAGGGGAATGACTTCCCTGCCGGAGCAGACGAGCGGCGAAGGGGAGATCATCAGCCCCAATATACCGGCCGCGGTGGAGGCGCTTTATGGCGCGGTATCGCCGCAGGGGAAACTCCCCGTGGACGTGTATGCGCTGGACAGGAGGTATCGTTTTACAGACGAAGTCCTGTATGAGCGCGGGAGCGGTCTGGAGTACTGAGGCGGCCCGGAGTACCGGGGCAGCACCCTGAAATGAAAGGGCTTTCTTCCCCCTTACAAAACAAATGTCAAAATCGACATAAAATTTGTCAATTTTTTATCTATCTTGTTTTGGGCAGTAATAGTATTATCGGTATTGTCAAGAGGTTAACAAACCCCTGACATCATAAATTACCCCCCTATATTTAACATCCCCAAGAAAACAGCCATCGGAATTCCCAGCCGGTGGTTGTTTGCATTTTCTCTAAATATTTCTAACCTTCCCCTGTTGTGATACAATAAGAGACATCGATTTGATAATACGGCCCGCAGGCGGGCGATTGAGAGGAGATTGAGAGGAGTTTTCTATGACATTGCAGGAAATCAGGGAGGAGATCGACGCCATTGACCTGGCGCTCCGGGATCTTCTCCTGCGCAGACTGGACTGTTCCGCGGCAGTGGCGCAGTCCAAGATGGAATCCGGCGACACGCAGGTGCTCAGGACGGATCGGGAGGCGGAAGTCCTCGGGAAGCTCGGCGAGGGCGTGCCGGAGGAGAAGAGACTGGAATACCTTGCCATTGTGCGCAAGATCCTGGAGACCAGCCGCATGTATCAGTACGGACTGATGTACCGGCAGAATCCGCAGAGCTTTGAAGCGCTCGTGGAAGACATGGGGCCGCGCAATGAGTCGGCCCGCGTCACGATCGAAGTCACGAGGCCGGACAGACCGGGCTCCATGGCGCAGATCCTGAGCATGATCGGCGACCACGGGTACAGCATGGAGAAAATGGTGCCGGTGGAAGGCGCCGGAAAGCGGGGCGAAGTGACCTTCGAGCTGACCATCTGGGGAAATCTCAGAGAGAGAGGGATGGAGAGACTCCTCTGCCAGCTGGCCGGGGAGTGCATACGACTGAAGATCAAGGAGTAAACAGGCTATGAATATGAGGGAACAGGTCAGGAAAATGAAGCTGGACGCGCCGGCTGTGGCGGCGACGTCGGCACAGGAGCGCTGCGCGGCCCTCGCGGCCATGGCGGAGGCGCTGGAGAACAATAAGGAAGCGATCTTTGCGGCGAACGAAAAGGATCTGCAGGCGGCCAAAAAGAGCGGCGTGCCGGAGGCGGTGAAGAAAAGGCTCCTTTTTGACGAGACCAAGCTCAGGGACGCGGTCGCGGGGATCCGCATGCTGATCGAACTTCCCGATCCCCTGGGGAAAAAGCTCCTTGTAAGGGAACTGGACGAAGGCCTGCTCCTGCAGCGGGTCAGCGTGCCGATCGGCGTCATCGGCGTCATCTTTGAGGCGAGGCCCGATGCCCTGGTCCAGATCTCCGCGCTCTGCATCAAGAGCGGAAACTGCGCGGTGCTCAAGGGCGGCAAAGAGACGGCCGAGACCAACCGCGTCCTCTTCAAGATGCTCTATGAAAGCGTGTGCGGTGCGGGGATGCCGGCAGGCTGTCTCGCGCAGGCGGAGCTCCACAGCGAGATCGACGAGCTGCTCTCGTGCGACGAGGACGTGGACCTGCTCATTCCGAGGGGCTCCAACAATTTCGTGCGCTATATCATGGAGCACACCAAGATCCCGGTGATGGGCCATTCGAGCGGGGTGTGCCATATTTTTGCGGACAAAGAATGCGACCCGGCGATGTCCATTCCGATCATCGTCGACGCCAAGATCCAGTATCCCGCGGCCTGCAACGCCGTCGAGACGCTCCTGGTGCACCGGGAGATCGCGGACAGTTTCCTGCCCGCGGCGGCGGACGCCCTCAGAAAAGCCGGCGTGGCCCTGCGCGGCACCGGGGAGGCGGCGCAGATCCTGGAAAAGGCGGGGCAGGCGCCCTGTGAGATCATGGGAGACGACGAGTTCGACACGGAGTACACGGATCTGATCATTTCCCTGAAGGTCGTGGAGGACGTGGAGGAGGCCATCGGCCATATCAACCGGTTCGGTTCCCATCACACCGACTGCATCCTGACGGGAAATGACCGGACGGCTGCCCGCTTCATGCAGATGGTGGATTCGGCGGGCGTGTACAGGAACTGCTCCACCCGCTTCGCGGACGGATTCCGGTATGGCTTCGGCGCGGAAGTGGGCATCAGCACGGGCAAGCTCCACGCGAGAGGACCCGTGGGCCTGGAGGGCCTTGTCACCTACAAGTATCTGCTCGAAGGAAAGGGGCAGACAGTGGGGCCTTATGCCTCCGGGGAGAAACAGTTCCATCACAGGGACATTCAGGCATGAGATCAATGAAGAAGGCGCGCTGCCGCGTGCTGCTGAGCGCGGCGCTGGCTGCGCTGACGGTTCTGTGCGCCGCTTTTGCCGCTTCTGCCTCTGTGCGGGCGGCCGCTTCCACGGTCCTGCAGACGCCGGATCCCGCGGAGGAGCTCAGGGTCACGGTGATCGACTACGGCGATACCGGATGGGGCGACGGGGCCATGATCGAGAGCGGCGGCGAGTGCCTGCTCATGGACACCTATATGCCGCAGTGCGACGAGGCCCTGATGGGGTATCTGCGGGACCACGGATACAAAAAGTTCGCGATCTATCTGTCCCACTATCACGCGGACCACTTCGGCAACGTGAGAAGGATCATGTGGAGCGATGACTTTGAGGTGACGCACCTGTACCTTCCCGAGGACTGGTACATGACCGCCACGGACAACGATTACGCGGAGGACCTGAACTGGCTGGCCTACATGGGAGAGGAGATGCGGGACGCGGCCCTGGAGATGGATATTCCCGTCACTTACCTGAAGGGCGGCGACAGTTTTTACGTGGGCGATGCGCTGGTGGAGGTGCTGTACGGGCCCTCCTACGAGCATCCGGACCATGATCCCTCCTATATCAACAACAATTCGCTCGTGACCCGGGTCACGGGGGGCGGAATCCGCTTCCTGACCTGCGGAGACATAGAGAGCGAAGTGGAGAGCGCTGTCCTGGAGGCCGGGATCGACGTCTCGGCGGACCTGTTCAAGCTCAATCACCACGGGGGAGAGAGCAGCAATACCGACGCTTTCCTCGCGGCGGTGGACCCCTCCTTCGCCTATGCGGACTACAACGGCGATTCGCCGGAGACCTTCGGCGCCGACTGGTCCTCGTCCGCTGTCACCCGAATGATGCGGACGGCCAACGTGCACAGCGTGCGCTACAACGGTTCCATCACCTACAGGGCGCGGGACGGGGTGATCACGGTGCGCGCGGAGAGGAATGTGAAGCCGCTGGTGCAGGTATACCGGTCCGGGGGCAGAGGCGGCGCCGTCATGACGTACCAGATGTACAACAGCGCGCAGGAGCCGCTCGTGACCGACAAAATGAAGCGCGCCGCAGCGGCCGCCGCATCGGACTCGATCTTTGTGCCGCGGGTCTACAGATGATTGGAAAAAGCAGCATCGGGGAGGTGCGGCGACTATGGAGATGATGGGATATCTGGAAGCCGACAGGGAGCGCTTCAGGCAGAGCCTGCAGGAGGCGGACACCCTGGAGAAGGCCGGGGCGGCCGTGGAGGGCGAACTGGAGCGGCTTCTTGTACAGTACAACGAAAACTGCACCGACGAGCGGGAGCGGGAAGCGGCGCTTCTCATGATGCAGGCCGCCAAAAGCGCGGCGCCCCTGATCAGCACGGCCGGCGAGCCGCGGATCTGGGAACTGCACGGGGGCGGAACGGACGAAAAGGGAGCCGGTACCCGTATAAAACCCGCCGTGTGGGGCTTTCTGGCGGCGGCGCTCGCGGCCGGCGCGGTCTCCTTTCTCTACCTGATGAGCGCAGCGCAGGGGAACATTGCGCCCCTCACCCTTGTCAAGGCCCTGCCGGGTCTTCTTGCGGGACTGGCGCTGGCTTTTGCCGCGGGCAGGTCTTCTTCCGGCGGCGGGAGAAAGAAGAGCGCGGGTGTCCCGGAAGGGCAGCGGCGCGTCGAGATGCGCGCGGACCCGGATAAGATCTGGAACTGTCTGCGGGCCGTCGTCCTGGTCATCGACAGGAATCTCAAGGACGTGCGGGAGCGCGCAGCCGCTGCGCAGAGGATCCGGAGCGGCGCCGCGGGGACAAATCTCTCCGGGGACGAGATGCTGCTCCTGAGCGATCTGTTGGAGCTGGCCTACAGCCTTGAAGCGGATCACGGAAGCATAAAGGAAAAGGGCGCGGCGGCGGCCGCCCTGAAGCAGACGGAGGAGGAGGCCGGCGAGATGATCGGCCATATCCGCTTCTATCTGCACAAAAAGAACGTGGATCTGGCGGATTATACGGCCGAAAACAAAAAGGAGCACGGCGACTGGTTCGAGAGACTGCCCGCGCCGGCGGGACAGGTCTTTACGCTCCGCCCTGCGCTGGTGCAGGAGGGAGAGCTTCTGCGCAAGGGCATGGCGGCGGACGGCGGCTGAGCGGGTCCCGGGAGAACGAAAAGCAGTAAGGGGGGCATGGAAATGGATCGCTTCTACGGATTTGATCTGGGCGACGCGGAGAGCGCCGTCTCCTGTCTGAAAAAAGAAGATACGGCGGTTCCCCGCATCATCCCGGTCCGGGAGGCGGGGAGCTTTATCACGGCATACGCCCTGCTTCGGGACGGCGAGCTCCTGATCGGGGAGAGCGCCTGCTATCACCCGGACGCGGCCAGGCGGCGGATCCGGTTTAAGAGCCGGTTCCTGACCGATCCCGAGAGCGCGAAGGACATCAAGCGCTTTGCCGCGGGCGTTCTCGGAGAGCTCTACCAGAGCGGCGATCTGGTGAAGGGGGAGGATTCCTGTTTTTACGTGGGCTGCCCCGCGGGCTGGAACCGCGCCGCAAGGGAACAGTACAGGGAGATCTTCGAGGAGGCCGGCTATCCGCCCGTCCGCATTATCTCGGAGTCCCGCGCGGCGCTTGTGAGCGCCTGCCAGTCCAAGCACTTCCAGATCGGGTATGACATTCTGTCCAAGCCGGTCCTGGTGGTGGACGTCGGCTCATCCACGACGGATTTCGCCTATATCATGGGCGGAAAGGAAGTGGAGCTGCAGACCGCCGGCGAAGTGGCGCTGGGGGGCGGGATCATGGATGAGATCATCCTGGAGACGGCCCTTTGCTCCTCCCCGCAGGAGGACTATATCCGCAAGGTCTTCGAGGACTGCCCGCCGTGGAAGAGCTACTGTGAATTCGCGGCCAGGCGGCTGAAGGAAAAGTATTTTTCCGACGAACAGTATTTTTCGCAGAATCCGTGCAGACAGTCCGTGCCCATCACCTACGGCAGGCCGGTGCGGCTGATGCTGGAGATCAATGAGCAGACGGCGGCGCGCATGCTGGAAAAGGGCGCGGCGCAGCTAGGCGGACGCTCCTTCAGAGAAGTGTTCATGGAGAGCCTGCGGGGCGTGCAGAACAAGATCCAGGGCGAGAAGCCCGAGCTGATCTTCCTGACGGGCGGCGTGTCGAAGATGCGGGCGGTCAGGGCCTGGTGCCGGGAGGCCTTCCCCGAATCCCTCGTCATCACGGGGGCGGAGCCGGAATACTCCGTTTCCAGGGGACTTGCCTGGAGCGGCAGGATCGACGAGGAGCTGCGGGAGTTCCGCATGGAGGTGCAGGAGCTGGTGGGCGCGAGCACGGTCGAGAGACTGGTGCAGGAGCGCATCGGGGAACTGTACCGGAGCACGGTGGACACGCTGGTGGAACCCATCCTGACCAACGTCGCCATGCCCGTCTTCGACCGGTGGAGAGCGGGAGAGATCCGGCGGCTCTGCGATATCGACGCGGTCATGGAGAAGGAGATCGAGACGTGGCTCCACTCGGAGCAGGCACAGGCCCTCCTGGTCAAGCCCATCGCCGCCTGGCTCAAGCCCGTCGCCTACGCGCTCGAGGAGTACACCATGCCCATCTGCCTGCGGCACGGGATCCCGCACAAGGCGCTCAGCCTCTCCTCCTATCTGTCCCTGTCGGAGATCGATATAAGGGTGGACGCGAGAGATGTCTTTGCGGTGGAGGAACTCACCTGGATGATCGATACCATCATTTCGATCCTGGTGGGACTTCTGTGCGGCGGAAGCGGCGTGGCGCTGATCTCCGGCGGCCTCTCCGGGGTCGTGACGGGGGCCGTGCTCTCTCTGCTCCTTCTGATCCTGGGCAAGGACAAGATGCAGGAAGCCGTCATGCAGGCGGACATCCCCATCCCTATGCGGAAGATCGTGCCGAGAAAGCATTTCACCTCCCGCATGAGCCGGATCAGCGCAGACGTTAAGGCCAGCTTCTACGAGAGCCTTGAAAAGGATAAAAACGACGAGATCACCAAGAGGATGAGCAGCGACATCGCCCAGCAGATCGAACAGTGCCTGACCCGCATGGCGGAGGTGGTGGAGATCCCTCTCGGCTGAGCAAAATGTAAAAAGGAAAATACAAAAAACTATGGAAGCTCTGATCCTTCTCCCGCAGACGCTGATCCTGCTCTTTATGATGCTCTGCGGCTACGGGGCCTTTAAAAAAGGATGGATGGACGCGGCGGGGTGGAAGACGATGAACACGGTCGTCGTCAACGTGATGAACCCCTTTCTCATGTTTTCCATCATCTCCTCCTACGGGAGCGCGGAGAGCCCGCAGCTTCTTCTGCAGAACCTGGCACTGGTCGTGATCTACTACGCGATGGTGATCGTGATCACGATCGTCTACGCAAAGGTGAGGAGGCTGCAGGGAACGAAAAAAAATCTGGACAAACTCCTTCTGACCTTCGGCAACGTGGGGTTTATGGGGGTTCCCCTGGTGAGGGCGCTGTACGGGGACGCCAGCGTCTTTTATCTTTTGTTTTACATCGTGGCCTTCAACGTCCTCGGGTATACCTACGGGGTCTTTCTGGCATCCCCCGGGAAGACTGCCTTTGACCCGAAACAGCTCCTCAACGTCGGCTTTGTCAGCTCGGTCATAGCCATCGCGGTCTATTTCCTGGGCATTCCGATCCCGGCGCCCATGCAGTCCTTTTTCAATTACATGGGAAACGCCGTCGTCCCCGTCTCCATGATGGTGATCGGCGGGTCTTTGGCCCAGCAGGACCTGAGGGAGGTCTTTCGGGACAAAGAAAACTATATCGTATCGGCGGGAAAGCTGCTCCTGATCCCGGCGGCGGGCATTCCGCTCTCCCGGATCCTGCCTTTTGACGAAAAGCTCCTGGGGATCTTCGTGCTGATCTGCGCCATGCCGATCGCGAGTATCTCGGGCATGCTGGCGGAGGTCTACGGGCACGCGGGCAGGGAGTGCGGGGGAAAGATCGCCATGTCCACGATCTTATCCGTGATCACGATCCCCGTCGTTTTTGCCCTATGGATGGGCTGATCCCCCGTCAGACAGTACATTTGAGACACAAGAGGCAGTTATGAACATCTCAGAGAGAAGAAACAGCAGAATCATCGACGGCATGACGTTCGGGTTTTCCGCAGCGCTCTTTTTCGCCAGCTTTGCGGGGGCGGTGTACACGGGGACCCTGGCCTCCCTTCCCAGGGATTTTTTCAGGATCCTGACCACGCCGGGCCCTTTGGTGACGGATTATTTCGCGATCGGCAGCATGCCGGCCGCCTTTTTGAACGCGAGCCTGTGCGGGTTCCTGGTGGGATCCTTTATGTTCCTGCTGCCGGGTCCGTCGCACGTGAATACGCTGGCGGGCTATTTTCTCGTCATCGCCCACGCCTTCTACGGGCTCAATCTCCTCAATATGCTCCCCTGCTTCGCGGCGCCGTTCCTGTATCTGCACGTCAAAAATCTCGACTACAACGAAAACCTGCACGTGTGCATGTTTGCCACCTGCTTCAGTCCCTTCGTGAGTGAACTCTTATTCCGCTATACCCAGGGCAGCGCCTTTGTCCAGGGCAGAGTGTCGGTCACCTTCAAGGGCCTTGTGCTCACGCTTTTGTTCATGCTGGTCCTGGCCTTCGTGGCCCCGGCGGTCCTGCCCGGCGTAAAGGCCTGGCACAAGGGCTACAATCTGTACAACGGCGGTCTCGCCTACGGCCTCCTCGGATTTCTCCTCTTTAATTTTATGTACAGGACCATGGGCGTGGAGGCGCCGGGGGTACTGGAGGTATCCAACCCCGTCTACGAGAACTTCGGCAGATCCTATCATGTGTTCGGAAACATCTTTTTCCTGCTCCTGTTCGCCCTGTGCACGCTGGCCGGCTGGATCCTGAACGGGAGGAGCTTTCAGGGCCTGGGGCACCTGTTCAAGGACACCGGATACCAGAGCAATTTCGCGCAAAAATACGGTATGCCCCTGTGCCTGATCAACACGGGACTCTACGGCGCGCTGTTCCTTTTATATGTGGATGCCGCGATCATCTTTACGGACGGGGCGGGCTTTACGGGACCGACCTTCGGCGTGATCTTCGCCGCCCTGACCTTTACGGCCATGGGGCAGCACGTGCGGAATGTGTGGCCCATCTTCCTGGGATATCCCCTTCTGGCCGCCATCGCCTTTTTGTTCAACCTCCTCATAGGGGGCGACAGCAGCTGGACCATCTCGACCCAGGCCTACATCAACAGCGTAGCCTTCGCCACGGGATTGTGTCCCCTGGTGGGCCGCTACGGCAACCGCGCAGGCCTTGCCGCGGGCGCCCTGTGCGCGTCGCTCTGCACGGCCACCTCGGCCCTGCACGGCGGCCTGATGCTCTACAACGGCGGGTTTACCACGGGCATCGCGGCGCTGATCCTGCTTCCGATCCTGGAGCAGTATATCAAAAAGCCTCGCGAGCATATGAAACAGTACATCAATCTGCGGGATATGATCACCGTCAACGACACCGCGACGCGGGACGACGGGAAAAGCTGAAACAGGACAGTTTAAGCCTCTGTGCGGGGAATGCCTTCGGGCCCCTGTACAGGGGCTTTTTTTGCGCCCTGGGAGGGCCTGATAGGATGAGGTGGCACAATATCAGTTAAGAAAAAATTTATTATTAGTTGACATGGAGTTAAGTATTGGTATAATCATAAATCGGACGCAAAGTTTAGTAATACAAAATTTTCAGTTTATTATTAAGGGCTCCGGCGTACTCGCGGGAACCGGGAGAGGCATTGGGTATGGATGTCGAGAATGTCAATCAATATATAGGGAAGAGAATACGGAACCTGCGCAACCGCAACGGCCTGACCCAGCAGGAGCTGGCCGACCGCACGGAACTGACAAAGGGATTTATCTCCCAGCTGGAGCGCGGACAGGTCTCCGCCTCCATGGTCACGCTGTTTGACCTGATCGAGTGCCTGGGGACGACGCCGGCCGAGTTCTTCCGGGAGGAAGAGGAACAGATCGTCTTTTCGGAGAACGAATACTTCGAGAAGATCGACGAGGCGGGAAACAGCCGGCAGTGGATCGTTCCGACCGCCCAGAAGTACCAGATGGAGCCGCTCCTGGTCGTGCTGCAGCCCCACGCGGGACTGGAGGAGGACAAGCCGCACAGCGGCGAGGAGTTCGGATATCTGATGAGCGGCCGCCTCAACCTGTATCTGGGAGAAAAGGTATACCACGTAAAGGCGGGGGAGAGTTTCTATTATCCCGCCACCCAGCGGCACCGGATCACCAACCCCGGGTCCAGGCCCGCAAAGTTCTTATGGATCAGCACGCCGCCCGAGTTCTGACAAAAAGGCGCGCCACAATAAATGAAAAACGGTGGATAAAGAATGGAAAACAAAGATACGATCATCGAACTGCGCAGCATCACAAAGGAATTTGAGGACGGCTTCAAGGCTGTCGACGACTTTAACCTGGAGGTGAAAAGGGGCGAATTCGTGACCTTTCTCGGCCCCTCGGGATGCGGCAAAACAACGACGCTCCGAATGATTGCGGGGCTGGACGTGCCCACGTCGGGAGATATTCTCCTGAACGGGAAGTCCCTGATCGGGCTGCCGCCCTATAAGCGGCCCATCAACACGGTCTTTCAGCGCTACGCTCTGTTTCCGCACATGAATGTGTACCAGAATATCGCCTTCGGCCTTCGACAGAAGAAAGTCCCCAAGGACGTGATTGACCGCAAGGTGACCCGCGTCCTGGACCTGGTGGATCTGGAGGGGTTTGAGGAGCGCGGGATCCACACCCTGTCCGGCGGACAGCAGCAGAGGATCGCGATCGCCAGAGCGCTGGTCAACGAGCCCGAGATCCTCCTTCTGGACGAGCCCCTGGGCGCGCTGGATCTCAAGATGCGCAAGGAGATGCAGCTCGAGCTCAAAAACATGCACGACCGGCTCGGGATCACCTTCATCTACGTGACGCACGACCAGGAAGAGGCGCTGACCATGTCGGACAAGATCGTCGTCATGAACGAGGGAAAGACCCAGCAGATCGGCACGCCCGAGGACATCTACAATGAGCCGCAGAACGCTTTTGTCGCGGACTTTATCGGCGAGAGCAACATCTTCAACGGCGTGATGACGGGGCACCTCAGAGCGCGCTTCTGCGGCGGGGAATTTGCCTGTGTGGACGATTACGAAGAGGGCACACACATCACGGCGGTCGTGCGGCCGGAGGACGTGGAGATCACCGCCCCCGAGAAGGGGACCATCGTCGGTACGGTCGATTCCGTGATCTTCAAGGGCATGCACTATGAGATCACCGTGGTCTCGGGGCGCAACGAGATGGTCATCCAGACGGTGCACAACGCGAACGTAGGAGACCGGGTCGGCATGCGGGTGGATCCCGAGAACATCCATGTCATGCTGGCGGAGGACCACACCAACCAGTTCTATGCCGATATCAACAAGGACTTCCGTCTCGAGTTCAACGGCCATCATCTGGACACGAGCCTCACCAAGATCATCCGCGGCAGCAGACGTCTGGAGGACGGCAGGATCGTGGACAGCAGCGGCGAGACCATAGAGCCCTCCAGGATCCGGATCCTGGTATCCATCCAGCCGGACGACATCGACATGACCGACGATCAGGATAAGGGGCTCATCCAGGGAACGATCAGCAACCTGATCTACAAGGGCGACCACTACAGCTACGTCATCCACACGGAGCTGGAGCAGGATTTTGTCGTCAACGACGAGTACCTTTGGAACATGGACGACCGCGTCAGCCTGATGATGCCCGTCGACAAGATGAAGTTCTCACTTCGCAGGAAGTGATCAGACCCGGGAGATTACAATGAGCTTTTCCAGAAAAAGTCTTGGCATTCCGTATGCCGTTTTTCTTTTGATCTTCGTGGCGGCGCCTCTGATCGTGCTCGTGTTCTACGCGTTCACGAACGGACAGGGGCAGTTCACCATGCATAACCTCAGCAGCTTTTTCAGCGATCCCAATACGCTGGGAACACTCTTCTACAGCTTTGCCATCGCCTGTGTGACCACGGCGGTCTGCCTTCTTCTGGCCTACCCGGTCGCCTACATCCTGGCGATGAGCACCATACCCGCCAAAAGCGTGGTCCTCATGCTGTTCGTCCTTCCCATGTGGATCAATTTCTCCCTGCGCATCACGGCGCTGAAGGAGATCCTGAACGTGCTGGAGGGAAACCTGGCCATGCATCCCTTCCTGAATGCGGTCATCGGCATGACCTATGACTTCCTGCCCTTTATGATCCTGCCGCTGTTCACGACCATCTCCAAGCTGGACGGCGCCCTGCGGGAAGCGGCCATGGACCTTGGCGCGGACAGTCTGCGCACCTTTTTGCAGATCACCCTCCCGCTCTCGGTCCCCGGCATCATCAGCGGCGTATCCATGGTGTTCCTGCCGGCCATGACCAACTACGTGGTGCTGGATATGCTGTACAACAGCACGTATATCATGGGAAGCCTGATCGGGAGCTATTTTGCCGCCTACAACTGGCACGGCGGATCGATGATCTCCCTGATCCTGCTGGCCCTGATCTGCCTGTTCACGCTCCTGACGGGAGGCGGCGAAGAGGAGACGGCGAGAGGAGGTGCCCTGCTTTGAATAAAAAGAATAAGACCGCCGCGGACGCGGCGCGCGTTCTCTTCCTCGTCCTGGTGCTGGCGTTTTTGTATCTGCCCATCCTTCTGCTGGCTTTTTACAGCTTTACCGGCTCCACGCATATCGGCGCGGTGCGCGGTTTTTCCCTGCAGAATTATGTGACGCTGTTTACGACGTCCGAGCTGACCGACATGATCCTTGGTACAATCCTGCTGGCTCTGGGCTCGGCCTTCATCGCCACTATCCTCGGGACCATGGGAGCCATCGGGGCCTTTTATTCCAGGCGCGGCGTGAACGCTTTCATCACTTCCCTCAACCAGGTCCCCGTCGTCAATGCGGACGTGGTGACCGGCTTCTCCACCTGCATCCTGCTGGTGGTCGTGCTGCACATCAGCAAGGATTCCTACATCCCGCTGGTGGCGGGACACGTGACGCTCTGTGCGCCTTTTGTGTTCCTGTCGGTCATGCCCAGGATCAAGCAGATGGATCCCAGCATCTACGAGGCGGCGCTGGATCTGGGCGCGACGCCATTTATCGCGCTGCGCGACATCGTGATCCCGCAGATCGTGCCGGGCATCATCTCCGGCTTCGCGCTGGCCGTCACGCTGTCGCTGGATGACTATTTTATCGCCACTTACACAAAGCCCGCGACCTTTGACACGATCAGCACCTATGTGGTCAACGCGACCAAGGGCGCGCAGACCTCGATCAAGACGGCGCTGTGGGCGCTCTCCACGGTGATCTTCGTGATCGTCGTACTGATCGTGCTGGGCATGAATATCCGCTCCATGCGGGCGGAGAAGGCACGCCTGGAGAACAGTGTAAGGAGAGGAGGCGCCAATGTTTAATAGACATCGCAGAAGTCTGTTTGCAGTATTGGCCGCGGTCCTCATCCCCGCGGCGGCGGCCGGGTCCGTCCTTCCCGCCCGGGCGGCCCAGGAAAAGCCGGACAGGATCGTGCTCCGGGTCTGCAACTGGGAGGAATATATCGACCTGGGCGACTGGGACGAGGAGGAGACGATCGAGCTCCCCTCGGGCGATATCATCGGCGAGAACAACATGGTGGAGGACTTTGAGGAATGGTACGAGGAGACGTACGGCACGGAGGTCAAAGTCGAATATTCCACCTTCGGCACCAATGAGGATCTCTACAACACCCTGACCCTGGGCGACGTGTACGACCTGGTCTGTCCCTCCGAATACATGATCATGAAGCTGATGGCGGAAGACCAGCTGGTGCCATTGTCCGAGGACTTTTTTGACGAGTCGCAGGAGAATAATTTCTATATCCGCGGCGTCTCCCCCTACATCCGGAACATCTTCGAGACCAAGGGGATCGGCGGCGAGTACTGGTCCAAATACGCGGCCGGGTACATGTGGGGGGTCACCGGCATCGTATACAATCCGGAGGAGGTGACGGAGGAACAGGCCTCCACCTGGGACATCCTGACCAACCCGGACTTCGAGCGGCAGGTGACGATCAAGGACAGCGTGCGAGAGGCCTATTTTGCCGCGGTGGGCGCCATCAAGTCGGACCTGCTCACCTCGGAGGAATTCCGCGGGGATCCCGACTACGCACAGCGCCTGGAGGACGAGATGAACGACACGTCCCCGGAGATGATCGCACAGGTGCAGGACTACCTCAAGCGGGTCAAGGACAACGTTTACTCCTTTGAGACGGACGCCGGGAAGGCCGACATGATCACGGGCAAGGTGGTCGCCAATTACCAGTGGTCCGGCGACGCCGTCTACACCATGGACCAGGCGGACGAGGACGACTTCGAGCTGGCCTTCGCGGTGCCGGAGGAGAGCACGGACATCTATTTTGACGGATGGGTCATGCTCAAGAGAGGGATCGGGAACGACCCGGCCCGGCAGCACGCGGCAGAGGCCTTCATCAACTTTGTTTCCAGGCCGGACAACGCGATCCGGAACATGTACTACATCGGCTACACATCCGTACTGTCCGGCGGGGACGACCCGCGGATCTTCGAGTACGCCGACTACAACTACGGCGCGGAGGAGGACGAGGAGGACGTCGTCGATTACGATCTGTCCTATTTCTTTGCGGACGGAGACGGCGCCGGGGAGGAAGAGGACGAATATGTGATCTCGGCTCCCGCGGACCAGGTCAACCGGCAGCTGTCGGCGGCCTACCCGCCCGAGGACGTGATCGACCGCTCCTGCATCATGGTCTACTTCAACGAGGAGCAGAACGCGCTGATCAACCAGATGTGGATCAACGTGCGCTGCTTCAGCATCCGGGAGGTTCCCGTGTGGGGATGGCTCCTGGCGCTGCTTGCGGCGGCCGCGATCGCGGCGATGGCCGCACAGCGGTTCAAGCTCCTGAAAGCTTCCAAATAAAACGGCCGGCAAACGGGGCACTCGCATAAAAACTGCGGGTGCTCCTTTTTTCGGCCTCTTTCGTGTTAATAATATAACGTGTGATTAGTGCGGAAAAGCGGTTGACAGGCCCTTTTGAATAAGATATAAAGTTAATAAGCAAATAGTTCGCATGCGAACTATAATCAATAGTAAGGGTTTCTTGACATGTGCTGTGCGCCTTATGGGGATGGGGCACACAGCACAAACTGAAAACACGCAGGAGGTAATTTATGGCAAGAAAAGTCGTACTGGCAGGTGCATGCAGAACCCCCATCGGCAAGATGGGCGGCGCGCTCTCCAATGTTCCCGCTCCCGAACTCGGAGCGATCGTAATCCGTGAAGCGCTTAACCGCGCAGGCGTAAAGCCCGAGCAGGTCGACGAAGTGATGTTCGGCTGCGTCATCCAGGCCGGTCAGGGCCAGAACGTGGCGCGTCAGGCTTCCATCAAGGCAGGCCTTCCCGTGGAAGTGCCGGCAGTGACCATCAACGTCGTCTGCGGTTCCGGTCTTGACTGCGTAAACCAGGCAGCCGAGATGATCATCAGCGGCAACGCCGATATCGTCGTGGCAGGCGGTACGGAGAACATGTCCATGGCTCCGTTCGCGGCAATGAAGGCTCGCTTCGGCTACCGCATGAACAACGGCGTTCTGGTCGACACCATGGTCAACGACGCACTTTGGGACGCATTCAACAACTATCACATGATCCAGACCGCTGACAACGTAGCAGCCAAGTGGGGCCTGACCCGCGAAGAGCTGGATGTCTTCTCCGCGGAATCCCAGAACAGGGCTGTAGCAGCGCAGAAGAGCAACCGTTTCGCAGAAGAGATCGTGCCCGT
The DNA here is from genome assembly GCA_017405805.1 of Lachnospiraceae bacterium. GTDB lineage: Bacteria > Bacillota > Clostridia > Lachnospirales > Lachnospiraceae > CAG-791. The sequence goes on from JAFQZU010000018.1 coordinate 52,832, forward strand.
CACCATCAAGACCAAGAAGGGCGAAGTGGTCGTGGACACGGACGAAGGTCCCCGCGAGGGCGTGACCCCCGAGAGCCTCGGCAAGCTCAGAGCCATCAACAAGGACGGCGTGACCACCGCAGGCAATGCCTCCAGCATCAATGACGGCGCTGCGGCCATCGTCGTAATGAGCGAAGAGAAGGCGAAGGAACTCGGCGTGAAGCCCATGGCGACGTGGGTGACCGGCGCGCTGGGCGGCGTAGATCCCAGCATCATGGGCGTAGGTCCCGTCGCTGCCGTGAAGAAGGTCTTCGCGCGCACGGGCTGGAAGACAGAGGATATCGACCTGATCGAGGCGAACGAGGCGTTTGCGGCGCAGTCCGTCGCGGTCGGCAAGGAGCTCGGCTTTGACAGGGCCATCCTGAACGTGAACGGCGGCGCGATCGCGCTGGGCCATCCCGTGGGATGCTCGGGCGCCCGTATCCTGGTGACCCTCCTTCACGAGATGGAGAAGAGAGATGCCAAGAAGGGTCTCGCCACACTCTGCATCGGCGGCGGAATGGGATGCGTCGCGCTGGTAGAGAGAGACTGATCGAATGGACTTTCCGGCGGGGATGGGGTGAAAACCTGATGGAAAGTATAGTTCCTCGTTTTTTCTGAAAATACAGTATTGCGGGAAAACCGTTCCGGAGGAATCCGGGACGGTTTTTTCGCGTCAAAATATCGGGATTGTGGTATACTTTACATGATTCAGTACTGTTTAGACTATGTCGGCAAGAGGTGTTTATGCTAAAGAGTCATGTGAAATTTCATTCTGCCAACGGGAAAAGGCAGATCATGATCGCAGATGACGAGATGATCAACAGAGAGATCCTCAGGGCAATATTGGAATCGGATTATGAGGTGATCTTTGCGGAAGACGGGGCACAGGCCCTGCAGAAGACGTGGGACAACCGGGATACGCTCTCGCTGGTCCTGCTGGATCTGATGATGCCCGCTGTTCCGGGCATGGAGGTCCTTCGAAAGATGAAGGAGAATCCGGAGACCGCGCATATACCGGTCATCGTGATGACGTCAGACCAGACGGCGGAGGTGGAATGCCTCGGCCTTGGAGCCATCGACTTTATTTCCAAGCCTTATCCGCAGGCAGGCGTGGTGGCGGCGAGAGTCCTGCGCACCATCGAGCTCTCCGAGGACCGGGACATCATCCAGTCAACGGAGCGGGATCCGCTGACGGGGCTCTACAACAAGGAGTTTTTTTACAGGTACGCCGAGCAGTACGACAACTTCCACAAGGACAGGGCGATGGACGCGGTGGTCATCGATATCAACCACTTCCATATCCTCAACGAGCGCTACGGCAAGGCATACGCGGATGAGGTGCTGAAAAAGATAGGCAGCACCGCAGTGGGTATGGTCGGGCCGGACGGCGGCATCGTGTGCAGGAGGGAAGCCGACACGTTTCTCGTCTACTGCCCGCACAGGGAGGATTACAGTGATTTCTTCCAGTGCGCCTCGAAGAGCTTCGAGGGAGAAGAGCGCAGCCGGGGGCGCGTCCGCCTGCGGATGGGCGTCTATTCCTGCGCGGACAAGGCGATCGACATCGAGCGGCGCTTCGACAGGGCCAAGATCGCGGCAGATACGGTGCGCGGGAGTTTTGGCGGGGCCATCGGGACCTACGACGACGCGATGCACGAATCGGAGATGTATACCGAGCAGCTGATCGAGGATTTCCACAGGGCCATAAATGAGCGTCAGTTCGTCGTCTACTACCAGCCCAAATTTGATATCCGCCCGGATATCCCGGTCCTGAACAGCGCGGAGGCGCTGGTGCGGTGGGACCATCCCGAGCTCGGCATGATCAGCCCGGGCGTGTTCATCCCGCTGTTTGAGGAGAACGGCCTGATCCAGGAGCTGGACATGTATGTCTGGAGAGAGGCGGCCAGGCAGATCGCCGGATGGAGGGAGAAATTCGGTTTTGCCGTGCCGGTCTCGGTCAATGTGTCCAGGATCGACATGTACGATCCGGGCCTGGTGGAGACGTTTTTGCAGATCCTTGAGGAGAACGGAATCAGCACCGGGGATCTGTATCTGGAGATCACCGAATCCGCCTATACGCAGGATTCGGAGCAGATCATCAACACGGTAAACGAGCTGCGGCTTCTGGGCTTTAAGATCGAGATGGACGATTTCGGGACGGGGTATTCCTCGCTGAATATGATCTCGAACCTGCCCATTGACGCGCTGAAGCTGGACATGAAATTCATCCGTACGGCCTTCAGCGGACGCAGGGATACCCGTATGCTGGAAGTGATCATCGATATCGCGGATTATCTGCAGGTACCGGTCATCGCGGAGGGCGTGGAGACGGAGGAGCAGCTGTTCGCCTTAAAGGCCATGGGGTGCGATATCGTGCAGGGGTATTATTTCTCCAGGCCGATCCCTGTGGACGAGTATGAGTCCTTTGTCAGGGAACGGGCCAGTCTGGGCCGGATCGAGGAGGCGGAGAAGGAAGAGGAGAAGAAGACGCCCCGGAAGAAGACGCGCGACGAGTCGGATTTCGCCACCATCGCGCACGCGCTTTCCAGCGGCTTTGAAAGCATCTATTATGTAGACGTGGAGAACGGGCACTACGTGGAATTCAGCGCAGAAGGGCGGTACGAGGATCTGCAGATCAAAAGGAGCGGGGCGGATTTCTTCTCGGATATCCGCGACAGCATAGAGAAGAATATCTATCCGGAGGACCAGCTGCGCGTCTCTCTCTTTTTGGAAAAGGAAACGCTCATTTCACAGCTGATCGGATCGCAGCCCTTCTCGATGACCTACCGTCTCATGGTCGGGGGAGAGCCCACCTATTATACGACCAAAGCCGTCCGGGCCAGGACCCACGACAACCATCACATCGTGGTGGGAATGACCGGCGTGGATGAGGAGATGATGCTCGGGAACAGACCGGGGCAGGAACCGGATATCACGGGACACGCCTCGGGGCGGGACGCCCTCACGGGCGTAAAGAGCCTGCAGGCCTTTGTACAGGCCCAGGAGGTCATGAACCAGAGACTCGCCGCCGGGGAGAGGCCCGAATGCGCGGTCGTGGTTTTTGACGTAAACGGGCTTAAGAAGATCAATGAGGCGTACGGGCGCAAGGCCGGGGACGAATTCATAAGAAGCGCCTGCTCGGTCATCTGCAATACCTTCAAGCGAAGCCCCGTCTTCCGCGTGGGCGGGGACGAGTTCGCCGCGATCCTGGAGGGGCAGGATTTCAACAACCGGGAAGCGCTCCTCAAAAAAATGGACGAAGTGGACCGCTGGCACGCCGACGCGGGCAGGGTCGTGATCGCAAGGGGCATGGCGGAGCTCCGCCCGGGAGAGGATCTGCAGCTGCAGAGCGTCTGCGACAGGGCCGGCGCCGCGATGTACGAAAATAAAAAGACGCTGAAGGGAGAGACCTGATGCGGAACATGCGGAAACTGGCCGTGGCGGCTGCGGCGCTCATGGCTGCGGCCGTCCTGGTCACCACCCTCTCTGCCTTCGTGACGGAAAGCGCCGCCGGGGGAGAGGGCGCGCCGCGGATCTGCGGCCTGCCGTTTACAGGCGGGATCCGGGAGAAGGTCTCGCCGGTGCCGGGCGGACCGGCGCGGGCGAAGGAGATGGCAGAGTCCGTGAAAGCGGCTGCGGCCGCGGAGGCGGAGAGGGCCGCCAGGGAGGCGGATCCATTTTGGGACAGACCGCAGATCGACCCGGAGAGCTGGGAGTTCATCCTGGCGAATCCGTGGCACGATATCGGCGGCTATACGCCGGAACTGGAGACCCTGGAGGGGCAGCGTTTTGACGCGCGGATCATAGGCGCCATGCAGGCCTTTTCGCAGGCCGCCCGGGACGAGGGCCTGTCGGTCTTTCTTTCCTCCGGGTACCGCAGCTATGACGAGCAGTCCTACCTCTTTAGGAGAAAAGCGGCGGAATACGGCGAGGAGACGGCGGCCACGATCGTGGCGAGACCCGGGACGAGCGAACACCAGACCGGGCTGTGCTGCGACATCACGGACCGCTACTACGAGCGAAAGGACAGGTCGCTGGAGGAGACGAATCTCTATCAATGGATGTACGAACACTGTCATGAGTACGGGTTTATACTCCGCTTCCCGGAGGGGAAGGAAGACGTGACGGGCATCATCTATGAGCCGTGGCATTTCCGCTACGTGGGAGAGGAAGCGGCGGCCTACATCATGGAGCATGACCTGACGCTGGAAGAATTCCTGGATCTGTATGACAAAGAATAAGGGATAAGGAGACTATATGAATATTGTATGTTTGGACCTGGAAGGCGTGCTGGTGCCGGAGATCTGGATCGCATTCTCGGAGGTGAGCGGAATCCCCGAGCTGAGAAGGACGACCAGGGATGAGCCCGATTACGACAAACTGATGAAGTGGCGCATAGGGATCCTCAAGGAGCACGGCCTCGGGCTGAAGGAGATCCAGGACGTCATCGCCAAAATAGAGCCCATGCCCGGCGCAAAACAGTTCCTGGACGAACTCAGGAGCTTCACGCAGGTCATCATCATCAGCGATACCTTTACGCAGTTCGCCACGCCCCTCATGGAGAAGCTGGGGTGGCCCACGATCTTCTGCAACACGCTGGAAGTGGCGCCGGACGGAGAGATCACGGGCTTTAAGATGCGCATTCAGGATTCCAAGCTCTCGACGGTGCGCGCGCTCCAGTCCATCGGCTTTGACACCATCGCGGCGGGCGACAGCTACAATGACCTGGCGATGATCCAGGCGGGCAAGGCGGGCTTTTTGTTCCGCACGACCGACCGGATCAGGGCGGACTATCCGCAGCTCCCGGCCTTCGAGGAGTACGAGGATCTGATGCGGGCCATCCGGAGTGCCATCGGAGAGTAAGGAGAGGTTTGGAAAGGAGTTAAGGAGCTATGTACACGGAAGCGTTCACCCACTACAGCCAGGCGCTCGGGAAAGAGATGCACATGATGATCTACGGCCACGACGGACTGCCGTTTCTGGCTTTCCCGACCCAGGATTCCATGTGCCGCAACTACGAGGAGTTCGGCATGATCGACCGCCTCAGCGGCTATCTGGAAAACGGAAGGATCCGCTATTTTGTCGTGGATACGGTCGACAGCGAGAGCTGGTCCCCCAAGGACTGGGACAAGACCTGGCGCGCGGCGCGGCAGGAGCAGTATTTTCACTATATCACCGAGGAGGCGGTGCCCTTTATCCTGGACAGAACGAACGGATGGCTCCCCATCACGACCGGGTGCAGCCTGGGCGCCAACCACGCCGTCAACATGTTCCTGCGCAGGCCGGACCTCTTTTCCGGGATGCTGGCGCTTTCGGGCGTGTATGACAGCGACTGCTTTTTTGACGGATGGATGGACGCGACGCTCTATATGAATTCTCCCGAGAGATATCTGCCCAACATGCCCGCAAACCACCCTTACATAGAGCTCTACAACCGGAAGCAGAATATCATCTGCGTCGGGCAGGGCGCCTGGGAGGAGGACGGGATCCGGTCGCTGCGGTACCTGCAGAGCGTGTTCGAGGAAAAGGGGATCGATGTCTGGTGCGATTTCTGGGGCTATGATGTCAATCACGACTGGCCCTGGTGGTTTAAGCAGATGGATTATTTCCTGCCTTTTCTTCTGGGCGACAGGTGACGGCGGCATAATAAAAGAAAGGAAGGTGTACATATGAACTTTATCTTCATCTCCCCCAACTTTCCGCATACGTATTGGAATTTCTGCGACAGGCTGCGCCGCAACGGCGTAAATGTGCTGGGAATCGGCGACGCCCCCTACGACGGTCTCGAGGACGGTCTCAAGGGAGCGCTGACGGAGTACTACAAGGTGGATTCCCTTGCGGATTACGACCAGGTATTCCGGGCCGTGGCGTTTTTTTCCTTCAAGTACGGAAAGATCGACTGGATCGAATCCCTGAACGAGTTCTGGCTGGAGCAGGACGCCCGCCTGCGCACCGATTTTAACGTGACCACGGGCATCCAGAGCGACCGGATCGGCTTCATCAAGGAAAAATCCCAGATGAAGAAGATGTATCTGGAAGCCGGCATTCCCACCGCGAGGCAGTGCCCCGTCACGAACATCGAGTCGGCCAGGTCCTTTATCGCGGCGGTCGGCTATCCCGTGATCGTGAAGCCCGATGTGGGCGTCGGCGCGGCGGATACGTGGAAGATCAGCAGTGATGAGGAACTCGAGCGGTTCTACGGAGCGCTTCCTTCCGTTCCCTATGTCATGGAGGAGTTCATGCAGGGAGACCTGATCTCCTACGAGGCGGTCCTGGACGCGAACGGCGACCCCCTGTTCGAAAATATGACCACCTGGCCGGACCCCATCATGAACGTCGTCAACGACGATATCAATCTGAAATACTACACCAATCCGACCGTGGACGAAAAGCTCCGGGAGGTCGGGAGAAGGACCGTGAAGAGTTTTGGCGTGAACCGCCGGATCGTGCACCTGGAGTTCTTCAAGCTCACCAAGGAGCTCAGAGGCCTCGGCGAACCCGGGGACTACGCCGGCCTGGAGGTCAACATGCGCCCGCCGGGAGGCTATACGCCCGACATGATCAATTTCGCCCACTCGGCGGACATCTACCAGATCTACGCCGACATGGTCGCCTTCAACGAGCGCCGCGAGCCGGAGGCGAAACAGAAGTACTACTGCGTCTACGCCGGCCGCAAGGAGGGACGCTCCTATAAGCACACCCACGAGGAGATCATGGAGCGCTACGGGGACAGCATCGTCATGCAGGAGGAGATGCCTCCCGTGAACTGGCCCCAGATGGGCCGCTTCATGTATACGGCCAGGTTTAAGACGAAGAGGGAAATGCAGGCGTTCATCAAGTTTGTGCAGACGGAGTGAGAGATGGCGAAATATGTAATGGCACTGGATGCCGGCACGACCAGCAGCAGATGTATCCTCTTTAACGGGAAGGGCGAGATCTGCAGCATGGCGCAGAAGGAATTCACACAGTACTATCCGCAGCCGGGCTGGGTGGAGCACGACGCGAACGAGATATGGCAGACGCAGCTTGGCGTCGCAAGACAGGCCATGCAGAAGGCAGGCGCCTCCTCCCGCGACATCGCCGCCATCGGCATCACCAATCAGCGCGAGACGGTCATCGTCTGGGACAGAAAAACGGGGCAGCCCGTATATCGCGCGATCGTCTGGCAGTGCCGGAGGACCGCCGGCATGAAGGCCGAGCTGACGGAAAAATACCCGGATATCGCCGACAGCGCCTATCACAAGACGGGACTGGTGTTCGATCCCTATTTTTCCGGCACCAAGCTGCGCTGGATCCTGAACAGCGTCGAGGGCCTGCGCGAGCGGGCCGAGGCGGGAGAACTGGCCTTCGGCACGGTCGACAGCTGGCTGATCTACAAGCTGACCAAGGGCAGGGTGCACGCGACGGATTACTCCAACGCGTCTAGGACCCTTCTCTTCAACATCAACACGCTCGAGTGGGACGAGGAGCTCTGTGAGAGGCTGGAAGTCCCCATGAACATGCTCCCCGAGGCAAAGCCCTCCAGCGGTCTTTTCGGAGAGACCGACCCGGAATTTTTTGGCGGGCCCATCCCGATCGCGGGCGTTGCGGGCGACCAGCAGGCGGCGCTCTTCGGGCAGACCTGCTTTACGCCCGGCGAGGCGAAAAACACTTACGGAACGGGCTGCTTTATGCTGATGAACATCGGCGAAAAACCGCTGTTTCCGGGCAACGGCCTTCTGACCACCGTGGCGTGGGGGCTGGACGGCAGAGTCGAGTACGCGCTGGAAGGCTCCGTCTTTGTCGCGGGCGCCGCGATCCAGTGGCTTCGCGATGAGCTCAGGGTCATCGACCAGTCTTCCGATTCCGAGTACTTTGCCACCCGGGTGGAGGACACCGCCGGCTGCTATGTGGTTCCCGCTTTCACGGGCCTCGGCGCGCCCTACTGGGATCCCTACGCGCGCGGCGCCATCGTGGGGCTGACCCGCGGCGTCAACAAGTATCATATCATCCGGGCGACGCTGGAATCTCTGGCTTTCCAGACCCATGACGTTTTGGAGGCCATGGAGGAGGGCTCCGGGATCCGCCTGAACGCCCTGAAGGCGGACGGCGGCGCCTGCAGGAACGATTTCCTGATGTAGTTCCAGTCCGACGTGATCGGCGCCTGTGTGCAGCGCCCCGCATGTGTGGAGACGACCGCGATGGGCGCTTCCTATCTTGCGGGTCTTGCGGCGGGCTTTTGGAAGAGCAAGGAAGACGTGATCAGAAACTGGACGCTCGACAGGACCTTTGAGCCGAAAATGGATGAAAAGACCAGGGAGGAGGAGCTGAAGGGCTGGAAGCATGCCGTCAGCGCCACGCTCGGCTGGGCAAAATAGGATCCCCGGGCCGAAGAAGATACTTCCTTTTAGGCTGTCCGCAGGCTATAATAGTACTGTCAGAGACACTTTCGGCAGTCTGATTGAATCATTTCTGGTGGAGTTGTAATCCTATTATTATAGTACATTCTGAAGAAACTGGGTCAGGCAATCGGGAAACGCAGACAGTGCGCGGATTGTCCGGCCCTTTTTAAGTACAGGAGGAAACATTTTATGTATGATGTGATTATCATCGGCGCGGGCGTGACAGGCGCCGCGGCGGCACGCGAATTGTCGCGCTACAAGCTCAGCGTCTGCGTCCTTGAAAAGGAGGAGGACGTCTGCTGCGGCACATCCAAGGCCAACAGCGCGATCGTGCACGCCGGTTTTGACGCGGAGACGGGAACGCTGAAGGCCCGCTTCAATGTGCGCGGCAGCGAGATGATGGAGGAGCTGGCGAGGGATCTCGACATTCCCTACAAGAGAAACGGCGCCATGGTCGTATGCATAGATGAATCCGGGAAGGACGGACTGCGGGAGCTGTATGAGCGCGGCGTCGCAAACGGCGTGAAGGACCTGCGGATCCTGGACAGGCAGGAGTGCCTCGCGATGGAACCCAATCTGTCCGAAAACGTGGTCGCGGCCCTCTACGCGCCGACCAGCGCGATCATCTGTCCCTTTATGCTCAATATCGCATTGGCGGAAAACGCTAACGTGAACGGGGTCGACTTCTTCTTCAATACGAAGGTGGAGGCGCTGACGCCCTTCACCTGCGAAAAGTGCGGCGAGCCGGTCTGGAAGATCCGTACAAACAACGGGGAGTACAGAGCGCGCTACGTGATCAATGCGGCGGGCGTCTACGCTGACGTACTGCACAACATGGTCAGCGAAAAGAAGATCCGCATCACACCCCGGCGCGGCGACTACTGCCTGCTGGACAAGACCGCAGGCGGACATGTCAGCCACACGATCTTCGCTCAGCCCACCAAAATGGGCAAGGGGGTCCTGGTAACGCCCACGGTCCACGGAAATCTCCTTGTCGGCCCCACGGCGGTCGACGTGGAGGACAGGGAGGGGTGCAACACCACCGCGGAAGGCATTGATACGCTGATCGCAAGAGCGGGCGACCAGGTCAGGGATCTTCCGATGCGGCAGGTCATCACTTCTTTTGCCGGTCTGCGCGCCCACGAGGAGGGCGGCGAATTCATCATCGGAGAGGCGGAGGACGCGCCGCACTTCATCGACTGTGCGGGGATAGAGTCCCCCGGTCTGTCCTCCTGCCCGGCGATCGGAGAGTATATCGGCGCCATGATGAAGGAGAAGCTGGGCCTTGAAGAAAAGGAAGACTGGGTGGGGACCCGCAAAGGGATCCTTGATCCGTCGGCGCTTTCCCTTGAGGAGAGAAATGAGCTGATCAAGAAGAATCCCGCGTACGGACGGATCATCTGCCGCTGCGAATCGGTCACGGAAGGCGAGATCATCGACGCGATCAGAAGACCCCTTGGCGCGAGATCCCTGGACGGCGTAAAGCGCCGGACAAGGGCGGGCATGGGCCGCTGCCAGGCAGGGTTCTGCTCCCCCCGCACGATGGAGATCATCAACCGCGAGCTGGGGCTTCCCTACGAGGAGATCACCAAACACGGCCGCGCATCCAGACTTGTGATCGGAAGAACAAAGGGGGTAGAGGAATGACTTCTTATGATATCGTCATCGTGGGCGGAGGCCCCGCGGGCCTTGCGGCAGCCGTCGCGGCCAGAGACGCGGGCGTGGAGAGCATCCTCATCATAGAGAGGGACAAAGAGCTGGGCGGCATCCTGAACCAGTGCATCCACAACGGCTTCGGACTCCACACGTTTAAGGAAGAACTGACGGGCCCCGAGTATGCTTACCGCTTCGAGGAGCAGGTCCTTCAGAGAAAGATCGAATATAAGCTGGACACCATGGTCATGGACATCAGCCATGACAAGGTGGTCACCGCCATGAACCGCACGGACGGGATGTTTCAGATCAGGGCGGGCGCGGTGATCCTGGCGATGGGATGCCGCGAGAGGCCACGCGGCGCCCTGAATATCCCCGGTTACCGTCCGGCCGGCATCTACAGCGCCGGCACGGCACAGCGCCTGGTCAACATCGAGGGCTATATGCCCGGAAAAGAAGTCGTCATCCTGGGTTCGGGCGACATCGGACTGATCATGGCCCGCCGCATGACCCTCGAGGGCGCTAAGGTAAAGGTCGTGGCTGAGCTGATGCCTTTTTCCGGCGGCTTAAAGCGCAACATCGTCCAGTGCCTGGACGATTACGGGATCCCGCTCAAGCTCTCCCACACGGTAGTGGATATAGAGGGAAAAGAGCGCGTCAAAGCCGTCACGATCGCGGAAGTGGGGCCGGATATGAAACCTATTGCCGGCACGGAGGTGCGCTATACCTGCGACACGCTGCTGCTCTCGACCGGCCTGATCCCGGAGAATGAGCTCTCCAGGGGATGCGGCGTAGAGATGAATCCCGTCACCAGCGGCCCCTTTGTCAACGAGCGTCTCGAGACCAGTATCCCGGGTGTTTTTGCCTGCGGGAACGTCCTGCACGTGCACGATCTGGTGGACTTCGTTTCCGAGGAGGCCGCAAGGGCCGGCGCCAACGCGGCCCGCTATGTGCAGGAGGGGGAGGGAGCCGGGGAAGCCGGCGAAGAGGTCCGTCTTGTGGCGACGGACGGCGCACGCTACACCGTGCCTTCCACCATCCATGTAAACAGGATGGACGATCTCCTCACGGTCCGCTTCCGCGTGGGCGCTGTCTTCAAGGATTCCTATGTGAGCGTTTATCTGGACGATGAGCGCGTACAGCATATGAAAAAGCGGATCATGGCGCCGGGCGAAATGGAGCAGGTCATCCTGCAGAAAAAGCAGCTGGCGGCAAGACCCGGCCTGAAGACCGTGACCATTAAAATTGAAGCGCAGTGACAGGGCAGAAGGAGGAAAAAGACATGGAAAAGAGAAATCTCACATGCATCGGCTGCCCCATGGGCTGCCAGATCACGGTGGAGATGGACGGGGAGAAGATCGTTTCGGTGACGGGCAATACCTGCCCCATCGGCGATAAATACGCCCGTCAGGAGGTGACAAAGCCCGAGAGAACGGTGACGTCGACCGTCGTCGTCCGCGGCGGATCGGGGCCCCGCGTGTCCGTCAAAACAAAGGGCAATATTCCCAAGAGCATGATCTTCCAGTGTATGGAAGAGATCGACAGGGTACGGGTCGAGGCTCCCGTCAGGATCGGGGACGTCATCGTGAAGAACGTCTGCGGGACCGGCGTGGATGTCGTGGCGACGAGAAATATAGACTGACATAGTTTCTGATTTTAGAGAAAGCCCAAATATAACCATCTGAGGCTAGTGCACGCAAAGCGTGCAAAAACCCTCGGATGGTTATATTTGGGCTTATAAAAACAGATATTACCGTTCGGTTTATTATATAATCGTAATTGTCACAGCGAAGGAAGGCTCAGCTCCTGAGGATCAGGCGCATGATCAGGGCGGCGATGACGGCGACGCCGATGCCGGCCGCGGCGCTGATGATCGAAGCTTTCTGCTCCTCCGCAAACCGGTCTCCGAGGATCCGGTTGATCAGGAACCAGGTCAGAAAGCCCAGGATGGTCGGAATGATCCCGCAGAAATTGTAGCCTAAAAGCAGGATGATCCCGAAGATGATATTGGTGATGTAGCCCTCAAAATTATTCATAACGATTTCCTTTCGTGCATGCGGGTGTTTTCCCAGTAGGCGCCCATGGACTGCCCGGGGTCGTCGGTCACTTCGTCGTGCAGGTAGTCCGCGAGTCCGACGGAGCCGGGCTCCCAGCTGCGGGCCGTCCGCTCGTCGGGGTACTCGACTTCGGCGTACCAGAATTCCGTGGGAAGACCGGTATCCACGTGACTGACCTCCAGATGCATGCCGTCGGGCAGAAGGTAGGTCCTGCGGAGCTTCTCGATCATGGGCAGGCCGATCAGGTCCTCCAAAAGCGCGAACTTGTCGCGCGGGATGGAGATCTCGATCTCCTTTCGCACCAGCGTCCCGGAAGACTTGCAGCAGAGGATGTACTCCGTGCCGCCGCCTTCGAGCGCCTCCTCCCGGATCCGGACGGTGGGATGAACGCTGATGTACCCCTGGCGCATGCGCTCCTGTTTGATGAGGGGCAGATCCGCTCCGGGCCAGTCCGATACCATCCATTTTCGTTCGATCTCCATGCTGCCTCCTTTTAAGATCATAAGTGTAAATCTAATTGTACCACATTTTTCCGGACAGTCAGCGCTGTCTTTACAGGATCGTGAAAAAGACTATGAAATATAAGGATACAGGGAAAGGAGCCCGCATCGCGCTCCTGGATACGATCAGGGGCGTCACGCTTCTGAGCATGATTTTGTACCATGCCTGCTGGGACGCGGTCTGGCTTCTGGGCGCCCCGTGGGACTGGTACCATGGCAAAGGCGCCTTTTTGTGGCAGCAGAGCATCTGCTGGACCTTCATCCTTTTGTCGGGGCTCTGCGTTCCGTTTTCGAGGAGGATCCTGCGGCGGGGCGCGGAGGTTTTTGCCGCGGGCGCCCTGGTGACGGCCGTAACGGTCATTGCGCTGCCGGAGGAACGCGTCGTTTTCGGCGTCCTGACACTACTGGGATCCTGCATGCTCATTCTGGGGATCTTCAGGCGCGTGACGGGGGACCGCGCATATCCTGCGGCGGCGCTTATAACCGTGCTCGCGTTGTCAGCAGTCCTGTTTGTCTGTACAAGGCATGTCAATGCGGGCGTGCTCGGTCCCGGGCACCCTTTTGTGCAGGCTCTTCCGGGTACTTTGTACCGGGATTACTTCACCGCATGGCTGGGATTTCCGCCGCCCGGCTTTTTCTCCACGGACTACTTTTCCATGATCCCATGGGCCTTCTTATATCTCTGCGGGGATATGACCGGCCGCCTTATGCTGCGGAAGAGGTGCTTTGACCGGCCTGTCTTTACGTTTGAGATCCCTGTTTTTTCCTTTATGGGAAGGCATTCCCTCCTGATCTATCTGCTCCATCAGCCTGTGCTCTATCTGGGCGTTCTCCTGGCCATGCGGCTGCGGGGATGACTTTCTTGAGAAATCCCTCCGGATAGTGTATAGTAAGGTAATCCCTGGATGGTAGACAGTAAGAGTGAACAGGGCCAGAGCGCCCTTTATATAAGCGGAGGTATTACATGGAAATACGGGAGAATACCCTCCGATATAAAATAAAGAAAAAGCTCCCGCCTCTATTGATCGCCGCCCTCGTGATCTATCTGGTATGGCACGCGTTCGGCAGTATGCTGCCGGGACTTCTGCCGCTCCTTCGCGAAGGCAATGAACAGAAAATCGCTGAATATCTTGCGGAGCAGCAGGGCGCGAAAGGCATCATCAGCGTCATGCTGCTTTCCGGCATACAGGTGGTCAGCGTGGTCCTGCCGGGCATGGCGATCCAGATCGCGGCCGGCCTGATCTACGGATGGTGGAAGGCCTTCCTTTTGTGCTACACGGGGTTTGTTATTGCTAATGCCCTCGTTTTTGCCTTTGCAAGGAGAATGGGCGGAAACCGCATGGACAGGATCTCCATCGACGGGCGGGGAAGGAAGTTTCTGGAAAAACTGCGCAGCACGCCGCCCATGTTTATGGTCAGTGTGATCAACATGGTGCCGCTCATTCCGAACGGGATCATTCCTTATATCGCCGCGCAGACCGGCATGACTTTGAAGGATTACGTGCAGGCGGTCATGGCGGGATCCTTTCTCCAGATCCTGATGGGATGTATGGCAGGGAGCTTTATCATGCACGGCGACTGGGGCTACATGATCATCTCCCTGGTGATCCAGATCCTGGTCATCGCGGTCGTCCTGTGGAAGAAGGACAGGATCATCGCGTGGATGATCGCGCGCAGGACGGGACGGCCCGGCACGGGCGAGGGGGAAGGCGCCGTCAGGGGTTGGCTGAAGAAGAATTTTGGAGAGAAAGACACTGCAGGGGGTTTTAGTGGGACCGGAAGAAAAGAGAGACATTGAGCAGGCCATGGCGCGGAGCTTCAAGGAATTGCTGAAGAAGGAACCCTTTGAAAAGATCACGATCAAAAAGATCACGGACGGCGCGGGCGTGATCCGCGTCACGTTTTACAATCACTTTCAGGACAAGAACGACCTCCTCTCATGGATCGTGCGAAGGGAGATCCTGGACCCGGCCAGGGTCCTGATCAGCAACGACCTGTACAAGGAGGCGATCCTGCTGATTTTTACGGGGATCCTCAGAGACGGGGATTTTTACCGCAGAGCCGTGCGGATCGAGGGGCAGAATTCCTTCCGGGAGATCAGCACCCAGTGTATTTACCAGCTTGTCCTGGAGTTTTTCGAGACCCACGCCGCCAGGGGAAAGAAGCCCGCTTCGCCGTGGATGACGACGGAATATCTGGCGCAGTACTACGCGCAGTCCCTCAATTATGTCCTCATAAGGTGGATCGAATCGGACTACGCCGTCTCTCCGGAGGAGGTCACGCGAATCTACGAATTTATCATGACGCACTCTATGTGGGATGTGCTGGAGGAGATCTGACCCATGATTTTTCAAAAAAACAGTCTCTGCACAAAACAGTCAGTTTGTATCACGCATCCTATACAAACGGGCGGATTTGTATAGAAAGTCAAAACAACCGGAGCGAATTGATTCTTTTCATATTCACTCCGGCTTTTTATACTTTCTCATGTTCGGGGGCGGAGGCAGGCTTCCGCCATACAATGTGAGAGAGGAAGTGAACCGAAGATGAAGTATTTCGGCAAAACAGTGGTCAAGGCAAGATATCTGATCCTGCTTATTGCCCTGGTTCTCGCGGTACCCTCCCTGTGGGGCATGCTGCACACGAGAGTGAACTACGATCTGCTGACCTATCTGCCGGACAGCATCGAGACCATGAAGGGGCAGGATATCCTGATGGAGGACTTCGGGACCGGCGCCATTTCCATGCTGGTCGTGGAGGGACACAGCGACAGGGAGATCGTCGCGATCAAGGAGCGGATCCGGAACGTGGAACACGTCAAAAACGTCCTCTGGTACGACAGCTTCGCGGACATCACGATCCCGAAGGAAATGCTGCCCGATAAGCTCCTGAAAGCCTTTGTGAACGGGGACTGCACTTTGATGGCCGTGCTCTATGACAGCACGACGTCCTCCGACGACACCATGGACGCCATCACGCAGATCAGGAAGATCCTGGACGAGGGGTGCTATCTGCAGGGCATGTCCGCCATCGTGACGGATACCCGCGACCTGGCGGAGGCAGAGGAACCCATCTACGTGGCGATGGCCGTCATACTGGCCGTGGTCGTCCTCACGCTGGCCATGGATTCTTTCCTGATCCCGGTGTTTTTCCTTCTGTCCATCGGTCTGGCGATCCTGTACAATATGGGGACGAACTACTTTTTTGGCGAGGTGTCCTATATCACAAAAGCGCTGGCGGCCGTCCTGCAGCTGGGCGTGACCATGGATTACTCGATCTTTCTGTGGCACAGCTTCAAGGAGCAGAAGCAGCATTACTCCGATGACAGCAAAGCGGCCATGGCGGACGCCATCGACATGACGCTGCAGTCGGTGGTCGGCTCCTCAGTTACCACGATCGCGGGATTTGCGGCGCTCTGCTTTATGACCTTCCGGTTCGGCATGGACGTGGGGCTGGTCATGATGAAGGGCGTGGCGCTCGGCGTGGTTTCCTGCGTCACGATCCTGCCCGCGATGATCCTGCTGTTCGAAAAGCTGATCGTTAAGACCAGCCACCGGCCGCTGCTGCCGTCCTTCCGCCGGCTCCCGGCCTTCATTGCCCGCCATTACCGGGCGGTCATCGTGCTCTTCATCCTGCTGTGGATCCCGGCGGTCTACGGCTATAACAGAACGGAAGTGTTCTACGATATCCTGGGCACGCTCCCGGACGACCTCGATTCCGTGGTGGCCGGGAAAAAGCTGCATGATACCTTCGAGATGGACAACACCCTGATGATCCTGGCGGACAGCGAGCTGGACCACGTCAAGGCGTCGGAGATGTGCGATGAGATGCGGGACGTTCCCGGCGTCAAAAGCGTGATCGCCCTGGACGCCTTCCTGGGGGGCGGCATCCCCAAGGAGATGCTTCCGCCGGACGTCACGGGAGAGCTCATGGCGGGCGGCCATCAGCTGATGCTGGTCAACAGCGAATATGCGACGGCCTCGGAGGAGATCAACCGGCAGATCGATACCCTGGGCGGGATCATTCACAGATATGACGAGAGCGCCATGCTGATCGGCGACGCGCCCTGCACCAAGGATCTGATCACCATCTCCAATCACGATTTTACGACCGTCAACTGGGCTTCCATCGGGATCATCTTCGTGATCATCCTCCTGGTCTTTAAGTCGGTCAGCCTGCCCTTCCTGCTGGTGCTGACCATCGAGTTCGCGATCTTCGTAAATCTGGCCATCCCTTACTTTACGGGCGTATCGCTCCCCTTCATCGCCTCCATCGTCATCGGGACGGTGCAGCTCGGGTCCACCGTGGACTATGCGATCCTGATGACCAGCCGGTATATCAGTGAGCGGACGGCGGGAGCGGGTCGGACAAAAGCCGTGGAGATCGCCCACAGGACGTCGATCCAGAGCGTGTTTGTCAGCGCCATGACCTTTTTTGCCGCGACCTTCGGCGTCGGACTGTATTCGCGGATCAGCATGATCTCATCCCTGTGCGCCCTGATGGCGCGGGGCGCCCTGATCAGCATGATCGTGGTGCTCACGGTACTGCCCGCGATCCTGATCCTGTTCGATCCGCTCATTCTCAGGACGACGTTCGGGATGAGGGAAGCCGTGAGGAAAAAGGACAGAGAAAGCCGCTCCGCGGAGCACGCGGTCGTGTGAACAGAAAAGAGGTAGATATGAAAAGAAAGCAGTTTCTGGCATTTTTGCTGAGCGCGGCGCTCATGTCCGGCTCCGCGGCAGCCGTTCTTCCGGCATACGCGGCCCAGGCACAGGCACCCTCGCAGGAGAGCGGTGAAGACAGCGATTCTTCTATTCTGAAAAAGAGAGAGACGGGCAAGGAGGAGACCGTTTACGTCTTTACGGACGCCAGCGGCAACATCAAGGATATCACCGTCTCCAGCTGGCTGAAGAACAAAAAAGGACTCGACACCATCGAGGACGTCTCCATCCTGGAGGACATCGAGAACGTAAAGGGCGACGAGACCTTCCAGTCCAGGGGGGAATCCCTGATCTGGAACGCCGGCGGCAGCGACATCTACTATCAGGGCACCACCGCCAAGCAGCCTCCCGTCACGCAGAAGATCACCTATTACCTCGACGGGAAAGAGATCGCACCGGACGACCTGGCAGGAAAGAGCGGCCGGGTGAAGATCCGGATCGAATATACCAACAACGAGAGAAGGGGCAGCGTATACGTGCCCTTTACGGTGGTTTCCGGCATCGCCTTCTCCAATGACACGGTCAGCAACGTGAGCGTGGATCACGGCTCCGTGATCTCCGAGGGCAAGAATACGGTCGTCATGGGAATGGCGTTCCCGGGCATGAAGAAGAGCCTGCAGTCCGCGAGGGAGGACGCGATCGAGATCGTCGACAAAACGGACGGCAGCGAGAGGGCGAGAGACGCGATCGACGACCTGAATCTCCCCGGCGCCGTGGAGATCACCATGGACGCCGAGGACTTCCGCATGAGCACGTGCCTGACCATGGTCCTGACCAATATTTTTGACGACGGTCAGCTGGAGGAGGATCACGACAGCCTCTTCAGCGACATGGACGCAAAGATCGACGAGGTCTCGGACGGCGGAAATAAGCTCACCGAGGGCGCCTCGGACCTCTCGGACGGCATCGGGGAGGCGAACGACGGCGTTCCGGCGCTTACGGACGGGCTGGACAAGCTCACCGAGGGACTCCGGGTCTACACGAAGGGCGTGGACCAGGTCGACGAAGGCCTGGGGACGCTTGTGGAGAGTATCCCGGATATGACCAAGGGGACTTCGGAACTGGGAACCGGCATGGAGGCGTACGGAAAGGGCGTCAATTCGATCACGGTAAATCTTGCGACGCTCCGCAAGGGAACGGGACAGCTGCAGAAAAACTCCAAGCCCCTCAACGACGGCGTGGAGCTTCTGGGAGACGGCGCCCAGACACTCGCGGAAGGCGCGGCGGATCTGTACGGCGGCTTTGCGATGGGAGATGAGTACACGCCTTCGCTCACGGAGGCGGTGAGCAGCTACACTTACGGCGCGGGGCAGCTCGCCGACGGGATCCTGCAGTTCCGGGACGGCGTCAGCGCTAAGGAGGGCGGCCTGAAGCAGGGCGCGGAGCAGCTGCAGGCCGGCATCAAGTCGTATACGGACGGCGTCAGCGCGGTCAAAGCCGGCGCCGACCAGCTCAGCGGCGAGGAGGGACTGCCCGCCATCGCAGCCGGCGCGGAAGCGTTAAAGACCGGCATCGGGAATTACACCGGCGCCGTGACCGGGACGGCGGACCAGATCACAGAAGGTGCAGGCCAGATCTCGGCCGGCGCAGGCCAGATCAAAGACGCCGCATCGGACCTCTCCGGCGCCGGGGAAGGGCTGGAAAACCTGGGCCGCGCGGTGCAGGATCTCTCCGGCGCTATTTCCGGCATCAAGGACGGCGTCAGCGCGGCGAAAGACGGGGCCGACGGCATCGCGTCGGCTGCGGACGGCTCCCTCAGTACGGAGGAGGCGGTCGAAGCCGGTAAAGCGGCGGGCGCCGATACTGTGGAAGCTGACGAAGTGAGCATATCGGTGGATGAAGACGCGATCTACGCGGCCGTATATGACAGCCTTGAGGGCGTCCCGGAGGAGCAGCGCGCCGCTGCGGCCGCAAATGCAGCAGCAGCGGCGGGGAGCGCCGCGTCCGACAGCGCCTCCGCAGCCGCCAACGAAGAGATCGGCAAAGTGGTGCAGGAAGCAAACGTCAAAATAGCCTCCGCCGCGGAGAACGCAGCCGTAGCTGCGGCGGATTCCATGTCCGGCCAGGCGGATAAGCGTCTGGGGGCCATCAGCGGGGCGGCCGGCGAACTCAGCGGAAATCTCGGACAGCTGGCCTCGGCGCTGGAGAAGACGTCCGGCGGCGCGGAGGCGATCGGCACAGGGATCGGCACCATGAAGGAAAAGATGGGAGATCTGGAGAGCGGCCTGCAGACGCTGCAGAAAGGCGCGGGAACGCTTGACGAAGGCGCAGGCGCGCTCAGCGGCGCGGCAGAGGCCCTCAGCGGCGGGTCGAATGACCTGCAGGAAGGCGCGGACAGCCTGGCAGCCGGCGCAAAGCAGGCGTCGGAAGGCGCAAAGGCCCTCAGCGGCGGCCTCGGGGAGCTGGAAAAGAACAACACGGCTCTCAACACAGGGGCACAGGAGCTGGTGAGCGGCGCCGATACCATCGTAGCGACGGCGGATCAGCTCGCGGCCGGCGTCACGAAGCTCGTCGGGACCAAAGACGAGGACGGCTATTCCAACAATCTGGAACTCAATGAGGCCATGCTCCGTGCCGCAAACGGCATCGGGCAGGTCAGCGCAGGCGCGGAGCAGCTCTACATCGGGCTCGCGCAGGGCACGAAGGAGACGCCTTCCCTGCGGGCGGCCGTCAAGGCCTACACGGACGGCGCGGACAGTGTACACGCGGGCGTGGAAAAGCTCCATGACGGGGCGAAGCTCCTCAACGGCAATACCGCACAGCTGATCAGCGGGGCGAAGGCCCTGGACAGCGGCGCGCAGAAGCTGGCAGCCGGCGCGAAGGCGCTCAAGAGCGGGACGGCAGAGCTGTCATCCTCGAGCGGAGAGCTCAGGAGCGGCGCCTCGAAGCTAAGCGACGGCGCGCAGGCTCTGGCGGACGGCATGGCGAAGATCTTTGCCGGCAGCGTGGAGCTCAAGGACGGCGTTCTGGAGTTCAACGAAGAGGGAATCATCAAGATGACGGAGGTCTATAACAAGGACGTCAAATCCATCGACAGGTGCCTGAGCGAGATCCGGAGCGCGGCAGGCGACTACCGGACCTTCAGCGGCAGCAAGGATCCGGAGGGGTCCAGCGTGAGATTTATCTTCAAGACCGACAGCATTGAAAAGGATGAATAAAGAGCAGCGGAAGCGCCGCGTCAGCACATAAAAGGCTGGCGCGGCGCGTTTGTTATATGTGGAAAAAAATGGTATACTTTTGACAGAATAATCAAAAACTTTCTGAAACAGGGAGGTGGATTGTGGGAGCACTGGACGGATACAAAATTCTGGATTTTACAACGCTTCTGCCCGGTCCGTACGCGACGATGACGCTGGCAGATCTGGGGGCGGAAGTACTCAAGGTCAGCAGCAGGGACAAATACGACCTGGTGGTAAACTGGCCCCCCGTCATAGAAGGGGCGAAGGTCACGGGAGCCCAGGGGTGGCTCGGCAGGAACAAGAAGACCATGTTCCTCAATCTCAAAAAGCCTGCCGCCGTCGAAGCAGTTAAGAAACTGGTCATGGAATACGATATCGTCGTGGAACAGTTCCGTCCGGGCGTCATGGACAAACTGGGCGTGGGCTATGAGCAGCTCAAAAAGATCAATCCCAGGGTGATCTACTGCGCCATCACGGGATACGGCCAGCACGGTCCCTTCGCCATGAAGGCGGGCCATGACATCAACTATCTGTCCCGCGCCGGGATCTCCTACGCGGCCGGGCGGAAAGAAGGCGGCCCCAGCCTCTACAACTTCCAGATCGCGGACGTGGCCGGCGGTTCCATGAACGCCGTCGCGAGCATTCTCGCCGCCATCATATACAGGGAAAAGACCGGGGAGGGACAGTTTATCGACGTGTCCATGCAGGACAGCGTGGTGCCCTTCAATTCCATGGACGGCGCGTCCTGTCTGGCCGGCGGCCCCATGCCGGAGCGGGAGAGCGGACTTTTGAACGGCGGCGGGATCTATGATTTCTATGAGACCAAAGACGGCGCCTACATGAGCGTGGGATCACTGGAACCCAAGTTTTTTGCCGGCCTGTGCGACGGACTCGGACATCCGGAGTGGCGGGACGGAAAGATCCTGCGGACGGATACGGCGCTCGTCAAAAAGACCTTCCGCGAGGAATTCCTCAAAAAGACCCGGGAGGAGTGGACGGAAATATTCAGCAAGCTGGACGCCTGCGTGGAACCCGTGATGGATCTGGAGGAGGTCTCGCACGACGCACACCTTCTGGAGCGCGGCATGTGGCCGGAAGTGGAAGTGCCGGTGTCGGAGAATGTGCGCGTGAAGCAGATGGGCTGCCCCATGAATCTGTCGGCATGCCCGCCCCGCTACGCACACGCCGGGTACCCGGAGGGGTATCACACGGAAGAGATCCTGACGTCGATGGGCTATACGGCGCAGGAGATCGAGGATATGACAAATGGGTAAAATCGTTGTCGGATGCTGGGACTGTGACTACTGCGGCGCGGACAGGATATCGGGAGATATCAAGATCTGCCCCAAGTGCGGAAAGCCCAGGGGAAAGGACGTTACATTCTATATGGCGGGCCCCAAACAGTACGTGGAGGACCCGGACAAGGTCAGCAAGAATCCCGACTGGCTCTGCTCCTTCTGCGACACCCTGAACGCCGACACGGACAAGTTCTGCACTTCCTGCGGCGCGTCCAGGGAAGACAGCGAGATGAACTATTTCGAGGTCAAGGAAAAGCAGAGGCAGGAAGCGCTCAGAAAGGAAGAGGAGAACCGGAAGAAGCTTCAGAACATCGCTCCCCAGTCCTCTCGGTCCGCCGGCGGAAGAAGGCTCCTGCCGCTCCTTGTGATCGCAGCGGCAGTGCTCGTGATCGCCTTCATGTCCATGCCCAGAACGAAGTCCATGAAGGTCGACGCCATGAAGTGGGAAAGGACCGTTATCGTCGAGAAAAAACAGGCTGTGCAGGAGAGCGGCTGGACTCTGCCGGCCGGGGCCTATGACGTGACCTCCAGGCAGGAGATCTACCGCTACGACCAGATCCTGGACCACTACGAGACCCGGGAGCGGGAAGTCGCCGAGGAGGTCCTGGACGGGTACGACGTCACGTACACCTATGAGGATCTGGGAAACGGCCACTTCGAGGAGGTCGAGCACAGGGAGCCCCGGTACCGGACGGAGTACCACACGGAGTACTACGAAGAGCCCGTCTATATCTCCGTGCCGGTCTACGAGGAGAAATACTACTACACGGTCATAAAGTGGATCTATGACCGGGACGAGGTGACGAGCGGGACAGACAACGAGCCGTATTTTGCCGAGATCGACCTCACGCAGGACGAGCGGGAGGGCGGCCGGAAAGAGGAATACTGGATCGTTTCCGGAGGCAAGACTTACGGGATCGACTATGAACTGTGGGAGTGGATCACGCCCGGCTCATCGATCGATGCAACCGTAAAATCCGGAAGGATCATTTCGGTAGAATAACCAAAAACAAAGGAGGGATAATCATGGCAAGAATGGTGGCTGGAGGCGGCGGAGATCAGTACGTTCCTTTCGAGAACAGAAAGGGCGGCGAATCGATCGTCTATTTTACAAGGGATCTGTCCGCGGAGGGACTGGAGAAGATCTTCAAAAAGGTGAGCAGCGCGCTCGAGGGGAAAGTCGCGGTTAAGCTTCACACGGGCGAGAAGGACGGCCCCAATATCATCCCCCGCCCCTGGGTGCAGAACCTGTTTGAAAAAGAGCTGTCCGATTACGAAGCGGCGTCGATCATCGAGACGAACACCTATTACGCGGGCGACCGGGACACCACCGAAAAGCACCGCGCGACCATCAAGCACAACGGCTGGACCTTTGCGCCGGTCGACATTATGGACGAGGACGGAGCGGTCTCCCTTCCCGTTCACGGCGGCAAGTGGTTTACGGAAATGTCCGTGGGAAAGAACCTCATTAACTATGATTCCATGCTCTGCCTCACCCACTTCAAAGGGCATATGACGGGCGGTTTTGGCGGATCCAACAAAAACATCGGGATCGGGTGCGCCGATGCCAAGGAAGGCAAGAAGATGATCCACATGGCCGATTCCGGCAAAATGTGGGGCATCGCCCAGGAGGAGCTCATGGAGCGCATGGCGGAGTCCACCAAGGCGACCGTCGATTACTTCGGCAAGCATGTCTGCTACATCAACGTGCTGCGCAATATGTCGGTCTCCTGTGACTGCGAAGGCGTCGCGGCGGCGCCTGTCGTGACCCCCAACATCGGGATCGTCGCCTCTTTGGACATCCTGGCGGCGGACCAGGCCGGCGTCGACCTCGTCTTTGCCCTCAAGGAGGAGGACTACAAGGATCTCGTGAAGAGGATCGTGTCCCGCCACGGCCTGCGGCAGCTTAGCTACATGAAGGAACTGGGCATGGGCAATGACCGGTATGTGCTGATCGATCTGGACAACGGCGAGGAGAGAGTATGGCCCGAGAAGGCGGTGGAAGGCGTCGTTCCCTTCACGTCCTGAAGCGGCGGGTATCTTATCCGGTTATGTAACAGCGTAAAAAAACGGCCGGTGCCGGGGCGTATGCCCTGACACCGGCCGGTTCTTTTGTCAAGAAGGAAGGATCAGGAGAAGATCGGCTTGATGGCCGAAGAGAGGGCGTCCTTCTCGGCAGCCGCCTCTTCCAGATCTTTTCCGAGGGTGGTGTAGTAAGCTTTGATCTTGGGCTCCGTACCGGAGGGTCTCACCATGATCTTGGCGCCGTCCTCGAGCACGAAGGAGAGGACGTTTGCCTTGGGAAGGCCCGTGGCCTCCGGATCCTGGAAGTCCGTGATCTGCGCCACCTTCTTTCCGGCAAAATCAGCCGGCGGATTCTCGCGCAGCCCCTTCATGATGTTCGCCATCTTGTCCATGCCGGACAGGCCAGGGAACTCGACGGTGTCGATCTTGTTGAGGTAGCGGCCGTACTGGGAGTAGATCTCCTCCAGGCGCTGCTTGATGCTGGAGCCGATGCTGCGGTAGTAAGCGGCCATCTCGCAGATGAGCATGGAGCCGATGATGGCGTCCTTGTCGCGGACATAAGGGCCTGCCAGGTAGCCGTAGCTCTCCTCGAAACCGAAGATGAAGCGGTCGAC
>JAFQZU010000019.1 GCA_017405805.1 Lachnospiraceae bacterium
GAAGACCGCGACGATGAAGAGTGTCGCCTCCGGGATCCGGAAGGCCCGCTGTCTGGCCCGGGCCTTGTCAATCCCCATGAGTGCGAACCCCAGGAGATTGACTGCCGCAAGAACCAGCAACAGGTACTGGCGTGTACTTAGCGTTTGGAAGAAGCTCACTTGCCGCCCTTTTGCTTCTCAACCTCCTGCAGTTTCATGGCGCGGACCTTGCAGGAGAGGCCGAAGAGGTTGATGAAGCCCTCGGCGTCGTGGTGGTCGTAGAGATCGCCGGTGGTGAAGCTTGCGCTCGACTCGTTGTCGAGCGAGTACGGAGAGGTGGTGCCGGCCTTGATGATGTTGCCCTTGTAGAGGGCGAGCTTGACCTGGCCGGTCACATACTTCTGGGTGGACTCGATGAAGGCCTGCTCTGCCTCGCGAAGCGGGGTGAACCACTTGCCCTCGTAGACGAGGCTTGCGAAGCGGTGGCCGATGTCATCCTTCATCGCGTAGGTCTCGCGGTCGAGGATGAGCTCCTCAAGCTGCTGGTGCGCCTCGTAGAGGATGGTGCCGCCGGGAGTCTCGTAGATGCCGCGGGACTTCATGCCGACGACGCGGTTCTCGACGATATCGATGATCCCGATGCCGTTCTCGCCGCCGAGCTTGTTCAGCTTGCGGATGATGTCGGCGACCTTCATCTTCTCGCCGTCGATGCTTGTGGGAACGCCCTTCTCGAAGGTCATGGTCACGTAGGTGACCTTGTCGGGGGCCTTCTGCGGCGTCTGGCTCATGACGAGCAGGTGGTCGTAGTTGGGTTCGCAGGAGGGATCCTCCAGCTCCAGGCCCTCGTGGCTGATGTGCCACAGGTTCCGGTCACGGCTGTAGCTGCTGTCGGCGGAGAAGGGCAGATCGATGCCGTGCTGCCGGCAGTACTCGATCTCGGATTCGCGGGAATCCAGCGTCCATTTCTCGTTTCTCCAGGCGGCGATGATCTTCAGGTCGGGTGCCAGCGCCTTGATGCCCAGCTCAAAGCGGATCTGGTCGTTGCCCTTGCCGGTCGCGCCGTGGCAGATGGTGGTGGCGCCTTCCTTGCGGGCGATCTCCACCAGCTTCTTGGCGATCAGAGGCCTTGCCATGGAGGTGCCGAGAAGGTATTTGTTCTCATAGACCGCATGGGCCTGCACGCAGGGAACGATATATTCCTCCGCGAATTCGTCGCAGACATCGAGGATGTACAGCTTGGAAGCGCCGCAGTACGAAGCTCTCTCTTCGAGGTGCGCGAGCTCTTCCTCCTGTCCGCAGTCGATGCAGACGCAGATGACTTCATAGCCGAAGTTTTCTCTGAGCCAGGGGATGATCGCGGTCGTATCGAGTCCGCCGGAATAGGCGAGGATTACTTTTTCTTTTGTTTCAGACATGGCTGTGAACCTCCTGTTACATACTTTTAATGCTCATGTGGATAAACTATACACCAGCGAAGCGTCAAATGCAAGTACAACAAGCACAAAAGTATGCAGTAATAAGAATAAATATTAGTGAACAGTGATGAAAATCCTGTTTCATCTGGAATAATATGCATTTTTACTGTATAGTTATGCATACAACCACAAAAGAAGCCTGCAGGCGTGCATGAAAATGCGCGCAAAAATAATTTTCATAAGCCATCCGGTATGCTATGATGATTACTGCTCGGTCGGGGCACGGAAAGAGAGGTCAGATGTCAGAAGTAATACTGCGTCCCATGACAGCGGACGACTACGAGGCGGTGCAGGAGCTTTGGCTCAGCATCCGCGGTTTTGCCATTCGAAGCATCGATGATTCCCGGGAGGAGATCCTGCGTTTTCTGAAGAGAAATCCCGGAACGAGCGTCGTGGCGCTGGAGGGGGAGCGGATCGTCGGCAGCATCCTTTGCGGAAACGACGGCAGGCAGGGGAGCTTTTACCATGTCTGCGTGGCGGCCGACCGCAGGCGCAGGGGCATAGGGACCCGCATGGCCGCCTTCTGCATGGAGGCCCTCAGAAAGCAGAAGATCAACAAGATCTCCCTGATCGCATTCTCCACCAACGACGGAGGAAACGCGTTCTGGAAGCAGATCGGCTGGACCTGCAGAAGCGACTGCAATTACTATGAGTTCGTATTGAATAAGGAAAATATCACCCGCTTTATCAGCGGCGATCCCGCCGCACAGTAAGTACCAGGGAGGAGAGAAGAGATGAAGATGATCGCCGGAGGCGTAACAGCTGCAAAAGGATTTGAAGCCGCATCGGCGGCGGCAGGCATCAAGTATCAGGGAAGAGACGACATGGCGCTCATATACAGCGCCGCGCCTTGTGTCGCCGCAGGTACCTTTACGTCGAATGTGGTGAAAGCCGCTCCGGTCATATGGGACAGGGAACTGATCGCGGCAGGCGGTCCTGTACACGCCGCGATCGTCAACTCCGGGATCGCAAACGCATGCACGGGCGAAGAGGGCATGCGGTATTGCAGGCAGACGGCCGAGGAAGCTGGCGAGAGACTGGGGATCCCCGCAGACAGCGTCCTGGTGGCTTCCACCGGCGTCATCGGCTTCCAGCTCCCCATGGACAGGGTCAGGGAAGGCGTGCGCCTTCTCTCGGAGGCCAGATCGGACTCTGAAGCCGCGGCGGAAGCCGCTTCCAGGGCCATCATGACGACGGATACGGTCAACAAGCAGTTCGCCTGCCGCGTGGACGCGGACGGCTGCGAGGTGACGATCGGCGGCATGGCCAAGGGTTCCGGCATGATCCATCCCAATATGTGCACCATGCTTTCCTTCGTCACGACGGACGCCGCCATCGATAAGGAGCTCCTGCAGAAGGCGGTCAGCGCCATCGTGGACGACACCTTCAACATGATCTCCGTGGACGGGGACACTTCCACCAACGATACTTTTGTCGTGATGGCCAACGGGCAGGCGGGCAACCGCCCCATCACCGAAGAGGGAAAGAGCTACGACGCATTCTGCGAAGGGCTGCGCGCGGTCTGCAGGGCGCTCGCCATGGCGCTGGCAGGAGACGGCGAGGGGGCAGGCAAACTCATCGAATCCAGAGTAGAGGGAGCGGATACCCGCGAGAACGCAAGGATCCTGGCCAAGAGCGTGATCACGTCCTCCCTGACGAAGGCGGCGGTCTTTGGGTGCGACGCAAACTGGGGGAGAGTCCTATGCGCGCTCGGATACTCCGGGGCGCAGTTTGACCCGGATAAGGTAGACCTGTACTTCTCCGACGGCGCGAAGGAGATCCTGATCTTCACGAAAGGAAGCGCCGCGGACTACAGCGAGGAGGAGGCCACGCAGATCCTTAAGAGCACCAAAGTCATCATTCGCGCAGACATGCATATGGGAGACGTGAGCGCGACGGCATGGGGGTGCGATCTCACCTATGATTACGTGAAGATCAACGCGGATTACAGGAGCTGACGGATATGACATCTCCTTTCACGGTATACAAGCTCATGATCCTGTACCTGCTGGACCGGGCGGAGGGAGAGATCGCCATGGACCGGATCTCGTCCTTTCTTCTGGACAACGGGTACACGGGGTTTCTCTCCCTCGTGACCTCCTACGCGGAGCTGGAGGAGAGCGGCCTGACGCGCTCCGTCACCAAGGGAGAGCGCGTGTTCCTGCGGATCACCGGTGAGGGGCGCGAGGCGCTTCGCTGTTTTTCTTACGAGATCGGTTCCGGGATCAAAAAGCACTGCGACGAGTGGCTTTTGAAAAACCGGATCCCCGTCCGAGAGGAGCAGGCGGTAAACGCGTCTTTCTCGTATGCGGAGGGCGGTAAGTACGAAGTAAACCTCACGCTGCGGGAGGGCGGCAGCACCGCTCTGGAAATCCGGATGGGCGTCCACGACAAGGAAACGGCGCGCAGGATCACGGAGAACTGGGAGAAAGAAAACAGTTCGATTTACAGGTTTTTAATTGAAAAACTGACATAACTGCTTTATAATCTAATTGCATCGGACGGTGCCCTGCGGTATTCTGCCGCATGCCGTCCGATACATATCATCACGGCCAATCTCATTTCCACTAGCTAATCTGGATAAGATCCCCCGTTTGATCAATTGTTCATAAACCGAAGCCGCAAGGCAGTTTCGCGCAGATCTGCGCAACGCATCCCAAGGAGGAATATGACGAAAGAAAGATACGAATCACTGGCACTCTCAGACCTTCGCACGATTGCAAAGAACAGGGGGATGAAGCGGATCTCCGCGCTCAAAAAGGCGGATCTGATCGAAGCCCTGCTCAAAAAAGACAAGGAGGACGCGCAGCAGCTGGCCGCGGCCAACGGCGGAAAGATCCCGCGCACGGCCCAGCAGAGGCCGGACGCGCCGATCGTACACAAGGATGAGTTCGCGAGTGAGCTGGACAGCGGACAGCTCGCAAACGGGATCCTCGAGGTCATGCCTGACGGCTTCGGGTTCATTCGCTGCGCGAACTATCTGCCGGGCGACAACGACATCTACGTGGCGCCGAGCCAGATCCGGCGCTTTTCCCTCAAGACCGGGGACATGATCATCGGCAATATCCGCGTGAAGACCCAGGGTGAAAAATTCAGCGCCCTTTTATATGTGAAGTCGGTCAACGGAATGCGCCCGGAGGAGGCCACAAGGCGCTATAATTTTGAGGATATGACGCCGATCTTCCCCGATGAGAGGATCCGTCTGGAGAAGCCCGGCGCCGGGATCGCCATGCGGGTCATGGACCTCATGTGCCCCGTCGGGAAAGGCCAGAGAGGCATGATCGTCTCCCCGCCCAAGGCCGGCAAAACAACGCTCCTCAAGGAGGTCGCCAAGTCGGTCAAGGCCAACAATCCGGAAGTGCATCTGATCATTCTCCTGATCGACGAGCGCCCGGAGGAAGTGACGGACATCAAAGAGGCCATCGAAGGGCCGAACGTGGAGGTCATCTACTCCACTTTTGACGAGCTGCCCGAGCACCACAAGAGGGTCTCGGAGATGGTCATCGAGCGCGCCAAACGTCTGGTGGAGCACAGACGCGACGTGATCATCCTTCTGGACAGCATCACGAGGCTCACAAGGGCCTACAACCTGACCGAGCCCTCGAGCGGGCGCACGCTCTCGGGCGGTCTGGATCCCGCGGCGCTCCACATGCCCAAGCGCTTTTTCGGCGCGGCCCGCAACATGCGGGAGGGCGGGTCTTTGACCATCCTCGCCACCGCCCTGATTGAGACGGGGAGCAAGATGGACGAAGTGGTCTACGAGGAATTCAAGGGCACCGGCAACATGGAGATGGTCCTGGACCGCAAGCTTTCCGAGCGCCGGATCTTCCCGGCCATCGATATGCAGAAGTCAGGCACGAGGCGGGATGACCTTCTGCTTACGCCGGACGAGCTGGAGAGCATCAACATGATCCGGAGGGCCTTCAACGGCGTCAAGTCGGACGAAGCAGTCAACCAGGTGCTGGATCTGTTCGCCCGCACCCGCAGCAACGGTGAATTTGTCAACATCGTCCGCAAGCAGAAATGGTTCTACTGATCGGTCTGCCGGATAATATTTCAACGAGAGAGGATCAACATGGATAGAAGCTGCGGCATTTTACTGCCTGTAACCTGTCTTCCTTCGCCCGGCGGCATCGGCGGTTTTTCCAGGGAGGCTTACGAGTTCGTCGATTTTCTGGAACGGGCCGGCCAGACGTGGTGGCAGGTCCTGCCCATGGGCCAGACGGGGAGCGGCGACTCCCCCTACCAGTCCATCTCCACTTTTGCGGGGAACCCGTACTATATCGACGTGCAGCCGCTGGTGGACAAGGGCTATCTGACCCAGGAGGACGTACATGCGGCAAACGCCGTTTCCGACCCCCGCTACGTGGACTATGATCTCGTCTGCAAGAAGCGCTTTGCCCTTCTTCGCAAGGCCTTTGAGAACAGTCCGTACAGCCTGACGCCCCCCGGCTGTTTTGCGGGCTGGGAATACGGGGAGGCAAGGTCGAAATTCGACGCCTTTATGGAGGCGGAAAAAAACTGGCTCTATGATTACACCCTCTTCTGCGCGGTCAAGGCCGCCTTTGGCGGAAAGCCCTACATGGAGTGGGACGAGGACATCCGCCTCAGAAGGCCCGAGGCCATGGAGCGCTACGGCAGGGAGTACGCCCAGGATATCCGCTTCTATGCCTTCATGCAGTATATCTTTTCAGAGCAGTGGATGCGGCTTAAGGCCTACGCCCAGGGAAAGGGGATCCGTTTCATAGGGGATCTTCCCATCTACGTGGCGCTGGACAGCGCGGAAGCGTGGAGCCATCCCGAACTGTTCATGATCGACGGGAGAGGGTATCCCTCCGAGGTCGCGGGCTGCCCCCCGGACGCTTTTTCCGCGACGGGCCAGCTCTGGGGCAATCCCCTTTACAACTGGGACTATCACCGGCAGACCGGGTACGACTGGTGGATCTCCAGGCTCGAGCATTGCTTCCGTATGCTGGATATGGTCCGGATCGACCATTTCCGCGGTTTTGACGAGTATTGGGCGGTGCCTTACGGACAGCCGACGGCCCAGTACGGGCAGTGGAAAAAGGGACCGGGCTATGACTTTTTCCAGGCCGTCGAGCGGCGGCTGGGAAAGCGCAGCATCATTGCCGAGGACCTCGGCTTCCTGACGCCCTCGGTGTACGCCCTTTTAGAGCAGACCGGGTATCCCGGCATGAAGGTCCTGCAGTTCGCCTTCAATCCCTGGGACGACAGCGTGTACCTGCCGCACAATTTCAAAAAGAACTGCGTGGTCTACACGGGCACGCACGACAACGACACGACCCGTGGCTGGTTCGAGAACGCCAGCCGTGAGGAGCGGGAGTTCGCGGGCAATTACGCCGACGTCAGGGACGGGGACGAAGTCGCCTGGAAGTTCATCCGGCTCGCACTGGAGAGCGTGGCGGACCTGGCAGTCATCCCCATTCAGGATTACCTGAACATCGGCCAGGAGGGCCGCTTCAACAAGCCCTCGACCGTGGGGGACAACTGGAAGTGGAGGCTGCTCCCCGGAGAACTGACGCCCGAGCTGGCGGACAGGATCCGGACAGCGGCGGTGACCTACAGAAGAACGGGGAGATAAAACATGTTTACACCTGCAACGGACAAAAAAATTGCGCTCTTTCTCGCGGACGGCTGCGAGGAGATCGAGGCGCTCACGGTGGCCGATCTCGCTTACCGCGCCGGGATCCCCTGCACCAAGGTTTCCATAACGGACAGCACCACAGTGGTATCCTCCCACGATGTGACCATCGTGGCGGATACGGTGATCGGGGCGCTTCCTTTTGACGAATACGACATGCTGGTCCTGCCCGGCGGAATGCCGGGGACGACAAATCTCGGCGCCTGCGCGAAGCTGAAGGAAGAAGTCCTGCGCCACGCCGCACAGGGGAAGCCGGTCGCTGCCATCTGCGCCGCTCCCTCCGTACTGGCCTCTCTGGGTCTGCTCAGGGGCGTGCGGGCCGCCTGCAACCCTTCCGTTGAAGAACTCGTCATTGCGGGAGGCGCGGAACTGGTCCGTGAGCCCGCCGTGAGAGACGGCAGGATCATCACCAGCCGGGGCATGGGGACGGCCATTCCCTTCGGGCTCGCTGTTGTGGAATATTATCTGGGACGGGAGACGGCCCGTAAGCTGGGAGAGAACATCCTGTACGGGGCCGGGTCTTAAAGCCCGGAGGATAGGAGTTTTATGAACATACTGTTTTTTCTGACCCCGAAAAGTGAAGTCTGCTACGTCTACGATTCGGACACGATGGCACAGGCCATCGACAAGGTGCTCACACACGGCTATACTACGGTGCCGGTGGTGGATGAGAGTTCCGGGCGCTACGAGGGCACCCTCGCGGCGGACGATCTTCTCCGGGCGCTGACCAGGAGGCCCTGGCAGTCCGTGGAGGAGGCGGCCGGAAGCCTTGTCCGGAGTTTTGACAGGCGGCGCGATTACAGGCCGGTGCGGGCCGACGCGGAGATCGAGGATCTGCTGCATTACGCCGAGAGCCAGAACTTCGTGCCCGTGGTCGACGACACGGGAGCTTTTATCGGGATCGTGACGAGAAGAGACGTGATCCGCTATCTGGAAAAGAGAAGCTGAAGAGAACGCAGAGGAGGAAGCTGCACTATGATTACGAATGATGCTACACTGGTGGGATTAAAGCATAAGATCATGGAAGAGACCGCCAGGCTTGCCTGGAAAGGGGAGCTGGACGCCGAACACAGGGAGAAGCTCGTATACCAGATCATTCCCGGTCCCATGGCGAGTTACCGCTGCTGCATCTATAAGGAGAGGGAAGTGGTCAAGGAGAGGATCAATCTCTCCTGCGCGCAGACGCCGGACGGGACGGACGCTTCCGACAATATCGTCCAGGTCATCCGGACCGCATGTGAGGAGTGCCCGCTTTCCGCCTATACCGTGACGGACAACTGCCGTCTCTGCATGGGCAAAGCCTGCATCAGTTCCTGCAAGTTCGGCGCCATCACCATAGGCGACAGACGCACCAGGATCGATCCCACAAAGTGTAAGGAGTGCGGCATGTGCGCGAACGCGTGCCCCTACGGCGCGATCGCGCATCTGGTACGGCCCTGCAAAAAGGCGTGTCCCGTGGGCGCCATCACGTACGATGAGTACGGGATCTGCCAGATCGACGACAGCAAGTGCATCCACTGCGGCCACTGCATCCACTCCTGTCCCTTCGGCGCCATCGGCTCCAAGACGTATCTCGTGGACATCATCCGTCATATCCGGGCCGGCGAGGAAGTGATCGCCATGGTGGCCCCCGCCACGGAGGGCCAGTTCGGCGCGGATATTACCATGGATTCCATCAGGGAAGCCTTCCTCGCGATGGGGTTTGCGGATATGGTGGAAGTGGGGCTCGGCGGAGACATGACGGCGGCGTATGAGTCGCTCGAATGGGCGGAGGCCTACGAGGAGGGCCGCAAGATGACGACCTCCTGCTGCCCGGCCTTTATCAATATGCTCAAGAAGCATTTCCCCAAGCAGTACGAGGAGAATATGTCCTCCACCGTCTCGCCCATGTGTGCGGTGAGCCGCTATCTCAAGGCCACGAGACCGGGCTGCGTGACTGTTTTCCTGGGCCCCTGCATCGCCAAAAAATCCGAGGCCGCGGACAAATCCGTCCCGGACAACGCGGATTATGTCATCACGTACGGCGAGTTCCGCGCGCTCCTTCGCTCCAAAGACATTGAGCTGAAGCCGGCGCAGGGCTCCTATCAGGAATCCTCCATCTGGGGCAAGCGTTTTGCCACGTCAGGCGGCGTCGCGAACGCGGTGATCGAGTGCATGCAGGAGCGCGGCACGGATACGTCCGCTCTCAAACTGATCCAGGCCGCGGGCGGGAGCGAGTGCAAGACGGCCCTCACCATGCTGCGGGCGGGACGCCTCAAGGAAGACTTTGTCGAAGGCATGATCTGCGAGGGCGGCTGCGTCGGCGGCCCCTCCAAGCACAAGGCCATCGGTGAGATCCGGAGGGCGAGGGAGACGCTTCTGGCAAAGGCGGACAAGAGAAAAGTGCTGGAGAATCTGAAGAATTATCCCATGGACAAGTTCTCCATGTACAGGGACGGACATATGGACGAGACCTGTGTTCTGGACCAGGATCAAAAATCATAAATAATATTTGTCAATTTGAGCGTGTATGTGCTATAATGCACTGTAATTGCGTTAATTTGACAGGAGGACAGTTAACAAATGAGTGTCAGTGTAGAGAAACTTGAGAAGAGCATGGCGAAGCTCACGGTCGAAGTGGACGCCGCGGAATTTGATAAAGCAGTAGAGCAGGTGTATCGCAGGAACAAGAACAGATTTAACGTTCCCGGGTTCCGCAGAGGCCGCGCTCCCAGAAAGTTCGTCGAGAAGATGTACGGCGCGGAAGTCTTCTATGAGGACGCGATCAATGACGTTATCAATTCCAGCTATCCCGGCGCTCTGGACGACTGCGGCGAGGACGTGGTGTCCATGCCCGAGATCTCCGTGGTGCAGGCCGAAGCCGGCAAGCCTTTCATCTATACAGCGCTTGTGGCGCTGAAGCCCCCGGTAAGCCTTGGCAAGTACAAGGGCGTGGAAGTTCCCGTACAGGAGATCACGGTGACGGACGAGGAAGTGGAAGCCGAGATCCAGAGGGAGCTCGAGAAGAATGCGTCCATCGAAGAAGTCACGGACAGACCCGTAAAGGACGGCGATGACATCCGCTTTGATTTTGACGGCTCCGTGGACGGCGAATCCTTCGAGGGCGGCAAGGCACAGGACTATCCCCTTACGGTCGGCTCCGGATCCTTTATCCCCGGCTTCGAGGAGCAGCTGGTCGGCATGAACGTCGGCGAGGAGAAGGACGTGAACGTGACCTTCCCCGAGGATTACAGTGCGAAAGAGCTCGCGGGCAAGGCAGCCGTGTTCAAATGCAAGGTGAACAAGATCACCGAGAAGATCCTTCCCGAACTCAACGATGAGTACGCAGAGGATCACACGGAATTCGACAACCTTGAAGATTACAGGGCAGATGTCCGCAAGAATCTCACTGAGAATAAAGAGAAGCAGGCCAGGACCAGAAAGGAAGCCGCCGCGATCGAAGCCATCATCGGCGACGCAGAGATCGAGCTTCCCGAAGCAATGGTCAGGACCCAGCAGAGACAGATGGTCGATGAGCAGGCACAGAGATTCCAGCAGATGGGCCTCTCTCTCGAGCAGTACTTCCAGTACACCGGGACCGACATGGACAAGATGATGGAGGACATGAAGGATCAGGCGGAGAAGAACATCCGCACCCGACTTGTTCTTGAGCAGGTCGCCGCACAGGAGAATCTGCAGGCAACAGAAGAGGACTACGAGAAGGAGATCGAGAGACAGGCAGAGGCCTACAAGATGGATCCCGCCGACGTCAAGAGCTTTTTCACCGACAGTGCGAAGGATCGTCTCCTGGAGGATCTCACCGTGCAGAAGGCGCTTGCGTTCGTGACTGACAACGCAGTGGAGACCGCGGAAGCGCAGAGCAAGGAAGCTTAAGAATCTTATGTGAACTGTGAAGGATCATCGGGCGGCGCAGCAGTGCGCGCTGTCCTGTGATCCTTCTTGCTTTTTTACAGTCGTCAAGCAACAAAAGAGGTGCATATTCATGGCAAACTACGTTCCTTATGTAATTGAGCAGACCGGGACCGGAGAGCGGTCCTACGATATTTTTTCGAGACTCCTGAAGGAGAGGATCATCTTTCTCGGCGATCAGGTGACGGACGCGAGCGCCCAGCTGATCATCGCGCAGATGCTCTTCCTCGAGGGCGAGGATCCGGACAAGGACATTCAGTTCTACATCAACAGCCCCGGCGGATCGGTATCCGCCGGCATGGCGATCTATGACACCATGCAGTTCGTCAAGTGCGACGTCACGACGATCTGCGTCGGCCTGGCCGCCAGCATGGGCGCCTTCCTTCTGGCGGGCGGGACCAAGGGAAAGCGCTACTCGCTCCCCCACTCCGAGATCCTGATCCACCAGCCTCTGGGCGGCACGGAGGGACAGGCCTCCGACATCGCGATCCAGGCGGCGCACATGGCCTTTATCAAGGAGCAGATGAACACCATTCTGGCAAAGAATACCGGACAGCCCTATGAAAAGGTAGTCAGGGATACGGACAGAGATAACTGGATGACGCCCGAACAGGCGATGGAGTATGGCCTGATCGACCATATTTATACGACCCGCAAGGAGATCACCGAAGGCTGAAAAAGGGTTACGGGACCCGGATACAGACAGGAAGGAATTATAAATGGCAGATAAGACTAGAATGACACCCCCGAGAAGGTGCTCTTTCTGCAACAGGACCGAGAACCAGGTAAACAAGCTGATCGCCGGGCCGGAGGGCGTATACATCTGTGACGAGTGCGTCGCCATCTGCTCGGACATCATGGACGAGGCCATGGAGGACGCCGAGGCTGCGCAGACCCGCGAGGCCGTCAACGGAATCAACCTCCTCAAGCCTCAGGAGATCAAGAGTTTTCTGGATGAGTACGTGATCGGTCAGGACGAAGCCAAAAAGGTTCTGTCGGTCTCCGTCTACAACCACTACAAGAGGGTGACCGCGTCATCTTCTTACGTGGAGGACGATGTGGAACTGCAGAAGAGCAATATCCTTATGCTCGGTCCGACCGGTTCCGGCAAGACGTATCTTGCCCAGACACTGGCCAAGATCATCAACGTTCCCTTCGCGATCGCCGATGCGACGACGCTCACGGAAGCCGGCTACGTCGGCGAAGACGTGGAGAACATCCTTCTCAAGCTGATTCAGGCTGCGGAGTACAATATCGAACGGGCGCAGCTGGGGATCATCTATATCGACGAGATCGACAAAATATCCAAGAAGGGCGAAAATGTCTCCATCACCAGGGATGTCTCCGGCGAAGGCGTGCAGCAGGCGCTGCTGAAGATCGTCGAGGGGACCAGGGCCTCCGTGCCGCCGCAGGGAGGCAGGAAGCACCCGCAGCAGGAACTGATTCAGATCGATACGACGAACATCCTCTTCATCGTGGGCGGTGCTTTTGACGGGCTCGAGAAGATCATCAACGCCCGCCTGGACAGGCGTTCTCTGGGATTTAACGCGTCCGTGGAGAGCAAGGAGATCCGGGCCATCGACAACGTGCTGGCGGAAGTCCTCCCCCAGGACCTGGTGAAATTCGGACTGATCCCGGAGTTCGTCGGCCGCGTCCCGGTGGTCACGACACTCCAGTCGCTCGATAAGGAGGCGCTGATCCGCATTCTCCGCGAGCCCAAGAATGCGCTCGTTAAGCAGTACAAGAAGCTCTTTTCTTTCGACGGCGTAAACCTCACCTTCGAGGACGACGCGCTGACGGCCATCGCCGAACTGGCGATCGAGCGCAAGACCGGCGCGAGAGGCCTGCGCTCCATCATGGAGAGAGTGATGATGGACGTGATGTATCAGATCCCTTCGGACAAGACCATCCGGGAGTGCATAGTCACGAAGGCTTCCGTGACGGACGGCGCGCAGCCGCTCCTTGTCAGGGACGCTCCCATCAAGACGATCGAGCTCAAGGACGCCAAATAAGAGAATATTATGATCATAAAGACAGTCAATCTTGAGACGGTCTGCGGTGTGACCAGCAGACTTCCCGACAATCCCCATCCGGAGTTTGCATTCGCCGGAAAGAGCAACGTCGGGAAGTCCACGCTGATCAACGGGCTGATGAACCGCAAGGCTTACGCCCGTACCAGCGCCAAGCCGGGCAAAACCCAGACCATCAACTACTACAATATAAATGACGCCCTCTACCTGGTGGACCTCCCCGGCTACGGCTATGCCACGGCCGGCGTGGAGGTGAAGCAGCGCTGGGGAAAGATGATAGAGAATTATCTGAAAAACAGCAGGCAGCTTGCTGCAGTATTCCTTCTGGTGGATATCCGCCATGATCCCGGCGCCAACGACGTGATGATGTACGACTGGATGCTGCAGGCGGGATTTAAGCCCTATATCATCGCGACGAAGGCGGATAAGATCAAGCGCAGCCAGCTGGCGAAAAGACTCAAGGAGATCCGG
Source organism: Lachnospiraceae bacterium (assembly GCA_017405805.1). Lineage (GTDB taxonomy): Bacteria > Bacillota > Clostridia > Lachnospirales > Lachnospiraceae > CAG-791. The sequence goes on from JAFQZU010000019.1 coordinate 13,527, forward strand.
CAGTATCTGGCGCAGCACAGCAAGGTCAGCGCAGAGGTGACCTTTACGCCCATTGCGTATTCCGGGATCACCAAAGCGGGGCGCGAGGAGATTTATCAGATCCTTGAAAGCTGTCTTTCAGCGGATCCGGAAGGAGGAGAGCATGAAATCCTATAGAAGGGACCGCATTCTTTTTTCGGCAGGGGCAATCATACTGGGACTTATTCTTCTGATCTGGCCGGGGGGAAGCCTCCTCATTCTGGGGAGGTGCATCGGCCTGATCCTGCTGGCGGGAGGCGCCGTCTCCGCCGTACTCTTTCTGACGGACCGCGATTCGTCCGTCAGGGCATTTCTTATGGTCATGGCAGCCGTTATGATCCTGTCAGGCATCGCGATCATCCGGCATCCGGATGACCTGATCAAACTGATCCCGACCTGTATCGGTGTGCTGGTCCTTTTCAGCGGCATCGTCAATCTGGGAGAAACTTTCACGCTCACGAAAAGAAAATACGGCAGATGGTGGATTTCCCTGCTCGGGGCCGCCGTGACTATAGCGGTGGGTCTTCTTTTGATCACCAGGGCTTTTGGCGCGGCTGCGTTCATAACGAGGATCGCCGGCGCGGTCCTGACGGCCTGCGGCGTAAAAGACCTTCTGGTCATGCGGCGCGTATCCTCTGCGCTGCGGGATGCGGAACAGAAGATCGTGGATGCGGACGCGGTCGTCATCGACGAAACAAAGGATTGTCCTAAATAGGAAGCATTTAGTTTGTGTGCGAAATATTAGTGACATTAAAATGACAATTGTTGATTGTGTGTGCTCATTATTGTACAATGTCACATAGAACGTTGCGAAAGAGCGGCTATAATTGTGCGATTTTTTTAACAGGGCTGCGATGATCGCACAAATGTCCGCGGAACGGCGGCAGCCTTGAAGACACAGGCCTCCGAACAGGAGGACGGTCTTCTAAAAAGGAGGTATGTATGGAATTACAAATTCAAAACCTTGTTTCCTCAATTCGCAAGGAAGGAATAGAGGCGGCGAATAAGGAGGCGGAATCGATCATCGCCGAGGCGAAGAAGAAGGCGGAATCGATCGTCGCGGAGGCGAAGACGCAGGCAGATCAGTACAGGGAATCCTCTGAGAAGGAGATCTCCATTCTCAGGGAGAGCGCCCAGATCAGCGCGGAACAGGCAAAAAGGGACGCCGCGCTCGCTTTCAAGGAAGAGATCAGGAACGAATTCGAGAAGATCCTCGCGGCCGACGTCCGGAAGGAGCTCTCGGGCGAAGGCCTCGGAAAGCTGATCCGTGCGGCGCTTTCCGGAGAGAACCTCGCCGCCTACACGGCCGAAGTCGCAGAGGTGGGCGATATGCTCAAGGCCGAACTGGCCCAGGAGATCAAGGGCGGATTGGAGATCAGGCCCTCCAGGGACGTTCAGCAGGGCTTCCGTCTTTCCGCGAAGGACGGATCTGGCTATTTTGACTGCTCCGACGACGGGATCCTGGAGATGCTGATGCCTTATTTCAGGGATCTGGACTTCCAGTAAAGAGAGGTGCGCAATGGCTTCGTATTATTATCTGATAGCGAGCCTTCCCGAACTGAGTGCGGATGGGGATATGCCGATCACTTACGACGAATTCCTGTCGCTTTGCCGGTCCAATGTGAGCGATACGAAGTACAGTCTTTTGGAGAAGCTCACGCTCTCCAGCACGGAAGGACCGCTGATCCGGGAGTGGGCGGGGTTCTATAAGAAGCTGACCGGCGAGCTGAACTATCAGAGAAGTGCGGCTCTGGGCAGAAGCTATTCTCCCCCGCAGGAGAAGGACGCAAATATTTCACAGGTCGTGGCCGCCGCACTCGCCGCCAGGAACCCTCTGGAAGCGGAGAAGATTCTCCTGGAATATGAATTCGAGAATCTTGACGCGATCATGGGACTGCACATGTTTGACGACTATGTGCTGTTCGGGTACGCGGTCAAATTGAAACTGCTGGAACGCCTGAAATCGTTTGACCATGAGAAGGGCAAGGAGGAATTCAAGTCCCTTTTCTACGTGATTCAGAAGCGTGTTTACAGTTTGTAACGGGAGTGATATATGAAAACAGAAACAGGGTATGTGGCCGGAGTCAACGGTAACCTTCTAAAGGTCACTTTCGATGGCTCCGTACGTAAGAATGAAGTCGGGTATATCCTCGTGGATGACAAGCGCCTGAAGGGGGAGGTCATCCGGATCAATAACGGGGAAGCAAGCATGCAGATCTACGAGATGACGAACGGCATCAAGGTCGGCGATAAGGTGGAATTCACCGGCGAGCTGATGAGCGTGGATCTGGGACCCGGACTGCTGACACAGATTTATGACGGATTGCAGAATCCGCTTCCCGAACTGGCTGAGACCTGCGGCTTTTTCCTGGACAGGGGCGTGTATCTGGAAGCGATCCCGGACAGGGACTGGGACTTCACCCCGGTCGTGAAGGCGGGCGATCCCGTTAAGGCGGGCAGTACCATCGGTACCGTGCCGGAAGGCCTGTTCACGCACCGCATCATGGTCCCCTTCACGCTGAAGGGAAATGACTGGACCGTGAAGGAGGTCAAGGACGCCGGCACTTACAATGTCAGATCCGTCATCTGCACGATCCGGAACGCGAAGGGAGAAGAGCGGGATCTGACCATGATCTTCACCCAGCCGATCAAACAGCCGGTGAAGTGCTACAAGGAGAAGCTCCGTCCCACCGAACCGCTGGTCACCAAGATCCGCTGTATCGATTCCTTCCTGCCGGTGGCAAAGGGCGGCACCTTCTGCACGCCCGGACCTTTTGGCGCAGGCAAGACCGTTCTTCAGCACATGCAGGCCAAGAACTCCGACGTGGACGTCGTGATCGTCGCCGCCTGCGGAGAGCGCGCGGGTGAAGTCGTGGAAGTTCTGAAGGAATTTCCGGAATTGACGGACCCCCGGACCGGCAGGTCGCTGATGGAGAGAACCATCATCATCTGCAATACTTCTTCCATGCCGGTCGCCGCGCGAGAAGCTTCCTGCTATACGGCCGTCACGCTTGCGGAGTATTACAGACAGATGGGCCTTGACGTCCTGCTGCTGGCAGATTCCACCAGCCGCTGGGCACAGGCAATGCGTGAGATGTCGGGACGTCTGGAGGAGATCCCCGGCGAGGAAGCGTTCCCCGCTTACCTCGAATCCACGATCGCCGGCTTTTACGAGAGAGCCGGAAAGGTGCGGCTCGAGGACGGAAGCATCGCTTCCATCACGATCGGCGGCACCGTTTCTCCCGCCGGCGGCAACTTCGAGGAACCCGTGACGCAGGCGACCCTGAAGGTTGTCGGCGCTTTCCACGGTCTCTCGAGAGAGCGCTCCGACGCGAGAAAATATCCGTCCATTCACCCGGTGGAATCCTGGTCCAAATACAAGGGCGTCGTCGACATGGACCGCATGCAGAAGGCGCGCAGGATGCTGATCCGCAGCACAGAGATCAATCAGATGATGAAGGTCGTCGGCGAGGAAGGCACTTCCAATGAGGATTACATCCTCTACCAGAAGGGAGAACTCTTGGATGCGGTGTATCTGCAGCAGAACTCCTTCGACCCGATCGACGCCGCGTGTGAACCGGAGAGGCAGAGGACGGAGTTTGAGAGACTGTACGACGCGATGACGCAGACCTACAGTTTCGAGGACAAGAAAGAGATCAGAAGCTTCTTCAACCAGCTCAGGCAGGAGTTCCTCGACTGGCACGGCTGCGAGTCCGGAACGGATGCTTTCGCAGAGCAGGAGAAGAAGATCACTGACTTTTATATGTCCAAGGCTGCCATATAGGAGGTCCGGGAAATGATGCAGAAAGTCTATACCAAAATTGAATCTATTGTAGGCAACGTAATCACTGTGCGCGCGCCCGGGGTCAGAAACGGTGACCTGGCACTGGTCGGCGACAGCTATGCGAACGTGATAAAACTGGACCGGGATCTGGTATCCCTGCAGGTCTTTGCCGGCGCGCAGGGCGTCAGTACGACGGATCCGGTCCGCTTCCTGGGCCGGCCGATGATGGTCTCGTTTTCGGACCATCTCCTGGGACGTATTTTTGACGGAACGGGCGTCCCCAGAGACAACGGCCCCGCACTGACCGAGAATATGATCCCGATCGGCGGTCCGTCCTTCAACCCGGCCAAGCGTATCCTTCCCAAGAAGATGATCCGCACCGGTATTCCGATGATCGATGTGTTCAATACACTGGTGGAGAGCCAGAAGCTCCCGATCTTCTCGATCTCCGGAGAACCCTACAACCAGCTCCTGTCGAGGATCGCGCTGCAGGCAGAGGTCGACATCATCATTCTCGGCGGCATGGGACTTAAATACGACGATTACATGGAATTCCGCGATACCCTGGAAAAGGGCGGCGCCATGAGCCACACGGTCATGTTCGTCCACACCGCTTCCGATCCGATCGTGGAATGCACGCTGGTGCCGGATATGGCCCTCGCCGTCGCGGAGCAGTTTGCCCTTCGCGGCAAAAGAGTGCTCGTCCTGCTTACGGACATGACAAACTTCGCCGATGCCCAGAAGGAAATGGCGATCACGATGGAGCAGGTGCCGTCCAACCGCGGATACCCCGGCGATCTGTACAGCTGCCTGGCGTCGAGATACGAGAAGGCCGTGGATATCGAGGGCGCAGGATCGATCACGATCCTCGGCGTAACGACCATGCCCGGCGACGATGTCACGCATCCGGTCCCGGACAACACGGGATATATCACGGAAGGGCAGTACTACCTCAAGGGAGGCCACATTGAACCCTTTGGTTCGCTTTCACGTCTCAAACAGAACGTCAACGGTGAGACCAGGGACGATCACCGTGCCCTGATGGACGCCATGATCCGTCTGTACGCGCAGTATAAGGAGAGTCTTGAGAAGAAGTCGATGGGCTTCCTTATGACGGAGTGGGACGACAAACTGCTCAAGTACGGCGGGCTCTTCGAATCGAAGATGATGGATCTGGGCGTCAATATCCCGCTGGAGGAAGCGCTCGATCTCGGGTGGAAAATACTGGCACAGTGTTTTGACCCCAACGAGACCGGACTGAAGACGAGCCTGATCAAGGAAAGATGGCCGGACAAGGATGCTTATATCGAATAAAGGAGTGTGTCCATGGCTATCAAATTGACAAAGAATGAGCTGAAGAAGCAGAAGGACAACCTCAAACAGTTCGAACGTTATCTTCCGACGCTGCAGCTCAAAAAGCAGCAGCTGCAATCTGTGATCATGCGGGTCCAGGGCGAGCTGGACGAGAAAGAAGAGCAGCGCGCTGACATGATCGGCGACCTGGATGACTGGATAGCGGTCTTTGCGGAAAATGAGATCTTCGAGGAAACGCTCAAACTGGACAAACTGGTCCAACCTGACAAGGTGATCACGAGGGAGGATAATATCGCAGGCGTCAAGATCCCGGCTTTTGAGGAACTTACTTTTAAGGAGATCCTTTACAATGTGGATGACTACCCGCTCTGGGTCGACACTGCAGTCTATAAGCTCCGTGAGATAGCGAGACTTGATGCACTGGTGATGACACTCCGGAAACAGAAGGAACTGCTGGAGGCTGAGCTGCGGACGACGTCGCAGAGAGTCAATCTCTTCGAGAAAGTCAAAATACCGGAGGCGAGGGAGAATATCCGCGTGATCCAGGTCTATCTCGGAGATCAGCAGACAGCGGCGGTCGTCCGGGGCAAGATTGCCAAGAGAAAACTGCTGGTGGAGGTATAGCGATGATTGAAAAAATGAAAATGGTTCACATCGTTGCCGCAGCCTCCCGGAAAGAGGAGATGCTCCGCGATCTCAGGGAGATCGGGATCATGCATCTCTCGGAAAAACAGAGCGCGGACCAGAAAGTGAGCGAGCGCTTCCAGGATCTCACGCGGACAATGAATACGCTGAAGGAATATGAGGATCCCAAGGCGAAAGAGCATGAGAGCGCGGCGCTCCTCAGCGATGACGAGTTCGAGGAAATGTACCGCGGCGTCCGGGAGGCGATCGAGAAAAAAGCGGTCGATACGCAGGCGATCAGCGCAGCAAACGCGGAGATCGACCGGATCTCGGCCTGGGGGGATTTCTCGCCGGAAGACGTACAGGCGCTCAGAAAGGAAGGCTTTGATCTCCATTTTTACACCATGGGGAGCAAAGAATTCCAGGAGGCGTCCGCCGATGAGAATATCCGTATGATCCGGCTCGCGCCTGTGGACAAGATGAATGCGGCAGCGGTGATCGGCACTTTGCCGCAGACGATCTCCGCCTCGGAGTTCGTGCTGCCGGAGCGCAGCCTTTCGGAACTGAAGCAGGATATCGAAGGATACCGGAAGGACATCGCGGGGTGCGATGATACGCTTCGGAAGGCCACGGCTTACGGTGCCAGTTTCCAGAAACAGCTGGTCAGGACGGAGAACGAGATCAACTTCTCGGCGGCTGAGGCGACGGCCCAGTCGGACGGGGATCTCGTGTGGATCTCCGGCTACATTCCGGAGGCGGATCTGAACAAATTTACTGCCATGGCGGAGGAAAAAAACTGCGCATGGGCGGTCGAAGACGTAGCGGACGATGACGAGCATATCCCTACCAAAGTCCGGTACAACAAGGTCTCGAAGCTGATCCGGCCGGTATTTGACATCCTGGGTATCCTGCCCGGGTACAGGGAGCAGGACATATCGCTCTGGTTCTTCCTGTTTTTCATCCTTTTCTTCGCGATGATCATAGGAGACGGCGGCTACGGTCTGCTGCTCCTGATCGGGACAGTCGCGCTGACGATCAAGCAGAAGAAAGTGACGGACGTCACATTCCTTCTCTATGTGCTGTCGATCGCGACCGTAGTGTGGGGCGCAGTAACGGGGACCTGGTTCAGCATGGAAAGCGCCATGAACGTGCCTTTTTTGAAGGCCCTGGTCATCCCGCGCATCGCGACCTATCCGGAGTATTTCGGGCTGACCGCTTCCGACTCCCAGAACGCCATCATGAAGTTTTCCTTTATGATCGGCGCCATCCAGATGTCCATCGGATCGATCCTGTCAATCAAAAAGAAGATCCCGGAGAAGGATCTCTCTTGGGTCGCCGATGCCGGCTGGACGATCGCGGTCATAGCGATGTATATGCTGTCGCTGAATCTGGTCATTCATGAGGATATCAACCTGGTACCGGTCTTTGCCCTGATCGGCGTGGCATTTGCGCTGGTAGTCGTGTTCGGCGGAATGTCGCCGGACAAGACCTTCAGCCAGGGCCTGAAGGCGGGCCTCGCGGACGCCTTTACAGTGTTCCTGAACACGATCAGCTGCTTTGGCAATGTCATGAGTTACATCCGTCTGTTCGCAGTCGGCATGGCAGGCGTGGCGATCTCCCAGAGCTTCAACGGGATCGCGGCAGGCATGAAGGGACCGATGATCATTCTCGGAGTGGTCGTTGTAGTGATCGGACATGCGCTTAATCTGGTTATGTGTTTTCTTTCCGTCGTCGTTCACGGCGTGCGCCTGAATGTTCTGGAGTTCTCGGGACAGGCCGGACTCGAATGGACGGGCATTCCGTACGAGCCTTTTAAAAAGTTGAATCAATAAAAAGGAGATGAATTATGAACATTGCATTTATCGGTATGGCAGCAGCTCTTGGTTTGTCCGCTTGCGGATCGGCATTCGGTGCCGGCATGGCAGGCCTCGCTTCCGTTGGCGCATGGAAAAAATGCTATGCGGCAGGTAAGCCGGCTCCCTTCATCATGATCGCCTTCACCGGCGCTCCCCTCACGCAGACCATCTACGGTTTCCTGCTGATGAACTTCATCAACAGCGCGAACTGCGATCCCGGCATGGCTCTCGGCGTAGGGATCTTCGGCGGCATCGCGATCGGTCTGTCGGCCTTCTTCCAGGGCAAGATCGCCGCAGCATCCTCGGATGCGCTGGGCGCCACCGGCAAAGGTACTGCGAACTACTTCATCGTGATCGGTATCGCGGAGACCGTTGCGCTGTTCACCCTGGTCTTCTCACTGCTGCTTCTGAACAGCTGATAAAGAATTGAAACAATAAGGGGCTGTGAAGTCTTTTGGGAGTATCTCCCAATATCTTCACAGCCCCTTTTCACTTGCTTCGTTGAAGAAATTCCTGTTTTGATATACGATAAGAACGATTGAATTAATAGATAGTTAACGGAGCGGAACTATGACTACAATTGAGATTCTGAAACTGGTAACAGGCATGCTGAGCGGACTGGCGCTGTTCCTTTTCGGCATGAATGTAATGAGTGAAGCGATGGCACAGCTCGCGGGCGGAAGACTGAGCGTGCATATTGAAAGGATCACCGGCAACCGCCTGGCGGGCTGGGGCTTCGGCACGGTCGTGGCGGCCCTCGTACAGTCCTCGGCCACGACGGTCATGACCGTCGGCCTCGTGAGTTCGGGGATCATGACCCTCATGCAGGCCTCCGGCATCATGATCGGCGCCAACATGGGGACGACCGCGACAGCGTGGCTCCTGAGCCTGAATTCCCTGGGGGGATCGCTATGGATCGAATTTCTGAAGCCGTCCACCTTTACGCCTTTTATCGGCGTGGCGGCCGTCGTGCTTCTCATGTTTACCAGATCGGAGAGGGTAAAAAAGGTTGGAAGCATTCTCGTGGGCTTCTCCGTCATGATGATCGGCATGACCCTGATGGGGGACGCCGTGGCGCCTCTGCAGGGAATCCCTGCTTTTAAGAGCATGCTCCTCAGCTTTTCCAACCCGGTGCTCAGCTTCGGCATCGCGGTGCTCTGTACGCTGCTCATCCAGAGCTCGGCGGGAACGATCGGCATCCTGCAGGCGCTGGCGACCTCCGTCGGGATCACCTACGGAATGGCCATCCCGCTCGTCTGCGGGGCCCAGGCCGGCACCTGCCTCACCGCCATCATGGTCTCCCTAAGTTCCAACAACAACGGCAAAAGAGCGGCCCTCGTCCACCTCTACTACAACCTGCTGCGGAATATCCCGTTCCTGGTGATTCTGACGGTCGTAAACAGCATTGTGCACCTTCCCCTTCTGGCGGCCCCTGCCTCCGCCGTCGGGATCGCGACCTTCCACAGCGTGATCAATGTAGTGGGAAGCATCATTTTTCTTCCGCTGTCCGGCCTTCTGGTCCGGCTCGCGGAGAAGACGATTCCCTTCAACGAGGCGGAGAAGCGGGAGCAGAGCGACAAGCTCACCATGCTCGACCCGCTCCTTTTGCGCAACCCCGGTTTTGCGCTGGTGCAGGCGGAGACGGCTACGGGGCTTCTCTCCGACACGGTGCGGGAAGCTTTTGACGAGTTCCTTCAGGTATTTGAAGAAAAGGGAGATGAGCACGGCACAAAGGGGAGCTTGCTCTGTGAACGGGCGAGGCACTATTCTTCGCAGCTGAAGAAATACTATGTGGAGATCTCCGAGCGCCCCATCAAAGATGAGGACGCGAGAAAACTATCCTCCCTCCGGGGCACCACGGACGATTACGCGGAGATCTGTGAGAAGCTCAGCAGCCTTCTGAAGGAAGTGGTCGATTTTAAGAAAAAGAACGGATCCTTTTCGCCCGAGGCCTGGTCGGATCTTGAACTGTTCGGCAGAGCCGTACAGGAGATCCTCGATACCACCGTGCACGATTTTGAATTCCGCAACCCCAAACTGGCCGGAACCATCCAGGTCTTCAGGGAAGTGGTCACGGGTCTTCACGGAAAGATCAGCAAAAAGCATATCAAGAGGCTTCACAGAGGGACCTGCAAACCGGAAAACAATATCCTGTTTACCGATATCTGCCTGGGATATGAGAGGATCATCGACCGCTGCGACAGCATCGCCGGCCATATCCTTGCCGGGATCGACGAGGAGAGAGTCCCCGTATCGGACGAGCAGTACAGGCTGATCAAGACGCTGTACGGCGACAAGTACTCCATTCTAGACGAGTGATCCGGCCGTTTCGCATGGATATCTATACCTGAAAAAATCTGAAAAAAGAGATTGACATCTTAGTTCTAAGTGTTATAGTGGTTATAGAACAATAAGTCCAATGCGATATTTGGCACGGAGGTGTTTATGAATATTAAAAAGTTTACGCAAAAATCGATCGCCGTGGTCAATCAGTGTGAGCAGCTCGCATACGAGTACGGCAATCAGCAGATCGAGCAGGAACACCTGCTCTACAGTCTGCTCACGGTGGATGACAGCCTGATCCTCAAGCTGGTCAGCAAAATGGGGATCGAGGAGAATATGTTCCTGCAGCGGGCGGAAAAGGCCCTGGCAGGCGTGACGAAGGTGCAGGGAAACGGGCAGATCTATGTCAGCGGTTCGCTGAACAGGACCCTGCTCGGCGCAGAGGGCGAAGCGAAGTCCCTCGGAGACGAATACGTCAGCGTGGAGCATCTGTTCCTGTCCCTGATCAAGACGGCGGAAGGCGCCGTAAAGAAGCTCTTTAAGGAATTCGGCATCGACAGGGATACCTTCCTCAAGGCCCTCTCCACGGTGCGCGGCAATCAGCGTGTGACTTCGGACAATCCGGAGGCGACGTACGACACGCTGGAGAAATACGGGGAGGAGCTCGTCGGAAAGGCCAGGGACCAGAAGCTGGATCCCGTGATCGGGCGTGACGCCGAGATCCGGAACGTGATCCGGATCCTCTCCAGAAAGACCAAGAACAACCCGGTCCTGATCGGCGAGCC
>JAFQZU010000020.1 GCA_017405805.1 Lachnospiraceae bacterium
CCCTGTAAGATTCATCCCGCCGGAAAGGATGCTGCCGCTGATGCAGACAAGGCCGACCGCGACGACGATGACGGCGGCCATTTTTACGGCCGTGAGTTTTTCGCGAAAGAGGAGCGGAGAAAAAAGCAGAACAAGGATGGGTCCAATGTAGTAGATCAGCGTTGCCAGACTGACGTTCAGCAAGCGGTAGGCTCCAAATAAAGCGACCCAGTTCAGTCCCAGGGCGGTCCCTCCCAGCAGGAGCATCGGCAGATCGGCGCGGACGGCGTTCCGGTCAAAGCCCCCGCGCAGCAGGACGATCACGCTGAGAAGCGCTTCGCCGATCAGCGTACGCAGGAGAACAATCTGACTGCTCTGGACGGATATGCGGGATACAAGAAGTCCGTTGGTGCCGAAAATCAGCATGGCCAGAATGAGCAGGCCATAGGGCAGGCCTTGGCGTTTTTGTCTCTCTTCCCTTTGTGTTCTATTTTTCATGCGCTCTCTTCTCCCTTATACGTCTTCCTGCGGCGCTCTCCATACGAAAAGCCCCTCGGCGGCGGCCAGCGCCCTGACCTTGTCCAGCAGCGCCTCACCCGGATCATAGACCGTCAGATACGTGTCGTTGCGGTCGTAATCGATCATCGCGTTCTGCCCGGCAAACACGGCCCGGAGGAACTCGTTTCCGGAAAGCCCGGCCAGGCGCTCCGCGAAGGCCTCCGGATCGGGATTCGTCTCCCAGGACTTGCAGGAGCCGAAGGACACCGCCATGTCGTAATAGCAGTTCAGCCGCAGAAGGATCTCGGCGTATTTGCGGCGCAGGGGGACGATCCGCGACTGCTGCAGGAAGTAGCGTTCCACGGCAAAGTACTGTCCGGCGGCATCTGCCGGTACCTGCTCGGGCAGGATATCCACGATCCAGTACGGCCCCTCCAGAAGTTCTCCCATCATGTCGTCAAACCGGCGCGGGTCTGCGGTCTCGGGCGCGGTCTTTGACAGCTCTTCGATGGTGCGGATATCGGATTTGAACAGGATCACGTCATCCAGCTGGATGCTTTCTTCTTCCCGGTCAAACTCATGGAGGCCGTAACCGGAGGGCAAGACCTCCGCGATCCCTGTGAACACGGCCCCGTCCACCGTCGTGATCTGTACTTCCTTGTCTTGATATCGCAGCAGCATACTCTTCCCCCGTTACCAATCGTCATCCAGGATGGCCGAGAGGCCTTCGGCCTCATCCACCCAGGAGGGATCGTATTTTGTCTTCTTCATGGTTGCGCCGCAGGCCGGGCAGCTTGGGGTCGGCTTCTGGCAGGAAGCCCCGCACGCGGAGCAGATGTACTCATCCGCCCGGAAAAGGTGCGTTCGCCGCGTCCAATGGGCTTGTTTCATGTGCGAACCCCTCCCTTGCTCTCGGAAAAAGCGTAGGCCTGTTCCAGCCATTCCAGCAGTTCTCCGTCCAGCTCCTCCTTTGAGCCTATCACGAAATGCGTCGTCCATCGGCCCGGATAGACCTCCGTCTTCACAGCGACCCGCTCCGATTCGAGGGGGTAAGGCAGCCCCAGCGTCAGCGTGAGCCAGCCCTCCGTCAGTTCGGCCTTGCGCTTTACCCGTGCGAAGGAGACGCAGGCGAAGACATGGCTGTTATAGAAGGTGATCTGCGTCTTCTGCACTCTTTTTTTCGCTTCGGGAAAGCGCTCAAAGATCCATTCTTCGAGCGCGGCGAACAGCGGGAGCGCTGCGCGGTGAGCGTCAAAAAACAGCAGGATATCGTCGTCCGGCACTCTCATTTTCTGTTCGTCTCCCTTCCGGCGGCAGTTCTCAGCTCCGTCCTCTCTCAAAGCCGCGGCGTTTTCTCATTCGCCGCGAAGGACAGCCCATCCGGTTCTACGTGGCAGGGCAGAAAGATCACCTTCACACCGGCTTCCTTTGCCTCTTCCAGCGTCTGACAGAAGGCAGGGTCTGTATCCCGGTTCCCCCGCACCTCTGTGACGCCGTCCATCTGGATCACAAACAGCAGAACCGCCTGATATCCCTCCGCTTTTGCCAGCTCCCGCAGGTGCTTTGCGCCCCGCTGGGTCGGCGCGTCCGGGAAGTAACCGATCCCGTCCCGCTCAAGGGTGCATCCCTTGACTTC
>JAFQZU010000021.1 GCA_017405805.1 Lachnospiraceae bacterium
ATCGGCGGACCTCACGGTGACTCCGGCCTTACAGGCAGAAAGATCATCGTAGATACCTACGGCGGATACGCGCGTCACGGCGGCGGCGCCTTCTCCGGCAAAGACTGCACGAAGGTGGACCGCAGTGCGGCCTACGCGGCCAGATATGTCGCGAAAAATCTCGTGGCGGCTGGTTTTGCCGACAAAATGGAAATCCAGCTCTCCTATGCCATCGGCGTCGCACAGCCCACGTCCGTCATGGTGGACACCTTCGGGACGGGCAAGGTCTCCGAGACACTGATCACAGAGATCATCCGCGACAAGTTTGACCTGCGCCCGGCCGGCATCATCCAGATGCTGGACCTGCGCCGCCCGATCTACTCCCAGACAGCTGCCTACGGACATTTCGGCAGGGATGACCTGGATCTCCCTTGGGAGCGGCTGGACAAGGTGGAGGAGCTCAGAAAACTCCTGTAGGATCCGCGCGATGCCCCGACTGAGTTGAATGTTTTCACGGAGCAGATATATGAGGATATTGAATAGAAGGACATTTGCGGCCGTCAGGATCGCGGCGGTCTTTGCGGCCATGCTTCTTTGCGTGACGGGCTGCGGGAAGAAAAAAGCAGAGGAGGGCAGCACTGCGCCGGAACAGACTTCGGTCTCTGCGGAAGAGGCCTCTGCCGAACCCGCTGCAGATGAGGCCACTGCAGAACCCGCTGCAGAGGCGCCTGCGGAGACGGATGCGCAGGCTGCCGCGGTAACGGATGCGCAGGCTACCGCGGTAACGGATGCGCAGGCTGCCGCGGAGACGGATGCGCCCGCGGCAGCGCAGTCATCGGATGCCGCGGCAGCGCAGTCATCGGATGCCGTGACAGCGCAGTCATCGGATTCCACAGCGGCCGACCTCCCGCAGCAGATCTCGCCGGCGGTTTTTTCCGGTGAGACACAGAATTTCAGCTTCCTTCTCGACGCGGGCTATCCCGTGCGGGAGAGCCAGTCCGGCGCCGCGGAGATCCGGATCGAAGAGGACAGCAATATGTCCGGCCTTTCCGTGAGTGTCCAGGCCTCCGACAACCTGGCGGATCCCTCCGAGATCATGGAGGAGGACGTCTTTAACGCAAAGCAGACCTACGGCAGTGCGCTGCAGGGGGAACCGGAGAGCGACCAGCTGGATATCCCGGATCATGAAGTGTACAGTGTCTCTTACGCCTATACCGATGACGAAGGCAGGATCGTGGACCGCAGGGAGATGCTGGAAGTTCGCGACGGGTATTATATCTACTACAAGACCAGGGAACACAGGGATCACGGGCAGGAGGCGCTTTTTGCCGCCGGCGCGGCGATGAGCACGCTCCGGCTGGATGCGGCGGCCTATGCGGACGCAGGGATCCCTGCCGCGGAGACCTGGCAGTGACAGTATGAAAGAAGAGCGCATCATACATCCGATCCCGCCCCTATACAGGGAGGATTCGAGGATCCTTGTCCTGGGAAGCTTTCCCTCCGTAAAGTCGAGGGAAGCGGCTTTCTTTTACGGCCATCCGCAAAACCGGTTCTGGAAGGTCGCGGCCGCCGTGTTCGGGGATGAAGTCCCCGCGGACGTCCCGCAGAAGAGAGCGTTTTTGCTGCGGCACCGCATCGCGGTCTGGGACGTCATCCACGCCTGTACCATCCGTGGATCCTCTGACGCCAGCATTAAGGACGTGGAGGTGAACGACCTGCGCGTGATACTGGACAGCGCGCCGATCCGGCAGATCTTCGTCAACGGGAAGACGGCGGAGAAGTTATACAGAAAATACATAGAACCCGCAGTCGGAAGAAAGGCGGTCTGCCTGCCTTCGACAAGTCCCGCCAACGCGGCGTGGTCGCTGGAGCGGCTGACGCAGGCGTGGAGGGTGCTTGACTGTCGGGAAGAATAAAAAAACGGGGCTGCTGCATTTGTCATCAAATGCGGCAGCCCCGCTCTTGGTCCCATTAAACTTTTGGTCCCATTAAATATGAATTATATGGATTTTGATCGGGGCCTTTCTGAGGGCTTTTTCCACTCAAATATGAGATTTCTTGATCAGGTCGGGACTTTTTGTAAATCCATACCACTCGTACTTCAAATTCTTCAATTCAATCGGGACATTCAGGCTAAATCCACCACTCAAACGAATTGTCCATCTATTTTGATTGGAAAAGCACTTAAAAAATCACCACTCAAGATAGGCAATCTGCCCATATGGTCGGTAAATCCAAGCTTGCCGCAGGAAATCTGTCCCACTCAAATGCAGGAACCAGCCGCCCAGTCGGCAAAAATCACCACTCAAATGCCAGAACCCCGTTTCATAACTGTTTCAAAGCCCGGTAAAGGAATCCGAACCGGTTCCGCTGACCGTCGATGCGGGGACGATCTCGCCTGACGAGAGCTTGCCGGCCAGCTCATCCAGCGCGGTGACCGTCTCCGGCTTCAGCTGATGTCTTCCCTCTTTGAAGACATAGCCCGTCGCGTTCGTGTCGGCTCCGATCAGTTCGTTCTTTCCCTCGAAGGACTCCATGGAGACGTCGACCAGCCGTTTCATGACGACCCTGTCCAGTCTGCAAAGTACCGAGGTGAGGACCACATTCCTTTCCCCTGCGGCGCCGGCGTCATACTTGTCGCTGTCGGAAGCGATCACCTTGCCCGTTTCGGTCTCTGCAGCGGCCTTGACGATGCCTGCCGCGGAAGCCGGGGAAGCGGCAAAAATAATATCCACGCCATCCCCGTAGAGCGCTGCGGCCGCAGTGGCATCCGCCTCTTCGCCGCCTTCCCCGCCGGAGAAGTTTCCGCCTTCGTTCGCGCCGGACTCGTTCTCATATGCATAATCGGGCAGGCTCACCACTTCGGCGGCGGTCCCCAGGTGCTTATTGGCATAGTTGACGCCGGATACGAAGCCGAAGACATGGTCCATAGTGTAAGTATCCGCGCTCTGTCCGAGGGCGGCTACCTTACCTGTCTCCGTCTCGAGGGCAGCGGCTGCGCCTGCGAGAAAGCCTGCTTCTTCCACCTTGAATTTCAGGGCGTATACGTTTTCACACTCCACTTCCTCGCCGGATCCGTCCGTGGGAAAAGCGCCGGCCAGTATAAAGCGGACGTCCGGATAGTCGGCGGCAATGGAGCCGATCCCGGAGAAAAGAGGTCCTGAGCAGATCACCACGCTGTGATCGGCAGCCGCCTCGCGGGCTTTTTCCACACATGCCGCCGCATCGCCCGTCTCCTCCGTGACCAGAGTCAGGGTACTGTCCTTATTGTCCTTGATAAAGAGCTCCGCCCCGTCGTCGGCCGCAGCGTCATAATCGCACATCGCCGTATTTCCCGATGTTGTGACGAGGGCGATCTTCATGGCTGCCTTGCCGAGATTGGAAGCGTCAAGGCCCTCCTTTCCGGAGGTCTCCTCCGCGGAGGCTTCCCCGCCGCTCTCTTCCTGTTCAGTCTCTGTCTGGGCCGTATCGTCCGGTTTCTGCGCTCCGCTGCCGCCGCAGCCGGAGAGCAGCGTTCCGACCGTCAGTGAGAATACGGCCGCAAACAGTACGAGATATCCTGTTCTATTCTTCATTACTGCCTCCTTTCGGTACGTTAGCGTACAGGGCATCTGTTTTTACGCACAAAAAAGATGCCTTGTACGATTATGGCACAGAATCCGCCGGGTGGCAAGAATCCGGCAGGGGTGTCACCGGTCAGCGGCGCCGGTCAGCAGCGCCGAAGGAGCGGGACATGGCTGTGGAAGCGGGAATGTGATATAGTAAATATGTACAATTTTTATCAAAACTATACGGAGGATAAGCATATGGAGACGGACAGAAAATTTATCCGCCCGTCGGGGAAATGGACGGACATCTTCCCGATCGCAGTGATCCTGTCGGTCCTTCTGCTCCTGGCGGGAAGTACGGTCAGTCTGCTCCTGGATTATTTTGTTATCCCGGTAGAGCAGATCGCCATGATGCTGCTGGGGGACGGGGATGCCGCGCAGTTTCTTCTGCAGTACTTTGAATTCTACGGGATCTGGATCGTCTTTCTTCTGGTGATCCTTATTTTCAGGAGCAACAGGCCCATGTGGAAAGCATTTTCCCTAAATGGGCACGGAAACAATGCGTTCGCGATCGCGGCCGGCATTCTTCTCGGCTTTGGGATGAACGGTTTCTGCGTCCTGATGTCGTGCCTTATGGGAGACATAAAGCTCTCATACTCCGGCTTTGTGCCGCTCCCCTTTTTCCTCTTTCTCTTCAGCGTCCTGATCCAGTCCGGAGCGGAGGAGATCGTGGACCGCTGCTACCTCTACCAGAAGCTCCGCAGGCGGTACAGGCCGCCGGCGGTCGCGGTGCTCGTCAATTCGCTGATCTTCATGGCCCTGCACGGAATGAACCCCGGCTTGACGTGGACCGGCCTCCTGCAGGTATTCTTGATCGGCCTTTTGTTCTCCCTGATCGTTTACTACTGGGACAGCCTCTGGACGGCGATCTGGGCGCACACGACCTGGAACTTCTCGCAGAGCATCGTGTTCGGACTGCCCAACAGCGGGATCGTGTCAAAATATTCCGTGTTCCGGCTGGATGCCGCCTCCGCGAGGGACGGACTCTTCTACAGCACGGGTTTTGGCGTAGAGGGCAGCATCGGCGCGAGCCTGATCATCGGGGCGGCTGTCGCGATCGTGCTGGTCTTCGCATTTAAGACGAAGCGCGGGGAATACTGTGACCACTGGAAGGAAGCCGAAGAGTGATGTTCATCTGGATCTCAGCCAGTAAGGGCGGGATCCGGATACGCAAAAAAAATAAGAGCGGAAGACGCAGATCGCGTTTTCCGCTCTTTTCGTAGCGAGAGGGGGACTTGAACCCTCGACACCGCGGGTATGAACCGCGTGCTCTAGCCAGCTGAGCTATCTCGCCATATGTTTGTCCGCTGTTTTTCAATCAGCTTTTACAGTATACGATTAGTTGCAGGTGTTGTCAACACCTTTTTCAGCGGTTTTTTGCCGCCCCGAAAGCTGTAAGTTATTCTGTGCAGAGGCAGGTTTTGTGATACAATGAGAGAACGGCGGCCTCTGCGGGCCGGGACCGTCAGGACAGGAACAGGAGGAGAAGAGGATGGAGCTTTTGCAGGACCCTCATATGCTGGTAAGTGTAATTAATATGAAGCTTCGCGACAGGTACGGGACGCTGGAGGCTCTGTGCGACGACCTGGAGCTGGACCGGGACCAGCTGGTCCGAAAGCTCAGGGAGGGCGGTTATGAATACAATGCGGAGCGCGGGCAGTTCGCGTAGGAAAAAGGAACGCTGTTCCCCGCGGGAAAAGTCTGTTTGACAAATGTCCTTCCGCACCCTATAGTTTTAAATCATTAAGGATATTATTTTAGAAAAAACAGTTAGCAAGGAGACCGACATGGGCAGAGAACTCGCCAAGACGTACGATCCGCAGGGCATCGAGGAGCGGATCTATAAGAACTGGGAGGAGAAGAAGTATTTTCACGCAGAGGTGGACAGGAGCCGCAAGCCCTTCACCATCGTCATTCCCCCGCCGAATATCACCGGGCAGCTCCACATGGGGCACGCCCTTGACAATACCATGCAGGACATCCTGATCCGCTTCAAGAGGATGCAGGGCTACAACGCGCTCTGGCAGCCCGGGACGGACCACGCGAGTATCGCGACGGAAGTCCGCATCATCAACAACCTCAAGGAACAGGGCATCAGCAAACAGGACCTGGGCCGCGAGAAGTTCCTGGAGTACTGCTGGGACTGGCGTAAGGAGTACGGCGGAAGGATCGTCAACCAGCTCAAAAAGCTCGGCTCCTCCTGCGACTGGGACAGGGAGCGCTTTACCATGGACGAGGGCTGCAACAAGGCCGTCACCGAAGTCTTCGTCAAAATGCATAAAAAAGGATGGATCTACAAGGGCAGCCGCATCATCAACTGGTGCCCTGTCTGCAACACCTCCATCTCGGACGCTGAAGTCCAGTACGAGGAGCAGGCGGGCCATTTCTGGCACATCAAATATCCGCTGATCGAGGAGGACGGAAGCATTTCGAAGACGACCTTCCTGGAGTTTGCGACGACCCGCCCCGAGACCATGCTCGGCGATACGGCGGTGGCCGTGCATCCCGAGGACGAGCGCTACGCCGCGCTGGTCGGCCGCAAGGTATGGCTTCCTTTTGTCGACAGGCAGATCCCGATCGTGGCGGACGAGTACGTGGACAGGGAGTTCGGGACCGGCGTCGTGAAGATCACGCCCGCCCACGACCCCAACGACTTCGAAGTCGGAAAGCGCCACGGCCTGCCCGAGATCAACATCATGAACGACGACGCCACCATCAATGAGAACGGCGGCAAGTTCTGCGGCATGGACCGCTACGAAGCAAGGGCGCAGATCGTAAGGGAACTGGATGAGATGGGCCTCCTTGTGCGCATCGAGGACTACACCCACAACGTGGGTACCCACGACCGCTGCGGAACGACGGTTGAGCCGCTGATCAAGCAGCAGTGGTTCGTGAAGATGGACGAGCTGATTAAGCCTGCCGTGAAGGCAGTCAAAGAAGGCGATATCCAGCTGATCCCGCCCCGCATGGAGAAGATCTATTACAACTGGACCGACAACATCCGCGACTGGTGCATCAGCCGCCAGCTGTGGTGGGGGCACAGGATCCCTGCCTATTACTGCGACGAGTGCGGAGAAGTGGTCGTGGCAAAAGAAATGCCCGAAGTATGCCCGAAGTGCGGCGGCAGGCATTTCACCCAGGACCCCGACACGCTGGATACATGGTTCTCCTCCGCGCTGTGGCCTTTCTCGACCCTGGGCTGGCCCGAGAAGACAGAGGACCTGGATTATTTCTATCCGACCAATGTCCTCGTGACGGGATATGACATCATCTTCTTCTGGGTCATCCGGATGATCTTCTCCGGCTTTGAGCAGATGGGAGAGAAGCCCTTCGAAACCGTGCTCTTCCACGGCCTCGTCCGCGACGACCAGGGCCGCAAGATGAGCAAATCCCTGGGCAACGGCATCGATCCCCTTGAGATCATCGCCCAGTACGGCGCGGACGCCCTGCGCCTGACGCTGATCACCGGCAACGCGCCCGGCAACGACATGCGCTTTTACATGAGCCGCGTGGTGGCCAGCCGCAACTTTGCCAACAAGGTGTGGAACGCCTCCCGCTTTATCATGATGAATATGCCCGACGAGGGGAGCGAAGCCATGGCGAGGCTGGAAGCCCTCCTTGCGGCGGACGGCGTGCCGGCGGCGCTGGCGCCCGAGGACAAGTGGATCCTGTCCCGGTTCAATACCGTGGTGAGGGAAGCCACCGACAACATGGAAAAATTCGAGCTGGGCATTGCCGTGCAGAAGGTCTACGATTTCATCTGGGACGAGTTCTGCGACTGGTACATCGAGATGGTGAAGCCCAGACTCTACAATACGGACGACGAGGACAAGCGGAGCGCGGCGCTCTGGACACTGCAGACGGTGCTGCGCGGAAGCCTCAAGCTCCTGCATCCCTACATGCCTTTCATCACCGAGGAGATCTTCACGACCATCCAGAGCGAGGAGGAGTCGATCATGATCTCGTCCTGGCCGGTCTACAGGGAGGATTACAGCTTCCCTCACGAGGAGGAGGCCATCGGCCATATCAAGGAGGCAGTGCGCGCCGTGCGCGCGGCCAGAGCCGAGAGACAGGTGGCGCCTTCGAGAAAAGCAAGGGTGTATGTGGTGAGCGAAGAGGAGAAGATCCTGTCCGAGTTCGAGGAGAACAGGCTGTTTTTTGACACGCTTGCCTCCGCCTCGGAGACGGTGCTGCAGTCCTCGAAGGACGGCGTTCCGGAGGGATCGCTGTCCCTGGTGCTTTCCTTTGCCACGATCTATCTGCCCCTTGCCGATCTCATGGATGTGGCGGCGGAGATCGCGAGACTTGAAAAAGAAGTCAAACGTCTTGGCGGCGAGCTCAGAAGAAGCGCCGGAATGCTCAGCAACGAGAAGTTCCTGGCGAAGGCGCCGCAGGCCAAGGTGGATGCGGAGAGAGAAAAGCAGCGCGGCTACGAAGCGCAGCTGAAAGGCGTCGAGGAGGCGCTCGCCCAGCTGAAAGCGCTGTAAAAGGCGGTCCTTGCGGGACCGGCACTTGAACTGTGCCGGTCCCGTCCGTGACCCTGCAGGAATATGACGGATGGTGTTATTTAACAGTATTGAATTTCTGTTTCGATTCATACCGGTATTTTTGGTACTCTACTATGTGACGCCCGCTCGCTTCCGCGACTGGACGCTGCTGGCGGGGAGTGCCGTATTTTACGTGGTTGGAACGGGATACCTGTCCCTCGTGCTCCTAGCGCTGATCCCGCTGAACTGGCTGCTCGGGCGCGCCATCTATCAGAGCCGGAACGTGCGCAACAGCGCGCTCCACAATCACGCCTTCGTGGCGGCGGTCCTTCTGGACGCCGGGACCCTCGTCGCCTTCAAAATACTGGGCGCGGCGGGCTACAGCGCCTATGTGCCCCTGGGGATCAGCTTTTTCATCTTCAAGATGATCGCCTATCAGGCCGATCTGCTGCAGCAGCGCATGGACGAGATGCCGTCGCTCCTTCACACGGCCCTGTATTTTTCCGTCTTCACGCAGGTCACGCAGGGCCCCATCATGCGCTATGAGGACGGCAATTTCGAGAACACGCGCAGGGTCGATCTCAAGGGCGTGACGGACGGCCTGTTTTTCTTCATCCTGGGGCTTTCCATGAAGGTCCTTCTGGCGGACCGGCTGGCGATCCTTTGGAACGATCTTGTCAAGATCGGCTACGAGAGCCTCTCGACGCCGCTGGCCTGGCTGGGCGCCTACGCCTACAGCCTGCGGCTCTACATGGACTTCTGGGGCTACTCCCTGATGGCCTCGGGGCTCGGCATGATGATCGGCTTCAAGTTCGTCATCAACTTCCTTCACCCCTATTCTGGCAGAGGGATCGCCGACTTTTACAGACGCTGGCACTCATCCCTGGGCGCCTGGTTCAGGGATTACCTCTATATTCCACTGGGCGGGAGCCGGGGCGGCGCGCTTAAGACCATACGGAATCTCCTGATCGTCTGGGCGGCGACGGGCTTCTGGCACGGGGTCACGCCCAATTTCATGATCTGGAGCGGCGTGCTGGTCTGCATGATCATATGGGAGAAGTATGCGCTGGGGCCGTTGAAAAAGAGCGGTACAGCCTTCCTGCGGGCTGTCGACGCCGTGCTGGAACGCCTGCACGTGCTCGTACTCATACCGATCACATGGGTGATCTTCGCGGTCACGGACCTCTCGCAGCTGCGGCTGTACATGGAGAGGATGTTCCCCTTCTTCGTGCAGGGCAGGAACGTCAATCCCGCGGATTACATAAAATATCTGACCATGTACTGGCCCTTCCTGCTGTGCAGCGTCCTGTTCTGCCTTCCCGTGACCTACCGGCTCCTGGTGCGCTACAGGCGGTCCCTGCCCGTGGTGATTGCCGTGACGGGACTGTTCTGGGTCTGCGTTTACTTCATCCTGATCACCAAGAGCAATGCTTTTATGTACTTTAATTTCTGACAGCGCGGCTGTCCCGAACCGACTTGGAGAGTGGATCATTGCGTAAGTTTCTGCGGCGTATATTTCAAAATATGGGGCTCCCCATCATGCTTGCGGCGAGCGTCATCATACTGACGGCGGTCGGTTTTGCCGGGAGAAACACGATCTACGCGCCCTACGCGGAGGAGTACGAGGGGTATCCCCCCTTTCTTGCCGTGATCGGGGCGGTACACGACAGAATCTGGCCCTGGCAGCTCGTCATGGGCGGCGGGAAGGACCAGGAGATGGAGGCGGAGGAGGAAGAGACTCCCTCCGAAGAGGAAATACCGGTTCCCGGAGAAGAGCTGGTGCAGAATGACAGCGCGGTGGAGATCCCTCCCCTGGACAATTCCTTCGAGGGACCCGTGGACGGGCCCATGCCGGAGGGCATCTGCAACGAAGTCATGCAGGCGGAGGACTACGGCGTGGCAAGTCTGAGCTTTCTCTCGACGGCCGAGACGGAATACAACACGGACACGGAGGGGATGTTCGCCAGGAACGGGCGCTATTTCAAGCTCCGGGCAGTGGATTCGTCCTATTTTGCCGACGCGCTCTTTATAGGAGATTCGCGGACCGTGGGACTGTGCGAATACGGCGGCATGAAGGGAAAGGCCAACTTCCTGGCCAAGGAATCCGTCAATGTCTATAACATTCTGGATACGGAGCTGCGGTATACCAACACGGACGGCGATTCCTGGGGCACCTACATGGAGGATGTCCTGCGGGACGGCCATTACCGGAAAGTATACATGTGCCTTGGCGTCAACGAGCTCGGGATCGGGACCACGCATATGTATTACGAGAAATACCGCGAACTGGTGGAGATGATCCGGGAGAACCAGCCCGACGCCATCATCTATATCGAGGGCATCATGCATGTGTCCAAGCGGTACAGCTCCAGCGACAGCGCCCGCAACAACACGGTCATCGTGCAGCGCAACGAGGCCATCGCCACGCTGGCCAACGGATACGATATCTTCTACATCGACATGAATCCGTATGTCTGCGAGGAGAACGGGGACCTGATCTCCGATCTGACGGGCGACGGCAT
This sequence comes from Lachnospiraceae bacterium, assembly GCA_017405805.1. Taxonomy (GTDB): domain Bacteria; phylum Bacillota; class Clostridia; order Lachnospirales; family Lachnospiraceae; genus CAG-791. Next base: position 10,597 of record JAFQZU010000021.1, read on the forward strand.
CCACCTGAAAGCTTCGGCCTACGAGAACTGGGACCGGAGCCTGTTCGAGAACGCCATCGTGCGGGACCACTCCGATTACAGCGGAGAAGAGGAGCCGGTCTTCGGGCAGGAAGAGGAGGAGAGCGGGACTTGAGAGAAATGGAGTTCAAGATGGAGAGAGAGGGACTGCTCGCGCCGGGACAGAAGGTCACGGTGACGGAGGGACTTCTCCCCAGCAATTATTATTACACGGTGGATCCCTCCCTGGCCATGAGCGCGAATTTTCCTTTTCAGCAGCGCCTTCTTGCCAGAGAGGGGGTAGTCATGTCGGTGGACCGGAACGAGAGAGGGTTCTATGTGATCGTGCGGTTTGAGGACGAACCGCCGGTACAGGAGAGTGACCATTGAACAGATTACCTTTGAAGAACGCGGTGCTTTTGTTCACGGCGGCGCTGATCTGGGGGACCGCTTTTGTCGCCCAGAGCGTCGGAATGGATTACATGGGGCCCTTTACCTTCTGCTCGGTCCGCTTCCTTCTGGGCGCGGCAGTCCTGGCCCCCTTTGTGATCATCAGGAGAAGGGGCGCGGCCGGCACAGCCCCCAAGGGACCTTTTCCGTGGAAGGCGGGCGCAGTCTGCGGTACCTTTCTTTTTGCCGCCGCTTCGCTCCAGCAGCTGGCCATCGTCACCACGGACGTGGGAAAAGCGGGATTTCTGACGGCTATGTACATCGTCATCGTCCCCCTGCTCTCATTCGCGGTGACAGGGAAGACGAATATAAGGGTCTGGGCCGGCGTCGTGCTGGCGGCCTGCGGCCTGTGGTTTTTGAGTATAAACGGGAGCTGGAAGCTGGAGACGGGCGACATGCAGCTGATCCTGTGCGCCCTGCTCTTTGCCTTCCACATCATGTCGATCGACCGGTTTACGCAGGGCGCGGACGGTGTGGAGCTGTCCTTCGTGCAGTTTCTGACGGCTGGGATCTGGGGCCTCCTGTTCGGGATCGCGCGTGAGGGCATGTCCATGGAGCTGTCGGCGGCGGGCCTCTTCAGCATCGCCTACTGCGGGATCATGTCCAGCGGGGTCGCGTACACCTTCCAGGTGCTGGGCCAGAAGGGGGCGGATCCGGCGATCGCGTCGCTGATCCTGTCTCTGGAATCGGTGATCTCGGCGCTGGCGGGATTCTTCATCCTGAACCAGAGCCTGTCGCCCAGGGAGATCCTGGGCTGCGCGCTGATGTTTGCGGCCATAGTGATCGTACAGCTTCCCGAAAAGAGGGAGAAACAAAGGAGTTTGGCGTGATAAGAGTGAGCAGGATAGTAAAATCGGTGGTCCGGATCCTTGCGCTGGGGGCTGTGTGCGCCATCGCGGCGGGCTGCGGAGGAAAGAACACACAGACCGAGGAGAAGGCCATGCAGGCCCTGGAGCGGGGCGAGTATGACAGGGCGGTGTCCCTTTTTGACGAAGCGGTCGAAGAGGGCAAAGATCTCCAGTACGTCTACAGGGGAAAAGGGATCGCCCACATGGGCATGATGCAGTACAAGGAGGCGGCGGACGCCTTTCAGTCGGCGCTGGATTCCGAGTCCTGGATCGACCGCTACCGCTACGGAAACGACCTGGTACAGGATATCTCCCGCTACCTGGCGGTGTGCTATGTGCGCATGGCCGAATACGACAAGGCAGTGGAGCTCTACGACAAGCTGATCGAGGAGCAGGGCGAAGACGTCTCACTCCTCACGGACCGCGGTGCGGCCAAGGCCGGGGCGGGCAGGATCGAGGAGGCGAAACAAGACTTCGACAAGGCCATCAACATGGACCGGACCAACTATGAGCGGATCCTTATGATCGCGCAGGTCCTCGAGCAGAGCGGCGCGCCGGAGATCGGCAGGGCTTACCTGCAGGGCGTGCCCGAACTGGACGAAAGACAGATCGATCCCGTGCTCAAGGGAAGGATCCTGTATTTTCTCGGAGATTACAAGGGGGCGGAGGAACTCCTCAGCAAGGCTTCCGACGCGGACGAGGAGGCGGTCCTGATCCGCTGCAAGGCCCTTCTTGCCATGGGCGATACGAACGGCGCGCTGACGGTGCTCGAGAGCTTCGGGAGCAGCATCGATACGTCGCCCTCCCTTCTGGGACTCTATGGCTCCGTCAAAATGGAGCAGGGCAAGTACGAGGAGGCGCTGGACGCCTTTACCCGCGGCGCGCAGGCCGCGGAGGGGACCCAGGAGCAGCAGGCGCTTTTGTTCGATCAGATCGTCGTAACGGAAAAGATGGGCGATTTTGCCGGTGCCAGGGAACTTCTGACGGCGTATCTGGAGCGCTTTCCCGGAGATCAGGAAGCGGCGCGGGAAATGAAGTTTCTTGAGACAAGGTGATGTCCTTATGATATACTACACACAGCGCAGTGCCTGCGGTCACGGAAGGCCTGTGCTGACAAATCGATAAAGACGGAGAGAAATACATGATTCAAAAGCTGATCGACGCCATCGTAGAGAAGAAAGCACCGGTTGTCGTGGGTCTGGACCCCAACCTGGAATTCATCCCGCCCCAGCTCCTTGCCCAGGCGAGGGAAGTGACGGAGGAGACGCCGTACGGGGACCGGGAGTCGGCCATAGCGGCGGAGGCCGTCTGGCAGTTCAATAAAAAGATCGTCGACGCGGTCTGTGACCTTGTCCCCGCCGTAAAGCCCCAGTCCGCCATGTACGAGCAGTTCGGCATCCCCGGACTTCTTGCCTACAGGAGCACGGTGCAGTACTGCCGCGACAAGGGACTGATCGTCATCGGCGACGTAAAGCGCGGCGACATCGGATCCACTTCCGCCGCCTACGCGAGAGGGCATCTTGCCGGGAAGGCGTTCGACGTGGATTTCGCCACCATCAATCCCTATCTGGGCTCGGACGGCGTGAAGCCTTTCATCGAGGTATGCAGGGAGCATGACCGCGGGATCTTTGTCCTGGTCAAGACCTCCAATCCCTCCAGCGGCGAGTTCCAGGACGTGCGCACACAGGACGGCCGTCCCATCTATGAACTGGTCGGGCAGAAGGTCTCCGAGTGGGGCGAGAGCTTCATGGAAGGCCGCTACAGCAATGTGGGCGCGGTCGTGGGCGCCACTTATCCCGAGCAGGGCGAGCAGCTCAGAAAGCTCATGCCGCACACCTTCATCCTGGCGCCGGGATACGGTGCACAGGGTGCTTCCGCTAAGGATCTGAAGAGCTTTTTTGACGAGGACGGACTCGGCGCCATCGTGAATTCCTCCAGGGGAATCATTGCGGCCTACAAGAAAGAGGCTTACAGCCGTTTCGGGGCGGAACACTTTGACGAAGCGGCCAGGGCTGCCGCACTGGATATGATCGAAGATCTCCGCAGCGTGCTCTGACGGGGATCCAAAATATGAGATAACAGGGAGGAACAGCACAGATGGAAGAGTATAAGAGCAGCTTTATCCGCTTTATGGTGGATTCGCAGGTCCTTAAATTCGGTGAATTTACGCTCAAGAGCGGCCGAAAATCCCCGTTTTTCATGAACGCGGGGGCCTACAAGACCGGGTCTCAGCTGGTGAAGCTGGGCGAGTATTACGCCAGGGCGATCCACGATTGCTATGGCCTTGATTTTGACGTTCTCTTCGGACCTGCCTACAAGGGGATCCCGCTCGCGGTCGCCACGGTCATGGCGATCAGCAAGCTTTACGGCAGGGACATCCGCTACTGCTCCAACCGGAAGGAGATCAAGGATCACGGCGATAAGGGCATTCTTCTCGGATCCCGCCTGCGCGACGAGGACCGCGTCATGATCATTGAGGACGTGACCACTTCCGGCGCCTCCATCGCCGAGACCATGCCGATCCTGCAGGCGCAGGCCGACGTGGACGTTGTGGGCCTCATGGTATCGCTGGACCGCTGCGAGGTGGGCCAGGGAGGAAAGATGAGCGCTCTGGACGAGATCAGGGAGACCTACGGCTTCCCCACCCACGCCATCGTCAGCATGAATGAGGTGAGAGAGTACCTGACCGGCCGCACCATCGACGGCAAGGTCATCATCGACCAGAAGACCGCCAAGGCGCTGGATGCGTACTATACGGAGTACGGCGCGAGAAAATAATCGATGCGCCGCAGCGTTTAACCTTGTATCAATGCGGCTCTGCGGGGCTGTCCGTCAGGACAGACCGCAGGGCCGCTTGCGCTTAAGTCAGGAGGTTCTCTTGATCGACACCAGATATGAACTGGCCTGCGGAAGGATCGCCTCGATCCCGGAGGAGGAGGAGACGGCGCCCGCTTTCAGGGAGTTTTTTGCGCAGGCTGCGCAGTTCCTCCTTGCGGCGGACGAAGTGCTGCGCGCTGTCACGCAGGATCCCTCGCCGCAGGCGCCCGCCGCCCTTTTGCGGGAGCGGTCCGGGGCTCTGTTCCGCGATCTTACGCCGGCCTTCTATCCCGGGAGTTATTTGAATCCCGATCACACCTCCCGCCTGTTCGGGGACAGTACAGGGCCCGTGGCGGCGGCCCTCTTTCGGGAGCTGCGGACCTGCATCCCTTTCGCCTGCCGGGGAGAGAAGGAACGGATCCTTATCCGCATGGAGCTGTTCCTCGAGATCTACACCTGTTTTGCGACAGCATTCCGGGAGGAGGGGGGCGAAGCTTCCTGCGGGGACCTGCGCACGATCATCCAGTACTATCTGGGCGACTACGCCTATGACGAGGCCCTCTCGTCGGACAGGGACAGGCAGGAGGGAGCTGCCTTTCTGAAAGCGCTGCGCCGCAGCGGCGCGCTCGGGGATCCGGCCTATCCGTACCGGTTCGGCTTTTATGTCTCCCGGGAGGACGAGGAGGAAGCGGCGGCCTTCCTGCGGCTCTCTGACGGGCAGCTTCGTGAGATGGCCGGCACCCTGGCGGACAGGCTCACGGAGGAGACCGGGGCGGCAGAAGGAGATGCGGTGGAGCTGTCTTTTGCCGTGTCGAAGGCACCGGCTGCGGCTTACCTTCTGGAGGAGCTGGAGCGGAGAGGGATCCGCGCGCTTTTGCCATGCGGGGAGCGGACCCTGTTCGACCTGCCTGCCGGGGCCTGCCCGGACCGCGGGTATCACGGGACCTGTCCGGATCCCCGGTATGCGTGCGACCACAGGGAGGACATCGCGCTCTTTCTCGACGCTTCGCTTCTGGGGAGAATGACGGGAGGAAAGAGAGCGGCCCGGGAAAAGGCGGCCGGCGGAAGGCTGCGCTGTGCAGGCATATTCCGCCTGGATACCGGAGGGGATGAAAAGGGGACGCGGGAAGAGCCGTCCCCGTGTGAAATGGCGCCCCGCCTGAGCAGAAAACAGAGGAAGATGCTTGCACCATCTTCATAATTCCTATACACTATATATGCAGTATTATCGGCAAATATCGTAAACATTCAATCATTAGCAAAGGACAAACATATGGCACAGGTAGCGATCGTAATGGGCAGCGATTCCGATATGCCCGTCATGCGCGGCGCAGCGCAGATGCTGGACCAGTTCGGGATCAGTTATGAGATGAACATCATCTCGGCACACAGGGAACCTGAGATTTTCTTCAATTATGCAAAAACCGCGGAGGAGAGAGGCGTGAAGGTGATCATTGCCGGCGCGGGCATGGCGGCCCACCTTCCGGGCATGTGCGCGGCGCTGTTTCCGCTCCCCGTGATCGGTATCCCCATGCACACTACATCCCTGGGGGGGAGAGATTCCCTGTACTCCATCGTGCAGATGCCCAGCGGGATCCCCGTAGCTACCGTGGCGATCGGCGGCGGAAAGAATGCAGGCATCCTTGCCGCGAAGATCCTCGCGGTCTCCGATCCGTCGATCCTGGAAAAACTCAAGGCCTATTCCGCCTCCATGCAGGCGGAGGTCGAGGCAAAGGACAGCCGCCTTCAGGAGACGGGCTGGAAGGATTACTGAGCCGCTTCAGGCTGCAGACAACCGGCATTACAGGCACACCAAGCGGAGGTAAAAGAATAGATGGCACTGGATTATAAGAGCGCCGGCGTTGACATTGAGGCCGGCTATCGCAGTGTGGAACTGATGAAGAAGTACGTGAAGGCTACGATGCGCCCTGAAGTGATGGGCGGTCTGGGCGGTTTTTCCGGCGCCTTCTCACTGGCAAAGATCAAGGAAATGGACGAGCCGGTCCTTTTGTCCGGCACGGACGGCGTGGGCACCAAGCTCAAGCTGGCGTTTCTGATGGACAGGCATGACACGGTCGGGATCGACTGCGTGGCCATGTGCGTGAACGACGTGGCATGTGCCGGCGGCGAGCCGCTGTTCTTTCTGGACTACATCGCGTGCGGGAAGAACGAGCCCGAAAAGATCGCGCAGATCGTCAAGGGCGTCTGCGACGGCTGCATGCAGGCGGACGCGGCGCTGATCGGCGGTGAGACCGCAGAGATGCCGGGTTTTTATCCCGTCGACGAGTATGATCTGGCCGGATTTGCGGTCGGCGCGGCGGACAAAAAGAACCTGATCACCGGAGAGAATATCAAGGCGGGCGACGTCCTGGTCGGCATCGCTTCGTCGGGCGTGCACAGCAACGGCTTATCCCTGGTCAGAAAGGTTTTCGGGATCACGAAGGAGCGTCTGTCGGTCTACAGCGACGAGCTGGGGGCGACGCTGGGAGAAAATCTCCTGACGCCCACAAAGATTTACGTCAAAGCGCTCCGGTCCGTCCGGGAAGCAGGCGTGACGGTGAAGGGCTGCAGCCATATCACGGGCGGCGGCTTCTACGAGAACATTCCGCGCATGCTGCCGGAGGGCGTGGGCGTGCGCGTGAGAAAGGACAGCTACGATGTCCTGCCGATCTTCCGTCTCATCCAGAAGGAAGGGGAGATCGAGGAGCGCATGATGTACAACACCTTCAACATGGGCATCGGCATGGTGCTGGCCGTCTCCCCGCAGGACGCGGACGCGGCATGCGCCGCACTCGCCGCAGCCGGAGAGAAGGCCTGCATTCTCGGCGAAGTGGTCTTTGGTGAGAAAGAGGTGGTCATATGCTGAAGATCGCGGTTTGTGTCTCCGGCGGAGGCACCAATCTGCAGGCGATCATCGACCGGATCGCGGACGGGACGCTCGAGGACGTCAGGATTGTCCGCGTGATCAGCAACAATCACGGCGTATACGCGCTGGAGAGAGCGAAGGCGGCGGGCATAGAAGGCATATGCGTGTCACCGAAGGACTATCCCGACAGGGCGGCCTTTAACGAGGCGCTTCTGCGCGCACTGCAGGAAGCGGCCCCCGACCTTGTGGTACTCGCGGGTTTTCTGGTGGCGATCCCGCCTGCCGTGATCGAAAATTTCCGCGGGCGCATCATCAACATCCATCCCGCGCTGATTCCGTCCTTCTGCGGAAAGGGCTATTATGGCCTGCACGTGCACGAGAAGGCGCTCGCGCGCGGCGTCAAGGTGACCGGCGCGACGGTGCACTTTGTGGATGAGGATCTGGACACGGGCCCGATCCTTCTGCAGAAAGCCGTGGAGATCCGGGAGGGCGATACGCCCGAGATCCTGCAAAGACGCGTAATGGAGCAGGCGGAGTGGGTCATCCTTCCCGAGGCGATCCGGCTCATCGCGCAGGGGCGCGTGAGGATCGAGGGGAGAAGGACGGTTATCTCCGGGGACTGAGAAAGGAGCTTTGATATATGAGAGTACTTCTGGTCGGCGGCGGCGGAAGAGAGCACGCCATTGCCGTTTCCCTTATAAAGAGCAGACATGTGGACAAGCTGTACTGCGCACCCGGCAACGCCGGGATCGCGAAGATCGCCGAGTGCGTCCCCGTGGGGACCATGGATTTTGACGCACTGACCGCTTTTGCCAAAGAGAATAAGATCGATCTGACCGTTTGCAGCATGGACGACCCGCTGTGCGCCGGGATCGTGGACGCCTTCGAGGCAGCGGGCCTGCGCATCTTCGGAACGCCTGCCAACGCGGCGGTCATCGAGGGCAGCAAAGCTTTCTCCAAGGATCTGATGAAGCGGTACGGCATCCCGACCGCAGCCTACGAGACTTTTGACGATGCGGACAAGGCGCTGGCCTATCTGGAGAAGGCGCCGATGCCGATCGTGCTCAAGGCCTCCGGTCTTGCCCTGGGCAAGGGCGTTCTGATCTGCAATACACTGCAGGAGGCGCAGGACGGGATCAGGGAGCTCATGACGGACAAGAAGTTCGGCGACGCGGGAAGCCAGGTTGTCATCGAGGAGTTCATGACGGGCCGCGAGGTATCCGTACTGGCCTTCGTGGACGGCTCCCATTACAAGCTGATGAGCAGCTCCCAGGACCACAAGCGGATCGGCGACGGCGACACCGGCCTCAATACCGGCGGTATGGGGACGTTCTCCCCCAGCCCCTTCTACACGGAGGAAGTCGACGCGTACTGCCGCGAGCATATCTATCAGAAGACCGTGGATGCCATGAAGGCTGAGGGAAGGCCCTTCAGGGGAGTCCTGTATTTCGGCCTCATGCTGACCGGGGACGGCCCCAAGGTCCTGGAGTACAACACCCGGTTCGGAGATCCCGAGACGCAGGTCGTGCTGCCCCGCATGAAGACGGATATCGTGGATGTGATGAACGCCTGCATCGACGGGACGCTCGATCAGATCGACCTTCAGTTCGAGGACAACGCAGCGGTCTGCGTGGTGCTGGCTTCCGGCGGCTATCCGGGCAGCTACGAGAAGGGAAAAGTGATCAGCGGGCTGGAGAATTTTGACGGGAAAGACGCATATTACTGCTTCCACGCCGGGACGGCCTTTAACGACAGAGGCGAGGTCGTGACGAGCGGCGGACGCGTTCTGGGCATCACCGCCGTAGGCCCCACGCTGAAGGAAGCGAGGGCGGAGGCATACCGCGCGTCGGAGTGGGTAACATTCGACGGCGCGTACAAGAGAAGCGATATCGGCAAGGCGATCGATCAGGCATAAGGATCGGTCAGCAACAGTAAAATGGGAGAGGTGTGAAAAGATGAGAAGAGTGAGCTGGAGAGCCAGGCTGGCCGCGGCACTTATGAGTGTCATGACCGCGGCGGCAGTATTCGGAATGTCTCTTACGGCCATGGCGGCCACGTCGACCGAGGCGGCCAATGTGAGGAGTGAAGCGTCCTCGGACGGAAATCTTCTGGGCGTGCTCTATCCCGGTACGCAGGCGGCGGTACTGGATGAAGTGACGGGAGATGACGGCAACACGTGGTATCACATCGAATTCTCCCTGGACGGCAATACGATTACAGGGTACGTGCGCGGCGATCTGCTCACGGACATCGATGCGGAAGTGAATCTTGACGCCGCAGAGGAAGCGGAGACAGAAGAGGCGCCGCAGGAGGAGACACAGGAGGCTGCCGCTGAGGAGACGACGCCGGAGCAGATGCCGGAGGCGCAGGAAGCCGCTGCCATCGGCGAGGATGAGCCCGGAGAGGTCACTGCGGTACCGGTTCCGGAACAGGTCCCGGCAGATTTTAACCCCATGACGGATCCCTCCGCGCAGTTTGAGATGCGCTTTAAGGACAATGGCGACGGGACGGGGTCCTGGGTCGCCTACAACGAACAGACAGATAAGGAATTTGGCCTTACGGATTCCTCCGCAGCCGCACCCGCGCCGGAGACCGTAAAGGAGACTTCGCCGGGCGGCTGGAGAACAGCGGCCATCATCAACGGCATCATTGCACTCTGCGCCATCGCTCTTTTGGTCTACATGCTGCACAAGCTCAACCGGGACAGGGAGACAAGCCGTGTCAACCGCGCGAACAGGCTCAAAAAGCAGAGCGTGAATTTTGAGGAGCCCGATGAGCTCGACGAGATCTTCAGCAACTATTCCGGCGAGAAGGATATCACTGATACGCGGGACGAGGAAGATGAGGACTTCGACGACGAGGATGTTGACGATGATGTCGACGACGAGGATGTTGATGACGAGGAGATCGCTGACGACGAGGACGCCGCTGAGGCAGACGATCCCGACGAGGACGAAGACGACAACCCCGACGAGGACGAATACTATCGCGTAGATTATAAGCGCGAGCGCAGGAATACGGCAGAAGCCGCAGTTCCCGCCCCGGAGGAAGCTGAGGGCGAAACGGAGCCGGAAGCCGAAGCCGGGGAAGCCCGTGAAGCCGATGAGGCCGGGAAAGCCGTCGCCGAGGAGGATCCGGAGGAGGAGCCCTTCGAAGAAGAGGAAGACTTCTACGATGATGAGCTTGAAGAAGAGGACTTCGACGACACCGAGGAGTTCGACGACGAGGAGGACTTTGATCCCGACGAGGATCTCGAGGGGGACGAAGAAGAGCCGCTTTTCGAGGGAAGAAACATGAATGACGGGAAAAAGAAGCGCAAAGGCGGATCTGCCCTGGGCAGCATAGGCGGTTTCTTTAAGAAGGTGTTCGCTGCGGACGCGGAAGAGGATGAAGATCTGGACGAGAGCTTCGACGAGGAGGACGAAGAGGGTTTTGACGATTCGGACGAGGATTTCGATGACGGCACCTCCTTTGCCAGCGCCGAGTTTGAGGACGGCGACCCCGATGATTTCAGGATCTTCGACGATCATAAGGCAAAGAGAAGAAACTACGACGACGAGGAGGAGGACTTCGAGAGCAGGGAGTATCCCGAGGATAAAGATCTGACCCCGGAAAAAGAAGAGCCTGCCCCGGCGCCGGCCGACGCGGAGCCTGAAGACTACAGGGAAGTAAAGAAAGAGGAGGATCGTCCCGGCCTTTCCATGCAGAAGGTGATGCGCGGCGTGGAGAAGGAAGTGCAGGAGGACGACGAGTTCGTTTCGGATGAGATCCTGGACGACGATCTCACGGATGAGGATCTGGAGAGCGTCCTGTTCGACGATGACGACGATATGGAGTATTCCTTCCTCAACACCAGGAAAAAGTAAGCGCGTGATCGTGTTGACACACTTGGCCACCTGTTATATTATAAGTATAACAGGTGGTTCTCTCTTTGCAGAGGACCTGTAAACTTGCGCTTAGCAGCAGGAACAGCAGAAAGAAGGGATAAAGATGTTGATAGAAATTGATTTCAGCAGTGATGAAGCGATCTATCAGCAGCTGTGCAACCAGATCATTCTGGGAATCGCCACATCGCGCTTTACGGACGGGGAGGAGCTTCCCTCGGTCAGGCAGATGGCAGATGAGATCGGCATCAACATGCATACCGTCAACAAAGCCTATACGGTGCTCAAGCAGGAAGGCTTTGTTAAGGTGGACAGGCGGAGGGGCGCTTTTATATCCGTGGACGACAGGAACAAGGAACGCGCCAGAACGCTCGTGGAAAAAAATCTCAGGGTACTCCTTGCGGAGGCACGGTGCAGAAAGCTGACGAGATCGGATATTTTCGCGCTCGTGGAACAGATCTGCGACGAATACGGCATGTGAGAAAGAGACAGATAAGGAGCTTATTGGAGGATGAAGGACAGATATACCAGCAGTGCGAAGGAAGCAATTCGACTTGCCCAGAGCGCATCGCGGCATAATAAACAAAACTACACCGGCTCGGAGCATCTGCTCCTGGGCCTGATCGCGGAGCCGGAGGGGGCTGCTTCACGGATCCTGAAGGAAAATGACGTCACGCTGGAGAGGATCCAGCAGATGATCAAGCAGATGAACGTCAGCTCCAACAATCTGGCGCTTCTGGACCACGAGGGCTTTTCGCCGCGCTGCCAGAAGATCATGAAAATAGCGAGAGGACAGGCGGACAAGTATCACTCGGAGCTGGTCGGCACGGAGCATCTTCTCCTCGCACTGATCGTGGAGGGAGAAAACGTAGGGCGCAAGCTCATCGAGGCGCTGGGCGTCAATCCCGTCAAAATCTATTTCGAACTGATGGCGGCGATCGGCGAGGACCCCGCAGCCCATAAAGAGGACCTGAGTCCCGCGCAGGCGCAGGGCACGGAGAGCCTCTTAAAACGCTACAGCCGCGATCTGACGCAGCTGGCCGCAGAGGGAAGACTGGATCCCGTCATCGGAAGGCACGAGGAGATCACAAGGCTCGTCCGGATCCTCAGCCGCAGGATGAAGAACAATCCCTGCCTCGTCGGAGAGGCAGGCGTCGGCAAAACAGCCATCGTGGAGGGGCTCGCGCAGCGGATCGTATCGGGAAATGTGCCCTCTACCGTGCGGGATAAGAGGATCCTCACCCTGGATCTGTCCGGCATGGTGGCAGGCTCCAAGTACAGGGGCGAATTTGAGGAGCGGATCAAACGCGTCATCGCGGAAGTGATCGAGGCGGGCAACGTCGTCCTATTCGTGGATGAGCTGCATACCCTGATCGGCGCCGGCGGCGCTGAAGGCGCTATCGACGCTTCCAACATCTTAAAGCCTTCCCTTGCCAGAGGCGAAGTGCAGATGATCGGCGCGACGACGAGAAACGAATATCGGAAATATGTGGAAAAAGACGCGGCGCTGGAGCGGCGTTTCCAGCCCGTGCCCGTGGAGGAGCCCACACCGGAGGAGGCGTATCAGATCCTGCGCGGGATCGCCGGCCAGTATGAGAAGCACCACGGCGTGACCATCACGGATGAGGCCATTCATTCCGCCGTGGACCTCACGGAGCGCTATGTCAATGACCGCAATCTCCCCGATAAGGCGATCGACGTCATCGACGAAGCCTGCGCGGCCGTAAAACTCCGCAGCATGAGCGGCGGCGGCAATCCTGTCCTGGACCTTGAAAAAGAGCTGGACGAGGAGGATCGCACGCTGGCAAGCGCGCTGGCGGAAGGCGATCTGGATAAGGCCAGGGAAAGCCGCGCCAGGACCGAGGCGCTCAGCCGCAGGCTGAAGGCCGCCAGGACCCGCCTGGAGAAGGCGCGCGATAAGGAGGGCATCCTCGTGACGGAACAGGACGTCGCGGACGTGATCTCCCTTTGGGCAAAGGTACCGGTAAACCGCCTCACGGAGAAGGAGAGCGACAGGCTCCTGCGAATGGAAAAGGAGCTTCACAAGCGCGTGATCGGGCAGGAGGACGCAGTAAACGCTGTATCCCGCGCCATCCGGAGAGGCCGCGTGGGCCTGCAGGATCCGGCGAGACCCATCGGTTCCTTCCTCTTTTTGGGACCCACGGGCGTCGGCAAGACGGAGCTCTCCAAGGCTCTGGCCGAGATCATGTTCGGATCCGATAAAGACCTGATCCGACTGGATATGTCAGAGTACATGGAGCAGTATGCCGTCTCCAAGATCATCGGCTCAGCGCCCGGATACGTGGGTTACGAGGAGGGCGGCCAGCTCTCCGAAAAGGTGAGGCAGCACCCTTACTCGGTGGTCCTTTTTGACGAGATCGAGAAGGCGCACAGGGAC
>JAFQZU010000001.1 GCA_017405805.1 Lachnospiraceae bacterium
CAACCCTTGGTTTTGATAAGTTTCCTCAGAGAGAAACAAGGCGCTGACCGTCACCCGGCTGTCATGAGCCAAACAACAAAGCACGCCCTATTTCAGGCCTTTTTACCCCTTATGTGTTAGTAAACAGACGGTCTCGATGTGGCACGTATGCCCGAACTGATCCACCGGCCGAACTCTTTCCAACCGATACCCGCCGTCCGCAAGCACCCGCAGATCCCGCGCCAGCGTTGCAGGATCGCAGCTGACGTAGACGACTCTCTGCGGCCGGATCTCCAGGATCGTTTCCAGACACCTGGAATCACATCCCTTTCTGGGCGGATCCACACAGATGACATCGATGCCGGGGTCCTCCTCGTTCGCTCTCTTTTGCAGGACATATTCCGGCAGTACTTCCTCTGCCTTTCCCACAAAAAACTGCGCGTTTTCTATGCCGTTCCTGCGTGCGTTCTCCCGGGCATTTTCGATCGCTTCGGGAATGATCTCAACGCCGCAGACTTTTCCTGCACGGCGGGCCATGAACAGTGAGATGGTGCCGACGCCGCAGTAGAGATCCCAGACTGTCTCCTTCCCCGTGAGACCGGCGTAATCGAGAGCAAGGCTGTAGAGCTTTTGTGTCTGTTCCGGGTTCACCTGGTAAAAGGATAGCGGCGAGATGCGGAACGTTACAGATTCCGATGAGGGCACAAAGCTTCCATCCTCGCCGATATCAAATACACGAAGCGTATCCTCGATCTCGTCCTGTCCCCACAGTGTACGGAGCTCTTTCCCCAGGATCACGTTCGTGCGCTCCGTATTGACGTTGACAGAGATCGATGTCATCCCCGGAATGGCGGCGAGCTGCCGCACAAGCTCCGACTCATACGGGAGCCGGTCCCCGTTCAGGATCAGGCAGACCATGATCTGGCCGGTGCTTCTGCCGCTGCGGATCAGGATATGGCGGATCAGGCCTTTTCCCGTCTCCTCCTCATAGGGGGGCACGCGATAGAGCTGCATATACGACATAACACACTCCACGATCTCCCTGTTGACCTCGTCCCCCAGCAGGCAGTCCGTCATCGGAATGATGCGGTGGGTCCTCCCCGCATAGAATCCTGCTACCAGATGCCCCGCCGAATCCTTTCCCACCGGAATCTGCGCTTTATTGCGGTATCTCCATGGCCCCGCCGCAAGATCCTGCATCCCGACGATCGGCTCCATGACCGCATCGACGAGCGTCTGTTCAAACCCGCCGATCCGGAGGAGATCCGCGCGCACTTTGTCCTGTTTGAAGGCGAGCTGTTTCTCATAGGAAAGTGCCTGGATCTGACAGCCTCCGCATTGGCGGGCGATGGGGCAGCGCGGCTCCACCCGGTCAGGGGAGGGCTTCTGAATGAATTCGACGCGTGCATAGGCATAGTTTTTTTTCGCTTTCGTGATGCGCGCCTTCACGGTATCGCCGATCACGGCGTCTTTCACAAAGAGGGTGTAGCCATCCGCTTTGCCGATCCCGGCGCCGTCACTGCCCTGATCCGTAATGGATACGGTTACAAGGTCATTTTTCTTATAAAAGGGCAGAGCAGGCCCTTTTTTACCTGCCTGCCCTGCTCTGCGGTCTCTCTTATTATTTCCCATAATTACCCTGCCGTATTTTTCTTACACCTCAGTGCTGCGAACGTTGGAGCCCAGGAAATTCTGGTAGCCCACCCAGCCGTCGCCGGATCCGGTCGCCAGCGCTTCCCTGAAGATCTCCAGCTTGGCGTCCGTGTTGTCGGCAAAATTGAGGGCTGCCGCCTCCGCCAGCGCGGGCTTTTTGGGTGAGCCGAACTCAAGCTCCCCGTGGTGGGCCAGGATGCAGTGACGCACTTCGTCCGCCAGAAGGACGGGAAAATCGGGAATGTCCCGGATCTTCTCGTCGATCATCTGCACGCCGATAATGATGTGGCCGATCAGCTGGCCCGCCTCTGTGTAGTCATTCTGCGGGAATCTGGACAGTTCCCTGGTCTTTCCGATGTCGTGCAAAAGAGCGGTCGTCACAAGCAGATCCCGGTTGAGATAGGGATAGTTGCGGCAGAAGAAGTGGCAGAGGTTGGTCACGCCGAGCGTGTGCTCCAATAGTCCGCCCACAAAGCTGTGATGGACACTTTTGGCGGCGGAGGAAAACCGGAAATCGCTGATAAAATCCTCGTCCTCCACAAAGAAAGCACGGAGGAGCGCGTTGAGGTGCGGCTCCTTGACGCTGTCCACATATTTGAGGACGGCCCCCATCATGCTGTCGATATTCTTGTCCGATACCGGCAGAAAGTCGACCGGGTCATACTCCCCTTCACGGCAGCGTCTTGCGCGCTTTATGTTCATCTGCAGATGCCCCTGGAAGCTGATCACATCGCCGGTCACTTCGATGAAGTCCAGCTCGTCAAAATCTTCGATGCCCATGCTGCCCGGATCCCAGATTTTGGCGTCGATGGACCCGGTTTTGTCCTGCAGTGTGAGGCTCTCATAATTTTTGCCGTTCCTTGTCACCAGTGATGTTTTCCTGCGGCACATGTATGTGCCCTTGACGCTGCTTCCCTCTCTCAGTTCCTGAATATATCGCATTCTTTACCGTTTCCTCTTTCTATCTGTCATTGCTGATCCTTATCATTCCGGCACCACCGAAAAAGCGATCTCGGCATATTCCGTGCCGCTCCAGCGCTTAACGACGACCTGTACGGGAATGCCCTGCTCCGCCTCCAGTATGTTCCTGGACAGGCTCACCGAGTTCGGAATATCCTGACTTCCGAGCCTGACGAGCAGATCCCCTTTCTGTATACCCGCGTTCATGGCCGGAGAATCCTCCGCCACGCCGGAAATGTAAACGCCCTCCGGTATGCCCTGCTCCTTTCTTACAAGGTAGGGGACATCCGTAAAATAAATGCCCAGATACGGCTTTTCTTTTCCGGCGGACAGGTGCTCGATCAGGACTTTCAGCTCCGAGATCCCGATCCCGCACAGGACATCCCGCATATCCTCCCGGCTGTGGGCGGGATCAATGATCCCCACTACTTCTCCGCGAAGATTTACAAGTACCCCGGAAGCGCGCGTGCTGCCGTATATATCTGTCGTGATCTGGCGGTACTGCGCATCCGCTACGGAGATCCCCTGCGAGACTGACGAGACGAAACCGTAGCCTACGCTTCCCTCGTCTCCGGTCGGCCTGCCGACTGCCACCACGCTCTTGCCGGTGAGCATCATGCTTGTCGAAGACCCGAGCTGCGCCGTCTGGATCCGCTCCAGCTGTTCCGGCGTCACCGCCGTCTGCTCCGGCACCTCCGCATCACTGTCCCCGGTCTCGTCCGCAGTGTTGTCCGCGGTCTCGTCCCCGCCCTTGTGCAGGCCGCTGACCGGTACGCGAATGACCGCCATGCCCGTGGCGGGGTCGTATCCCAGCATTTCACCTGCTCCGATCAGTTCACCGTAAAACTTTACCTGCACACGCTGTGCTGCATCGATTCCTTCCGCGCATACCAGTACGAGTATATCCTCGTCGCCGCGCGCGATCACGATCCCGGAGGATGTGCCGGTATTTTCGTAGGGAGCGTTGAACCAGTCCGTGTCCTCCGTGATGCCCGACACGTCCGCGAGCCACGGACTGCACCCGGAAGCGACTTCTCTGAGTCCGCCGGCGATCTGTTCATACGTCACGCCGTCGATCCCTCCCTCGCTGAGGTAGCGCTGTATCTCCTCCCGGATCAGCTCCTGTTCCTTGTCCGCCTCCTGCTCCTGTTCGTTCTCGACCATCTCCTCCGGCGTCAGCTCCTCGTAGGGCTGTTCCTCCGGATAGGTGACGCCCGTCACGGCGGTCTCCGGGCTTACGATCCTGCTGATCACAGGCTCAAGGAGCAGAAAGATCACACACGCCACCGCGCCAAAAACCGCAGCAAGAAAGGCCACCAGCATCAGGCGCCGAACGAGCCTTTTGCGGTTGACCGGCCTGTTTTTGATCTCCTCCTGCAGGAAATCCGAACTGAAATCCGAACCGGTTCCGGTCTTGTCAAGCGTATTTCTATCATCCATCCCATCATCCCCTTGCGGTGTGCTGCCGCCTTCTTTTGTCAGGCGCCGCAGGCATACTCAGAGATAAGTATACCCTCTGCGGGGTATTCTTACAACCGCGTCAACATCGTTTCCTCCCGCCCTGATTATATGGTAAACTAAGTACAGGCCGCATAAAGGCCGGATGAGAGGTGTATATGAACGAAAAAGTTTTGCGTGTACTGGAATTCGACAAAATCATCGCACAGCTCACGGAGCACGCCGGATCTGTGCCCGGCAAGGCGCTCTGCAAGGCTCTCGTCCCCATGGATCATCTGTCCGATATCCAGAGATCGCTGGATGAGACGGAGGCCGCCATCGGGATCATCTTCAAAAACGGCAATATCAGTTTCGGCAACAACCGTGACTTCAGCTTTATTTTCAGCGCCCTCACGATCGGGCGCACGCTCTCTCCCGCAGATCTCCTGCACCTGCAGTCATTTCTGGAAAATGTGGGAAGAGTCCGCTCCTACGGCATGGAAGGGATCGGCGAGGAGAATGTCCTGTACGACCTCTTTGACTGCCTGGACCCCCTGCGGCCCCTGTCCAGAGAGATCGGGCGCTGCATCCTCTCCGAGGAGGAGATCGCCGACGACGCCAGCTCCGCCCTGCGCAAGGTCCGCAGAGAGATCGGCATGACCGGCGACCGGATCCACCAGCAGCTCAATAAAATGGTAAACATCACCTTCTCCTCCTACCTGCAGGACAGCGTGATCACCATGCGCGGCGACCGGTACTGCATCCCGGTCAAGGCGGAGCACAAGGGCCAGGTCCCCGGGATCGTACACGACCAGTCCTCTTCGGGCTCCACCCTGTTCATAGAGCCCGCCGCCGTGGTCAATCTCAACAACCAGCTGCGCGAGCTCCTGATTCAGGAGAAAAAAGAGGAGGAAAAGGTCCTGGCAGAGCTCAGTGAAATGGCCTCGGCCAACCTCATGGGCCTTCGTGACAACGCCGCCAACATGACCTCTCTGGATTTTATTTTTGCGAGGGCGAAACTGGCGCTGGATATGAACGCCTCCAAACCTGTCATGGGCAGCGGACGGCACATCCGGATCCGGAAAGGACGGCACCCGCTGATCGACAGGAAAACCGTCGTCCCCATCGACCTGGAGCTCGGGGATCTGTATGATATGATCGTCATCACCGGCCCCAATACCGGCGGTAAGACCGTCACTTTAAAGACCGTCGGCCTTTTCGAGCTGATGGGTATGGCCGGCCTGCACATTCCCGCCGGAGACCAGAGCGAACTGGCTCTCTTTCGGGAGATCTATGCGGACATCGGCGACGAGCAGAGCATAGAGCAGAGCCTTTCCACCTTCTCCTCGCACATGACGCAGATCGTGGAGATCCTGGACCAGGCCGACGACCAGTGCCTGTGCCTTTTTGACGAGCTGGGCGCCGGAACCGATCCGACCGAGGGCGCCGCACTGGCCATCTCTATCCTGGACTACCTGCATATGCAGCAGGTCACGACGCTGGCGACCACGCACTACAGCGAACTGAAGGTCTACGCCATGCGCACGCCCGGCGTCACCAACGCCAGCTGCGAATTCGACGTGGAGACGCTCCGCCCCACCTACCGCCTTCTGATCGGCGTGCCGGGACGAAGCAACGCTTTCGCCATCTCCCGCAAGCTCGGCCTGCCCGACTATATCATCGAAGCGGCACGCGAACAGCTCAGTCAGGAGACGCGCAACTTCGAGGATCTTCTGTCCGACCTGGAGGAAAAGCGGATGCTGATCCAGCGCCGCCAGGAGGAAATGGAGCGTCTGGAAAAATCCCTGTCATCGCGCGAGAAAGTCCTGGCCGACAAAGAGAAGCATCTGGACGACCGCCGGCAGGAGATCCTGAACCGCGCCAACCAGGAGGCACGCGATATCCTTAAGGACGCCAAGAAAACCGCCGACGAGGCCATCTCCTCTCTCCGCAGGACCGGAAGGGGCGGCAGCATGGCCGATATGGAGCGCACCCGCGCCTCCCTCCGCTCGGAGATCGATAAAAAGAACGAAAAGCTGCAGTACAAGCCGGAAGCCCCTGTCTCCGGAAAGCTCAAGGCTTCCGAACTGCACGTGGGCGACAAGGTCAAAGTCCTCTCCATGGGCCTGACCGGCATCGTGACCGCACTCCCCGACAAAAACGGGAAAGTCAGTCTCCGCTGCGGGATCATGCAGTCGAAAGCGGATCTGAAGGATCTGGAGCTGATCAAGGAAGACGCCTTCGGCAACCCCGTCACGAAGACGCCCAAAAGCGGCGTCAAGCGCGCTTTCCAGGGAAGCGGCGGATCGGACCAGGCAAAGCGCGGCATGAATCTGGACCGCGGCTCGTCGGTCTCGGCGGAGCTCAACCTGCTCGGCAAGACCACCGACGAGGCCATCATGGAGCTCGACAAGTATCTCGACGACGCCCGCATGTCCCACCTGTCCAGCGTGCGGATCGTGCACGGGAAAGGCACCGGCGCCCTGCGCAAGGCCGTCCAGCAGTATCTGCGGCGGCAGAAGTGGATCAAATCCTACAGGGCGGGCGATTTTGGCGAGGGAGACGCCGGCGTGACGATCGTAAATCTCCACTGATGACATAACACCACCGGAAGAAAGAAGAAACCATGGCTGCAGTAAAACAAAAGGTCCTGATCGTGGACGACGACTACAACATCGCGGACCTGATCAGTCTGTACCTGAAAAAAGAATGCTATGACACGATGATCGTGGGAGACGGCGAGGCGGCCCTGGAGGCCGTTTCCTCCTACCAGCCGGATCTGATCCTGCTCGACCTCATGCTCCCTGGCATGGACGGCTACCAGGTGTGCCGCCAGGTGCGCTCTGCCCAGGACACCCCCATCATCATGCTGTCCGCGAAGGGAGAGATCTTCGACAAGGTCCTGGGCCTGGAGATGGGGGCGGACGACTACATGGAGAAGCCCTTCGATTCCAAGGAGCTCATGGCCCGCGTCAAAGCAGTCCTGCGGCGCTACCACAAGCCCGCCGCAGCGCCTGCCGCCGCCGCATCCGACGAGAAAATCGTGGAATACCCCTACCTGCGGATCAATCTGACCAGCTACTCGGTCACCTATATGGACGCGCCGCTGGAGATGCCCCCCAAAGAGCTGGAGCTTCTCTACTGCCTGGCTGCCTCCCCGGGGCGGGTCTTCACCAGGGAACAGCTTCTGAGCCAGATCTGGGGCTACGACTACGCGGGAGAGACGCGCACCGTCGACGTACACATCAAACGGATCCGCGAGAAGATCCACGACACGCCTTACTGGCGGATCGCGACCGTTTACGGTATCGGTTACAAATTCGACACGGCCCCCCAGAATAAGTAAGCGCTATGAGAAAAACCCTGTACCTCAAGTTCATCCTGGCCTATGTCCTCTTCGGCCTCTTCGGCTTTTTTATCGTCGCCACCTTCATCTCCAGGCTGACCTTCGCCTTCTTTCTGCAGCATGACGCGCGGAATCTGTACCGGTGCGCCTCGGAGATCTCTGAGACCCAGGCGGTCAGTCTCTACAATTCCGAGGTCTCCCTGGACAGCGTCCAGCGCCAGATGGAACTGATCGGGCGATACACCGAGACCGAGATCTGGATCCTCAATCCCTCCGGGCGCATGGTCGTCAATACGGCCCAGGCGCCTGACCCGGAAAAAGAGATCGTCGTGGAAGGGTTTGATCCGACCGTGACACAGGGAAGCTACTACACCACCGGCCGATTTTTTGACTCCTTCAGCGAGGACCGTCTCAGCGTCATCGCGCCGATCATCAGCAACTACAAGACCCGGGGCTACGTGATCATCCACGAGCCGCTGGAGCGGATCGACATCACCGCCAACCGCTTTCTCAACATCACATACGTTCTCCTGATCGTACTCTTTCTGCTCTCGATGATCATTCTGATCTTCTTTACGGAAGTCGTCTACAAACCCCTGCGGAGCATCATACGGGCGACGGAACAATACGCGGCCGGCAACATGAATTACGAACTGAATATTGAGGGGGAGGACGAGATGGGATATCTCGCCGCCTCTCTGGGTTACATGGCGCGCACCGTCGCTTCATCGGAGGAGGACCAGAAGAAATTTATCGCTAACGTCTCCCATGACTTCCGCTCGCCGCTCACCTCGATCCGGGGCTTTCTGGAAGCCATGCTGGACGGCACCATTCCGCCCGAGATGCATGAGCACTACCTGAAGGTGGTACTCAATGAAACGGAGCGTCTGACAAAACTGACAAACGGTCTTCTGACGCTCAACAACCTGGGCACGCGGGGCATGCTGCTCCAGATCGTGCAGTTCGACATCAACAAGACGATCCGCAGCGTCGCGGCGTCCTTTGAGCAGACCTGCCGCAACCGGAATATCCGGATCCGGCTCATCCTGTCCGGGCAGACCCTGTTCGTAGAGGCGGACATGGATAAGATCCAGCAGGTCCTGTACAATCTCACGGACAACGCCATCAAGTTCAGCCCCGAGAATTCGGAGGTGGAGATCGAAACGACGGAAAAAGGAAACAAGGTCATTGTCTCCGTCAAGGACAACGGGATCGGCATTCCCAGGGAGGACCAGAAACAGATCTGGGAGCGTTTCTACAAGTCGGATCTCTCCCGCGGCAAGGATAAAAAAGGGACAGGCCTCGGCCTGTCCATAGCACGCGAGATCATCCGGGCACACGGCGAGAATATCACGCTGGTGAGCACCGAAGGCGTCGGCAGCAAATTTAGTTTTACGTTAAAGCGCCTAGATATTAACGACGCGCCGGACGATCTGGATGACCTCGGAAGATGGCTCCGGGACATGCGCGACAATCCGGATGAGATCGATGAATTTGCCCCGCCCGAAGAGGACGGATCCCAGAAGTGAGGGGCCTCTTCTATTCCTGCTTCCAGTGCAGCCTGTGCAGTGCACCGTCCCTGGCAAGTCCCTTAAAATCATTCTGGCGCAGCGCTTCGTAGAGGACGATGGCCACGGAATTGGACAGGTTGAGTGAACGGAAGCCGTCCAGCATCGGGATGCGGATGCAGTACTGCTCGTGATCGACCAGGATCTCCTCCGGAATCCCCGCGCTCTCCTTTCCGAACATAATATAATCATCGGGCCTGAAATCGGCCTCCGTGTACAGCTTGTGCGCTTTTGTTGTGGCGTACCAGATCCTCGCGCCCGGATTGCGCGACACAAAGTCCTCGTAATCCGCGTATTTATGGACGTCCAGATACTGCCAGTAGTCCAGTCCCGCTCTTCGGATCGCTTTTTCCGAGACGGAAAAACCCATGGGTTCGATCAGATGAAGGGGCGTTCCCGTCACCACGCAGGAACGCCCTATATTTCCGGTATTGCCGGGAATCTCCGGCTCATGCAGCACGATATGCATAAAACAGCACCAAAATCCTCAAATGAAACACTCTCCGTCCCTTCCTTCACGGAAGGAGGAGGAAAAATGGACCCGTGCCGCCTCCGCAAGGTAGGCGGTATCTTTTGCGCCTGCCACCTCGTAGGAGGAGTGCATGGCCAGCTGTGCGAGCCCTACGTCCACAGCCCGCACCGGGACCTGCGCAATGCTGATCCTTCCCAGCGTCGAGCCGCCCGGCATATCCGCCCTGTTGGTAAAGATCTGGCAGGGCACGTCCGCCTTCTCGCAGATCCTGCGAAAGACTGCGGCAGATACCGCATCGGTCGTATACTTCTGATCCGAGCTGTACTTGATCACGATCCCTGCGTTCATGCGGGGCCGGTTGACCGGATCCGCCTTCTCGGGATGATTGGGGTGAATGCAGTGCGCATTGTCCGCCGAGACCATAAAACTGGAAGCCAGGGTCCGCAGATAATCCTCGCGGCTCCGCCCTGCCCACAGGCAGATCCGAAGCAGCGTATCCTTTAAAAACGTGGACGCCGCCCCCTGCCTGGAACCGCTGCCCACCTCCTCGTTGTCGAAGACGCAGTGAACGGCGACGCTCTCGTCCGGTTCACTGGACAAAAGCCCTGTCATCGAAGCGAAGGCACACTGCAGATCATCGAGTCTTCCGCCGCCGATGAACTCCCCGTTCATTCCAAGCAGCGAGGCGCGGGTGCGGTCATACAGACTGATGTCCGCATCCAGGATGTCCTCTTTCTGCACGCCGCTTTCCGCCGCGATGACATCCAGAAGATCCCCGAACTGTCCGCCTTCTTCCCCCAAAAGGGGCTGCAGGTCCTGCTGCGGGTTGTACTTAAAGCCGCTGTTGATCTCGCGGTTCATGTGGATCGCCACATTCGGGATTACCAAAAGGTCCCGGTCGATCCGAAAGAGGCGGGAGGAGATCCCTTCCTCCGTGCGCAGGATGAGACGCCCTGCGGCAGAGAGCGGCCTGTCCAGCCAGGATGCGTGGATCATGCCGCCGTACTTCTCCACATTGAGCTTCAAAAGACCGCCCTGCGCGCTTACGGCCTTTCCGGGCTTGACGCGCAGATGGGGCGAATCGCAGTGGGACGCCATGATCTGGAAGCCGGCAAAATCCGCAGCCTTCTGCGGTATCCTGAAGGCGATCAGTGCGCTCCCGCCCCGCGTGACATAGTAGCCCCTGCCGCCTTCCAACGACCAGTCCTCACTCTCGGAAAGCGCGGTAAAACCAGCCTCTTCCAGGCGGCGCCGCATGTTGCGGACCGCCCAGAAGCTGCAAGGACTTTCGTTCAGAAAACCTAGAAAATCTTCATTAATTGTCTTTTGATCGATCATTCTCTCTCAGGACCTCAGAACCAGATCTCCGAAATGCAGGTGTCGGAATACGCGCTGCCGGGACGAACGGCTGTAATATAGACCCTCACACTGCCGTTGCTGACGATTGCGGGGAAGGTAAATTCTTCCATATAGCCGTACTGCGGATTGGAGGTGCAGTACACGACCTGGTTGCCGCTCACGATGGCGATTTCCGCAGGCGCACTGTTCTTATAGAACAGATCCTCGCTCTTATGATATCCGCCGATCATTCCCATATAGCTGATCTTGGTGCCCGCGGGGATGCCGAGCTCCACGAACTCTCCTGCGCCGTATCCCGGAACGCCCTCAACCCATGCGGTCCGCACGTCGCCGTCAAAAAGGTTATAGACGTCATAGTCTCCGCCGCCCAGCGTCGACGAAGAGTAGACATAGATCCTCTGATTCTGCAGGACGGAAACATCCTGCTGGGGAAGCTTGTCGAATTCCTCGTTCACTTCATCCGTGATCATCGCCTCGTCCTTGGCCTCGACCGCCTTCATGCTCACAGCCGTCTCCGGCAGTGCGAAGGGCTCGTCGCCGTTGATCTCGACCGCTTTGCCCTGGATCAGTTCTCCTGCCTCAGCTGCATCCGCGTAAGCGGCCGGCGCATTGGCCGTATCGGGATCTGCTGTCGGGTCAGGCTGGCCCATGCTCTCCTGCGCAGCGTCGGCTTCCCCCTCTGCCGGGGCTTCTTCGGCCGTCTCTTCCGCTGTCTCCTCTGCGGCGGCCGACTCCTCTGCCGGTGCCTCTTCTGCAGGTTCCTCTGCGGCGGCTGTCTCCTCTGCCGGCGCTTCTTCGGCCGTCTCTTCCGCTGTCTCCTCTGTCTTCGCATCACCGGATGACGAAGAAGCCGTTCCGGACTGACCGCAGGCTGTCGCGCACAGTGCTGTACTCAGAAGAAGCACCATCAAAGATTTTTTAAACATAACTATCCTCCCCTATGATATGTACTTTCGGATCGCCTTATTTTGACCCTCCCGTGGGCGTCCCGGTCATGATCATCTTGGCAGCGATCTTGTCGCTCCCCTCGTTGTAGGCCTCGACGTCCAGCACGATCAGCTGGCGTCCTCTCTTGAGCACAGTCGCCTTTGCATAGGCTTTATCTGCCGTGATGGCCCGCAGGAAATTGACCTTGTATTCCACGCCGATCAGGGACTGTCCCTCGGGAAGGACCGTGAGGGCCGCATAGCCTCCCGCTGCTTCCATCAGCGCGCCGATCACGCCGCCGTGCAGGGTGCCGGTCTGCTGCAGAAGGTCGTCTCTCTTTTCAATGGAAATGACAGCGACGCCTTCTTCCGCTTTCTCCGCCTTAAAGCCGAGCATTCTCGCAAGGCTCTGGTTGTTGATTCCTTCCTGCACTCTCTTAAGCATGTCACTCATAGCTGTCTTGTTACTTCCTTTCTAAGTATTCTTTTATTAACTCTAACGTTCAGTCTGTGCTCTTCTTGCGCTTGCGCACAAAGGTCGCGGGCGAGATGCCCAGACTGTCCGCAGCATCCCTGACGTTTCCGTATTTTTTATACGCCTCGTTGATGTAATACAGCTCTACCTTATGTATGTACTCCGGCAGATTGCTTATGTGGGGCATGCCGGTCCTTCTCTTTTTGTTTTTGTCGTGATCGCCTTCCAGAGGCAGGTCCTCCGGCGTGATCTGGTCGCCGCTGCTGATGATGATGGCACGCTCCACCACGTTTTTCAGCTCACGGATATTGCCGGGCCAGGAATACTCCTCCATCACCTGCAGCGAATCCGGCGTAAAGCTCTTTTTCCAGCCGTATTTCTGGTTCAGGCTCTCCGTGAACTTGGAGACCATGGGCTCAATGTCGCGGATCCTGTCCCTCAGCGGCGGAATGTGGATGGGGAATACCATCAGCCGGTAATAGAGATCCTCGCGGAAGGTGCCCTCCTTGACCATTTCCTCCAGATTGCGGTTGGTGGCCGCAAGGATCCGGACGTCGATCTTCCGCGGTTTATGGCTGCCCACGCGCGTGATCTCCTGATCCTGCAGCACTCTGAGCAGCTTTACCTGCATGGACAGCGGCAGTTCACCGATCTCATCCAGGAAGATCGTACCGGTGTCCGCCACCTCGAAGAGGCCGATTTTGCCGCGCTTGTCGGCGTCCGTGAAGGCGCCGCCCTCATACCCGAAAAACTCGCTCTCCATCAGATTCTCCGGGATGGCCCCGCAGTTGATCTTGATGAAGGGCTTGTCTCTCCTTGTGCTGTTCTGGCAGATGTACTTGGCAAAAACGTCCTTGCCCACGCCCGTCTCGCCAAGCAGCATGACAATGGTATCCAGTTCGCGGACCTTGTCTGCAAGCCTCATGACCTCCATGGTGCGGGAATCCTGTACCACCAGATCGAGCTTGAGCATCTCACTCTTCATGTGCTCCAGCTCTTTGAGCAGGAGCTGCTTCTGTCCCTCTGACGTTTCCACCGTAGCTTTCAGGTTGTAAATCTCGGTGAGATCACGTACATTGGTGACGATCATGTCGATCTTGTGGTTGGCTCCGAATATGGGCGTACTTGTGATCAGGGCTTTGCGGCCTGTTTTGAACTCCTGATGGAGCGTGACCGGCTCCCCCGTCTCCAGAACGCGCAGGGATCCGGACGAGGAGATGATCTGTTTGTCCACCAGCTCCCGCATATTCTTTCCCAGCACCTCGCTTCGCCGAAGGCCGGTGATCGTCTCATAAGCCTTGTTGACCATGATGGTCGTCGCCCTGCCGTCCGTAATGTAGATCCCGTCAAAAGAATGCTCGATGATCGAGCCCAGCCAGTGATTGATGTCGCCTGTAGGGAACATTATACATCCTCCACGATCTCCGCGATCACCTGCCCGTAACGGACAAGCGTCCCAGCCTCCACTTTCTTATAAAAAACACCTGTGGCAGGTGCGGCATGTGTTGATGACGCCTTAAATGCCTCGAAGGCATATAACGGTTCTCCCTCCTGTACCGTCTTGCCGTCTTCACCGTACCACTTTGTTATGACTGCATCGGATTTCCTTCCGAATACTCCTGGAAATGTCACATTCATAGCAATACCACCTTTTTATTCTATCACCAATTTTGCATATTGAATCTTTCCGGAATCACTTCTTGGTATTCTTTTAACAAAATGGACCCTCACACTTCTTCCGGAGATTCCCGTCGTCTCTTCCAGATAAGAGATCCACCGGTCCGCGAGCGGCTCTTCCTCCTCTTTTACGTTTTCCTCCTTCTCCGCATAAACGCACAGAATGCGGTCGTTACCCACGCAGGCAAAGGCCGTGTCCGGGAATTCCTTCCCCAGGATCCGCTCCGCCTCGTCCAGATTCAGGCGCTTGCCCATGATCTTGAGAAAGCGTTTTTTCCTTCCTGTGATATAGAAAAACCCTTCCTCGTCTTTCTTTGCCATATCGCCTGTCACGAGCCTTCCGTGCCACTCGTCTCCCAGGGCAAGGTCCTCCGGCTTAACAGCGTATCCCATTGCCACGTTGGGCCCCTCGTATACGAGTTCTCCGACGATATCGGGTTTTGTGATCTCCTTTCCGGCCTCATCCATCAGCATCAGCTTTCCGCCCGGGATCGCGATGCCCATGCTGCCCCGCTTCTCAAGCGCGCGCTCCGCGGGAAGATACCCCATTCGCGGCGCGGCCTCCGTCTGCCCGTACATGACGTAAAACCGCCTGCCGGTCCTCAGGGCCCAGGAGGCAAACGCCTCATGCAGCGCCGTGGGCAGTTTCCCGCCCGCCTGCGTGAGCGTCCTGAGCGCCGGAAGATCCATATTTATCAGATCCAGCCGCCGGAAGATCTCATAGGTATACGGGACGCCCACAAGGGAGGTGACGCCGTCCCTGATCACCCGCTCCCAGAAGCCTCGCTCCATGATGGCGTGATCCGTCAGCATGATGGGCGCCCCCTTGAGGAGGTGACTGTTGATGACGGACATGCCGTAGGAATAGTTCATGGGCAGCATGGTGACCGGCCGCTCATTCTCATCGATCCGCAGATACTGCGCGATGGACTCGGCGTTTGCATCCAGGTTTTCCCCCGTGAGCCGGACGAGCTTCTGGCTTCCCGTGCTTCCCGAGGTCGTAAGAAGAAGCGTCAGCTCCGGTGCCAGTTCCGGTCCGCCGTCCGGGTCCGTCCGCAGCAGCACGCTGTCGCGGATCTCTCCCGCTGATACCGGAGGAAAACCGGCTTTCTCCGAGACGGCCTCCGCCTTCTCTCTCTCCGTCCCGGGTACCACGATAAAAGCCGGATGATACAGACGGATCAGGTCCTCCAGAAGAACCGGTGAGATTTCCGCATCGAGAAGAAGCGGCACGGCGCCGGCGTGCAGAGATCCCAGATAGCCCAGCAGGGTCCCAGGCGTATTGCGGCACAGGATGAATATCAGGCGATGGCCCGCGCGCTCCCGGATCATCTCCCCTGTCTCCAGCATTTCCCGATAGAGAATGCTGCTTCCGTCGTCCGTGACGGCCAGAGTTCTGTCGGGATGATGTTCACAATATGTAAAGATCCTCATACCGGACACCTCCTTCCCTTACATGTACGATTCAGATCTCGATCCGCCTGGAGAATGTCTCGATCAGGTCTCTTCCGTCCCAGATCGTATCCATATCCAGCGCCTGTCCCGCCTCCACGATCCGGTCTGCCCCGGAACCGTGTCCTTTTGCAATGCAGAGCGCCAGCTCCTGTCTGTCCACGCCGATACAGGTGATCGTCTGCACCTTGGGTGTAAGGAGCCGCAGCACATCCTCCTGCGTTCCGGCCATGGCTTCGTAAAACAGTCCAAAACCGCCCTTCAGGTTCACGGCCTCCGGACCGATCGCATCGATTCGCGCTACGGTGAGGTAGTTGCCCAGATATCTGCGGATTCCCGTGATCGCGGGAAACTCTGCGCCTTCCGCCGTCTCCTCGTCCTCCCCCATGGCCGCCAGGACCGTGCGCTCGTATTTGCGGGCTGCTTTATAGGCGTCGATCTCGTAGGACTGCGCCGCTTCCTTTGCCAGAAGCGTCCAAAACTGCTCCCTGGCCTCGTCCGGGCTGTCCGGATCACACAGCCAGACGACCAGCTGCGGACTGGAGCAGCCGTTCTGGTCCATCACATATGTGTCATTGTAGAAACGATGCACCCAGGCCTGCTTCATCCCTTCGCCGGCCTGCGCCCACTCTTTTTCCGAGACCAGCGCGAAGGACCATCTGTCCGGGAAGACCGTCTCGAATGACTGCGGCTTGCCCGGATACGTGCGCATCTTCAGCACGGTGGCGTCGCCGCCCCAGATCACCCGCCCGTCGCAGTTTGCCAGGTAATATGCGTTGAGCGTTTCGCTGTGGCCGTAGCTGACAAAGGAACTTCTCTCCCTTACTGGGGCAAAATCGTCTTCCTTCATCAATTCTTCTATAAGCTTGCAGAGCTGCCGGACGCTCTCCGCCGACCGCCCGGAGATCCGGACGATATTGGTGCATCCGGCCAGCAGGCCGATCGCGAAGGAATAGGCGAACATCATCGGCACGTTGGAGGGCGCCGCGTGAAACAGCTCTCCCCGCCCCAGGCGGATCACTTCTTTCCCGCTGTCATGCTTTTTTTTCAACTGTTCCAGATGCGGCCGCCTGCACCAGAAGGCCAGCGCCGCCACATCCGGGATCTCCCGCAGGGAGGATTTCCTGATCGAACGGGAAAGCGCATCCAAAAAGGTCATCGCCCGCTCGTCAAAAGGTTCCCACACCTCCGTGCGCGGATCGATCACGCCCGCCAGAAGCGCGAGCTCACCGGACTTCTGCGCCTTTTCCAGGATCTCACGACGGCTCTTTGTACTCTCATCCTCCATAGGTATCACTGCACCCCCTAACTTCCGCCCGGGGCGCACGTCCCGTCACGGTAAAATATTTTCCTTTTCTGCCGCAGGGACAATCATCGGTCCCGATCAATGTACCGATATCCTCCGTCAGCAGTGAATGCCCCGGATAGGATCGGGCAATGGGCGTCATCACCTGGATCAGGCCAGGTTCTCCCGCCCCGCAGACACTGTAATCCTTCGGCCGCCGCATCAGCACGTCCGACCAAGTGCTGGCGTGATAGTACCCGCACTCGCACTCCATGTAAATACAGCCTGTCTGCTCGGCCATGCCGTAGTAATTGCTCACTTTCGTGATCCCCGCCGTGCGGCGGAGGCCCTCTTTGAACTCCTCGGAAGTGACGGCCCTGTCAGCCATCTTTTTCCAGCCTCCTCCGTGGATCAGGACGCCGCCGGGAATCGACAGCGTGACGCCTTTTTTCTCCAGCGCCCGGACAAAATACTCCCAGATCATGAAGGTAAAGCCGAACAGGAGAATGGTCTTGCCCTTGTTTTTGTCGAGAAAAGCCTGTACCTCCTCGAGATTGAGCTCCATCTTCTCGTTCAGCGCAAAGCACATCTGGGACGAAAAAATAGAAAAACCCAGGATCCCGGCCCCGCGCGCCGAGAAAAGGCTCCTGTCCTTCAGGACCTTTTCCGTGTCCAGCACAAGATAGGGAACCCTGTCCGCCCCGATATAGTCCGAGACGATCCGGTAGAGGACTTTCTGCTGCACCGCACTCGTATCCGCGTCCAGAAAGATCCGGGAAGTCTTCTGGCCGGAGGTGCCCGAGGAGGTCAGCTCCTTAAAGACCTGTTCCTGCGGTACGCTGCGCAGCGCGCGCTCTTTGAAGACGGAAACCGGCAGAAAGGGGATCTCTTCCTCTGTGAGCACCTCTCCGCGGTCCAGCTTCTCCTGAACGCCGGCTGCCCGCAGAAATCTTCCGTAAGGAAGACATTTTTGCCCGTGCTCACGGGTCAGGTCCGTCAGGAGTTTTCCGTAAAGCGCCTCTTTCTCGCTCTGCTTGAGCCCGTAAGCCGGCAGCTGTATCAGTTCTTCTGACGAGAGTCCACCCTCTCGAAATGTTCCAGCTCCCATCGGTATTCCTCCGTGTTGTGAAGTGTGAACGGCGCGCCGTGCCCGGGCCGGACCTGAATTCCGTCAGGCAGCCGCTGCAGAAAAGGCACCGTCACCCTTGCATAATCCTCTTCGCTTCCTCCCGGCAGACGCAGCACGACTTCCCTGTCGGGAAGGAGATAATCGCCGGAAAAAAACACGTTGTCATCCATAAAAATGCCGACGCTCCCGGGCGTATGTCCGGGGAGCGGGACGAAGCGGAATCTGTGTCCCCTCCAGGTGATGGAAAAGTCCCCGTCATAACACTCTTCGACCGGCCGGCACACAAACGGATCATAGTGACAGCCGGGATGCCCTGAAAAATACAGGTACACCTCCATGATCATGGACATGTTGAGCCGCTTGTTCTGTATTCCCTCATTGCACACGCGGCTGACGACGACCCTGGCCTCCGGCCACCGGTCCCGCAGGGTATCCAGCCCGGCCATATGGTCACAGTGTTCATGGGTGAGCAGGATCAGCTCCGGCGTCCATCCGTTTTCCGTGATAATACGCAGGGGGGCCTGCGAATCATTGGGATCAATGACCACACACCCCCCGCTCTCTTCGAGAATATAGCAGTTGCTCTCTGTTAACGGATCCGTAGAAATTCGCATCTGCATAAGTGCTCCTGAACTTCAGATCTCCACGCCGTATTTTGCGAGGATGGTCTTGCCTTTCTCATAATCGGTAAAGTCCAGCACATCCAGTGTACTGATGCTGATGTCGAACCGTTCCTCGAGGGCGCTCATCAGGTCCATGTGTCCCATGGAGTCCCACTTCTTGATGCCCCTGTATTTAAGGGTGGGAAGTTCCTCCTTCTTGACACCAAACATCTTGATGAACTCCCTGTCGTACTTCTCCAGATTTGTCATAGCAGCGCTTTTATCCTTTCTAAATTACGATTTTCAATACTTGCAGTGGAATCTCTTCTCGAACTCGTCCTTGAGCTCATCGCGGAAGTCCGGATGTGCGATGGAGATCAGTGCACGTGCGCGGTCACGCAGTGTGTGGCCCTTGAGGGCTGCGATGCCGTACTCAGTGACAACATAGTCGATGTCGTTGCGGCTGGTGGTCACTGCTGCGCCGGGATCAAGGTAAGGCACGATCTTGGAAACTTTGCCCTTGACGGTGGAAGGGAATGCAAGGATGGACTTGCCGCCCTTGGATGCGGAAGCGCCGCGGACGAAGTCAACCTGGCCGCCTACGCCGGAGATCTGCTTGGGACCGATCATCTCGGAAGCAGCCTGGCCGTAGAGGTCTACCTGTACAGCAGAGTTGATGGAGATCAGGTTATCGTTCTGTGCAATGATGAACGGATCATTGACATAGTCGATGGAACGCATATCCACTGCGGGGTTGTGATCTACGAAATCATACAGCTTCCTTGTTCCCATCAGGAAACCGACCACGAACTTGCCGGGGTTGAGGGTCTTCCTAGCGTTTGTGAAGACGCCTTTTTCAGCCAGTTCCACAACGCCGTCGGAGAACATCTCGGAGTGGATGCCCAGATCCTTCTTGTCGCCGAGGAAACGAAGGACTGCGTCCGGAATAGCGCCGATGCCGAGCTGCAGCGTGTCGCCGTCGTTGATCAGGCTTGCGCAGTACTCACCGATCTTCTGCTCAACTTCGCCGATGTGCGGAGGAGCCAGCTCAATCAGGGGAGCATCCTTCTCAACGATGAAATCGATATCTTCTACATCGATCGTGCTGTAAGGGCCCGTCCAAGGCATCTGGGGATTGATCTGTGCGATGACGGTCTTCGCAGCCTTGACTGCCGGCTGTGTGTAGTCGACGGAGACGCCCAGGGAGCACTTGCCGTTCTCATCCGGAGGTGTGCACATGACCATTGCGACATCCACGGGCATGGTCGTTGTGAAGGTGCGGGGGATCTCGAAGAAGAAGCAAGGCGTGAAGTCGCCGCGGCCTTCCTCGATGGCCTTTCTGCTGGTTCCGCCTACGAAATAAGCGTTGTGACGGAAGTTCTCGGCATACTCGGGCTTGCAGTACTCACACTTGCCCATAGCGACCATGTGTACGATCTCCACATCCCTGTAGGATGCAGCATTGGCCATCATAGCGTCAACCAGATAAGACGGCTCGCCGCAGGCGTGGGCGATCACAAGTCTGTCACCGGACTTGATGTGCTTGACTGCTTCTTCTGCTGTCGTCAGGTGATCCTTGTAATACTGTTTCCAATCAGACATGATTTCCTCCAATCTAATACGTTATTATTACTCACAGCGATGCATGGAGCCGTCGCTGTGCTGTTACCGCATCACCAGAATGATCTCCGCCTCCGCAGCGGTCTCTTCACCGACCACCGCCTGGCAGCGGCATACGATCCATCCCAGTTCTCTGCGTTCTTCTGCCAGTGAAGCATGCAGGCTGACCTCCGTTCCGGGTTCCAGCATCCTGCGCTGCCTCATTTTGTTGATTCCCGTCAAAAGCGGCGTTTTCCCCTTATAGCTGTCAACTGTCATCATCATTATGTCAGCCGCCTGTGCCATCGCCTCAAGCGTCAGCACGCCCGGAAAGACGGGATTGCCCGGAAAATGTCCCGCAAAAACAGGCATGGACGGATCCAGGCGGAACTTTGCCCCGATCTCCTTGCCCGGCACGAGCCTCTCCACGGTATCAATAAAGAGCATGGGCGGCCGGTGCGGCAGGATCTCGAGCACCTGGTCGTGATCCAGGCTCTGTTCCTCTTTATTCTGAAGTTTTTCGAGAATTGTCTTTTTAAGCGGCAGGAGATCCTCCCACCCGTTCAAACGGAGCAGGTTGTCCCGCATGACCGCAAGATCATCCACCTTTGCGCATTGGGACGGACAGCCGCTGACAACAATGACTGCGTTGTATCCGACACCCGCCTGCGCAGTGACGAAATCGGCCTCCGGTACGAGAGCCGCCAGTTTTTTGATCACCTGCACGCGATCATAGCGCGGATTGCATCCGCCGCAGTAGCGGACGCCGATTACCGCTTTTTCATGCATGGCGCCTCCTGAGCATTTCTCTTGCCTGACTGATCAGCTCGGGGCTTACATCTGTCACCATGACCGCCTGCTTCACAGCGGGAATCCTGTTGACCAGTTCCTCATTGATCAGTTCCTCACTGGTGAGGTCGGCCGCGGCACAGCCGGCACACTGACCTGTCAGCCTGAAGCGGACGATCCCGTCCTCAAAGCTGATCACTTCCATATTGCCTCCGTGTGTGGCCAGAAGCGGCCGGACGTACTGATTCAGTACGGCCTCGATCTCATCATACATAATCCGATACCTCTTTTCCGGGTAAGACGCTGCTTACGCGCCTGTCAACATAATCAAATTCGCTGAATTTTCGGGGCTGCATGATTACAGCGCGCGCATGCAGCCCGAAAAGGGGAATACAAAAAGGGGACGGCGGTTTCCCGCCGCCCCCGGATCCTAGCTGTTTTCAAACAGTGAAATACTTTACTGCGATCAGTCCTCAACGATGTGAGCGATAGCCTTAGCCAGCTGTTTCTTGTGGCCAAGGTTGCCCTGACGGGAGATCATGATACGCTGAGCCTGAGGGGAACCTGCGCCGTGCATGGACTCGGTTCTGTAGCCGACAGCTGCAGTGCCAAGAGCCAGGTTCTCGATGAGGCGAAGGATGCGCAGACGATTCTCGGTGGAAACGGTGCTCACGCCGCGGAGATACTTGTCGATGACCGGTCCGAGCTTGGGATCACGGAAGTCTTTTTCGGAAGGAGCAGTAACCATAAGGCCGCCTGCGATATCCTCTGCAAGACGAACGATCTCATAAGGGAACCTTGTAACGTTCTGTTTGCAGACGTTTGCAAGCAGAAGGTCGATCATGTAGTTGCCGCTCTCGGTAGGTGTGCCTTCAGCAGAGCAGGCAATACCGCAAGCATACAGAGTCTCGTTCAGGTGCATCATCTCGATGAGCTTATCCTTAACGTGGGAAGCCTTCGCAGCGCCGTTGTAATCAGCAGCGACTGCAGCTGCGCCGATGAGGACATCGCCGACACCGACTTTGCATCCGCCGTAGGACTGACGGTGATAACCTGCGAAACGCTCAACCAGCATGCCTGCGAACTCAGTCTCGCCGTTCAGGAAGATGCGCTCGTTGGGAACGAAGACATCATCAAATACGGTCAGGGCTTCTACGCCGCCGAACTCGCTGTTGCCGACGTCCATGGAAGAACCTTCCAGCTTACGGGTATCGCAGCTCTGACGGCCGATGATCATGAACAGGCCCTTTGTGTCGAGCGGGATTGCGAAGGAGATAGCATAGTCCTTATCATCGGGACCCATGGAGATGGTGGGCATTACGATAACTTCGTGGCTGTTGATGATACCGGTCTGGTGAGCCTTTGCACCGCGGACAACAACGCCGTCGGGACGACGCTCAACAACATGCAGGAACAGATCGGGATCGTCCTGAGCGTGAGGAGCTTTGCTTCTGTCGCCCTTGGTATCGGTCATAGCGCCGTCGACTGTCAGGTCGTTCTCCTGGCAGTAGAGCATGAATTTCTTAAATCTCTCATGATAGTTGGTGCCATACTTCTTGTCGATTTCATAGGTCGTGGAATACTCAGCGTTGAAAGCATCCATACCTACGCAGCGCTGGAAACATGCTGCAGTCTTCTGACCGCAAAGACGCTGCATTTTAACTTTATTGCGAAGGTCCTCAGTGCTTCTGTGGATGTGTGTGAAGCGGTTGATCCTCTCGCCGGTCTCAGGAGAGATAACAGTCATAAGATCCTGATACTCAGGCATCTGCGCCAGATCATAGGTCATGCGGACGGAGTTCAGTGAAGGACGAAGGATCGGATCGTCTACCGGATTCTCGACTCTCTCACCGAATTTGTAGATCTCCATGTTGATCTTTCTGATGCTCTCGATGTACTGTTCGCCTGTCATAAGTGCCATGATGATTCTCCTTTCTGTTACAAGAAACTTCATGTATGTGAATGGTTGTTCTAACGCCACAACACAATCGCGGCCTTATCCTATGCGTCGTCCGCCAGCAGGGAATGTATGCCGGCTGCATACGAGTGGGGTGTGTAGGCCGGACGACGCTATATTTTGTTCTGCAGATTTATTTAAAACGAAAATATTTACCTTGTTGTTCGAGCCCGCCTTATGGGTGATCAGGCAGCCTTCTTTTCTCTCTTCATGTACAGCAGGAAGTGCAGGATCAGACCTACGACCAGGCCCCATGCAGCACCTCTGGTTGCAAGTACGCAGCCCATAACGCCGCAAATACCGCGCTCGATGTCGTCATCGCACATGTTCATGGCCAGCTGCGTGCAGATGAAGCCCTGTACCAGCAGTGTCATGGAAAGCGCGATCGGAAGGACCGGCTGCAGGAAGGAAGAGATAGGCATCAGCGCCACGCATATGAAGGTGCTGATACGGAATGTGCCGGCACCGGAGTAGATGGACTCCATCGCCTCGGGACCCTCTTTGTAACGCTGTGACACAGCTGCGGTAACAGCCGCCCACAGAGGACCGCACATCTGGGTGTAAGGGCAGATCAGAGCCATTGCCACGTTACGGATACCACTGACGAGGTTGGAACGGTTCGCATTGAACAGGACCTTCTCATCGACACGGATCTTGTCAGCTTCATCGATCAGAGCCTGGGATGTAACGAAGTCACCGAATGCGATGATGTAGACAACGATTGCTACCGGTACGCATGCAGCCCAGATGGAAGCGCTCGGGAAACCGATCGAGAACGGAGACAGCTGTTTGAAGATGTTGCCGAACTCCGGGATCTTGATCAGCGGCCACCAGACGATGTCGGGAAGCGCGATCTCGCCGGCCAGAGGACCTACGAAAACTGCGATCAGGATTGCAGGCAGCATACCGAACTTACCGATCGTGTTGATGATCTTGTTCTGCTTTCTCAGATTTGCCCAAATGGGGCTGAACAGGCAGAAGTAAGCGATCAGGATACCTACGGTGATGGAGATGTGGTACGTGTCAAAGCGTCCTTCAGGCTTGAACTCTGTCACAACTGCCGCGATACCGCCGCCCATCAGGATACCGGATTTCACGGAGTTGGGGACGATCTCGATGACCTTGGAGCCAAGGCCTGTAATACCCATGAACAGGAAGATCACGCCGAGCAGGAGCTGTACGCCGACCAGCGCCTGATATCTCTGCGGTCCGAGCTCATAGTTGCTCAGGAAGGCAGTGACCAGCGGGATAGCCGGTGTGACCCATCCGGGAACGACCGGGTCGCCCAGCAGCACGTGCAGGGTATAGAAGAAACCATTGATGATAACCATGGACAGCGCCACTTCGTACGTCACGCCCAGATACTCTGTAAGAACCGGGATGGCGCCCAGACATGTCGCGCACATGAAGATTGCCTGTCCCATTTCCGGGAAGGACCATGCGTAATGAATGAACGGGAGACGGACCTTGAAAGGACCGAGCGGCCAATACTTCTGCTCGCCGCCGTACTCACGATACCGGCTCTTGAAATTAACTTCGCTTGCCATATAATTCCCCTTTCTGAAATGAATACTGCAGAACCTGCACCCGCTATGTGTGCTTAGGCTGTTCCTTCGGATCTGCCGCCGTTCCCTCCCGGGGCGCGATCCGGACAAATGAATATAAGCAATTTCGTTGCCAATTATTTAACACTATGCACAAAAAAACGTGGAAATCCCCGAATTTATAGGGAATTTCCACGTTTTTAAATTTCATTTTTCAAACAGGCTGCAGTCCCGGTTGTTTTAATTATGAAACAGTCTGCGGGGCGTCCTGCGGGACAGCATCTTTGCAAAGCCCTCAAAAATGAGACAATTTCATGTGCGTTTCATTTGTGTTGCGTCGTTTCATAATCGAAACAAGTTTGTTATGACTATCTTACCATCTGGCCCGCTTCATTCTTGTGACCGGCAGACCGCAGTGCTTGATCACGAACTCCTCGAATTCTTTTCTCGTCGCGGCGTCGCCCACTGCGCTCTCTTCGATCATGTACGCCCCTTCTGGGAAGAAGAAGAGGTAGTAGTGATAATCGTCGAGCTGCACGAATTTGATGATCTGGTCATATGCCACATCCGCCGTCTGGCCGTCGATCTCCGCGCTGATCCTGTTTCCGAGAAAAGTAAATTTCAGGGTCTTGTCCATCAGGCTGTTCTTCCTGGCGTCCTTGATATACTGGCCCAGAAGCTTGTTCTTGGCCGCAATGGCGCTGAGCGGTACCGCTGCGATGAAGAATATCAGCAGAAAAACCATTCCCACCCTGATCGGCACCGAGAACTGATCGGGCTTGAACAGGAGCGCGTAGGCCACCAGCACGATCATAGCCGCCAGTGTCGGATAGGCGAACATCCTCGTCCTGTACACCGCAAAAAGCTGCCAGGACGTTTCCGCGAGCGCTTTGTACGCATTCTCATCGTATTTGGTCGTAACCGTAAGCGGATTATTCATAACAGTATACCTCCCCGCTGTTTTTTGGATCATTTACATGTATCTCAAAATAGCACAGGGAAATCCGTTTTGTAAATAGCGCATTTGGAAGTCTCAGTGTCCTCTGGGACCGCCCATGCCTCCCATACCGTTCATACCGCCCTTTCCGTTCATGCCGCCCATGCCGCCCATCATCTGGTTCGTCACGGTATCGGTCTCCTGGCCGTTGACGATGATGGTGCCGCCTGTTTTCTCGACTGTGCCGTCGCAGTCAAAGGGGCTCTGCGCCGTGATGTCCAGCGTGCCGCCGGTGATCCTGAGATTGCCGTTGCTGTCGACCGCGTCCGTATCTCCGGCGCCCATGACGATGGTAACTGTACCGCCGTTAAACTCCGCCGCGGGCGTCATCGTTTTGGACTTGGCTGCGGCGTTGACGCCGTCGTCCGAGGCGTCGATCGAAACGGTCCCGTCATTGACCTGCACCCAGGTCGCCTCAAGACCCTCCGCTCCCTTGAGCGTGATCTCTCCGCCGTCGATCTGCAGGATCGTCGTGGCGTGCACCGCGTCGTCGCCCGCCGTGATGTTCAGTGTGCCGCCGCCGATGTAGACGAAGCCGGTCGTATTGTCCTCGTCGTTCTCGGCATGGATCCCGTCCTTATCGGTCACGATCGTGACGTTTCCGTCCGCGATCCGCACGGAGTCGTTGGCTTCGACCGCGTCCGACGCGCAGCTGATCACGATGGTCCCGCCTGTGATCTTGAGATCGTCCTTTCCGGTGATCCCGTTGTCCGAAGAGCTGATCTTCAGTGTTCCTGTTCCGTTCAGAACCAGATCCTCTTTGGAGAAGATCACGGCGTCCGTATTCGTATCGCCGTCAGCCGTAAACGTGCCGGTCACGCTGAGGCTGTTTTCCGAATCGGTGGTGGTGACGAAGACTTTATCGGCGCTCTTTACGTAAATGCAGGGCGTGCAGTCATTGGTGAGAGATACGCCGTCCAGAACCAGCTGCACTTTGTCCTGGTCGCCCGCCTCCACGATGACGGAGGCGTTTGCTGCGGTTCCGCTGATCACGTAGACGCCGGCGGAAGTAATATTGATGGTCTCCCCGTCTGCGACAGTGTAGTAGACCGCCTCACTGAGGTCCGCCGTCTGCTCCAGGTCGCGCTCCGTGAAAAGTTCCTCCGCGCTGAGGGCGCTGCCCGCTGCGGCGGTGTAAGCGGCGGTCTCTGCCGCTGTATCCGTCTCTGCCGCTGCGTCCGTCTCTGCCGCTGTGTCCGTCTCCGCCGCTGCCGTGCTCTCCTCTGCGGCGGCCGCATAAACGGTCTCCCCGTCCTGCTCTGCCACGATGGCTGACTGCGCCGCGTACGCCTCGGTTCCGAATGCTGCGGACATTACTCTATAACCGGTAAAGGCCGTGAGGCCGAACGCTCCGAGTGTGACGGCGACCAATGCGGTGGTGGTATGTTTCTTCATTTTGCTTCCCTCGCTTTCTGTAAAGGCCGTGTTGTTTTGTGTCTATGGTTATGTTTTACAACGGGAACCTTAGAGTTAACTTAGAAAGCAAAAAAACCGCAGACTTTCCTATGCGCTGCTGCGCATACGATCGTCTGCGGTCTCCGCCTCAGTATCCGTTTGTCAGAAGGATCCAGTCCTCTCCGCTTCTTCTGGCCAGCCACCACTGCCAGCCTACATACTCCTTGTCCGGCTCCCAGGCGGACGCCTCGGGCG
Organism: Lachnospiraceae bacterium; assembly: GCA_017405805.1. GTDB lineage: Bacteria > Bacillota > Clostridia > Lachnospirales > Lachnospiraceae > CAG-791. The sequence goes on from JAFQZU010000001.1 coordinate 26,857, forward strand.
GCTCTTTGGGCGAGTGAAACTCGCTCTCGAAGGCGATGCACTGCTCGAAAAAGGGCGGCTGGTTGCGGACATTCGCAAGCTCGTTCATCCACTCGATGTTGCGCTCGGAATTGCAGTCGTCCGACATGTAGCGGACCGCGTGGAGCTCACATCCCTTCCAGGTCCGGAACTCTGCCCGGATCTTGGCGATCGCGGCGTCCATATCCTCCCTGGTGTAAATGGAGGACGTGCCGTAGTCGATGGTGATCCCGTCCGATTCGTCTTCCTTGTCCTGCGCCCCTATATGCGAAGAGGTCTCTGCGTCCTGAGCCGGCGTATTTCCGCCGCCTCCGCATCCTGCCGCAAGGAATGCCGCCATCGCCGCCGCGAGCCAGGCTGCTGCAATTTTTCTGCCGATCCTATTCATCTGATTCTCCTGTATTTCTCTGTAAGTCGCCTCTCAGACAGCTGTCGTTCTTCCTGTTTCACCATCCATATTCCCTGATCCTGTCCCGGATCAGTTCCGCCAGCCTCTCGTGCCCGGCGGGATCCAAGTGCAGGTGGTCCGCCTCTCCCGCGGTGATCTCCGAGGAGGCGTCAAGCAGATCGCATCCGAACTGGTCGGCGACGAGCCTGTACCAGTCGGCCAGCCTGCGGGATCTGGCCGGCGCGTCGTCGTCGAAAAACTCCCCGAAGACGGAGGCACTCATGGGCTCCCGGAGCGCCGCCGGCACGATGAGCAGGATCTTCATGTCCGGCATCCCGCACTGGGCCGCCGCATAAGCCCGGACCTTCATCAGCATGTTCTGCATGCTGCCCGCGATGTCCGCCGCCGGCAGGCCGAATTTGCGCTTGAGATCGTTTGTGCCGAGCATGACGATCAGAAGATCGATGGGCTTGTGGGTCTCGATCATGGGCAGCACGTAGTCCAGACCGCGCTTGGTACCCCACTCCCAGGGGTCCTCGCACGCGATGGTGCGCCCGTTCTGCCCCTCTTCGATGATCTTAAAACCCTCGCCCAGCATGGCCTGCAGCCGCCCTGTCCAGCGCGTCTTCTCGTCATAGCGGCCGCCGTCTGCGGGATCATACCCGTATGTGTTGGAATCGCCAAAACACACAATGGTCTTTCTGCCGTCTGTGATCTTCAATGCCGTCCCCTTTCCATCCCGGAGAAATCAAACAGGTCGCCCATAGTAAATGCCTTCGGCCGAAGGTTGTCCAGGACCTTCTTCTTGAACACCGCGAACTTCTCCGGATCCTTGGTCATCACATAGATGGAAGCCGTGCTGCGCGCGTCGCTGAGTCCGTCGTGGGCTCTTCCGGAAAAATCAAGCCCCGCCAGCGAGACCGCCGTGGACAGGGACATGGCGTTTTCGAAGGGGAAGAGTTTTCCGAACTCCTTCTGGTAGTCATGCCAGTGCGCGATCATGTAGTCGAGTCCCTCCACCTCCCTGACCGCGATCTTCTTCATGGAGAGCTCAGCGCGGATCTGGTGGAGGTCGGCGCCGCTCCAGGCGTAGATCTCATAGTCCTCCCTGCACCAGGCGATAAACCTGCGCAGGACTTCCTGGAAGGGATCCGCGCCGCTCAGCTGCTCGAAATGGATCCCCGTGAGCTTTTCGATCCGCCGGTCCATGACGTCGGAGAATGCCGGCCGCACATATTCGTTGAAACTGTCCGTCTCCCGGTCCTCCCCGTCCAGCATCACCGCACCGAACTGAATGATCTCGAACCTGCAGATCCTCCGCTGATCGGGGTACTCCTTGGATACCCTGTTCATCTCGAAATCGATGAATATCTTGTTCAATCCGCCATCACCTCACAACTGTTCCCGATCTTCCTGTGTCGGGTTCCGTTCAACCTTAGTATACTGCATTCTGCCTCGGGAAAAAACGGGTACCGCGAATTTTATCGTCGGGAAGTCAGCTGCGGACGGCCCTTCAGCGCATGGCGTCCTTCATGCTGCGCACGTATTCCCCGATGTGCTCCGGAGCCTCTTTCCCATATTTTTCCAGTATTTTCACGATGGCGGACCCCACGATGGCCCCGTCCGAAACCGCCGCCATCTCCGCCGCCTGCGCGGGCGTGGAAATGCCGAAACCGATGACGCAGGGGACCGACGTATTCTGGCGGATCACCTCTACGATGGAAGCCAGATCGGTCCTGATCTCGCTCCGCATGCCGGTCACGCCAAGGCTCGAGACGACATAGACAAAGCCCTCTGCCTCCTTCGCGATCATGGCGATCCGGTTCTCTGAGGTGGGCGCGATCAAAGAGATCAGGTCCACGCCGTGCGCCCTGCAGAAAGGCAGGAACTCCTCCTTTTCCTCGTAGGGAAGGTCGGGGAGGATCAGGCCGTCGATCCCGGTCTCTTCACAGGCGGCAAGGAACCGCTCCGCCCCGTAGGAGAAGATCACGTTGGCGTAGGTCATGAAGACCATGGGCACGGTCACGTCACGTCGCAGATCCCTCACCAGATCAAAGACCTTGTCCGTCGTGATCCCGCCCTGCAGCGCCCTCAGGCTCGCGGCCTGAATGACCGGCCCCTCGGCGGTCGGATCCGAAAAGGGAATGCCCAGCTCGATCAGGTCCGCGCCGCACCGCACCGCGCTCCGCACGGCCGCCGCCGTGGTCTCAGGATCGGGATCCCCGCAGGTGATAAAGGCGATAAAAGCTTTCCCGTGATCAAATGCTTCCCGTATCTTACTCATAGATATCCTCCCCTCTGTAGCGGGCGATGGCCGCACAGTCCTTGTCTCCCCTGCCGGAGACCGTGATCACGATGATCTGCTCCGGATCCATTCCCGGCGCGATCTTCATGGCGTGCGCGACGGCGTGCGCGGATTCGATGGCGGGAATGATCCCCTCCGTCCTGGAAAGATACTCGAAGGCCTGCACCGCCTCCTCGTCCGTCACCGGAACGTATTCTGCCCTGCCGGTGTCGTACAGATGCGCGTGCTCGGGGCCGATCCCCGGGTAGTCCAGACCCGCCGAGATCGAGTAGACCGGCGCGATCTGACCGTATTCATCCTGGCAGAAATAGGACTTCATCCCGTGGAAAATGCCGGGCTTCCCCGTCGCGATGGTGGCTGCCGTCTCGAAGGTGTCCACCCCGCGGCCCGCCGCCTCGCAGCCGATCAGCCGCACGTTTTTGTCGCCGATAAAGTGATAGAAGCTCCCGATCGCGTTGGAGCCGCCGCCCACACAGGCGAGCACGGCGTCCGGAAGACGCCCCTCCTTCTCCAGGATCTGCTCTTTGATCTCCTTCGAGATCACCGCCTGGAAATCCCGTACGATGGTCGGGAAAGGGTGCGGTCCCATGACGGATCCAAGGCAGTAATGCGTGTCCGCGATCCGGGACGTCCATTCGCGCATGGCCTCGGAGACGGCATCCTTGAGCGTCGCGGTCCCGGTCGTGACGGGGATGACCTCCGCTCCTAAAAGCCGCATCCTGTAAACGTTCAGGGCCTGGCGGACCGTGTCCTCCTGCCCCATAAAGACCACGCACTCCATGTCGAGCAGGGCTGCCGCGGTGGCCGTGGCCACGCCGTGCTGGCCGGCGCCGGTCTCGGCGATCAGTCTGGTTTTGCCCATTTTTTTGGCGAGCAGGGCCTGCCCCAGCACATTGTTGATCTTATGGGCGCCCGTGTGGTTGAGATCTTCTCTCTTGAGATAGATCCTGGCGCCGCCCAGGTCGCGGGTCATTTTTTTCGCGAAATACAGCCGCGAAGGCCGGCCCGCGTACTCGTTCAGAAGCTCTTCCAGTTCCCTGTTGAAGGCGGGATCATCCTTGAAATGATCGTAGGCCGCCTCCAGCTCGATGACGGCATTCATCAGCGTCTCGGGAATGTACTGGCCCCCGTGTATGCCAAAACGTCCTCTTGGATTTGTCATGATTACCTCTCCTGTCTGACAGCCGCCGCAAAAGCCGCCATCTTTTTGATATCCTTTACGCCGTCCGTCTCGATCCCGGAGCTGACGTCCACCGCAAACGGATGGAGCACGCGCACTGCCTGCTCCACGTTCCCGGCATTCAGTCCGCCCGCGAGAAAATAGGGTCTCCCCGCTTCCCGGATCACGGACCAGTCGAAGACTTCTCCCGATCCGGCCCCCGAATCCAGCATCACATAGTCCGCACTGCTCCCGCGCGCCGCCTCCAGATCCTCCTGTCCGCGCACCCGGAAAGCCCGGATCAGCGGTTTATTCGTCATGGTCCGCAGTGTGCTTATGTACGCCTCGCTCTCGTCTCCGTGAAGCTGCGCCATATCGATGATCCCGACTTCGAGAAGCGCGGCGGCCTGCGCTGGCTCCTCGTCCACAAAGACGCCGACGGCCTTGATGCCGGGAGCAAGAAGCTTCCTCAGCTGCGCTGCCTGCGCAGGGGTCACGTACCGCTTGCTCTTATCCCAGAAAACGAAGCCGATGTAATCCGCACGCAGGGAATTTGCGGCCAGGATATCTTCCGGCCTCGTGAGGCCGCAGAACTTGATCCGGGGACGGCTGCCGGTCTTCTCTGCGATATTCAGCGCCCCTTCCCTCAGCCTCTGCAGCATCTCTTTTTTATTCCCGGCCCGCATCAGCGCTTCCCCGACCAGGACCGCGTCCGCGCCGGCTTCAGACATGGCCCGGACATCCTCCGGCCCGCGGACGCCGCTCTCCGCCACAAAAAGTATTCCCTCCGGCACGCAGGCGCGCAGCCGCCGGCTGTTCTGCGTGTCCACGGTGAAATCCTTCAGGTTCCGGTTGTTGACCCCGATGATCCGCGCGCCGGCTTCCACGGCGGTCCGGATCTCCTTCTCGTCATGCGCTTCCACCAGCGCGGACATACCCAGTTCGTCGCAGATCCCTATATACCGCGCGATCTCCTCCCCGCTCAGGATCGAGCAGATCAGGAGCACCGCCGACGCGCCCAGCACTTTGGCCTCGTACAGCATGTATTCGTCCACGGTGAAGTCTTTGCGCAGGCAGGGGACCGACACTGCCGCCGCGATCTCCCGCAGATACGCGTCGGACCCCAGGAACCATCCGGGCTCTGTCAGCACGGAAATGCAGTCTGCCCCGGCCGCCTCATATGCCCTCGCGATCTCCAGATAGGGGAAATCCGGTGCGATGAGTCCTTTGGAAGGGGAGGCCTTCTTGCATTCGCAGATAAAGGACATTCCGGGTTTCTTCAGCGCCTTTTCAAACGCAAAAAAACGTTCTCCCCCGCGGGCGCGCTCCGCCCGTGCCATCTGCAGCGCCCTCGCCCGGATCTCCTCCGGGGGGATTTCTCTTTTGGCCGCGGCCACGCGCTCTCTGGCGTGCTCCGCCAGCTGGTCCAGTATCGTCATTTAGCTCCTCTCCTCACCCGTTCTCCGGCCGGTTGCTCACTTCGATCAGCTTCGTGAGCGTATCCATCGCTTTCCCGGAATCAAGGATCGCGGCCGCCAGCGAGATCCCCTCCGTGTAGCTCTCTGCCTTTCCGCCGATATACAGCGCAGCGCCGGCGTTCATCAGGACGGCGTCCCGCTTGTGTCCCTTCTCGCCGTTTAAGATCTCCAGCGTGATCCTGGCGTTTTCCTGCGGCGATCCGCCCCGCAGATCTTCCTTGGTACAGCGCTCGATGCCGAACTGCTCCGGCGTGATCAGCGTGGACCGGAACCATCCGTCACGGATCTCGCATATTTTGGTGGGCGCGCTGACCGATATCTCGTCCAGCTTGTCCATCCCGTAGACCACCATACCGCGCTTCACGCCCAGGCTGACCAGAACCTGTGCCAGGGGCTCCACCAGATAATCGTCATATACGCCCAGCAGCTGCATGGTGGGCTTTCCGGGATTGGTCAGAGGGCCAAGGATGTTGAAAACTGTCCTGAATCCGAGTTCCCTCCGGATCGCGCCGACGTATTTCATGGAGGTGTGGTATTTTTGCGCAAAAAAGAAGCACATCCCCCCTTCGTTCAAAAGCTCCACGCACCGCGCCGGACTCTGCTCGATGTTCACGCCCAGCGCCTCCAGGCAGTCCGCCGTCCCGCACTGTGAGGAGGCGGCCCGGTTGCCGTGCTTGGCCACTTTTATGCCGGCCGCGGCCGCCACCAGCGCCGATGTCGTCGAGATGTTGAAGCTCTGCGCGTTGTCCCCGCCGGTGCCCACGATCTCGAGAAGGTCCATGCCTGTCTCCACGGCGGTGGCGTGTTCGCGCATGGCCGCGGCGCAGCCCGCGATCTCGTCGGTCGTCTCCGCGCGGGCGCTCTTGGTGGACAGCGCCGCCAGAAAAGCGGCGTTCTGTGTGGCTGTAGTCTCGCCGTTCATGATCTCGTTCATGACGGTGTAGGCTTCTTTGAAGGACAGGTCGCCCTTGCTCACGATCTTGACGATGGCTTCTTTGATCATAGTTTTTTCTCCTTCCATCCGCTGTGTCAGGAGCAATAAAAAACGCCCCCGACAGAATCCAACTCTGTCAAGGACGAATAGAAACTGCACTATCCGCGGTGCCACCTTGATTCACGGCATGACCCGTGCGCTTAGCGGGATACCTCCATATCCCCGGCAGTTAACGCCTGCCTTCGGCGTCGCAGAATACTTTGCGGCTCACAGCCCGCCCCGGCAGGCCGGCCCCGCATTTGACTGCGCCCTCAGCGGTCCATTTGGCAGCTTGTTTCCCGCCCGATTCTCAGCATCGCGGGCTCTCTGTGGAGGCATCACTGTCTTTATCTCCGCTTCAACGGTTTATCGATTAAATTTTAATGAATTTTAACATGTCAATGTCACGGCGTCAAGACCATTGCCGGCAGGCGTGTGTAAACGCCTTGGGCCGTGACCACTAAAGCCCTGCGGCTGTTTACACACGCCTGCCGTGACCATTAAAGCCCTGCGGCTGTTTACACACGCCTGCCGGCAATAAACCGACGCCGCTTACATGCGGCGGTTATGTATGATTTCGTACTCCTTCCGCAGGGATTCCGCCTCCGGCACCGCCGCAAGGTATTCGTCATTGACGGCTCTGCAGAGCAGGGCCATCTCCTGCTCCAGACCGTACTCCTCTGCCAGTCCGCCCGAGAGCTCCCACAGGTCGCTGCAGAGACGCTCAAGCTTCTCCTCTTTGCTGGAGGACACCATGCCCAGAAACTTCCTGCCGTAGGAATCGGAGCCGCAGGTGACGATATAGCGCTTTACCATGTTGCGGAGTTCTCTGAGGAAAGCCTCCTCAAAGGCCGGGTCCTTGTGCACCCGCTCGTCCTGCTCCATCTCCCGGATCACCGCGGCGATGTCCTTCCTGCGGCGCTTTTTGAAAAAAGTGCTGGAGCGGGAGAAGAACAGCAGATCCATCAAAAACTTCAGTCCCCTGTCCGCTTCGCCCACATTCTTTCCCGCGCCCGGAAAGCGGTGCACGAAAAGCTTGTCAACATAGCTGGCGACAGGGCCGTCCCCGGATGCGGCGGCGCGGTATTCCGCCAGCAGCGCCTCTCTTTTGGCCGGATCTGTTTCACTGTAAAACTCCTTCAGGATCTCTTCGGAATTCTGCAAGACGGAACCTCCCGTTTTTTCATACTGCCGTTACTGCTGCTGCAGAATATACTGCCGCAGCTCCTGATAAATCTTCTCTTCCTCCGGCGGACATCCCATGATGCACACGTCGTAATCCTTTGTGCACTTTCCGACGCCCAGCTTTCCGGTCTTTCCCTGCATGCCCTGCCCGATTCCGATAGGGTCTTTGAGCTTTTCAAGCAGCCCCTCTTCGCGCAGCTTCCACAGCGCGCCGACAAGGTTCGCGTAGCAGGCGCTGCAGGAATCCACTTCCGTGACGGCGTAGGAGACCTCGAGGATCTTGTCCTCCCTGGGCAGCTCCTCCTTTTCGCTCCCGGGCCCGCCCAGATTGATGATCTGCGCACGGGAGAGATCCGTCGAGCCGATGCCCAGTTTCTCCGCCATCCGCACATAGGGAACGTCGTCGGGCGTGTAATGCATCAGATAGCAGGCATAGCTGTCCACGAGGACGGGATCCAGCGCAGCCATGACGCAGTTGCGGACCACGGGATTGCCGCCCTCCTCAAAGTCCAGATCCCCGCAGATATGGTCCACCACGATGAAATCCTGGCGGATGCCCGCCTGCAGATGCGCGATGGGCTTGTGCAGGCCCATGCGGTGGAAGCGTGACTTCTCCGAATTGGGAAGGAGCCCCTTCATGTTCTTGAGGGCGCAGGTCATGCGCGTCTGGCAGTGGCCCTTGAGGACCGGAACGTTGATCAGAAAGTCGATCTGATCGACGCAGTCCACGATATTGAGCTTCATGCCGGCGCAGTCCACGCTGTGCCATTTGTCCTTCTGCGTGTCGATGAGCGGCACGCCGTATTTTCTGCCCAGGGCGTTGTAGCCGCAGTACTCATAGGCCTGCGCGGTGCGGTCGCCCACCCAGGAGCCCTCGGCGATCACGATATTTTCGAACTTGTTGGCCTGCAGATATTCGATGATGCCCGCAACGACCTCCGTGTGGGTCGTGCCGCCGAACTCGGCGGGCGACGCCACGACGAGGTTGGGCTTGATGCCGATCCGGGTCTTCCGGTCTCCGATCAGGCCGGCCAGGTCCGTCTCATTGAGGAGCTGCACCGTCATGTCCTTATAACGGGTTCCGTACAGCTTCCAAATCTGATTTCTCTCGATCATTTTTCCCTCAGATTCCGAGCTCTTTCTTCAGCGCCGCGATCATCTCCTGATACTCCTCGTCCTTAAGATAGACCGGATTCGGATTGGTGATCTCAAAGCTGCCGCCGAACTCAAATCCGCCCTCGTACTTGGGCACGATGTGGAAATGCAGATGGGGATTCGCGTCGCCAAAAGAAGCCAGATTCAGCTTCGTGCAGCCCCACAGTTTCTTCACGGCGCCGGAAGCGGCCGCCAGGTCCGCGCAGTACTGCGTCCTCTCCTCGTCGGAGCACTCGCACAGCTCTTTTTTGTGGGACTTCAGCGCCAGTACGCAGCGGCCCTTGTGCGCCTGATCCTTGAACAGATACAGCACGCCTGCCTTCATCTCCCCGACCTTGAACATGATCGCTTCGCGGCCCTCGTGGTGCTCGTCACAGTAAAAACAACCCATTTCCATAACCTCCTGTTCGTTTCGTTTTTTAAGTTGTGTTATGATGGTATTATATCAGACAATGTCCGTTCCTTAAATGCCAAAGGAGACGCTTCATGTCCAAACATTCCCTGCTCTCACTCTTTTTGACCGCCTGCCTTTTTCTGGCGGGAATCCCTCTTCTGACCGGCTGCTCCGGCAGCGGCGCGGCCGCAGATCCCAAAGCCGGACAGTCCGCCGGCCCTGATCAGGACCGCGCGGATATGGCCCATTTCTGCCTTTATCCCGACGAGGATGGGGAAGCTTTCCGTCACGATATCCCCATCATAAAAGAGCGCGTCGCCGCGCTCTCCGAGGGAGATTATATCTTCGAGGAGACGAAGCTTACGGGCTATACGGGCAGCGGTGCGCCCGCCGAAGGGACCTGGCCCGCCCTCGATATCTACATCCCCGAAAAGGCCTGTTCCGGGCAGCCCCTGGGAGAAGTCATCCGCCTTATGCTCAACCGGCCGGTCAACCTGTGGCTGGGCAAGGGAAAGGGGGGCGTGAACTCCAATCGGTACTTTGAGGAAACGCTGCCGCTCAGCCGGGCCGATCTGGCTTCGGTAAAGGTCCTGGAGGGCTGTCCGGAGGGCGTCGTTCCTTTTGACTACGGTATCGAGACGGACTCCTTTCTGTATCTGGAGCTCACGCTGACAGAAGACTATCTTGCGGCAAATCCGCAGATCGCCGGGTGGGAGAGTCCGAGCATCGTTCATGACATGACCGGTTTTGACGGGTATTACAGCCTGGAGCTCGTTCCCGCGGGGGACGGCCTGACCTACTATAAGCTCCTCTCCGGCTTCGAGAGGGGATACGCGGACGCGCTGGCTTACGACTATACGCACGAGCCCCTTCTGGAGGGATATTACATCCTGGACATGCCGGGGATCACCTGGGAAGTGCCCGCACAGGACGATACTGCCCGCCAGATCGCCTACGGGGACTTTGACCGTCCCTCCTATCTGTACGTCTACAGGATGAAGGAGACCGTCTGCTCGGAGGCCAACTGGGAACAGGCCCTGCAGGCCGTCCGGGACCGGCTGGAATCGCTGCGTATCCCTTACAGTATCGGGCACCTGACGCAGAACGAGCGCTCGCTGGCCCTGCGGGTTCCCATAAGTCCCTGCATCACGGATCTGATGGATAACCTGATCATCGGCAATCACGATGTTTCCCTGCGGGTCCTCAGCGAAAATATCCCGATCGGGCACGAGGGCGCCGCAGCGAATGTCATGCACAAAGACGGGCGCTATTATCTGGAACTGGACATGTCCGCCGGACAAAAGGACATCCTCCACAAGCTCACGTCGCTCACTTCCGGAAGCGGGAGGGCGCGCATTTCCCTGTACCTTGATTCGTGGCCGTTTATGTGGACATACTACGAAGATGTGATCCGGGATGGAAAGATCACCTTTGACTGCAATGCGTTTACGGGGGAGGAAGGTTTTGACGAGGAGGACCGCTTCCTGCTTGATCTGGCCGCCGCGCTCCTGAACGGGCGCCAGTTCCCCCAATCCCCCTACAGCTACTTCGACCGCCTGACGCTGGAGCGTGTCAATCTGGCGGGCCTGGATCCGCAGGGAAATTTCGCCATGACCGGATCTGCCGTCTTCGATTACAGCCGCTATAACGAAAAGCTCCTCTCGCGGGCCGCCGCCTTTACTCCGACCGGCTCCGGCACCACGGGCGCCGGAGACTTTGTCATTCAGTTTGCCCTGCCGGAGACAGAGGACAGGAAAGAGACGATCGCGGCCGCGGTATCGCAGCTCATCCCGGATCTAAAGGATGAAATATTTACGAGGGACCTTCTCCTGGACTGGAGGGCGGAGAACGGCGAACAGATCCGCGTGGCCTGCGGCAGTTCTTTCTCCAATCCCGTCAAAATGCGGCTCTACCTGTTCGGATATAACGCCGTCACGCAGGAAGAACTCGAAGCGCTTGCAGATCTTCTTATGAAGGCGCCGGCGCTCGCCGATCTGATCGAGATCGAAACGATCAACGCAATCGGCTGAAGGAGGAGACGATCATGGAATACCTTTACAAAGCATTTATCTCCTACCGCCACGCCGAGCTGGACATGAAGGTGGCGACAGAGATCCAGAACCGTCTGGAGCGGTATCACATTCCGGCAAGTATCCGCAGGGAAAAGGGCATCAAATCGATCGGACGGATCTTTCGCGACAAGGACGAACTGCCGTCCACGAGCGATCTCAACGACAACATCAAGAACGCGATCCGCTCCAGCGAATATCTGATCTGCATCTGCTCGCCCAGCTACATGGAATCGGTCTGGTGCCGGAAGGAGCTGGAATTTTTCCTCGAGACCCACGACAAAAAACACGTCCTCACCGTCCTCGCCGACGGGGACCCCATGAAGGTCGTGCCGGACCTCCTGCTGAAGGAGACCGTCACCGTCAAGGATGCGGACGGAAACGACGTCACGATCGAGGCGCCTCTTGAGCCGCTGAGCTGCGACTGGAGGGTGGACCGGCACAGGGCGCGGACAGAGGAGCTTCCCAGGCTCGCGTCTGTCCTGATCGGATGCCGCTACGCGGACCTGCGGCAGAAGATGCGAAAGCGCCGGATGCGCCTGACGGCGCTGGCCTCTGCTTTTGCCGCCGTCCTCCTGGCCTATTTCGTCTGGAGCTATCTGGGCATACAGCGCAATTACCGTCAGTCTCTGATCAACCAAAGCCGGTATCTGGCTTCCTCGGCCCAGAAGGCGCTGGACAGCAACGACAATCTGCTCGCGGCCCAGCTCTCCCTGGCAGCGCTTCCGGACGAGAAGGCGGACCGCCCGATCGTACCCGAGGCCCTCTACACGCTCTCCAAGGCGGTCGGCGCCTATGACTCCAAGGAGGTCCTGAATTTCCGGGGCGTTGCCTCCTACGCCATGCCCAGGGGTACCATGACCCAGTACGCCATTTCTACCGACGCCGGCCATCTGGCCATGACAAATCTCCGCGGCGATCTGGCGATCTATGATCTGTTGACGGACACCCTGACGACAATGGTGCCCTCCGAAGAACTGATCGGCGTCAACGCCTATAACCTCGCCCGTGCGGGGGCGCAGTATTTTGTCCTGTGGGAGAGCTACGGCCACACCGCGGCCCTGATCCGTTACAGCGACGGCGCCGTCGTCTGGAAGCAGAAATTCGTAGAGACCCTCAGAAATATCATCGTGCCCGACGGAGATGGCGACGCCCCGCTGATCGCCCTGACGGAAGAGGAATTCGTCGTCATCGACAAGGATTCCGGCGACCTTCTGGGGCGGGTCGAAGCCTCCCGCGCATCGGACGGGCAGGCCTCCATCTTCTACAAGCAATCGAATTATTACACCGAAAACGGCGGACTTGCCGCCGTCTGCCCCGAAAAGGACTGCATCTGTCTGGCCGCCGGCAATCTGGCGGAGGAAGACGCCTCCGTCAACACCATTACCGGCTTTGTGACCTATAACTATCGGACCGGGGATGCCGTGTGGACGCCTTTTTCCCTTGCTCCTTACGCAGCCAGCGGCCTGTCCCGGGACGCGGAGGGACGGATCCTTCTGACCTGCACAAAAACGAAGGAGGACTATGCGGTCAATTACCTCCGCGGGGACTCCTCCGGATCTTCCTTTGAGGAATTTACGCCGGGTAAAGAGACCCTTTTCCTGATCGAGGAAAAGACCGGGAACGTGCTCTGGGAGAATGCGCTCTCCTATCAGAGCCTCCGGCCGGATCCCGCTGTATACCAGGCGCTGCGCGTCATGCCCGGCGATGAGACCCGCCCGGACAGGGAGTTTGCCGTCGCCGCCACCTCCAACGTGATCGCCCTGTATGATCTCGATTCGGGCAGTCCCGTGAAAACCGTCACCTTCTCGGACCGGATCGTGTCCGTGGAGCCGCCCCTTTCCGGCGAAAATCTGATTCGGGTCAACGGTTACAGCGGGACGCAGTATTATTTCACCTATTTCAACAAAACCTACAACGCCATGCAGTTCATGGCGGAAGGCATGGATGACGCCGACTTTTTTAAAGGCAAACGTACTGCCTCCGGCCACACGCAGTTCATCGTGCGCCAGGGAAATACGATCCGCCTCTTTAAGGGCGGGCAGGGAGATGAGGACTGGACGCCTTTTGACTGCACGGCGCCGGAGGGCACCATCTATGAAGCCATGCAGTGTGGCAAAATAATGATCATACTCGACAGCGAATCCAACCTGTATGCTTACAGGCTGCCCGAAGGAACGGATCTGTGGCAGACAAAGCTGGAGGGGGCTAATTACTATCTTAAAGTATACGGTTCGTCCTCCGATCACAAGCGGGTGTATATGCGGACAAATGTGGAGGAGAATTCTCTGTACCGCATTTCCGCCGAGGACGGCACTTATGAGCTGGTCTCGATGATCGAAAGCGATGGCTTTACCGGTGCCGGAAGGTGGCATTTTGATTCCGGCAACGTGATCACGGCAGGCAATTACATTTTCTTTCGCGCGACCAACTATGATACGGAGAGCAGCTTCTGGTTCCGCTTCAGTCTGGACGACGAGAGCATCACGCATCTGAAGATGCCTTACTACATAGACAGCGACGAGAGCACCAGCACATCGCCCTACATGTTTTCCTCCGACGGCTCCCGCGGCGTCGTCATAGAAAACGGTGCGGGATATCTGATCAATTTTGACAGGGCGGCGGTGACGCAGTGCAAAGATCCTTTTCCCGCAGTCAGCCTCGGCGCTTTTCAGGATGACGGCGGGGGCTTCGCCATCTGGAATGAAGAGGAGCGAAAGACCTATGTCTACGCGGCTGACGGTTCCGTCAACTTCGTGATCGAGGATATTCCGGAAGAAATAAGCTGGCTGCATTTTTACGAAGATCACCTTTACCTGGCCACACAGACCCGGAATCTGTACCGCTATGATCTTCACAACGCCGCCCGGAGCGGGGTGATCGAAATGCCTTTCTCCATGCAGTCATCATACGGCGGTCTTGAAAACGTTAACGACGGAAACATGGTCATCAACAGCGGGGCGGGAGATTTGCTGATGGTAGACCTGGACAGCTGGACCGCGACGGCCAGGGCAGATAACGTTCTCTTCTACACCGCGGATACGCGGCAGATCATCAGCCAGGGCAATGTCAACAAATCCGGCGACAATGAGACGACGCTGGGGGCCTGCCCCTACTATTCGCCGCAGGAACTGATCGAAAAAGGAAGAAAATTCGTGGGCGATCACACGCTTTCAGAAATCGAGAAGGCAGCCTACGGACTGGAGTAAGCAAAAAAATAAGCCTGTCGTTAATACCCTTGGACCGTGACCACTAAAGTCCGGCGGGTATTAACGACAGGCTGCATTATTATTATCTTATTGATTCAGGAACAGGATCTCCGGCGCAGGCCAGTCCCCGTAGTGGACATTCACGAAGTAGTTGTCCCCTGCTGCGGGCCCGCCCTCCAGCTGGGTCACCGTCTTATAGCTGTACTTCCCCTTAAAATACTCAATCAGGACCGCGTCGTAGGCACCGGCGCTCTCCCATCCTTCCGGGTCGCCGACAAAAGCGGTGTAAGCAGCTGTATCGGCATCCATCGCCGTCATATTGGGGTCCTGCGCCCCGCCGCCGATGGGCGTCATATATTCTATGGTGCTGTCCCCCGTGATCCTCTCGTTGATGATCTCCAGATACAGACAGCCGGACGCTGCGCCGTCATAGCTGCCCGCGACTGCGCCCGCCGCGGAACTGCCCTGCACAAGGCCGGTCACATAGCAGTTCTCCAGTCTGCCGCCGGACGCCCCCACAAGGCCGCCGGACGTGGCGCCGGAGACGGAGCAGGTGGAGTAGCTGGCGCTGATCCTCGCGCTGCCGGCATCGCCCGCAAGGCCGCCGGCGTTTCCGCCGGAGGAAGCGACGTTGTATCCGTCCGTTTCCGCATCATATCTGCCCGCCGAAGTATGTCCTCCGGCATAGCACCCGCTGACGGTGCCTCCCGAAATGTTTCCGATCAGGCCGCCGGCATCCCCGCCGGTGCTGCTTACCAGTACGGCCGCGCCGCATCCGGTGAAGGTCCCGCTCCCGACGGAACCGACCAGGCCGCCCGCGCTGCCGCCTCCCTTGACCGCGGACTCCGCGCCCCGGGCGAGCACGTTCGTGATCTCCGCGCCGGTGCCCTTCACCGACCCGGCCAGTGTGCCGGCCGCGCCTTCGGTCGAAGTGATACTGCAGTCGACCAGCATCAGATCTTTGATCTTACTCTCCGCTTCCAGGGTCCCGAAAAGCCCTGCGTCTTCCTTCCGGTCCGCCAGGATCCCCTTGACATTATGCCTTTGTCCGTCGTAGTCCAGAACATATCCGGGACTTACCGGCAGATAGCAGCCCGCCTTCGTCCCCGTATTGTCATTCTTTTTGTAAATTTTGACCTGTCCGGTGCTGCCGTCCAGGATCTTCTCCTGAAAGACCTTCCAGTCCAGATCGGAGGTCTGAAGGCCTGCACTGACACTGACTTTCGCGCCGTCCGCATTGACGTCCGAAACGGCCGGATCCAGGTTTTCCAGATGCCGGAGATTGTTGACGCGGGCCGTCATGCCGGCGGTCCCCTGACTGCCTTCTCCCGGCGTGATATCCTCAAAGAGGCTGTTGGTCTTCTTCTCGCCGCTGTAGGCGATGTTCGTGAGGACCTGGTTGCTGAAGGCCACGGCCTGCACGATGATATTCTCTCCGGCAATGAAGCCGTCGCCATCAAACAGCTCGCTGAAATGCAGCCCCGGCGTCGTGACATCGTCCAGAATGACCGTGTAGGTATCGGTCATGGGATCGTACTCTATGTTCCGGTTGGTCAGGGCGCTGTCCGGCGACAGGGTAAACGCTTTTTTGGCGCCGCTGGTCTGCCCCGTGACGATGAGCTTGAGAAGCGATTTTTTGGCGGGGTCCGCGTTGGGATCCTTCACCACGGCCTTCAGTTTCTCCGCGTTGATCAGTTCAAAGGCCGGATCTTCCAGCTTTTTGCCCTTCTCCAGCTTATGCGCATCCTCTCCGCCGTACCAGCCCAGCACGGCTCTGTCGCTGCCGTAATACCGTCTGTCCCGCTTGTGGTCGGCTCCGTCGACGCTTCGCAGGGCCATCGCGGAGGAATAGTCCCCGGCCGTCAGCGTGTGCCCGAACCGGCTCCCCGTCCGCGGGCAGTAGAAGACATCCAGCACCAGCGCCGGGTCCTTCTGATACCGCACGATATAAGTGCCGCCGATGCGGACGGTCTCGTCCACGGAACCGAAGGGCAGCATCAGCTCGAGCACTGTGTTCTCGCCAAAACTCCCGGCCCCGTCAACGGCATAAAAATACACTTCCGCTCCTTCGCCGCCCTCTTCCTTCGTGCCGAAGTTGGTCCTGCCAAGGTACCCCTGGCTCTCCGCCATGGTCAGGTGGTTCTGGGCGCTCACGAAGATCTCCTTCGCGATGCCGTCCCGCTCGACCTGGGCCATGCGCCGCAGGTAGTAGATGACGCCGATAAAGATAAGTCCGAACAGGACGACCAGGATCGCCACGGTCATCAGTGTCTCGGCCAGTGTAAAGCCTTTTTGATTTCTTTTATCGTGCCTGTGCATAAAAATATCCTCAGCCGTTTTCCTTTTCCGCATTGCCGATCACGCGGATGTACAGCGTATCGATGGACGTGAGCGGCGCCGCCCCTGTGCCCGCCTGGGACTTTCTGTAGACGGAAAGGCCCTGTATCGTGACAATCTGCCCCTCGCAGGAGACGCCTTCGTAAGTGACGTAAAGATCGCGCGTGGAGGCCGCGTCCGTGACCAGCTGGCGGGTGACGTCCTGTACGTTTTGATCGTATCCGATGTATTCCTGCAGCATGATCACGCCGCCATTCTCCGCGTCGGGATAAATCTTCTTGTTGATCCCGCCGTCCCCGCTGTAGAAGGTGATCGCCCCGTCCTGCGCGGCGACGTCTTCTGCCGTGGCCAGATTGTCCCGCAGGGAAGCCACGGACGTGGAGAGAAGGACCTCGGCGTTGGCGCTCAGGACGATCTTCTCGTAGGCCCTTTTGGCGGCGGGAATGCCGGCGGCCACGACGGTTGAGACCATCAGAAGGATCAGTATAGTGACCAGTACTTCGGCGATGGTGAAGCCGGGACTGGTCCGGGGTTTAACAGATTTTGTCATAATGATATCCTCAGCGGAAAAATACAGGAACATAAACGCCCTTGGGCGCGCTCGCCTATGCTCGCTCTGGCCGCGGCCCTATGGCCGCTAAAAGGCCCTGCGGTGCGTTAATGTTCCTGTCTCCGCCCAAAGAACATATGCAGCCCGCAGACACGTCGAACGATTACGGCATATCCGCTAATTTATAAGATATGACCGGCTTTGCGCCGATCGCGGCGTTCTCGTAGTAGGTGACCGCCGCGGTCTCAGGCTGGAGATCCGAGCCTGGAAAGGCCAGGACCACGTCAAAACTGCCGGCCCCGCTCTCCCCTTTTTCCTCGAGCTGATTGCTCTCCGCATAATACTCTTTCAGGACGGAGCGGCTCTTTGTGATCAGCTGCGCGCTGCTGGTGATCATGCTCGCCAGCATCATAAGGCCGATACTGGAGATCAAAAGGGCGACCAGCGTCTCCGCGATGGTCTCTCCCGCGCGGCTGCGCAGTCTTTCGATATAGTTTTTCCGACTGGTGCGCATCAGGTCCCTCCTGTCACGGTCTGCATGTTCTGAAATCTCCAAGTGACGACGGTGGTCGTCGTCACGGTCCTGACGGTCGTGATCTGGTAATCGGCGCCTCCGATCGCAGTCTCCTGTGCCGTTCCTTCCTCCGTCCTGTCGTCCTCGACGGTCCTCCCGTCCGCCGTGAAGGTCAGACGCATCGAGTAGACTCCTTTTTCCGGATTGGTCTCGTCATCGGACCTGCTCTGTATCGTAACTGACATGGTCCCGTCCTCGTCCAGCGAGGTCACGCCCCTGACGGTCACGCCCGAAAACCGGTCGGAACCGCTCTTTTCCTGCAGGGTAAAGTCTCTCTCCACAGGGTATTCCGGCGCCGGATCGGCCACATACAGCCTGTAGGCGGCGTCCCGGAGGAGCGAATCCGGTCTGTAGCCGCTCGTCACTTCCGTCCCGTCAATATAATAATGCGTCTGTGTGCTGCTTGATCCGCCGCCCGCCGCGCCGCCGTCATAGGTATAGGGCGTGACCGTCTCGGTGATCTCCTCCTTTACGACCGTCACTTCCTTCCGGTCAAAGCGGTCTTTCATATATTCCGCGGCAGAAGTCACACTGTAATAGCGCTGATCCGTCTCGGCGAGCCCGCTGAGGCGCCCCGAGGCGGATGTGGCCGCCACCAGGACCACAGAGCCCACCACCGCGCAGACCAGAAAGAGAAGGAGCGCATAAGTGATCGACGCGCCAGTCTCGGAGCGCAGTTTTGTTCTGACATTTTTCATGCGTTATTCTCCCTGTGCGTCACTCCGGCAGCACCGGACGGCTGCCGCGGTCGGAGACGATCGCGGTGCCGTTCTCATCGACGCGGACGGTAAACCACCATCCGTCTTCACCGTTCGCCGCATAACCGTCCGGCACGGTGATCTCATGAATAAAGTAATATCCGTAAGGCAGCATGCCGACCCGGAAGATACCGGCGGGGCCGGACGTGAAGCTGTCCTGCGTGCCGTCCTTTACCAGGGTCATATCTGCGCGGTGGATCTGGAAGACCGCTCCCTCCAGAGAGACATATTCCCGCCCGACCTTGCGCAGGATCGCCTTGCGCTGCGCCGCCGCCTCGTTCAGGACGCCGTAGGCCGCGATATCGGGGACCGTGACGGCTCTGTCCGATGTGCTGTCGATCATGAACAGCGCATAGTCGCGAATGCCGTACTTGTCGTAATATCGCTGCGTCTGCGCGGCGATATCCTGCTCCGTGATGTCCTCGAGGATCCCCTCCCCGTATTGTCCGAGCGCCGCGCTGCCGACCGGCACGATGTAGATATTGTCATTGACGTACCGCATGGCCTGTCCGTCCGGATCCAGCACCGGCGTGACGGTCTCCTTCATGAAATAGGTGCCGGCAGGGATCTTTTCGAAGCGTACCGTGCCCTTCGGCAGGGGTTCGCCGGTCCTGTCCGTATACCGGGAAGTGCCGTCCGCGGACGTCGCCGTGACCGGCTCTCCCGCGTACAGGAGCGGCTGGCTGCAGGCAGGATCGATATACAGGCCGAAGGTCGCGCCGGGGAGCGGTTCCCCGTAGCCGTCGGTCTTTGTAAACAGCACGTCAAAGCCGCCCGTCCAGTACACGAAGTTCTCGTCGTCTCCCCTGCTGCCCGTCAGGTAAGTGTCGCCGCCGCACAGGGTCAGCCGGTCTGTCTGCGCGTCGCGGAAAGCCCGCAGGGACGCGTCGCCGACCGGCTCGCCGCCGAGCACGGCAAAGGGCATCATCGTCACATAATGTTTTTCGCTCGCCGCCCAGACCCAGATGGATCCCTCCGGGCAGGTGAGATCACCGGTCAGCACGAGACAGGCCGGATCCGTCTCATCCTCGGCAAGATAGATGTCCTGCCTTGCGATCGTATACGTCTTTCCGCCGTTCGTCTGCGCGATCAGTTCCCCGTTCCGGAAATTGCCGCTCCGCGTGTCGATATTTCCGTAGGCGTCCGTGCCTTTTCCGCCAAAATCGGGATTCCCGGACAGTCTGAGCACGCTTCCCGCCGTCAGGAAGATGCCCGCGCCCTCCCCGTCACAGCGGTTGTTCTTCACACTGCCGCCGGTCATCGTGAGCGTGCCCACATTGTACACGGCGCCGCCGCGGCTGAGCGTGTGCGAATTCTGCAGCACGGCGCCGCTCTCGATCGTCAGCCTGCCGCTCTGGGGCACATTCATGATCCCGCCGTAGGAATTGCAGGTGTAGGTGTCCCCGGCGCCGTCCAGCGTGATGCGGTTCACCGTCATATCTCCCTGCGCCGTAAACATCGTCCCGCCGTCAAAGGCACGCCGGATCACGGCGGTGCTGCCCGCGGGTCCCTGGTAGGGGAACTGCTCAGCATCCTCGGAGGCGGTCGTCAAAACGGCCTTGTACGCCTCCTTCAGCGTCAGCGCCTGCGGCAGCGAATAATCGGGCACCAGCATCTCGATGCGGCAGCCTTTCCGGACGTCATAGGTGGGCGCATACAGGCTCTCGCCCGCATACAGAGTGCCGTCCAGCGCGGCAAAGGCATCCGCCAGTTCCGTGTAGACAGCCGGCGCGTTGTGCTGCGCGTCATACCGGTAATAGAGCAGGCTTCCGCCCGGATCCAGTATCTTGCAGATCGGGCGCACATTGACATAGTCTGCCTTCGAGACATACCAGTCCGTCTCCGGGACGTCCGGCCGCGCGTTTTCGCCGACCTTTCCCGTGCGCACGAGCGCAGGGAGCACGGCGTAGCGGTCCTGCTGCGCGCCGGTCAGTATCTCCGTCACTTCATAGTCGAGACCGGCGGGAAGATTCTCCGCCAGAATGCTCTCGCCGCTCCGAAGGGTGAACTCGGCGTACGAATCTCTTCCGGACGGCGTAAAATTCATCTCACCGTATTCCCCGTCTATATCCGATGCCAGAACCGTTCCGTCGTTTGATTTTCCGCTGAGCTTGACGCGGAAGCGGAACGTATCCTCCGCGGCCGCAGGAACATGGCTGCTCGCCCGCACCTCTTTCGACACCTCGATCGAGAAGATCTTGACCCAGTAGATGGTATTGGGCTGCGGGTTTTCGATCAGGACGCCCTTGAGTCCGTTCCGGTCGTTGACAAAGCCGTAGAGCGTCGTCGTATCCGATCCGGCCGTAAAGGTGCCAAAATCCTTAGTCTCTACGCCGCGTTTTTCGTACAGGCCGTCGTGGTCTGGCACGTAAACGCCGATCCGGGCGCCGTTATACAGGCCCTGCGACTGGATGATCGCTTTCGTATCATAGTTCAGGTGTACGTTGCAGGCATCGTTTCCGAGCTTATTCCCCGACACGGTGGGCTTGCCGGAGAAGAAGAGTCTGGCCCCGCTTCCTCCGGGCGCGATGCCGCCGCCGACGGAAGTGGCTGTGTTTCCGGTGATAAAGCCGCCGGACATGTTCATCGTCCGGTTGTTCGCAACATATGCGCCGCCGCCCGAGACCGCCGTGCACTGGGCGATGCTGCCGCCCGCCATATTAAAGATGCCGTTGTTCAGATATACGGCGCCGCCGTTTGCCGTCGCGCGGCACTGCAGAATACTGCCCTCGATCAGATTGAGCGCCCTTCCGCTGTTTATGTACACCGCGCCGCCGTTCGCCGCCTGACAGTTCCGGATCGTGCCGCCCTCGATCCGGAAGCTGCCCTTGTCGACACGGACCGCGCCGCCGCCGCCCGTCGCCGTGCAGTTCTGGAGAACGGCGTTCTCACCGAGCGTGACGACCACGTCGTCGTTGTAGCAATCCTTCATCACGATGGCATTTCCGTCCCCGGTCATGGTGCGTCCGAGCTGCGAGCCGCCGTCCAGCGTAATATTGCGGAGTATTCCGTTCACGCGCATGGTCAGCATGTTGCTGTTCTGCGGGAAGGAGGCGCCGCGCAGGATCGTGCAGCGGCTGCCCGCCCTGCCCCGGTAAGGATATCCGTCCGTATCGCCGCTGCCGGCGGTCGTCAGAATGATCGTCCTGTCCAGCCTGACAGTGCTGACATAGGTGCTCAGTTCATACGTCTCCACCAGCATCCTGACGCCGTATACCTTCCCCGAATACCGTGTTCCGTCCTGATAGTACAGCTCCGGATTGTTTCCGCGCAGCAGGCTGAAGGCGCTGGTCCTGTCCCCGTTGCTGCCGCTGCGGCTGTCCAGCATGTCAAAGATGGCCGGATCTGTCCCGTCCGTCCTGAAGTAGAGAAGATTTCCGTCTCCGTCTGTGATCTTGCAGACCGGAGGGCCTCCCCAGATGATCTTTTTGCCGGCCGGGTCCGTGCGCTGGATTATTCCGTAAAGCGTGTCATCGTCCGAACGGAAGACCGGATCTGTCTCCGAGACGCCGCCGGGGTAGGCGATCGCCGCGCTTCCGAACTGTGTCCCCTGATTTGCCGCGTTCACGACCCGGATCTCCCCCGTGAGATCACAGAGCACGGAGACACTGGCAGCGTTGTTCACGCCGTTCCCTTCCCAGAGGCGCAGATTGGAGGGCGTACCGCTCGCCGTTAAGTTTTCTTTTACGGCGGAGGAATCCGTCCCTCCCGCGGTTCCGACGATCAGCGTCCCGTTGTTCGATATATATGCACCGGCTGCGTTCCCCGCCGTGCTGGAAGTCAGGCGGTTCCCCGTGATCTCCGAATCGATCATGGCGAGATTGATCCTCGTGTAGACGCCGCCGCCCAGGTTTCCGGCACTGTTGCCCGTCACGCTGCTGTTTTCCAGCGTGAGCGCTGTGCCCGTGTTGTTCTTGTTCTGCGCGATGCCGCCGCCGCTGCCCGAAGCCGAGCAGTTTCTGACATCCGATCCCGTCACGTTCACTGTGCAGGCATTCGTATACAGTCCGCCGCCCGCATCGTTCGAAGAACTGCAGCTGTCGATCGTTACGTTTTCGAGAGAGCACGACGTGGCAGCCGCATTGCGGTCATAGCAGATGCCGCCGCCCCCTCCGACCGCCGTGCAGTTCCGGATCACTGTATGGACCGTGTCTCCGTCTTCCGTATAATCGGCCGTCTTCATCGTCAGTGCCCTGCAGTAGATGCCGCCCCCCGTCGTAGAGGAGGAGCAGTTCTCGATCGTACATCCGAGAATCGCCGCATCCTCCGCATAGCGGTTCGTGATACTGACGGCGCCGCCGGTTTCCGCCGCGGTCAGGTTGGAGAAGGTACTGTTCGCGATCTCCGTGTGGAGCGCCATGCTGCGGACGCCGCCGCCGTTGGTCAGGGAGGAGCAGTCCTCAAAGGAGCAGCCGCGTACGATCAGCGTCGTATCTTCGGTGCTGCCGGCCGTGGCGCTGCTGTCGGTGGACTGGATATAGACGTTGATCCCGCCGCCGTTTCGCTGCGTGCCCCGGCAGTTTCGGAAGGTGCAGTCCGTGATGGCCGCGTAGTAGGCGTCGATCTCCAGGCCGCCCGCCGCCCGCGCAGAGCAGTTCGTAAAACTGCAGCCGGTGATCTCCGCGCCGGATCCCCGCCGGTACGCGTCCATGTAATCCACATCGATCCTGTGGAACAGTGCGCCGCCCTGGTCATAGGCAGAACAGGATTCGAAGGTGGAATCGCTGATGGACAGCGCATAGGCATTCGTCCAGATCGCGCCGCCGCCCTGCCGGTTGGCCGTGGAGACGGAATGACAGTTTTCAAAGGACACATTGTCCGCGCTCAGGCGGCTGAACGCCGCGTAATCGTACTCCGTCAGCCTGGAAAATTCCACGAAAATGGCGCCGCCGTTGCCGGAGATAAAATTCCGGAACGCCGCGTTTTCTATGGTGACCGCGATGTTTCTTGTCTTGACGGCGCCGCCGTCGCTGTTCCCGCGGATGCTCTTGCCGTCCATATCGAGATTTCGGATCGTAAACGCCGTTTCTCCGGGCTCGTAGCTCCCGCTGAAGAAGGAGTTCCTGTTCTCCGAATCGCGGCTGATCACCGCCCGCCTGTCCTCGTCCGTGCCCGGATACCGGTAATTCCCGGTGACCGCGGTCGTCAGCGTGATGTCATAGTTTTCCGGTATGACGACGCTGTCCTGTTCCGGGATCAGATAATCCGTGAGCATCTCGATCGTGACCGTCGTCAGGCTGTGGTCCTGCGCATACTGCACCGCCTCGCTGATGGAGGAAAAACGCACTTCCTCCCCGCCGTCCGCGATCTTGCAGATATATTTGTCGTCCCCGAAGATGATCTCGTAATTCGTGCCCGGCGTCCGGATGGTCTGGTCTGTCAGCGTAAAGCCCTCCCGGACCTCCTGCGCGGGGATCGTCTCCTCCTGCTTGCCGGTGCGCCTGAGCCGCACGTCGTGCCCCTGCGCCGTGTCAAAACGGCCTCCCAGCACATATGTCTGTTCGCATCCGCCCGGGATCAGGAGCCGGATGGACTCGCCGACGGCGAGAGAGAGATCCCCTGACTCCACGGGCAGGAGCGCCTCCTGAAGGGTATCATTTTTTGCGAAAACAAGGCCGTACCCCGCCTCTGTGTCACTGTTGACGACACTGTGGCCGCCGACCGTCAGAGAGGACACGTCGAGCGGAAGGTCTGTGTTGTTTTCGATGGTTATGAAAGCGGGCTCCGCATAGTACAGGATGACCTTGTCCGCCTGCACGCTGCTTCCGTCGCGCTTGACGAACACCCAGCTTCCCTCGCTGCTGTCCCACCGCATATTCGTGATATAGTCCCCATAGGACGCCGCACCGTCCGCGAACGCCGCCGCATAGGCCGCCGTCGCCGTGAGCCGGCCGCTGTAGTTTTCGTACAGGGCGTCCGCCAGCTTCGACATCGCACCGGCGCTGAAAGCCGGGTAATAGGCATCGTTTCTGTAGATCAGCGTGCCGGCCTGCACCGGCGGAAAACCTCCCGCAAAGGAGGGCAGGGAGCGCACTTCCACTTTGAGCGGGCTTCCCCACACGATCCTTCTGGCGTCGGTATCCGCCCGCGCCTCGAGGGTGGGAATACGGTCGTTCGTAAAGGCGCTCAGATTGTCTGCGGCGGTATAGATGCCGAATCTCGCGCCGGCCTGGCCCCGGTTCTTAAACAGCTCCTCCTCGAAGCCGCCGGGCACATAGATGCCGATGCGCGCACTGCTGCCCAGGTCCTGGGCGTTGATCACCGCGTCCGTATCGAGGCTCAGGCAGACATTGCTCTCCTGCGAGCCCATGGTATTTCCGGTGATGGAAATATT
The DNA here is from genome assembly GCA_017405805.1 of Lachnospiraceae bacterium. Taxonomy (GTDB): domain Bacteria; phylum Bacillota; class Clostridia; order Lachnospirales; family Lachnospiraceae; genus CAG-791. The sequence continues at coordinate 51,743 of JAFQZU010000001.1, forward strand.
TCCGGAAAAATAGAGTTTTGCCGCGCTGTTTCCCACGCCGACGGCACCGCCCGCGGAGGCGGTGTTTTCCGTGACCTCGCCGCCCGAAAAGCGCCCTGTCCCGTTCTGGATATAGACCGCGGCGCCGTCCGCCGCCGCATTCTGGCTCATCGTCCCGTCTGAGACCGCGATCGTTCCGCTCTGCGTAAAGAGCGCGCCGCCGTTTCCGCCGGATGCCCTGTTGCCGGTGAAAGTCCCGCCGGAGACCGTCACGATTCCGGCCCTGTTCAGGATCGCGCCGCCGTCGCCTACCTCCGCCGCATTGCCGGAGAACGCCGCGTCGCCGCTGACCGTGATCGTGCCGTTCTCAGCACAGACCGCGCCCCCGCTGCCCGCCGTATTGCCCGTGACAGAGGCGCTCTGCTCCACATTCAGAACAGCGCTCCCGATGGCGATGGCGCCGCCTGCGCCCGCGGGCGACGCATTGCTGGAGATCCCCGCCGTGCCGGACAGCGTGATCGTGCCGCTGGCGGCATAGATCGCGCCGCCGTCTCCCGAAGACGCTCTGTTGCCGGAGATCCTGGCGTTGCCCAGGACCCGGATCTCGCCGCTGCCGGTATAGTAGACCGCGCCGCCGTTCGCAGCCTGGTTGCCGCTCAGTGTCCCGCTGCTGATATATACGTCTCCCGCCGCCGCGCGGATCGCGCCGCCATCGCCTGTGCTGACCGCGTTGCGCAGGATGGAGCCGGTCCCCACCGTCACCGTGCCCGTGCTCTCGATCATGGGTGCGTCCGCCGTGACGCTTTCGCCGTCCAGGATCACATTCGTGAAGGTCAGCGCCGCGTCGTTCACGAACATAGGCGCGGCAAGGAGGTCCTGGCCGCGGGTGATGACCGCTTTGCCGGAACCTTTGTATCTGTAGACGCCCTCCGTGGCTGTCGACAGCGTGATGTTATAGTTTCCCGGAATCGTCACGGAATCGTCCGCCGGTATCCGGTAATCCGCCAGCATGGCGATCTCCGCCGTCAGATCCGGGATGTTCTCTCCCACATAGCTGACCGCGCTGCGAAGCGTATAGAAAACCTTCTCCGTCCCGCCGTCCGTGATCTTGCAGATCGGATCCGGCGTGTTGGTCAGTTTTGCCTTCTTTTCCGTGTCCAGCGTCACAGTGAACCTGGCGTTGTCCGTGACCGGCGCATCGGTCTCCTCCGTGCCCGTGATCGGGCCCGTCTTCGCTGTCAGCGTAAAGTTTTCGTTGTTCCCCTCCGTAACGGTATATTCGCCCCTGCCGAGACCGATGATCTTGACCTTGCTGCCGCCATGCACCTGAAGGGTGATCGTGCCCGGCGCCGTGCCCGGCGCGGGCGTGGCGTCGACCCGCTCTCTGTCCGCGCCCTCCGCCTCGTAGGAGGATTTCGAGATGGCGCGCGACGACAGCGTCACGGTGAATTCCCTGCCGGTCAGGACCGGATCGTCCCCGCTCTGCTGCGTGTCCACTTCCTTGATGATCTGCAGGTCGTACCCGCGCTCCGTGTAGATCGCATAGATCGTCGCCGTCTCCGTCAGGGCCATCGGATGCCAGGTCTCCCCGTCAAAACTCCACTGCAGCGCGCTGTCCTGCACCTTCAGATACATCGTCTGCCCTTCACTCACATGACCGTCCAGGTCGCCGATCGCCGATGCGCCCGACTCGCCTGCTCCGATCTTTGCGTAAGAGAGGTATCTCTCCGCCGTGCCGTCGTCGAGGATCGGAGGCATGCGGAAAGCGGTGCTGCCGGCGCTCTGACTGATCACAGATCCGTCCATGGAGATCTCCATGCGCTGATTCTGTGTGACGGTCACGCCGTTCATCGTGACGCCGGCCCTGTTATAAGTGATGTCGCCCGTGACCGAACTGCCGTCCGTCGACCCTCTGACCGGCGTCAGGGTGCCGTCGAGGCTCTCCTTCACGTAACAGATCTCCGGCATAGGGTAATACATGTAATAGACCGCGTTCCCGCTGATCGCGCCGAGGGATCCCCCCTCGCCGTCCTGCAGCACGGCATCATAGACCCGCCCGTCCGGCGGGGATACCTGTGCATAGGAGACCGACCGCGCGCCGATACCCTTTACTTCGATCCGCTCGCCGTCCGCGCCCGTTTCCGATCCCAGAAGGACCGTGCCGAAAGCAAAGGTGTTCAGGTCTCCCGCAAAAAGCGCCGCCGGATCCAACTCCTCTTCAAAGACCGCCTCTCCCCCCAGAGGGAGGGCAAAGATCGCGCTGCCGTCCGCCCGCAGGTCATCCCGGCGCACGATCCGGCCGGTCTCGGCGACCGCGACATGCACCTCCACCGGCATGGCTTTGTGCCGGTTGGTAAAGGTGACCGTCGGCGCGGCCTCCCCGGGCCCGGTCGTATAGGTCCAGACGCCCGACGCTGTGCTGCTCCCCTCGTCGGCGCCGATCTCTGTGTCAAACGTGTCCTTGCCGGTCTGGGAGACGGTCACGGTCTGCGTGTGCACGACCTCTTCGTCCCCCTCGCCCGCGGTCCAGTACCAGGCCGTCAGCGTCCGTTCGCCGCCGTCCTGCAGCGTGAAATAGATGGTCTGGCTCTCTCCGGCCGTCCCGTCCGCATAATCCGTGATCACGGCCTCATAGGCAAAGGATTCACTCTCGAGGAGCGTGCGGGTGCCCACGGTCTCTTCCCCGATCGTGATCATGACGGGCCGCCGCTCAAAATACACGACGTACAGCCCTGCATCATAGCCGCAGCTGATCCACGTATCTCCCTCGGATACGGTATACTCAAGCCCGCGCCAGGTAGCCCGGATCTCCAGTGTCGGGCGGGCCTGCGCGTCGTCCGAATCCGAGGGGGCCGTGATCAGGGACAGATCCGATTCGCTGTCCGCGCCGAGCGTGCCGACCGCGTATGCGTAATACCCGTAAGACCCGGTGTTTTCCCAGGCAAGCGGGCTGTCAAGGAGTTCCCTCACGTCGCATGTGCCCAGAAGGGCTTCGCCGGTCGTCCGGGGCGCTTCCGGCGCCGCATCCGCTTCGCTCAGGGCGCCGCTGGTGTCCATACAGACGTATTCTACGGAGAGCGCTCTCTCCTGATAGTAAACGAGACAGATCTCATCTCCTTCGCGCAGGGGAGCGTCCTCTTTTTCCCCGTCGGCATAGCGGACATATACTCTGCCCTCGTCGGGATTATAGAAGACCCCGGTGACCGCCTCTTCCTCCGACACGGTCTGCAGATCCGCCGCGCTCCCGTGCACGGCGGCAAAAGCGAAGACATAGCCCTCGGGGGGCATATTTTCCTTCATGTACGCCGCGGCGTCCTCTTCGCTCTCAAGGCTCGTTCCCCCCGTACCGGCGGGAATGAATGCCCCCTCCGCGAGCCATGTCCCGTCCCGGTCCTCCATCGTATAAGCGGAGGTGTCCACCGCGTGCACGGGAACCTTGACCGGCCCGTCCCAATAGGCATAAAGATCCAGCGCACCCGTCACCGGCTGCGCAAAATCATACACACTGCTGTCGTCTGCCGCCTGTCCGTCCCCGATCGCCGAAGTCCTCCAGTTCCGGAACACAAGGCCTTCCTCCCCCGTATAGACCGGGGCGCTCTCCGGCTTTGCAACAGGCTGGCCGAGGTATACTGTCTCCGAGAAAGTCTTTTCATCTACCTGCACGTAAGGTTCCTGCTGCCAGGCTTCTCCCCACTGTGCTTCATCCGTGTCCTTATTGAGGTGATAGAACACTTTAACGCCCCATACCGCGTACAGCGTGACCGGCTCCTCGGTGTCGACGCCGTACTCGCCTCCGAGCGAGAAGAAATCCGCTCCGGGATCCGCGGGATCGTACACCTGCCTGCTGCTCCACCCAAGGAGCTCTGCTCCCTCCATGGAAAAGCCTGTCCCATCGCTCAGGGAAACGTTGGTGTTGCTGACCAGGCCACCGATGGACGCAGTGGTCCCGTCGTGTTTTTTGGATACGGCGGGCGCGAGCTCGCTGACGGGCGCACCGTAGTCCACTTCCTCCCCCACCTGTCCGCCGTTGGCGTCGTAGACGATCCTGGCCGTGCCGACGCGCACGTAGACGGCATCCAGACAGACCGTTTCCCTGCCGCCGACGGACTGCGTGAACGCCGACTTCAGCAGAAAGCTCTGGCCGGGCCCGTACAGGCGGCCGCTGTCGTCGCCGCGGATCCGCCATCCGGCAAACGCATATCCTTCCGGAGGCGTCACCGAGCGGGTGACGACCACTTCGCTGTTATCCGCGTAGCTGTCGCCGTCCAGCTCCACGTAGAGGGCCTCGTTTTTCTCGCCCTGGTCCAGCACGCCGGTGAGCGTCTTCCCGTCGACCTCGGCCACCGGTTCGTACTCGATGTAATACGTGCCCAGCTTTTTCCAGTGCAGGCGCAGCGTCGTGTCATGATCCACCCTCTGTCCGAAGACATACGGGGTCTCGGACCCGTCCTCATGCACCTCATACCAGCCCGCGTAGCGATACGCGCCGGGCGCGTACTCGAAGGTCGTAAATTCCGACGCCTCGTCGGGATCCTGCGTGTAGCGGGCATCCCTGTCCTTGCCGCTCTCCTCAGGCACCTGCCAGTCGGGAAGCCCGTAGTAGTCCCTGTCGTGTTTTGCGTAATACCAGCTGCCCGAGCTCGATTCCACGTAGTCCCGGGTGACCTGGGTGTATTCCTGGATGGGATCGCCGTCGTAGTCCTCGAAGAACCAGCAGGCGCCCGTCCCGTTGAGAGATCCGTAATTCGGATCGATCCTGATCAGGTACCGGATGTTCTTCCAGCCCGCGTAGAAGGTCAGATTCTCGTCGGGCATGGTGTCCGGCGAGGCGGGCACCGTGCAGGCGCGGTCCGCGAACCATCCGTCAAAAGTATACCCCTGCCGGCCGGAGGCCGGATCCCCGGGGATATAGCTGCTGAGGTCCTCCCGGTAGGAGACCTGATAAGATACGTCCTGCAGGTCGGGACTCGGCGCACCCGTCTCCGAATCGAGGAAGCGGAGCGTATGCTCCATGCCGCTCTCCTGATACGGGAACGCGTCGAGATCATAATAGACATGCAGGGCTGTGCTGCCGTCGCTGCGCACGACCGCAGGATCGTCGCAACGGCTGTAGGAAAAGCCCTCGTAGGACCTGGTCCTGCAATCCTCCGGAACGGACACGGAAGAGCCGGTCGCCCCTGTCAGGACGACACTTTCCTCGTAATCATAGGTCTTCTCGGAATCGGGGAGTCCCTCCTCGTCCGTCGTGCGCTGCTTCCAGATGTGGATCCGGTACGATGCCGAAGCGTTTTCCTCCCACATGGCGTACAGCATGGAATCCTGACGCAGGAGGAGCACGCCGTCCTCGACGTAAACGCCCCCGTCGTCCCGTCCCTCGATCAGCGCACCGGTCCCGTCCGTGATCTGCATGCCGTACCGGACGGTATCGCCGCTCAGCGTGCCCGTATACCAGCCCGCAAATGTGTAGCCGCTGCGGACGGGCACCTCGAGTGCCGCAGGCCCTTCCCCTTCAAACTGACGGGCCGGCGGGATATAATTCGCCCCGGACCCGGCGGCGCCGGTGTAGTAGCTGAGCCAGTGCATCGACTTAAAGACCGGGTACAGATGCGTAGTCCCGCTGATGGTGACCGCGTCTTCCGTGATCGTGCTGACCGGTCTCCCCTCGTCGTCGGTGGCCGACCCGGGCACCGTGACCGGCGTGTAGGACCAGCCGTAAAAAGCCATCGCGGACGTGCCCTCTCCACTGCTGCTGTAAGTGGCGCTGCAGTCGCTGATATCCACTGCTGCGGAAGCCGGCGTGCCCGACAGGATCCCGCGCCGCGTGGAACTGACCGGGAAGGAGCCGGTCTCCGCGCTGTACTGGTCGTGAAAGACCACGTAGGCGTAATCCCGGAACTGCGCGTACAGATCGACCTGTCCGTCCGCTGTAAAATCCGGGATATTGTCAAAATCATACGGCGTCTCCGACAGCACGATCTGACTGCCGTCGCTGTAGCCCTCATACCACCCGGCAAAAGCGCGGCTGTCATCGGACGTGAGCCGGGGCACCACCGGCTGCTCTCCCTTTTTGATGGTCTGGGAGTAGGCCGTCTCCCCCGAATCCGTCGTTATCCCGTATCCCACGTAACTCTCGATCTCATCGTTCCATACATAGAAGCGGAAGGTGAGGCGGGGCACTTTTTTGCCGATGACGACGTAGACAGAGAACCCGTTCGCCTTAAAGGTGACGGCGTCTCCCTCCAGGGCGCAGTCCACCTGCTCCGCCCCGTCTCCGAAGTGGACCACGTCGACCCGCTCCTCCCGGGACACATCCGTATCCAGGAGCTCTATCCTGACATCCACGCTCTCGTTCGGCTGATACACGGCGCCCGTGCGGGGATCCGTCAGCCGAATGTCGAAGGCTTTCGCAAACTCCATCTCCTCCCGGGACATCCCGAGCTGCTGCGCGCTGCGCTCCACGTAGTCCTCGTAGGCCTGCGTGCCCTCCGGGATCTGTTCGACGTACAATTCCGCGTTTGCGGGAATGCCGCTGGACCGGTCATAGGAGACCGAGACCTTGTACACCTCGCCGTCCGACGTCTCCAGCGTTCTTTCCAGATACGTCTCCACTACGGCATACGACATGGAGCCTTCCGCCTGAAAAGCCGCGGTATTGCCGTAAAACCGGGCGTCCTCCACCTTTCCGGGGCCGTCTTCGCCCCCGATCTGCCAGACCTCCAATTCGCTGTCTCTCCCGATCGCCTCGCCGATCTGCGCGTCCGTGATCGTGACACTGATCGGAAGATCGGGACTGTATTCGCCCGCCTCGCTGTCCGAGAGACTGATATCCACGCCAAAAAGGCCCTCGCCGCCCGTCTCCTCGCTCACCTCATCGGCATTCCGCACCATGATGTTCGCTGAGGTATTATCCGACAGCGCGCCGCTCAGCTCGATGTCCGTCGCCCCGTCCTGGGTCTGCGCGTGCATGGTCCGCTCCCGCACCTGTTCCGCAATGACCAGATTCAGGGGCATGGCCGTCGTCTTAAAGCTGAGCGTATAATCCTCGTACTCGGTCAGTCCCTCTGCATCCTCCGCAAAAAGGACCGCCTCCTCGTCTCCTTTTTCCCCGTAATAACGCAGTCTCCTGGCATCGACCAGATCGTCCCGGTACACCAGCACGTCCGCCGCGTACTCCCGGAGCCTGTTCTGCCGCTCCGCGTTGACCCTGTAGTCGTAGATCAAAAGCGCCTTGTCCTGCGCTATGGCGCTGCCCACGACATAGCCGCCGACCGTGATCGTCAGCTCTCCCTGGGGCGTATACAGGTTCCCCTGCGCGTCGCGCAGCTCCAGATCCAGCGCCATCAGCGCCTTCTCCGAGTAGATGTCCTCCTCGGCCATGGTCGTAAAATAGGCCCGCGCCGTCACGCCATTGTGCAATAGTCCCGTGACCTGTACCGTCACCTCACTGGAGACCGGCTCGTAGTCATCCGGATATCTGTCCCTGGCGGTGAAAGGGATCCTCTCAAAGAGCCAGTTCCAGAACGCGTTCACCCTGTCAATATACTCGGTCGTATTGCCGTGCTCGTCATAGAGCGTCGTCTCAAAGGCCTGCGCCGGGATCGTGCGCATGACCGGCACGTCCGCTGATGCGGCCGTGGGTGCGGGCGCGGGTGCAGGCGTGGGAACAGCCGTCTCTGCCTCGGCAGCCGGCTCGGCTGCCGGTTCATTTTCGTCGGTGTCCTCCGCTTCCTGCTCCGGCTGCGCAGCACCTGTATCCTCTTCCTTTACATCCATCTGCTGCTCGGCCTGCGCCTCGTCAGCAGCTTCTTCCGGGGCCGCCTCCGCGGGAACGGTTTCCTCCGGGGCCGGCTCTTCCGGTGCTGACTCTTCCGGCGCAGTCTCTTCCGTCCCTGTCTCCGCGGTGTCCTCCGGAATCGTTTCTTCCGGATCGGTCTCCTCCGGGACCGTCTCCTGAGGAAGGGCTTCCCCCTGACCGCTGTCACCGCTTTCCGGCACTGTTTCTGCAATTTCCGACCCGGAATCCTCCGCAAGGTCGGTGCTGTTCTCCTGCACAGGCGCTTCTTCGGGGAACGCGGCTGCGCCGCTCGTTCCTGTCTCCGGCTGCATCACATCCTGCCCGGCGCCGGTCTCACTCTCCTCCGCCGCAAAAGCCCGGGACGCAAAAAGACCCCCACTCTCCGCAATCGCATTTCCGGAAAGTGAGATGATCATTATAAATGCTAAAATAAAACTTATCGCACGATATCCCGGCTTCTTCATTTCTGACTCCTGCTAAGCCAATATCAAATCTTTATCGCTTCTATCTGCAGACTGACTGCACGCCCGCGCATGTACTTAAACACCTTTGGGACTGTCTGCACGTTTGCGCATGTACATAAGTAACCGCAGGGCCTTTTCACGCCCATAGGGGCGTGAACGAGCGAGTTTAGGCGAGCGTGCCCAAGGTACTTATGTACATGCGCGGACTTTCATTCTCCCTGTTCCGTCTGCGCACTATCCTCCGGCAGCCCCGCATCCGGCTTCCCGCCGACCATGGTCTCAAAGAACGTAGCGGTCACATTGGCCGTGACATAGGACTCCTTTTCATTTCTGGTCGTCTGGCACTTCATCTCCGTCACAAGGCACCGCTCTTTGCTGCTGCAGAGCTGCTCGATGACGCTCCGCATGGCGCTGTAATCCTGGGTCCGGAATTTGAGCGTGAAGTTGCGGCGGATCTGCTCGTTGCTCCTTGTCACGTCAGAGAACTCGATGGTGTAATCCAGCGTATCCGCCAGGATATCGTTGAGCAGCGCGATCTCCGCCCTGCTGTTGTTGTAGCTCTCCATCCTGGACAGGGAGCCGCTCCCCTTGATCTCGTCGATCTCGTTCTGCAGGCGCTCGAGGTTTTTGGCCTTTATTTTGACGGCGTCCAGCTCTGTCTGGAGGGCCTGGCTCTCTGCGCGGGCGGAGGCGATCGAAGTGCGCACCGGCCGGTCCACAAACTGATAGTACACGAGCGCTACCAGAATGACGGACAGCACGAGCAACAGAATTTTTTCCAAACGGGTGAAATCCCGGCTCCAGATCTTCATTTGCCTTCCACCTCCGTTTCATTCTGCAGATAGACCGTGATGTTGGCACGCACGACGTTATCGCCGTAGACGGCGGCCGACGAAGAATTGACGCGCTGAATATCCTCCTTGGTGGCCGTCGTGACCGTGCACGTGTTCACAATAGGATATTCCTCCAGTCTCCGCGCCATCTGGTTGATCTCCTGCAGATCCCTGCCGGCGACAGTCAGTATGAGCGTATTTCCGGTCACGGACCAGGAAATCTCGTTCTCCGTGTTCTCCGTCTCCCGCTGGATCATGTTGATAATGCGCGCGCGGTCCACCAGCGAGAGCTCCTCCTGGGTCATTCCGGCATACGTATAATGGGCGTATTCCTCTTCCAGCCCGCCAAAACCGGCAATCTTCGCGTACTCTGCCTCCAGCTCTCTCTCAAGCGCGTGCATCTCACTGTTCGCGCGGGACATTGCCGCGAGTCGGTCAATGACCAGAAACTTACTGAAGAGGCCCGCCACCAGTATGATCAGGGCAATGCCTAGCGCCGCGAGCTTGGGATCGATCCGCTCGACGCCGATCTGCGCGAGGTTGATCGTGCGCTTGGAGGGCATTTTGCCGCGTGAAAGGGCGCCGCCGCCCCCCTGTTTTTTCTTCCGGCTGAACTTTAAACCTGCCACTTTCATACCTCCATTGCCATTCCGATCGCCTGTACGAAGCTGTTGCAGTCCTCGATCTCCTCACCGCCCGGCACCAGTTCGCTCGCCGGATAAACGTCCAGATCCAGCGAATCCCGGATGGTCTCCCGCAGAGGCTCAATGACCGCCCCTCCGCCGCACAGCCACATATCCGTGATATGACTGTCCGGATTGCTGTAGCGGTAGAAATTCAGGACCCGCATCAGCTCCATCGCGATGCTGCTGTATGCGGTCTGACACTCCGCGCGGCTCTGGCAGCCTTCGTAGTTCGTCATAAGGTACGTGTGAGCGAGATGGATATCCACGCTGAATGCATCCGCGAGCACCTCGTCCAGCATGGAGAGCCCGATATCCAGTACACGCGTGAAAATATACCGGTCCCCCTTATACATATGCATCCGGATCGCCTGATACCCCAGGTCCAGGATGCAGAATTCCTCTTCCTTGTTTCCCGTCTTCTCCTGGTGCATCCGGATCAGCTGTATGTAGGAGCAGATCGAGGGTGCCGCCTTCTCCAGCTTCATGCCGGCCTTCCGCAGGATCCCGCGCGTCTCCTCCATATAGGACTTCGGTACGCTGACCGCCAGAAGCTCCATCTTAGGTGCCTCTTCCGCCTCCTCGCCTTCCCCGGCTGCGGAACTTTTGCCGGAAGCCGTTTTTTTGGGCAGCTCTGACAGCAACGCATAGTCGAAAAGATACTCCCTGATCTCTCCGGTTATGTAGTCCCGGAACTCGAAGGGCAGGTTGTAGACCAGCTGCTCTTCTGTCATCACCGGCATGACCACGTTCTTGACGAAAACGGCTTCATCCGGGATCACGAAGGCCGCCGCCCCTGTCCTGATGCCGTTTTCCTTCATGGTCGTCCGGATCATTTCTCCCATCGATTCATCGGAGACGATGTGCCCGTCGCGTACCATATTTTTGGGCATGGGGACGGAGACCGCCTCCAGTACCTCACGGCCCTGCACCAGGGCCAGTTTCATGTTGTCATAGCCGATATCCACGCCAAGGATCGTCTTCGCCATAGTTACCCCCTTAAAAAGGCCTTATAATCCGAGCAGGCCAATATACCAGTTCACGAGCGGCTCCCCGAACAGGAGCATCAGTCCGGCCGCCAGCGAAATGGACGGGCCGAAGGGGAATGCTTTGCCGCCGGTTTCCGTTTCGCTGTCCTGATCCGTTCCGTTGTCCTGTTTTTTCTCTCCGCGGCTGCCTCTGCGCGCCGCAAAGACGATCAATCCGAATACACACGCCAGCATCAGCGCAAACAGTGTGCCCACCATTCCAAGATATAAACCCACGACCGCCAGAAGCTTCACGTCGCCGCCGCCCAGGCTCTCCCGCCCCAGCACCTTATCCAGCACGTTGGAGATGAGCAGTACGCCCCCGCCGTAAACCACGGCGGCCAGCACATGCAGCGCCGTATCGGGCCAGCTGACAAAGGTAAAGGGCATGGCTGCCACCCACGCCAAAACATTGACCACATGGCACCCATCCGGGATCTCGCAGATCTCCAGATCCACCAGCGACAGGCAGAACAGGCAGCACAGAAATATATAATTGCGCAGGCACAGCACCGTCAGATCGAACCGCAAGAGGCAGGCCACCGTCACACAGGCAAATCCCAGCTCTGTCAGCGGGTACCGTATGGAAATCTTCTGCCCGCATCCCTTACACTTACCGCCCTGGATCACCCAGCTCAACACCGGGATCAGCTCCAAAGGCCCCAGCACATGCCCGCAGTTGGGGCAATGGCTTCTTCCCTTCAAAAACGACTCGCCGTGAGCAATCCGCCATGCCGCGCAGTTGAGAAAGGATCCCATCACCGCGCCGAATATGGCGGCGAGGACGGTGAAAAAAATGAGCATGGGTTTGTATTCGTAAAGTGACATATTATAGTTCCCCGGGACTGTATCGAAGAAATAAGTACCTTGGGCACGCTCGCCTATACTCGCTCGTTCCCGCCCCTATGGGCGGGAAAAGGCCCTGCGGTTACTTATATCTTCGATATGCCCTAGCTGCTTTATAATTATTCTTTCCTGTGGGTGCGTTTCGGGCCTTTGGGGGCATCTGCCGGCTCTTTGAAGGCATCTTTAGGGCATCTGCCGGCTCTTTGGGTCAAAATGGCCAGGATTGTGGTTTAAGTGCCAAACAGAAAATCAAAATATCATGTTTATTCAGCCGTAATATTGATATTCAGCTTCAATTTGGGCTGTTTAAAGGTTTTTTTGACGGTTAGTGCCAAAACAAAACGCTTTTTCGCCTCTTTCTTTTGGCACTTAAGCTTCAATAAAGCCCTTTTGGACCCAAACCCGGAAAAGTCCCTCCGGGCCCAAACCCGGAAAAGCCCCTCCGAGCCTAATCCCGGAAAAGTCCCTCCGGACCCAATCCAAGAAAAATCCCTCCGGACCCAATCCCGGAAAAGCCCCTCTTCAAAGAAGGACGAATACCACAAATCAGTACCGGTCCCCATACGCCGACCCTGTCCAGGCATCGCGCACTCTCCATCTGGCGTTGTACTCCTCGTTCGCAAAACAAAGGTACCCGACTTCGCCCTCCGAAACGCCGGTCCCCTGAAAGGCTCCATAACCCTCCAGTCCGTAGTACACGACCGTGCCCAAATCTTCATATCCCTGCGTCGTGCCGGTCCCTCTGCGGAGCTTTACCTCTTCCGGGACCAGTTCGCAGGTAAGCGGTTCCCCGTTCAGCTCCACGGTCACACTCTTAGGAAAAGGATTGCCGCCGAGCTTCTCATAGCGCACCTTCTCCCGCACCTGCCGCAGCACATAGGACGCGTTCAGCCTCGTCCGCTCCGCGTGGTCCGAATCGTGCATGCCGCAGACCGCCTTCCACTCGCCGTCCTTCTGCTTAAGAAAGTAGACCGTCCCGCCCGAAGGGCAGTACCCGTCTCTTCCCGGCAGAATAGAGACCAGCTCTTTTGACGCCTTGTCCAGTGAAACTGCTTCCCCTCTCTCGAGATACTCCACCACCAGCGCCCCGTTCACGACCCGCAGGGAGTCCGTGCACGCCAGCCACTCTGCATGGTACCGGTACTTCTTGTAGGCGGGGATCAGCGCCAGCACCAGCAGCACGGCACACAGTATCAGCAAAACTACATGGATCCACGCCAGGCCTCTCTCGCTATGAAGTTTTGATCCCACACGCTTCCGCATCCTTTTCTCCAAAACTGGTTCTGCCGCCGCCTGTGATCCCTTTTTTCATACGCCAAAATTCTGCAGACATAAAACAACGCCAAAAACCTGGCGCGCCGCCAGGCCTTCAACACTCTTTTACGCCTACAGGCTTTTTGTTTTGAAGCGGGGCTCCGCTCCGCTAGCTTGAGGGAGCCCCAACGCATCTTTCGTCAAGATATTTCCGGGATCGCCATCTCCCTTTTTCCCGGTGAAGAAGGAGGTGGTGCTGCAATCAATATCTTTGTTTGTTAAGGTGTCGTACTGTTATTGAGGAAACTGGTCTTTGCTTCTTTTCCATCAATTAAGACCTTACTCGAGCCATCATACGAAACGGTTGTAGCCGTCGTGGAATTAATTTCACTAATCTTTACGCCTGCAATATCTTCGATGCCCTTGTTCTGCCAATCAGCAACTTTCTGCTTCTTCTCAATAGTAGCAGTAACAGCTGTCGTCGGATTCTCTAAAGCCGCTGCAACAACCTCCGCATATGCAGAACGAATGTTGGCAGCATCAGTAGACTCACGGCTGTTCTCCAACTGGTTCGTAAACACCGGAATAGCAATAGCAACAAGCACTGCGATGATCGCCACAACGATCAACAGCTCAGCAAGTGTAAAACCTTTACGATTCTTCTTCATTTTTTTTGTCTCCTTTCAATGAGATATATAATGTACGGCGCTCCGGGAAGCGCGGTGCATGCTTTTCACGCCGGCTAGGTCGGCGGGAAAACCGTATCCGTGACGCTTTCCCTTTGCTTTTCTGATACCATCATAACAGAAAAACATCAAGCAAAGCGTCAAAAGCCAATCCTTTAATCGGCTTTTTTGACTTTTTTCTTTGACTCACACAACTTTTCCCCTGCCGGGGCTGCCTAAACGCTGCGCTTGTATGTAAGTCCCCTTAAGACTGCCTCCATGCCGGCACTTCTATATAAATACCCTGGGGACTGCCTCCATGCCAGTGCTTGTATATAAGTAACCGCAGGGCCTTTTCACGCCCATAGGGGCGTGAACGAGCGAGTTTAGGCGAGCGTGCCCAAGGTACTTATATACAAGCACTGGCTTCAACCGCCTTTCTCCAAGGTACTTATATATAATCGCCGGCCTCAACCGCCCTTCTCCAGAGTACTTATATAAGCGCCGGCCTCACATACTGTTGTACATGGTAAACATGGCCATATACATAGAAATTACGATAAACCCGGCGATCACCGCCAGCACACACAGAATAGCCGGCTCCAGCTTCGCCAGCGCATCCGCCGTCGCCTGCTCCAGCTCCGAGTCGTAGTAGGCGGCGATGGTGTTCAGTGTTTTTTCGAGTTCGCCGGTCTCCTCGCCGACCGTGTTCATATCCACCAGGATGTCCGGCAGACACTCGGCTTCGCGAAGGCTCGCGCCCAGGGTCTCGCCCTCCTCGAGTTTGCCGGCTATTTTGCCGACCGACTGTCCGACATAATAGTTATCCATCACCTTAGCCGTGATCGACACCGCCTTGGAGATGGGCAGGCCCGCCTCCAGCATCATAGCCATGGTGTTGGCGTACTGGCTCGCTGCGTTCAGCCGGGCGATATTGCCGAGGATGGGCAGCCGCAGCTGCAGCTTGGCCAGATTGATCCGCCCCTCCTCCGTGTTGCCGTAAAGCTTGATGATCAGGATGATCGCGGCGATGATCCCGAGCATCAGCATCCAGTACCGCTTGAAGAAATTGGAGATGGCGATCAGCGCTTTGGTCATGCCCGGAAGTTCCGCGCCCAGCTCCTCGAACGTCGCGGTGAAAGTCGGAACGACCTTGACCATGAGCACGATCACGACCACCACGGCGATAATAAGAACAAACGTGGGGTAGATCATCGCGCCGCGAACCTTGGCCTTGGTTTTGGACTGCTTTTCGTAGTGGCGGCTCATGGACTCGAAGGACCGGTCCAGAGCGCCCGATTCCTCGCCGGCATGGATGGTCTCGATAAACGTCGGAGGCAGGAGTTTCTCCCCTCTCTCGGCAAAACTGGCCGACAGCGACCGCCCCGACTCCACGTCGCTGGCCACCTTCTTAAGCATTTTCCTGAGGGGGCGGTTGGTCGTTTTGTCGGCGATGAGCTCGACCGTTCTCCCGATGGGCACGCCCGACTTCAGAATGATGGCGAACTGGCTGCACATCAAAGTGAAGGCCTTGATGTCCAGCTTATTGCCGCCGATCTCCATATTCAAAAAGCCGGTATCGTCCGCATCCTTATCCTTGACCGGTGTCAGCTTCAAGACGATATCGCAGGTCTCGCGGATCCGCTCGGCGGCGTCAAATTCATTGAAGCCCTCGATGATGCCTGAAACCTTTTCTCCGCTCTTGGAAACCGCGGAATATTTGTAAGTTACCATACAGGATCACTCCTCCACTGCCGGCACTTGTATATAAGTGCCTTGGGCACGCTCGCCTAAACTCGCTCGTTCACGCTCCTATGAGCGTGAAAAGGCCCTGCGGTCACTTATATACAAGTGCCGGCATATATAATCACATCGAATGCTTCTTGACGTATTCTGCATCCTTGGCATAATGCAGCGCCACATTTCTCTCGACCACCTTCATCTTGACCAGCCGCGCCAGCGCCTGATCCATGGTCTGCCCGCCTATGGCCGCGCTCGTCGCCACCGCATTGACGATCTGTGGCGTATTGCCGCTGCGGATGAGGTTCCGGATCGCGTCCGTCACCACCATCATCTCGCAGGCCAGCGCGCGTCCGCCGCCCTTTTTGGGGACCAGCTGCTGCGTGAGGACCGCTTCCAGACACATGGACAGCTGCAGCCGGATCTGGGTCTGCAGCCCTTCCGGGAAGACCTGTACGATACGGTCTACGGAGTCCGCGGCGCTCCCAGTGTGGAGCGTGCCGAAGACCAGATGGCCGGTCTCCGCCGCCGTGATGGCGGTCTCGATGGTGTCGCGGTCGCGCATCTCGCCGATCAGGATGACATTCGGGTCTTCGCGCAGACTGGCGCGCAGCCCGTCGGAAAAGCTTCTGGTATCCTTGCCCACCTCCCGCTGATTGATGGCGCAGAGATCAGGTTTGTAAACATATTCCACCGGATCTTCCAGGGTCACGATGTGATCCTTCCGGGTGTGGTTGATTCGGTCAAGGAGGGCTGCCAGGGTGGTCGATTTGCCCGAACCGGTTTCGCCCGTCACCAGCACGATCCCTTTATGGAGCTGCGTGAGCTGCATTACGGCAGGCGGCAGTCCCAGCGTCTCCAGCTGCGGGATGGTCTCCCGCAGGAGCCTCAGCGCCACTGACGGCACTCCCTGCTGCCGAAAAATATGAATTCTGCAGCGATTGTCGGCAATCGTCTCCGCCGAGTCCAGCTCGCCCACCTCTTCGTAGGTGTCGTACTCTCTGCCCGCCAGCTCTCTGGCATAAGCGACGCAGTCCTCCTTCGTGAGCGGAACCTGCGTCATATTCTCCAGCTGGCCGCTCAGGCGGTATTTCGGAGGCAGACCGCAGATCAGATGAATATCGGAGGCGCCTTCGTTTTTGGCTCGCTCCACAAGCTGCTCTATTGTAAACATGTGCACTCCTCCTGCTCCGCTTTGCCGGCGCTTACTTTTTCCTGCCTCACGCTATACCGCTGCTTACTTTTTCCGGTCTCATGCTATTTGGGCTAAAACAGCTGATTTCCTGCCTCCGGTGCCAATCACCAATGACTTTTTCCCGTCAAAATTTGGCACTCACCTTCTATCTGTCTCCAAAAAAGCCCAAATATCGAGGAATTCCTTTTATTTAGTATAAAATTGATCGAAATCTCAATTTTGCCTTTGGCACTTTTTCTAAAAACTGACGCTCTGAGCCCAAGCCGTCAAATCAAGAATCTCTTCAACTGTCATCCCCGCCCGTACTTATATACAAGCGCGGGCACCAAAAAACCTCAATCCGCCTCATTGATGACGCGATTGACTTCCTCCACCGTCGTCGTTCCTTCCAGCACCAGACGCAGCGCGTTCTCCCGCAGCGTCACGAAATCCGAACCGGCCCCGGAAAGCACCTTGTCCAGCTGCGCCCGTCCGGCTCCGGACGAGATCAGGTTCCGGAGCTCGCGGTCGATGACCAGGATCTCAAAGACCGCCGTTCTCCCCTTATAGCCGGAATTGTAGCACTCGGGGCATCCCTCTCCGCGGTACAGCATGCGTTTGGGATAGGGCTGCAGCCCGAGGTCCGCCAGCTCCTCTGCCGTTGCCTCGTACTGCACCTTGCAGGCGGGGCAGATCCGGCGCACGAGACGCTGGGACACGACGCCCTTGAGCGCGCTGCCGATCAGATAGGGTTCTACCCCGATATCTACCAGACGCTCGATGGTTCCGGGCGCGTCGTTGGTATGAATGGTCGACAGAACGACATGCCCCGTAATGGCTGCACGCATGGCGATCTCCGCCGTCTCGCCGTCGCGGATCTCGCCGACCGCGATGACATCGGGATCCTGGCGCAGGATGGCGCGCAGGCCCGAGGCGAACGTCATGCCCGTCTTTTCGTTGATCTGGACCTGATTGACGCCGTCGACATTGTACTCGACCGGATCCTCGAGCGTGACCAGGTTGACCTCGGGCGTGTTGAGCTCGTTGATCATGGCGTACATGGTCGAAGATTTACCGGAACCGGTCGGACCCACGATGAGCAGCACGCCGTTTTTCATGCGGATCAGCCGCTTGTACTTCTCCAGGTCATCGCCGGTCAGGCCGATCGTCGCCGTGCTGACATTTCCGCCGGCCTTATCGAGCAGGCGGAGCACGATCTTCTCGCCGTAAACCGTCGGCAGCGTCGAAACACGCAGATCAATGACCTTGTCCCGCACATTGATATTAAAACGCCCGTCCTGCGGAATGCGGCGCTCGGCGATATTCAGGCCGCTCATGATCTTGATTCGGGACAGAACCGACGCCTGCAGCTCCTTGGGGATCGTCAGGATCTCATGCAGCACGCCGTCGATCCGCATCCTGATCTTCAGGTCCTTCTCGCAGGGCTCGACGTGGATATCGCTGGCCCGCTCGTTGACGGCACGCTCGATGACAGAGTTGACCAGCCGGATCGTGGGCGCGCTGTTGGCGGCGTCCTCGCCGATCTTATTGGCGGCAAAAGCTGCCTCCACCGCGGCCGCGGTATCCCCCTTGGCCGCCGCTTCCCGCCGCATCTCTTCGATCGCCTTGGCGGCGCCTTCGTTTCCGTACAGAAGCTGGATCGCGCGCTCTACCGCCGAAGCGGTCGCCACCATGGGCACCACCCTCTTGTGGACGGCCTTGCGGACCTCCTCAATGGCGTAAAAATTCAGCGGATCCTGCATGGCAAGATACAGCTCGTCGCGGACAACCCGCACCGGTACGACATTGTACTGCTTCGCGATATTCTTGGGGACCACCTGGGCCAGCTCCGTCGGGATCATCTCCTTCGTCAGATCCACGAACTCGATGCCCAGCTGCATCTGCAGCGCCTCGATCAGGTCGCCCTCCGTGATAAAACCGTGCTCCAGAAGGACCGTCCCCAGTCGCTTGTTGGTGCCCTTCTGCAGGGCGATTCCCTCGTCCAGCTGCTCCTGCGTGAGGAGCCCTGCCGCTATCAGGATCTCGCCCAGACGGAGATAATTTCTGCCGCCTGCGGGCTTTGCTTTTTTTTCCAATATAGCCATATCTGTTCTTCCCCGAATAGGATAAACTGCGGTCTCTGAGGGTGAAATCCCACCCCATGTTAATTATAAAACATTTCTCTACCGAACAACAATATCTGTGGGTAGATCCGTAAAAAAATCTTAATAATTATTCTACACTTTTCGTATTCCAATTACGATGTGATGATCATCGCTTCCCCTCGTCCGGATCGTCTGCAGGCAGCAGGGCACTTCCGCGCCTTCCTCCACTCTGTTGAAGGAGATCTCTTCGGCATCCCCCCGGCCGAGCCACCGGATCATATTCTCCTTGCGCAGAGCCTCCTTCATCGCGGAGAGGTCCGCGGCCGCCACCTGCGACAGGATCTTATCCCGGGCATCCCGGTAGAAATTGTCTCCTCCGGGGCGGATCTGCAGCGCTCCGTCCGGTCCGATATAGAACTCCAGATAGAAGTCCGTGACGGTGTCCACGTAGAAGATGTTCTCGAAATCGCCGGTCAGTGCGTTGGACAGGTTCATGTACGTCTTGCGGATGACGGGGATCCGCTCCACGCTCTCTCCCTTCCGCTCGATCAGGAAGGGTTCGAATTCCTCCACGGGAAGAGGTTTCGAGAAATAGTAGCCCTGGATGAGGTCGCAGCCCATGGCTTTCAGTACCTGGTACTGCTCCTTTGTCTCGACGCCCTCTGCCACCACCGGCACCTGCAGATAGTCGGCTATATCGATGATCAGTTCGATCATCCGCACATCCTTCGTCTCGCCAAAAGCACTGCGGACGAAGGTCATATCCAGCTTGAGCGCGTCGATGGGCAGATTGGCCAGCATGCCCAGGGAGGAGTAGCCGCTGCCGAAGTCGTCCATCTCGATACGGAAGCCCATTCCCACGCCGCGCAGCTCTCTCGCGGTGGAGATGACCTGCTCGGAATCACCGGTATAGGCCGATTCGGTCAGTTCCAGAATGATGTCATCCGGCGACAGTCCGAATTCGGAGAGAATATCCATGAAGACGCTCTTGATGTCCGGCATGAGCATATCGATCCTGGAGACGTTCACCGAGATCGGGACGCTGAAGCCCAGCGTGTCCTTCCATCTGCGGATCTGTGCCGCCGTCTCGTGCCACACATATTTGTCGAGTTCCAGCACAAGGCCGTTGTCCTCCAGAAGAGGGATGAAAAAGCCGGGACTGATCATGCCCAGCTCGGGATGATCCCAGCGCACGAGCGCTTCCGCACTGGCCAGAACCGGCTTTTCCTGCCGGATATCGAATTTGGGCTGGAACCACACCTTGAACCGTTTCTGTTCGATCGATGTGTGGAAATCCTCCAGAAGGCGCTCCTTGTAGACAGAGAGTTTTCCCATCTCGTCGTCGTACACGCCGACGCCGTTGGAAAAACTGCCGCGGACCGAGTCAGAGGCAGTTTTGGCGCGGTCAAAACGGCGCTCGATGTCGAGCCGCTTGTCCACGTCCGAATATACGCCCAGGCGCAGGCGCACGCGGTTTGTACTGCCGTCCTCTGCCGTGATGTCAAGTGAGGTCTTCTCGAGCACCTCCGCATAATCCTCTCTGTGCGGGCAGTAAATGAGGAAGGTGTCAGCTCCCTTGTGGCAGCCGACGCCGCCGATCTCGCGGGCGATCTGCCTGACGCGCTCGCCGATGCGGCGAAGGACCGTGTCTCCGTAGCTCTTGCCGAACCGCTCGTTGATCAGGTGGAAGCGGTTGATGTCGAGCACGACCGCGTCCATGGACATATCTTCGTAGTGCTGGTCAAACATATGCACGTAGCGGTAGAAATAGTCGATATTGAGAAGGTGCGTCAGGCTGTCGCGCTCCGTGGACCGGATGATGCCCCTCGTTTCGGAAAGTTCGATGCAGCGGTCGACGCGCGCCTTGACGACCTCCCAGATGGGATAGGGCTTGGGAATGAAATCCATGGCGCCGAGCTTTAAGCACTCAAGCTCCGCATTCTGGTCCGCTGTCAGGACAATGACCGGAATGGCGTGCAGCGCCGGATCGTTGTTCATAACCTGGAGGATCTCGCGGCCGTTCATTTTCGGCATGACCAGATCCAGAAGGACAAGGGCGATGTCGTCCTTGCGGGAGTGGATGGTGCGCATGGCCTCCTCGCCGTTTTCCGCATAGATCACGTCAAAACGGTCCCCCAGCACACTTCCCAGAAGCTCTCTGTTCACCGCCTCGTCCTCAGCGATCAGAACATGCCTGCGGATATTGATGATCCGGTCCTCCGGCAGCAGATCCTGCATACCGGCTTTGCGCTCCTCTTCCTTGTCGGACTCGTCGTCCCTTGTGACGGCGCCCAGGCTCTTCAGGAGCTTTTTCTCGTCGTACATGCGCTCGTCGGCTCTCTGGAAGACGTCGTGCATGTTATTGTCATGTCCCTCGATAAATTCGGCGAGACCGCCCGAGACGACCGCCTCGTTCTGTCCGATGTGCTCGACGGAGCGGTCATGCAGCGTGACCATGAGCTCCTGCCGGATGCTGTAATCCCTGCCCGTAAGGATTGCGACGAATTCGTCTCCGCCCACACGGAAGACCGGGGAGTGTCGGAAGATGTCGCAGACCATCGTACAGGCCTTGCGGATGTACTCGTCGCCTGCCTTGTGACCCAGGGTGTCGTTGATCTTTTTGAGGCCGTTCACGTCGCAGACCACGACCGCGAATTCCTGTTTCTCCCCCTCCTTGATGGAGGCGTCGATCTCCTGTTCCCGGACCAGGAAGGCATGTTTGCTGCGTACGCCGGTCATGGGATCCCGGTTGGCCAGGTTCTCGCTCTCCCTGGTGCGCCGGTTCATATAGGAATGGTTGGTAAGCATTACGATCAGCGCAAATCCGAACATGCCGATGGCCATGATCATCGTCCTGGTATTGGAGGACTCCAGGTCTTCCAGAAGATGAAGGACATACTGCTCATCCTGCAGCTTGTCGGCGGCCTGTCCTGCCGCATCCGTATAGTACTGCTCCACTGTGGCGAACATATTCTCGTAGCTCGACAGCATGGTCTGCCGCATCCAGATGAGGGATATGATCAGGACCAGAGCCAGGAGCGCCACCCAGACGCTGATGGATGAGCCGAATCGTTTCTTCTTGTCCCGCTGCAGGATCGCGCGGAAGTACAAAAATCCCAGACCGCTCCACACGATGAACATGAAGTAAGTCTCCGTGGCCAGAGACCCCTTCGTGACCAGATTGGGCAGCAGGAAATAAGCGCCTAGGGCGATCATGATGACAAGGCCGGCGCGGGCGGTCCATAGCTCCTGCTGGTCTTCTCTTTTTTTGGCGACAGACGCTGCGCATGCCGTCACAAATCCATAGATCAGCACCGCCCCGATGGTCGTCACATCCACGATCCAGCCGATCGCCGTGCGCCCGATAAAGGGGATGAACACGGAACAGAGGGCGACCAGCATCACCGCGTTGGAGGGGACGCCCTGCTCACTGATCTGCGCAAATCTTCCGGGCAGGATCTTGTCCTTTGCCATTGCATAAAACAGCCTGCTCAGGGAAGTGAAATTGCCGATCAGACTCGTGATCACAAGTGCGAGCAGAGAAAGCATCAAAAGCAGTACGCCCGCATCCCCCAGATATACATTCGCGGCGTAAAAAGCCGGCAGTGCCTCGATCCCGCTCAGGCTGTCCAGATTCCGTATGTATTCCAGCCAGCTGCTGAACTGGGCGGGGTAAGCCGTGACAGATAAGAGCGTTACGAAAATATAGAGCAGAACCGTCGAGATCACCGAAACGACCAGGATCCTGTGGATTTTCGTATGAGGGAAAGAGAACTCCTCCACGGAGTGCGAAATACTTTCGAAGCCGATGAAGGCCCAGGGGGAGATGACCGCGATCTTCAGGACCTGGGATATGGCCGAATAATCGGGCACGAAGGCGGGACTCAGAGAGGTGCGATGCCCAAGGATTCCGAAAACAAAACCGATTACGATACCGGCCGAAAAAAGAACCGCGAGGGCCGTCATGATCCTGTAAGTCCATTTCCGGCTGCGGGAGCACAAAAAAGCGACCGCAAAAAGCGCCGCCATGGAGAGGAGCGCTTCCCCGAAATAGACGTCGTATCCAAAAATCGTATACATTTTTCCGACGCTGAAGACGCCCCCCAAAAAGATCCTGCCGAAGAGGGGGAGCGAAGTGGCGTTTGCCCACAGCATGGCGAAGTAGGTCATGGCTACAAACCACGCAATGAGGAAACCCTGGTCATAACCGAAGGTCTCGCGGGCGTAAACGTAAGCGCCGCCGGCATCCGGATAATTCATCATCATGTAGGCGTAGCTGCGGCTGATCAGCAGCATGACGGCAGTACCGATCAGCAGGCCGAGTACGCTGCCCAAAGGACCCGCCTGCACCAGATAGGTGCTGCTGGTGACGACCAGTGATCCCCATCCGACGCTGGTACCGATCGAAAGGGCCCAAGCTGTGATGGGTGATATATGCCGCCTGAAAGATTTTTCCGTATTCATACTGTTTCCCCGGTCTGCATTAGTACAATTGCCGCCTTTTGCCCCATATTATCAATAATCTATATATAAATTTACCATATAATCTGCAGTCATGCAAAAAAATGAACTACCAAGACGTGACGCCTTTCAACAGGCAGAGACGGACGATGACCGGGATGAGGATTTTGACGATCCGGAATCCCCTCACATATATCCGTAGCGGACGCGATTTGCCCACAAGAGCCCGGCCGTCACCAGAAGCGACAGTAACTCCGCCGCCACGATGGCGATCCACACGCCCGTGATCCCGAAAAAGCGGGGCAGCAGAAGGACCGCGCCCGTCTGGAAGACCCACAGCCGCACGAAAGAGATGACTGCCGAGAGCAGCCCGTTGTTGAGGGCCGTAAAGAAGCCCGACCCGAAGATATTGAACCCCATTGCCAGGAAGGAAATCGCGTAGATCCGCATGGCGCCGACCGTCATCTGCAAGAGCGCCTCGTCGTACCCGGCAAAAATCATGGCCAACGGAACCGCGAACAGCTCGGAAAACAGCAGCATGACCACGGATACGGCGCAGGTCAGCACAAGGCTCCTCCGAAACAGGTTTGAGAGTTCGCCCCTGTTTTCGGCGCCGTAATGGAAGCCCACGACCGGTTCCAGGCCCATGGTATAGCCCAGAAACACCGCCGCGAAGATAAAATTGGTATACATGATGATCCCGTACGCCGCGACTCCGTTCTGGCCGGCATAGTGCATCAGCTGAAAGTTATAGATCATGCTGATGAAGGACATGGAGAGATCGCTCATCAGCTCCGAAAAACCGTTGGTGACGGTGCGCACGATATACTCCGCCTTGAGGCCGGGACGGCCCAGTCGCAGCAGGGAGTCATTTTTGCGGGCAAAATAGATGAGCGGAACGCCGCCGCCCACAAATTCACCGATCACGGTCGCTGCCGCGGCGCCGCCGATGCCCGTGTGCAGAACGCCCATAAAGAGTCCGTCCAGCACCATGTTGGTCAGGCCTGCGGCAACGGTCACCTGAAATCCGGTCTGCGGCCGCTCCGCGGTGATCATAAAACTGTGAAAGGCGGATTGCAGCATATAGAGCGGCAGGCTGATCATGCTGATCCGGGTGTACACAAGGCAGTACGGAAGCATCTGCGGCGTGGCCCCCAGAAAGAGCGCTACCTTTTCGGCATAAAAATAGCCCCCGATCCCGAGAACGGCCCCCAGCCCTATGAGCAGATATATAAGCAGCGAGAAAATCTCGTTCGCTTTCTTCTTCTCTCCCATCCCCAGCGTCATGGCGACGAGCGCGCTGCCGCCCGTCCCGAACATGAAGCCGACGGTAGAGAGGATCATGATGAAGGGCATGATCAGGTTCATAGCGGAAAAAGCCGTGCCCCCCACAAAATTGGACACAAAAAACCCGTCCACGATGCCGTAGATCGAGGTAAAGATCATCATGCCGATGGAAGGCAGGGTAAAGCGGATCAGCCGCCCATATGTAAAATGGTCTGATAATCGAATTTCCATCACTGTCAACAATATCTGCAGGGACTGACCGTCACTTCTTTCGGGTCTCCAGACTTCTCACAAAAACCTCCAATCCTTCCCTGTCATCTTCCGTAAACCGCCCCTTGAGCGGACTGTCAATATCCAATACTCCCGTCACGATCCCGTTTTTGTCGTGGAACGGAACCACGATCTCCGAATTCGAGGCGCTGTCGCAGGCGATGTGCCCGGGAAAAAGATGCACGTCCGGCACCAGCTGCGTCCGGTCCTCTTTGGCCGCCGTCCCGCATACGCCTTTGCCCCACGGAATGCGGATGCAGGCCGGTTTCCCCTGAAAGGGGCCCAGCACGAGCTCCGGCTCTCCGTTCTCCGGCTTCGACTCTCCGTTCTCCGGCTCTCTCCGCAGATAAAAGCCCGCCCAGTTCACGTCTGCCATGGCGTCCTTGAGGAGCGCCGACGCATTGGCAAGGAGCGGCACAAGAGACGGCTCCGCCTCCGCAAACGCCTTCGCCTGTTCTGCGAGGAGCGTGTAATCCGGCAGGGGCCGCTCCGCGATGCGGGTTTTTATCGCATCTTCTCCGGCGCCGTCCCCGCTTTCCCGAAGCTTCCCGTAATACAGCCGGAACATCTCCAGATACTCCTCTTCCACCTCCGCAAAGGGCCGGAAACGGTAGTCCGGGACAACGTGAAAATACGGGTCCACCTCACTCTGCTCATTGTGAAGGAGCTCCTTCAGGTCATAAAAGAGCGCGCCGTCGTCGATCTCCTTGACCTTGCGCCGCTCCTCCTTAGTGAGGGGAGCGCCCAGGTAGCGGTCATAGATCATGGCAAGCAGGCGGTCTTCATGTTCGCGATACCCCTTCAGCTTATCCTTATAGGGCCTTGGCACATCCGAGAGATAGCACTCACTGGCGTCGTGCAGAAGGCAGGCCAGGACCAGCCGGTCCGGCCATTCTCTCGCTGCGGCCTCCCTCGCGCAGAGGATGCAGTGCTGCGCCACGGACCAGAAAGTTGATACGTGTCCGTTCCCCCTGCAGAGCACGGAGAGCGCGTGGGCGATATCCTCGATTTTGATCCCTTCGGGATCCGGATCCGCCGGATAGAAGCGGATTCCCGTATAGGTCGTTATATATTCCTGCATTGCGAATCACACCTTTGCCTGTTATAGTTTAGTAGATCCTCGGTACCCTATATGCTATCACTGTTTCTCAGTACTTGTCACCGTTAGGGAGAAAAAAATGAATCGATCCAATACAAGAAAAATCGCCGTCACAGCCATGCTGGCCGCCCTGGCCGTCGTCGGCTCCACCATTTCCTTTCCCGTCTTCGGGTCCAAATGCGCACCGGTACAGCACCTTGTAAACGTGCTCTGCGCCGTCTTTCTGGGACCCTGGTACGGGCTGGCGGCCGCTTTTGTAGCGAGCCTGATCCGAAACCTTCTGGGCCTGGGCACCTTGCTCGCCTTTCCGGGCAGCATGTGCGGCGCCTTCCTCTCGGGCTGGCTCTATAAAAGACTGCAGACATTGCCCGCAGCATACGCCGGCGAAGTGTTCGGCACGGCAGTGATCGGCGGCATCCTGGCGTACCCCGTCGCCAGCCTCGTTATGGGCAATGCGGGCGCGGCGCTGTTTACTTTTGTAGTACCCTTCCTGATCAGCACGGCGGGCGGAACGATCATCGCGATGATCGTCATGACCGTGATGAAGCAGACGGGTGTCCTGGGAATGATGAAAGAGCAGCTGGAGAACTGACAGACAAAACATGGATCGCTGAAAACTCGGCGAAGAGACGGAATATGAGCACAGAATGCTATTTGACAGATCTTTTGGAGAGAAAAGCGGCGATATCCGATTATCTTAGCCGCATCGGATCAAAACGCCCCGTCGTGCAGTGCATCACCAATATCGTGACCGTGAATGACTGCGCGAACGCGCTTCTGGCCATCGGTGCATCGCCGACCATGGCCCACCATCCGCAGGAGATGGAGGATTTTGCCGCCATCTGCGACGCCCTCGTCTGCAACCTGGGCGCCACGGAATCGCTGGAGGCGATGGGTTGGGCCATAGAACTGGCCGCAGAACGCCGCCATCCCGTTGTGCTAGACCCGGTGGGCAGCGCGGGATCCCCCTTCAGACGGGAGCAGTGCATGGCGCTGCTGCATAAAGGAAACATCACCTGTATCCGCGGAAATGCGGCCGAGATCCGGGCGCTGGCGCTGCACGCCAATACGGGACGGGGCGTGGACGACTTCGAGGACCGGCCTTCTGCGGAATGGGTCTCCCTTTTGGCCGCCGAGACGGACACCATCGTAATCGCCTCCGGCGAGACCGACTATGTCGGAGACGGAAAGCAGGTGCTCTCCGTCACGGGAGGGTCTCCCATGATGGGAAGGATCACCGGTTCCGGCTGTATGCTCAGTGCTCTTTTGGGGGCCTTTTTATCGGTGGAATGCTCTTTGCAAAGCGCGGCGGTCTGCTGCGCCATGATGAAGGACTGCGGGGAGCAGGCACAGAAGTGGACGCGGGAAGCAGCGAGGGGGACGGGGACGTTTCATATTGCGCTGCTGGATGCGCTGTCTGTGCAATAAATTGTCACCGCAATGAGATGTAGTAAGAGCCATATATAGTTTCCTTGGGCACGCTCGCCTATGCTCGCTCGTTCACGGGCCTATGCCCGTGAAAAGGCCCTGCGGAAACTAATTAACGCGTATTGTGTGATTCCTTTCTTTCTTATACTGCTGTTCTCGCTTACTGCTCTGAAAAAAAACTTCGGGACAATCGCAGCCCTGGTCACTGTTACAATGATGTCCCTGATGAGCGCCCCGGTCGTCTACAACGTGGAGGCGAGGATGTATTCTCTGGCAGCGCTGTTTGTGCTGCTCTCCTTTTATTATCTGCACAAAATACTGTGCTGCAGTCAGAAAAAGGACTGGATCCTTTTTGCCGCTGCAGGAAACACCAAATTGAATTTTTGGCAGCTGACAAAGTATGCGATCGGCGGCTTACAGCTCTTATGCCTCGGAATTATGGGACAGTATATTGCGAAGACGTATCTGGAAGTGAAAAAGCGGCCGCACTATATCATTCGTGAGCATAGTTAAGTATCACCGTTAATTGTAGTTTTTCACGCTTTCTTCTTGCCATAGCAGTAAAGAACCAGTAAAATAATACAGACAGTAAAATACCAGTAAAGAATCAGTAATAATAATGAGGCCAGTAAAACAACCGGAGAGATTAAAATGTCAAATCCTTATACATTAGTATTTGGGCAGCCGCCCTTGGAGCTGATCGCCCGCACAGCCCAGGCAGAGCGTATAATAAGCGAGTTTTCTCAGGATCACCCTGCAAACTGCATAAACTTGATCACCGGAATAAGAGGAAGCGGTAAGACTGTATTTATTACGCAAATTACAGGCAAACTTGGCATGCAGGATAGATGGATCATTGTTAACCTTAATGCACAGAGAGATCTGCTGGTCAGTCTTGCCTCCAAATTATGCAGCAACCGCATACTGAATCAGATCTTTACAGAAGCAGAAATCAATCTCCAGGCATTCGGAATAGGCTTCAGCATAAAAGGCGCTCCTATTATTACAGACATAGAGGAAGCTTTGATCCGAATGCTGAAAAGCTTAAAAAAACACGGAAAACGCATTTTAATCACGATTGATGAAGTTACAAATACCCGGGACATGCGAATATTTACCAGTGCCTTTCAGATTTTTCTGAGAGAAGATCTTCCTGTCTTTCTTCTGATGACAGGTCTCTTTAAGCACATTGACAGTTTGCGGAATGCCGAAGGCATGACTTTCCTTGAGAGAGCCCCAAGAACGGTTTTATCGCCGTTGAACTATACTGAAATTGTAAAAAAATATTCTGAAACACTGCATATCGAACAGGATATTGCTACACGTTTAGCCTCCGAAACAAAAGGATATGCCTTCGCTTTCCAGGTAATCGGCTACTTTTTATGGGAGCACCCGTCGGATATCCCGCGTGCCTTAAAAGATGCAAAAGAGTATCTGTATGAATTTGCCTATCGTAAAATATGGTCAGAGCTTTCAAGGAAAGATAAAGCGGTCGTAATCGGAATTGCAGGGTCTGCCACCGGAGAAATACAACAGATTCGAAATATCCTTGGTTATTCGACTAATCAGTTCAATCCATACAGGGACCGCCTTATTAAAGCTGGTATTATAAACGGCGATACCCCTGGATTTGTAGCTTTTTCGCTGCCCTGGTTTGGAGACTTTGCACAATACATGGAACTTACCGGCACCATGTAAAAAAATACATGCCGGCATTTAACAAATGAGCCCTCAAATGAAAAACAAAAAACCTCTGATCGTCGTCCCGGCCGGAGACCCCGCCGGCGTCGGCCCCGAGATCATCGCCAAAGCCTGCGCGCTTGAAAAAGTAACAAACGCGGAAAAAGTCGTCGTGATCGGTGACAGGCACGTCATGGAGAAGGCCATCGCAATTACCCGTGCGGACCTGCGGATCCACACGGTCGACCGTCCTGAGGACGGAATATACCGCCCCGGCGTCCTGAATCTGATCGATCTGGACAACATCGACCAGGCCTCCTTCCGATTCGGTGAAGTGCAGGCCATGTGCGGCAAAGCCGCTTATGCCTATATCGAAAAGAGTATTGCGCTGGCCATGCAGAAAGAAGTCGACGCGGTTGCCACCACGCCGATCAACAAGGAGGCGCTGCGCGCCGCAGGGGTTCCTTTTATCGGGCATACAGAGATCTTCGGCGCACTGACGGGCACGCTGGAACCGCTCACTATGTTCGAGACCAACGGTCTTCGGATTTTCTTTCTGACAAGGCATAAATCCCTGCGCGATATGCTGGAAGACATTACGAAAGAGAATATCAAAAAATGTGTAAAAGAGTGCCTTGCGGCACTGGCGCGCCTTGGCGTCACAGAAGGGACCATGGCGGTCGCCGGGCTCAATCCGCACTGCGGTGAGCACGGACTCTTCGGATGGGAAGAGGTCAATGAGATCGAACCGGCGGTAAAGGAACTGCAGGCGGAAGGATATCCGGTCGCCGGCCCCATCGGGGCTGATTCCGTATTCCATCTGGCAGCGATCGGACGCTATAACAGCGTCCTGTCTCTCTACCATGATCAGGGGCATATTGCGGCCAAGACCCTGGATTTTGAGCGGACCATCTCCGTCACGAACAATATGCCCATTCTGAGAACCTCGGTCGATCACGGGACCGCATTCGACATAGCCGGAACGGGCGCTGCCAGCGAAGTCAGCATGGCGGAGGCGATCCTTCTTGCCGCCAAATATGCGCCTTATTTCATGCTTTCTTCTAAGTAAATACTCAAAATCATGCCGTGGTCAGAGACCAGGACGCCGTCCTTGACCACATATGCGCAAGGGCGGTTGAAGATGTCAAAGCCTATTACCTTCTCCCCGGTGTAGGAACCGCCTGCGGGCATAACTCGCGTATTGTCTCCCTTTTTCCTTATTTATCCCTTTCGGCCGTGTCATGCAGAGATCACGCTGAGCGAAACAGCCAAGGAATGTCTTCTGCTCCACTCCTGGCCAGGTAATATTCGTGAACTTCAGAACGTCCTCTCCAGTGCCTGCGCCATGTGCGACGGCAATATGATTCAACCGGACAATCTGCCACAGCAGATCGCCCGGTTCGCACAAGGCACAAAAACAGATATAAATAAGAGTGTGATCAGATCATTTCCAGAACGACCGTGACGCCCATGCCGCCGCCTGCGCACAGGCCTGCGACGCCGTAGTGTCCGCCCCTGCGCTTCAGCTCATGCAAAAGCGTGACGACGAGTCTCGCGCCGGAAGCGCCGACGGGATGGCCGAGGGAGATGCCGCTTCCGTTGACATTCAGCTTGTCCGTATCGATTCCAAGCTCCTGCTGGCACGCGCAGCACTGCGCCGCAAAGGCCTCGTTGATCTCAAAGAGATCGATGTCGGCGATCGAAAGGCCCGCCTTGGCCAGTGCCTCCTTCGTGGAACTGATCGGTCCGATTCCCATGACCTCGGGATCCACGCCGGTCGTGGATACGGAGAGAATCCTCGCAAAGACAGGCGCTCCGAGCTCCTTCGCTTTGTCCTCCTGCATGAGAAGAACGCCTGCCGCCGCGTCATTCATGCCGCTGGCATTGCCTGCCGTGACCGTTCCGCCCTCCTTGAAGACCGGCTTTAATTTGGCGAGCGCTTCCATGGAGGCGTCGCGGCGGGGATACTCGTCCGTATCAAAGGTTACGGTTCCCTTTCTTCCGGAGATTGAGATCGGCACGATTTCCTCCTTAAAGCGCCCTTCGTCGATGGCGCGGACGGCGCGCTGCTGGGAGCGGAGTGCCATCTCGTCCTGCATCTGACGGGTGATGCCGTAGCGCTCCGCGACGTTTTCCGCGGTGATTCCCATCGCGGGGCCCACGCCGAGATTCGTCAGGGAGTCCCACATGGAATCGCGGAGTTCCATGTGACCGAATTTCTTTCCGTATCTCGCATCAAAAACCATATGCGGCGCAGTGCTCATAGAATCGGCACCGCCAGCCATGATGCACTCTGCCTCGCCGGCCTTGATCTGGTAGTAGCCCAGCTGGATCGCGGAGAGGGAAGAGGTGCAGTTGCGGTGGATCGTGATGCCGGGGACCGACGTGGGAAGGCCTGCCTTGACCGCTGCGACGCGGGCAAGATTGTTCTCCAGATAGGTCCTCTGGTAATTGCAGCCCCAAATCACGTCGCCGATGATCGAGGGATCGATTTTTCCGCGGCGGACGAGCTCCTGCATGACAGGGATGCTCAGATCCAGAGAAGTCAGGGATTTGAACTGCCCGCCGATTGTGCCGATCGGAGTGCGGCATGCTGCGGTGATGACAACTTGATTGCTCATACGTTTTACCTCCTTTGCGAAGCGCAAGCGCTTCGTTTTTTGTTGCTTGATGTATACCATATAGCATAGCAATTTACGTGCCAAACCATATAATTGCCAAAAATAACCATTATATGGAATGTAATTCAAAAATATGGCACAGTTTGTATCCTTTTGATGTAACATATTGTATAATTGAGTTACATTTTGAGAACGAATCTGCTAAGAGCCATCTGATTTCAGAACACGGACAAAAAACGCAGGACGTTCTTACGCGGAGGAAACTATGAACATCACACAGGCCGATTTTCAGCAGAAGATGCGCACGGCAAGAAATAAGTATCTGACGGAAGGCGTGTGCGACGTCATCGTCAGGGAAGAGATAAAGACCGCATGGGACAGATGTATAGAGATGGGTGTGGATCCCGGCAGAAGAACGCCGAAGCGGATGACGGACTGCAGAGAGATACAGGGGAGACTGGAGAAGAACCGGGATCTTCTGGAGATCAGCGGCCCCGCAGTCGACTATCTGTACACCTCTCTGCAGGATGCCAGGGTCTTTGTGGCCGTGAGCGATGCGGAAGGGTGGCTTTTGCAGGTCTCCGGCGATACCACGGCGATCGACCCGGCGCAGAACATTCTGTACACCTCCTGGAATGAGGCGGACATGGGAAACAACCCCATCGGCACCTCCCTGTACGAAAAAAAGCCCTGTCATGTATACGGCTACGAGCATATCTGCAAGTTCCCGCAGAAATTCTCCGGCGTCGGCGCACCGATCCGGGACCCGCTGGGGGATATCATCGGGGCGATTTCTATGACACATGTCGCCCTGGATTTCCAGCCGCACACGCTGGCGATGATTGTTATGACCGCCTACGCCATCGAGCAGCAGCTGGCGCAGAAGGAATCACACATCCAGACGGAGGCGGCCCTGCGAAGGACGGACGCGATCATCAATACCGTCTCAGACGGCTTTATTGTGACCGGGAGCGACGGGACAATCAAGATGATCAACCGGGCACTGCTGGAGATGACCGGTTCGGAGGCCGGGAGTTATGTAGGACATTACATAGGAAAATTTCTCCGGGAGGACCTCATCAGAGACGCGGTCCGGTCGCGTTCCCCGTTCAAAGACTATGTCACTTCCCTCCGCACGGAGATGAAAGTGTATCCCTGCTCAGTCTCCCACCATGTGATCGCACAGGATATTACGAACGAGTCACTCTTTGTCATCACGGAGATGGCGCACATCGAGAAGCTGGCGGATCAGTTAAAGACAAGGCAGAAGCTGCACAAATTCAGTGATCTTGTCGTCGAGGACGTCCAGTCGAAGAGCCTGATCGAGCGGGCGAAGGTCTTTGCCGCAAGCGACGCGAATATCCTGATCACCGGTGAGAGCGGCACGGGAAAAGATGTCCTGGCGCAGGCGATCCACCTTGCAAGCTCCCGTTACAAGGGGACCTTCATGCCCATCGACTGCGGTGCCATCCAGAAGGAACTCTTCATGAGCGAACTGTTCGGATATGAGAAAGGCGCGTTTACCGGCGGCAAAAAGGAGGGGGAGATCGGAAAGCTGCAGGCTGCGGACGGAGGTACCGTCTTTCTCGATGAGATCGGCGAGATGCCGCTGGACGTGCAGCCGGTCCTTCTCAGGGCACTGGAGCAGCACGTGATCACCCGCGTCGGCGGAAAGGAGATGATTCCGATCGACGTGCGCGTGATCGCGGCGACAAACAGAGATCTCAACAAAGAGGTGAAGGAAGGAAGATTTCGACAGGATCTGTACTACCGGCTGAATATTTTTTCCCTGCATCAGATTTCCCTCCGGGAGAGGCCGGATGACATCCTTCCGTTGGCGGAACAGTTTGTAGCGCAGATGAACAGCATCTACGAAAAATCGATCCGAGGATTTTCACCGGAAATGGAGCAGATCCTGAAGGCATACAGCTGGCCGGGAAACGTCAGGGAACTGCGGAACTGTATCGAGCGGCTCGTAGTCTTCACGGTGGGCGGCGTAATCACGAGCGATATTCTGGAGCGCTCCGGAAATGCGTATATCATGGAATCCCTGCCTGAGGATGCGCCTTTGTCCGAACTGAGGGAACGTCCGCATCCTCCTGCAGGTGAAGAGCACATATCTCCGGCACCTGCCGCCGCACTCCCCGTATTTTCTCCCGCCGTATCTGCGCAGCAGACAGAATACGAGCGTGAAAAGGAGGACCTGCTCCGGGCGCTGACGGAGCAGCACTGGAATATAACGAGGACAAGCGAGGCACTTGGAATCACCAGAGTGACTGTATATCGGAAAATGAAAAAATTCGGGATCCGGAAATGATCTTTTTACGTTACGAAACATCTTTAAGGTTTCTCTAAGGTTCAATTGCTAAAAATAGTATCGTAAACGGCAGACGGGTCCGGACGGACGCGCTGCGAAGCGGGACCGCCAAGGCGGTTCTGTATCGAACCGAGGTGAGTTTTTTGGATATTCATTACAGACATGAGTGGAAGCACGAGATCAACCGTGCGGATATGTTCGCACTGCGTGCCAGGCTGCGCGCCGTCGCAAGGCCGGATCCGCACGCGGAGGGCGGCCGGTACCTGATACGGAGCCTGTATTTTGACAATCTCAGCGACAAAGCGCTGCGGGAGAAGATCGACGGCGTCAACATGCGCGAGAAGTTCCGGATCCGCTACTACAACGACGATCTCTCGTTCATCCGGCTCGAGAAGAAGTCCAAGCGGAACGGTCTCGGGACAAAATACATGGCGACGCTCACAGCGCTGCAGGTGCAGCAGATCCTGGACGGGGACATCGGTTTTATGTTGGAATCCGGCGACCCGCTCCTAAAGGAGCTGTACGTCAAAATGCGGTACCAGGGCCTCATGCCCCGCACCATCGTCGACTACACACGGGAGCCGTTCGTCTTCGACGCCGGCAACGTGCGGGTGACGCTGGATTACGACATCCGGACGAGTCTTCACTGCAGGATGTTCCTGGATCCGAAGAATGTGACCATCCCCGCCGGCGACGCGCCGGCTATCTTAGAGGTCAAGTGGGACGCCTACCTGCCCTCGGTCATCCGGGACGCTGTACAGCTCCCGGGCAGGCGGGAGAGCGCGTTTTCCAAGTATGCGCAGTGCAGGATCTACGGGTAGGAGTCAGTTTCCGACCGGCAGATCTTTTTAACGGAACCTTATTAAATCGACAGGAGGAATACACCTTGACTTTCAGCGATATCTTCAAATCAAGCTTTCTGGAAAATGTAACGGCCGTGACGGTTCTCGACATGGTCCTGGCCCTCGGGCTTGCCTTTGCCCTCGGACTGTTCATCTTCTTCATCTATAAAAAGACTTATGCGGGGGTGATGTACTCGTCGAGTTTCGGCGTGACACTGGTCGCCCTGACGATGATCACCACACTTGTGATACTGGCAGTCACTTCCAACGTCGTGCTCTCCCTCGGCATGGTCGGCGCGCTGTCCATCGTCCGTTTCCGGACGGCGATCAAGGAGCCGATGGACATCGCCTTCCTCTTCTGGTCGATCGCTGCCGGCATCGTTCTCGCCGCGGGGATGATCCCGCTGGCAGTCTTCGGGAGCGTTCTGATCGGTGTGGTGCTCCTCGTTTTTGCCAATCACAAGGACATGTCCAACCCGTATATCGTCGTGCTGGACGTGGACGGAAATGACAGTGAGAAGGCGGCGATCGAGTTCCTGAACAGCCATGTAAAGCGCTGCACCGTCAAAAGCAAGACAGCCCGCAAGGGCTCCGTCGAGCTCAATCTCGAGATCCGGCTGAAGGAGGACAACACGGACTTCGTCAATGCGCTGGCAGATATGAACGGCGTGCACAGCGCGGTGCTGGTGAGCTACAACGGCGATTACATGGGCTGATAAAGAAATATGCAGACAGTGGCTCAGTGACATGGTCCTCAGCCGCTGTGAATGGACAGAAAGAGACAAATAGAAAAAGGAGAACAGACATTGTCTACGCATAAGAGAATAGACATCATCTGCATCGCCGTGACAGTGTTGGCTCTGCTCATCACAGCGCTGTTCATGAACGGCGAGGCACTGGGAATAGAGGCGGTCGTCGACGACGACGCGGAGAGAAACAGCGGAAACCAGTATTTTACCGAGAACGATAAGGACGGTGACTGGAGCACGGACGGAGCGTGTGTGATCACCCTCACAGGCGACGGCGCGGAGATCTCCGGGAGCGGCGCCTACTATAATGACGGCAGCGTCACGATCAAAAACGCGGGAAAATACGTGCTCTCCGGAGAACTCACGGACGGAAGCATCATTGTAAATACGCACAATACCTCCAAGGTCTGGATCCTTCTGGACGGCGTCACGATTGACTGTGAGGACGATGCCTGCCTGATCGTCGACCAGGCGGACAAGGTCTTCGTGACACTGGAAGAGGGTTCCGAGAACTCAATGACAAGCAGCAGCACCTATTCGTCGGAGGCTCTCAGCGACAACACAGGCGGTGTGATCTTTTCCCATGATGACCTGACGATCAATGGCAGCGGTTCTCTCACGATCACCGGATCCTACAAGCACGGAATCGATGCCAACGACAGCCTGGTGATCACCGGCGGCACGATCTCCATAACGTGTCCGGAAGACGGCCTGCATGCCAACGACCAGCTCTGCATCATGGACGCCGACATTACGATCGCGGCAGGCGACGACGGGATCCACACGGACACTTCCTTCTACATGGCCAGCGGATCTGTCACGATCACGGAGTGTTACGAAGGAATTGAGGCGGTCACGATCGATGTGGACGGTGGGGACATCACGCTGTATCCCACGGATGACGGCATGAATGCCAACGGAGGCAGTTCGGACATGTTCGGCGGCTTCGGTGGCATGCAGGGCACGGGGACAGCACCGGAGGCAGGGAAAAATACCACTTCAGAAGACACTAATACCTCAGCTGCAGACGATAATGCCTCTACAGCAGACAATAACGCAGCTGCAGACGATAATGCCGCAACAGCAGATTATAATGCCGCAGCAGCAGATGATAATGCTGCAGACGGCGGAATGGAAGACGAGACATATATCCGCATCAACGGCGGAACTGTCACAATCATCAATGAAAACGGCAGAGATGCGGATGGGCTCGACTCCAACGGCAGCATCTATATCGGCGGCGGGACCATCCTGATCAGCCTCTCCGGCTCCGGCGGCAACTGCGCGCTGGACTACGGCACAGAGAGCGGCGGGGAACTGGTCGTGACCGGCGGCACGCTCGTCGCCTGCGGAGACTCCTCCATGGCAGAGGCATTCTCCGACACCTGCACGCAGTGCGCGGTCCTTTACAACCTGGATGAAACGGCAGCGGCAGGAACGGCGTTTACTGTGACCGACGCGTCCGGTGCGGTCCTTCTCAGCTATGCGCCGGCAGCAAGCTATTCCTCCGTCGCATTCAGCTGCCCGGAGATGACGGTCGGAGATACCTATACGGTTTCCACCGGGGAAGCCACGACGGAATGCACGCTGGAGAGTACGGCGACCACGCTGGGCAGTTCCTCCGGAATGATGGGCGGCATGAACGGTATGAACGGCATGGGCGGCATGGATCACGGTGAAATGCATAGTGAAGAAGATTTCTCAGAGAATAGCGCTTTTGAGTCCTCGGACAACACTTCTGAGTCCTCGGAAGACAACAGGGAAAATTGGCGCGGCAGAGGACCCGGCAGAGGAAACCGCCCGCAGGACGGCAATTTTGAAGAAGGTGCAGAGATGCCTGGGCCGCCGGCCGACAGAGAAGCGGACGAAGAGGAAATTTCCTTTACCGGAGATGAAACGACTGCGATGAAGCATGATCAAAGCCAAATGCCCGGACAGGAAGCCTCGGAAGATACAGCCGTCGCTGCAAAGACAGACGTACGGGATCTGTCTGCAGATACATGGATCCTCCTGGGCGCATCCCTTGCAGTATTGATCGCCGGAATCGCGGCGGCCGTCCGGTTCAGACGAAACTGACCGCTTTCGAAAAGTGCTGATTAATAACAGGAAATGGGGCTGTTGCAATTGGGGCTGTCGCACTAAGAAATGATTCTTAGGGCGGCGCCCTTTTGACACAGCCTGTGCCCGCAGGGCATGAAAGACATGAATGAAATACTTATCCGATCTCGCAAGCCACCTTCGCAGCCAGCTCCGCATTGTTGATCAGGAACGCCTTCTGTGACTCCA
Source organism: Lachnospiraceae bacterium (assembly GCA_017405805.1). GTDB lineage: Bacteria > Bacillota > Clostridia > Lachnospirales > Lachnospiraceae > CAG-791. Next base: position 89,349 of record JAFQZU010000001.1, read on the forward strand.
CACTCCTGTCGCCCAGATATTCCTTGATTCTCCCCATCATATAGCCCGTGATGGCCTTACCCATGACATTGTTCTTCTGAACGTCCTCCGCGGCCTTCTCCACCGCCTCCCGCGTCCTGTTCGCATCGATCTCAAAGGCCGCCGGAATCGGATTGACCACCAGTACGCCGCCCGGAATGTTCATATTCTTCTTGATCTTCATGACATCCGCGAGCTCCCGCGGTGTATCCATCCGGTAAGTGAGGCGGAACCCGCTGCCGCGCACCATATACTCCGGCATCTGGTCCGTTCCGTAGCCGATGACCGGAACGCCGGCCGTCTCCAGATATTCCATTGTCAATGAGAGATCCAGGATCGGCTTTGTGCCGGAACATACGACCATGACGGGATTTCTTGCGACCGACTCCAGATCCGTGGAGATATCCATCGTCTTCTCGGCACCGATCTGCGCACCGCCGATTCCGCTCCCGCAGGCGACCGGAATGCCCGCCAGCGCGGCGACCTGCACGGCGGCGGCGATGGTCATCACGCCGTCCGTCTTTTTGGCGAGCAGAATCGGAATATCGCGCGCGGAGGCCTTGAAAATAGAACCTCTCCTCTGCTCGAGATAGTAGATCTCATCGTCATTCAGGCCGATGTGCACCTGTCCCCTGATGATCGCCGCAAAAGCCGGAACCGCTCCGTTCTCACGCACGGTATTGCGCATCCGGAAGGCGAATTCCGCAATGCCCGGATAGATCATTCCGCCAAAAGTCGCCGCACTCTCGATCACGACGACCGGCTTTCCCTCCTCCATGGCCTTCTTAACTTCCCTCGAGAAGACGATGAACTCCTGTCCTTCCTCCTCCTGCGGCGCATCGCTCTTCTCCCAGGCGGACGCCTCCTCATGAATGACGGAAAACGTGTCCACAAAATTCATCCAGGCCCGGATGTCATAGCGAATGTCGGGCGTCGCTACGAGATCACCCTCATCGGAAAAGAGATAGCTGGAGGAAGGCACCCAGGCAGGTTCTGCGTTCGGATCTTCTTCCTTCTCATGCCATCCCGGTTCCTCGAGACACTCCGTCTCTACGCCGAACCAGCCGTTCGCAAAGATATAAATTCCGGTCACTCTCTCCTGCCTTCCGGCCACCGCCGCGTCGATGCTGAAGGACAGGTTTTTCTCATTCTCGAGAAACCGCGCGACGAGATTGGCGGCGTCCTGTTCCGAGAGCCCCATTTTGCTGAGGTGCTCCGAAGTGAAGGCCAGTGTGAGGCCGCTCAGGATGACATTTTCGCCGCTGTCCAGGATCATCATGATTCTGGCAAAAAAGGTCCTGTCCTCTAAAAGTGCCAGAAGCACATCCGCCGGCAGATAGCAGGCGTCGCCGGAACATTGCACGAGATCCGCATACTGCTCCTGCAGATCAAAAGACGCCATCTCTATCATTTCCCGCGCCTCAAAAGGCATTTCCATCACGTCCCCGGCTATGTACTTACTGTAAAAATCAGAATTGATCATCCCCATGGTAACACCCCCCTTACTGCACCCCATGAAATAATAAAACCAAAAGACTATTAAAAAACCATATCCCGGAAATGCAATATTTAAAACTCTATGCATATTCCGGAATATGGTTCGATTCCTTGCCTGGATGTATTTTTAATTCTGGTCTTCTTTTATTGTGTTTTCTTCCGCGTCTGTGTCGTTCCCGGCGAACTCCTCGCCCTCTTCTCCGCTGTCCCGCACCTTGGCGATCTGTACGACCTTTGCGCCGTCGTTCAGATTCATAAGCTTGACGCCCGATGCATAGCGGCCGTTGGTACTGACGTCGCAGGCACGGATCTGAATAATGATTCCGTCAGAATTGATCATCATGATCTCATGCTCGTCGGTCACGGCCTTGACGCCTACCAGGTACCCTGTTTTTTCGGTGATCCTGTAGGATTTGAGTCCGTAGCCGCCCCGCTTCTGCATCCTGAACTCGGACAGGGGCGTCCTCTTTCCGATGCCGTTCTCCGACACAAGAAGCAGCGAATCGCCCTGTGAGCTGATCTGCATACCGATCACGGCGTCGCCTTCACGGAGCTTGATGCCGTATACGCCGGTGGCACTGCGGCCCATCTTCCTGACCTCCGTCTCCATAAAGTGGATGCACATGCCCATACGGGTCACCAAGAAAATCTCGTCCTTGCTGTTGGTCTGTTTGACCTCGATCAGCTCGTCGTCCTCCCGAAGGTGGATCGCGTTGATGCCCTTCTTATTGATGTTGGCAAAGTCCGTGATGGCCGTCTTCTTTATGATGCCGCTTCTCGTGACCATGAAAAGATTGTTGTTCTCGTCATAGTGAAGGAGCGGTATGATGGCCGTCACCTTTTCGCCCGGATTGAGTTCCAGAAGATTGATAATGGCCGTTCCCCTGGAGGTCCTTCCGGACTCCGGAATCTTATAGGCCTTCATCTTGTAGACCCGCCCCTTATTCGTAAAGAACAGGATAAAATCATGGGTCCTGGTCATCAGAAGGTCTTCGATATAGTCATTTTCCAGCTTCTGCATGCCCTTGATCCCGCGGCCGCCGCGGTTCTGGACCTTGAAGTTGTCCACCGTCATGCGCTTGATATAGCCGAGAGACGTCATGGCAATGACTGTATTGACGTTCGGAATAAGATCCTCTGCCTCGATCTCCGAGATAAAAGTCTCGATGCGGCTGCGCCGGTCATCGCCGAAGCGGTCGGCAATATCGTTCATCTCTTTGCGGATCACCGCAAGGAGCTTTTTCTCATCCGCAAGGATCCCCTTCAGTTCCTCGATCCTTCGAAGGAGTTCCTCGTGTTCGTTCTCCAGCTTCTCTCTTTCCAGACCTGTCAGAGCCCGCAGACGCATGTCCACGATCGCCTGGGACTGTACGTCGTCCAGTCCGAAGCGCTCCGTCAGGCGGTTTCTCGCCTCCTGGACGTTCGCGCTCTCCCGGATGATCTGCACCACCTCGTCGATGTTGTCCAGGGCGATCAGCAGACCCTGCAGGATGTGATCCCTCTCTTCCGCCTTGCCGAGGTCATACTTGGTCCTTCTTGTGACCACGTCCTCCTGGTGGCGGAGATAGTGGAGCAGCATATCCAGGATATTCATGATCTTGGGCTGATTGTTTACCAGCGCAAGCATGGTAATACCGAAGGTATCCTGAAGCTGCGTGTGTTTAAAAAGATGATTGAGAACAATGTTCGGATTGGCGTCATGCCGCAGCTCGATCACGACGCGCATGCCCTCTCTGTCGGACTCGTCCCGCAGATCCGTGATACCCTCTACCTTCTTGTTCTTGACCAGCTCTGCGATCTTGAGGATCAGATTGGCCTTGTTGACAAGATAAGGGAGCTCTGTAACCACGATCCTGCTCTTGCCGTTGCCCATCTGTTCAATGTCGGTGACGGCCCTTGTGATCACTTTCCCGCGCCCCGTCCGGTATGCCTCCGTGGCGCCGGCGGTGCCCATGATAATGCCGCCCGTAGGAAAATCGGGCGCCTTGATGATCGACAGCACCTCCTCGATGGAAGTATCTCTGTCCTCTTCGATCCGATTGTCGATGATCTTCGTGACAGCGGCCACCACTTCCCGCAGATTGTGCGGGGGGATGTTCGTCGCCATACCGACCGCGATGCCGGTCGTTCCGTTCACCAGTAAATTCGGGAACCGGCAGGGAAGGACCGAAGGTTCTTTCTCCGTCTCATCGAAGTTCGGAACAAATTCCACGGTATTCTTGCCGATATCCGCAAGCATTTCCATGGAGATCTTAGTCAGTCTGGCCTCGGTATAACGCATGGCCGCTGCGCCGTCGCCGTCCACACTGCCGAAATTTCCGTGTCCGTCGACCAGGGTATAGCGCATGGACCAGGGCTGGGCCATATTGACCAGAGAGCCGTAGATGGAGCTGTCTCCGTGGGGGTGATACTTACCCATGGTATCGCCGACGATACGGGCACATTTTCTGTGCGGCTTGTCAGGACTGTTGCCCAGCTCCGACATCGCATACAGAATGCGGCGCTGCACAGGCTTTAATCCGTCTCTTACGTCGGGAAGTGCTCTGGACGCGATCACGCTCATCGCATAGTCGATGTAGGAATTCTCCATTGTCTTCTGGAGATCCACATCCTGTATTCTGTCAAAAATCTTATCGTCCATTCTTTCCACCAGTTCTGCTTATAATAACTTAAATATCCAGGTTTTTGACAAACTTGGCGTTCTCTTCGATAAATTCCCTTCTGGGCTCCACCTTGTCTCCCATCAGCGTATTGAAGACAAGATCCACTTCCGATTCGGACTCCTCGTTGATCGTCACACGCTTCAGGATCCTGGTATCCGGATTCATAGTGGTCTCCCACAGCTGCTCGGGATCCATCTCGCCGAGACCCTTATAGCGCTGGATCCGGTTGTTCTGGTCTCTTCCCACATCGTTCAGGATCCTGTTCAGCTCGTCGTCACTGTACGCGTACCAGACCTTTTTGTTCTTTTCCAGCTTATACAGCGGCGGCATGGCGAGGTACACATGTCCCTGCTTAATGAGCTCCGGCATAAACCTGTAGAGGAAGGTGAGCATCAGCGTATCGATGTGGGCGCCGTCGACGTCCGCATCCGTCATGATAATGATCTTGTCGTAACGAAGCTTCTCAATATTGAATTCGTCGTGGATCCCGGTGCCGAAGGCCGTGATCATCGCCTTGATCTCCTCGTTGGCGTAGATCCTGTCTTCTCTTGCCTTTTCCACGTTGAGGATCTTGCCGCGAAGAGGAAGGATCGCCTGCGTAAACCGGTTGCGGGCAGACTTGGCGCTTCCGCCTGCACTGTCACCCTCGACCAGGAAGATCTCGCAATTCTTCGGATTCTTGTCCGAGCAGTCCGCCAGCTTTCCGGGCAGGCTCATCGTCTCGAGCGCCGTCTTTCTCCTGGTCAGGTCCCTCGCTTTTCTGGCCGCCTCCCTGGCCCGCTGGGCCAGTAGGGACTTCTCGATGATGGTCTTGGCCACGGCCGGATTCTGTTCCAGGTAATATTTGAGCTTCTCAGAAACGATGCTGTCCGTCGCGCCGCGCGCCTCGGTGTTGCCCAGCTTCTGCTTGGTCTGCCCCTCGAACTGGGGATCCTCGATCTTGATGCTGATGATCGCTGTGATTCCCTCCCGGATATCGTCGCCGCCCAGGTTGGGATCACTGTCCTTGAGGAGCTTATTGCTGCGGGCATATTCGTTAAAAGTTTTCGTGAGGGCATTTCTGAAGCCGATCAGGTGCATGCCGCCCTCGGGCGTATTGATATTGTTGACAAAGCTGTACTCGCTGTCCGCATAGGAATCGTTGTGCTGCAGCGCCGCCTCGACGTACACGCCGTTCTTTGTCCCGTCAAAATAAAGGATCTCGTCATACAGAGGCTTTTTGGACCGGTTCAGATATTTTACGAACTCTTTTATGCCGCCCTCATAGTGGAAAACATGGGTCCTGGGTTTGAAATCCTCGGTATTCTCTTCTCCCTCGGGGATCCTCTCGTCACAGAGCGTGATCTTGAGGCCCTTGGTCAGAAATGCCATCTCTCTGAGGCGCTGCTTGAGAACGTCGTAGTCAAAATCCGTCGTCTCTTGAAACATCAGGGAATCGGGCAGGAATGTGACCTTCGTCCCCGTCTCCTCCGGGGGAACCTCGCCGATCTTCTCCAGAGGAACGATCGTCGCGCCCCTTGAAAAGCGCTGGTGATAGATAAAGCCCCCCTGCCGGATCTCAACGTCCAGCCACTCTGACAGCGCGTTGACGACCGACGCGCCTACGCCGTGCAGACCTCCCGAGACTTTATATCCGCCGCCGCCGAACTTGCCGCCTGCATGGAGCTCCGTAAAAACAAGGTCCACCGCATTGCGCCCCGTCTTGTGGTTGATGCCCACCGGAACGCCGCGGCCGTCATCCTGTATGGTAACACTGCCGTCCTGATGGACGGTCACTTCAATATGCGTACAATACCCCGCGAGCGCTTCATCGACCGAGTTGTCCACGATCTCATAGACGAGGTGATGAAGCCCTCTGGAAGAGGTCGTGCCTATGTACATGCCCGGTCTTTTGCGGACGGCCTCCAGTCCTTCCAGAACCTGTATGTTGTCCGGCGTATAATTGTTTTCTATTTTTGTAGATGCCATGTTCGATTCGTACTCCTGTTCCGGACTTTCGTTCACTGCTTATTATTCTGTACCGCGGTTCCTCTCTCGATCTCAAAGACTCTGTCGAGGGAAAACCGGTTGTTGACAAATTCGTCGAGTCCCGTACATGTGATAAATGTCTGAATGCCGCCTATGGTACTCATCAGATAATTCTGTCTCCGGCTGTCCAGCTCCGACAGAACATCGTCCAGCATGAGAACGGGCTTATCTCCGATCATCTCGGTCACCAGCCTGATCTCGGAGAGCTTTAATGACAGCGCGCAGGTCCTTTGCTGCCCCTGCGACCCGAACTTTCTCAGGTCGATGTCCCCGTCCGCGAAGGAAAAGTCATCCCTGTGCGGGCCGGCGGTGGTCATTTTCTGATAGATGTCGCGTTCTCTTGCGCTGCGGATCTTATCCGCCAGCAGCGTGGATTCCGTGTTGGGTTCGTAAGTGATGAGCAGTGACTCCCGGCCTCCCGAGAGCTTTTCATGGATCTGTCTGACGATCTGTGACAAGTCTCCGATGAACTGCTTTCTTCTGTCTATGATCCTGGTGCCGTACGATACAAGCTGTTCATCCCATACATCCAGTGTGTCAGCCAGCTGGGGAAACTGACTGATCTCCTTGAGAAGTTTATTCCTCTGTTCCACCACTTTGTTGTAGTGATTGAGATCGTGAAGATAGGATGCATCCAGCTGACACAGTTCCATATCCATGAACCGCCTGCGCTCAGCCGGACCATTCTTAACGATACTTAAATCCTCAGGGGAAAAGAACACAATATGAAGAAGACCGATCAGCTGGGATGCTTTCCGAAGTCTCTGCCCGTTTACGGCTATCCCCTTCGAGCGCATCTTCCGCAGATGCATATCCACCTGGTAATCGATCTCTTTCTTCAGAATTATCGAGCGTATATGCGCCTCATCCTGTCCAAAACGGATCAGATCCCTGTCTCCGGTCCCCCTGTGTGATTTAGTAGTAGATATCAAATACAGTGATTCCAGGATATTGGTCTTTCCCTGGGCGTTGTCCCCGTAGAAGATGTTGGTCCCCTCCGAGAACTTCAGATCCAGGGATTCGTAATTCCTGAAATTCATAAGTTCCAAAGATTGTATGATCATTGATTAATTAAGCGGTGTGCACCGTAAACTCTTTGCCGCCCGCGGAAAAAGTATCCCCCTCCCGGAGCTTCTTTCCCCTGCGCGTCTCTACTGCGCCGTTCACGAGGACTTTTCCCTCCTCGATCATGATCTTCGCCTCGACGCCCGAGCCGGTAACGCCGGCCAGCTTGAGCGCCTGTCCGAGCTTTATAAACTCATCCCTTATAGTCAGTTCCATAATGCGATTCTTCCTCCTGCGGCTCTGCCCCCGTAATGCTTCTTCAGGCTTCTTTTCAGTCGATCGTGATGAAGTTGACCGGAAGGATCAGATAGCAGTACTTGTCCTCCGCATCCCGGATAAAGCAGGGCGCCTTGGGACTGATCAGATGGATCGTAACTTCCTCGTCGTCGATCGCACGCAGCGCATCGATCAGGAACTTGGGATTGAAACCGATGTTCATGTCGATTCCGTCCTTGGTGATGTCGATCACTTCGTTCATGCTTCCCAAGGAAGTGTTGATCCGCAGCTCCATATACTCCTCGCCGATCATCAGGATGATCGGTTTTTTGTCCTCTTCCTTGACGAGGAGCGTCGCGCGGTCGATACAGCTGAGGAATTCCTTTCTCTGTACCGTGACGCGGCTCTGGTAATTGGTGGAAAGCATCTTGTCGATCCGGTAGTACTCGCCGTCCAGAAGTCTCGACACCACGATGGTATCGTCGAACTCAAAGAGAGCGTGCTTGTCGGTAAAAGAGATACTGACAGTCTTCTCGGTATCGCCGGAAAGGATCTTGCTGATCTCGCTGAGCGTCTTGCCGGGAATGATCACCTTCCTGTCCTCATAGGAGCTGCCAAGCTCCACGTTACGGATGGCGATCCGATGGCCGTCCAGCGCCACCATGCGCAGATGGTTGTCGCGGATCTCCAGAAGTTCACCGGTCATCATCCCGTTGTTCTCGTTGGGAGAGATCGAGAAAATAGTCCTGTTGATCAGATCCCGGAGCGTGAACTGAGAAAGCGTGATCTCATTTTTCTTCTCGATTTCCGGCAGATAGGCAAAGTCCGCGCCGTCTCTTCCGAGAATGGTAAATTTGGCCTTTTCGCATGTGATCGTGATCTTTTCCCCGTCCGTGACGATGGTCACGTCGTTGTCGGGAAGCTTGCGGATGATACCCGAAAAGATCTGTGCGTCCACAGCGATAATGCCGCGATCCGCGATCAGACCCGGCACGGTCGTCTGGATACCGAGTTCCATGTCATTGGCGATCAGGCGGATATCCGTCCCGGACGCATCGATCAGGATGCACTCCAGGATCGACATGGTCGTCTTGCTGGGGACCGCTTTGGAGACGATCTGAATTCCCTGTGCCAGATAAGATTTCGCAATTCGTAATTCCATAAATGATGCATTCCTTTCCACTCCCGCTGTCGTGTGGACACTTATCCACACCGCAGCTGCTCACCGGCGGGACGTGTGCCGGTCAAGGGCGGGAGCCTGCAAAGCAAAGTAAAGAATCGTAGTTATAGTAGTAGGGGCTGTCGAAATGTGGACAGTTAAAATTATTATACTGTTTTTGGGGCATAAATACAATTCGGGGAGGTGTACAAGGGTGTGATTTTGCTGTGAAAAAAAGGATTTCTTTCCACACTCTTCCACACCGTCCGGCGCCCTTTTGCGGCAGCTGGTCAGCCGGGAAGGCCGAGCTTCCTGAGTATAATATTGATATTTCCCTGCATTTCCTCATTATTCACAAGGTTTTCCTTGATGTTTTCCACACCGTGGATCACCGTGGAGTGGTCTTTTCTGCCTATAAAGCGGGCGATATCCTTGAGCGTCATGTCCGTATAGGTCCGAAGGAGATACATGATCACATGCCTGGGGACAACGATCTCATTGTCCTTTTTCTTGGAGAGGATACTCGCGGTACGCACGCCGTAGTGCTCACAGACCGCGCTCATGATGCGGTCCGGCGTGATCTGCCCTCCCTTGTCGTGATAGACCATGTCCTTGAGCGCCTCCCTGGCGTTCTCGAGGTTCAGTTCCACGTTGTTGAGCTTTGAGAACATAATGATCTTGTTGACGGCGCCTTCCAGTTCACGGACGTTGGACTTTATATTGGTAGCGATGTACTCCAGCACGTCGTTTCCGAAGGTCGCGCCGGTGGATTCTACGTTCTTGCGAAGGATCGCCATGCGCGTCTCGTAGCTGGGCGGCTGGATATCCGCGATCAGGCCCCATTCGAAACGGGAGCGGAACCGCTCGTCCAGCGTCTCCATCTCTTTTGGCGGACGGTCGGAGGAAATGACGATCTGTTTGCCCGACTGGTGGAGCTCATTGAAGGTGTGGAAAAACTCCTCCTGCGTCGACTCTTTTCCTATTATAAATTGTATGTCATCCAAAAGCAGGACATCCACGGTCCTGTACTTGTCGCGGACCCTGGCCATGGAGGAGGCGTTGCCGCTTCGGATCGATTCGATCACGTCAGTCGTGAACTGCTCGGAGGTGACGTAAAGGACCCTGGTGTGCGGGCTGACTTCCAGTATGTAGTTGCCGATGGACTGCATCAGGTGTGTCTTTCCCAGTCCCGATCCGCCGTACAGAAACAGGGGATTGTAGGTGTTGCCGGGGGATTCGGCCACGGCAAGACACGCCGACTGGGCAAAATAGTTGTTGCTGCCGACGATAAAGGTGTCAAAATTGTAGCGCGGATTGAGGTGCGCGTTCTCCAGCATAACGCGGTTTACCTGCGCGTCCGGTGCCGGAACGGGCACGGCAGGATCGGTGCGGACGTCGTCCAGCACAAACTCCACCTCATAATCTTCCCCGAGCAGTTCGGAGATCGTGATCATGAAGAGGACCTGATAATTTTCCGTTATATAGGTAAGCATCATGGGTTTTCCGTTGGGAATGCGGATCCGGACGAGGTTGTTCTGGATGTCTGCGATCTCCAGCTTCTCGATCCAGGTCTTGTAAGATGCGTTGGAGAGACGGTATTCCACGCGGATGTGCTCTTTGATCTTCTGCCAGTTGTCGCGAATGATCTCGTTGTGGGGGGTTACTGTAACATTTTCCATAGTTTACTATCCCTGTTTTGGTTAAAAGTTATTGATGAATAAGGCGTTTTTGGGCATTCTGCCCATATTATGTCTATACTACAGTAATCTTAATATAAATGTAAAAAATCTTCAAATTCCCGGATTATATTCTTAAAAAGTGAAGAATGTGGAAAGAAATGTTGATAAATAATTTTTTGCCGGTTATTCCCATTTGCAAACTGCATCTGCACACAGTGAAAAAACACTTGAAAATGAGCGATTCGGGCCCATTGTGAATAAGCTTATCCACATGTTTTCCACAATCTGTGGACAGTGAACAGGTGAAAGTGACCAATGTGGATAAATCGGGATACACTACATGTTGTCCAAAAAAATTTATTTTTTCAAGATGTAGAAACGCCAAAAAGCCTTTAAAAGCGCGGTTTTCTGACATTTTTTGCTTGACGGGAATATTAAAAATCAATATAATAAGAATGCTGTTCGCCACACACAGGCAGCATTTGGCAATGTGAAAACAATCTTGAACAAGGAGGATCGTATAAATGGCAAAGATGACATATCAGCCCAAGAAGAGACAGCGCGCCAAAGTGCACGGATTCAGATCCAGAATGAGCACTCCCGGCGGCAGAAAGGTACTCGCAGCCAGAAGAGCAAAGGGCAGAAAAAAATTGACAGTCTGACAATTGATGGATAAGCCGCAGCAATGTGGCTTTTTCTTTTATAACTTTACGAAGATAGAGAGGTTAATTTGAAATCTTGGGAATCTCTGAAAAAACAGCAGGATTTCAGGAATTGCTACCGCAGCGGCAGATCGTACGCTAACAGATATCTGGTCCTTTATGTGTGTGGAAACGGTAAGGAAGGGAACCGGATCGGCATCTCCGTGAGCAAGAAGGTAGGCAACAGCGTCGTCAGGCACAGAGTCACAAGACTCATCAGAGAAAGTTATCGGCTGCATCAGCAGGAGTTCAATAGTGGTTTGGACATGGTAGTCGTGGCGCGGGCCGGGGCCGCAGAGGCCGCTTATCATGAGATAAGGGACGCGCTCCTGCATCTGGCGAGGAAATCCGGCATTCGGAAAGAGGAATCTGAATGAAGACAGTGATGATCATGATGATCAAATGGTATCAGAGGTATATCTCACCTCTCAAGAGCACAAAATGCCCGTATATTCCCACCTGCTCCCAGTACGGTCTGGAGGCGGTCGAAAAGTACGGAGCACTGAAGGGAGGATTGCTGGCTCTGTGGAGAATTCTGCGCTGTAATCCTTTTTCCCACGGGGGATATGATCCCGTACCCTAAAATCTTAGTGTAGAAAAACACTGGAACGGAGTAATTCAATGGTTTTAACACAAAACAGCGGCGCCATCCTCGGACCTGTAGCAAGATTTCTGGGAATGGTCATGAACGGCATATTCTATGTCCTGAACCAGATCGGCATTCCCAACACCGGGCTTGCCATTATCATCATGACGATCCTGATCTATATGGCTCTTCTTCCCCTGACGATCCGTCAGCAGAAGTTCTCCAAATTATCGAGGAAGATGCAGCCTGAGATCAACAAGATCCAGAAGAAATATGCGGGAAGAAGGGACCAGACGTCCCAGATGCGCATGAATGAGGAGATTCAGGCCGTATATAAAAAGTATGGCGTAAACGCTACTGGCAGCTGCATCCAGCTGCTGATTCAGATGCCTATCCTTCTCGGTATGTACAGGGTCTTTTATAACATTCCCGCATATGTACCGATGGTCAAGGAAGCATTTTTCCCTCTGGTAGACAATCTGATCAAGGTGGATCCCGCCGGTGAGTACCTGCAGACATTCAGTGCAGCGAACCAGTTTGCCAGACAGTTTGAAAACGAGAGCTTTACGACCGGCGTGACCACATACGTGCAGAACACCTTTATTGACGTACTCAATAAGTTCTCCACGGCTGACTGGGGGACGCTGGGCGAGCATTTCAGCAATCTTCAGTCCGATATCTCCAATACGGTCAGCAAGCTTTCCCAGTACAACAGTTTTCTCGGACTGAACATCTCGAATTCGCCTTCGTCCATGCTGCAGTCCGCAATGAGCAGCGGCAAGTACTATATGATCATTATCGCGCTGCTGATTCCTTTCCTTGCTGCCTTTACCCAGTGGCTGAACGTCAAGCTCATGCCCACCGGAAATGAAAACAGCAAAGATCAGGCCTCAACCATGATGAAGTCCATGAACATCTACATGCCCATCATGTCGGCCGTCTTCTGCTTCACTCTCCCTTCCGGTATGGGTATCTACTGGATCGCCGGTGCCGTGATCCGCAGCGTGCAGCAGGTCCTCATCAATAAGCACATCGACAAGATGGATATTGATGCGATGGTCGAGAAGAATGTCGAGAAGAACAAGGCCAAGGAAGAAAAGAGCGCTCCCAGGAGAAGCAATTCTGCCGGCAGTATCAGTACCAGCGCAGGCATGAGGGGCCGCGGCAGCGTCCGCAATGACAAGTACGCGACAAAACTGAGCCAGGAAAAGGAAGATCAGGTCGCGGCAATGAGAGAGAGCCGCAGGAATATGAACTTTAAGCCGGACAGCCTGTCTGCCCGCGTGAAGCTCGTTGACGACTACAACGACTCAGGAAAGCGTTGAAATACAGAAAGGAACTAAAGATGTCTCAGTTTATAGAGATCACCGATAAAACAGTGGACGAAGCGATCACGACCGCCTGCAGGAAGTTGGGCGTGACCAGCAGCAAGCTCGAATTCGAGATCATTCAGAGGGAAAAGGCAGGTTTTCTCGGAATCGGCGCAAAGCCCGCCATCATCAAGGCCAGGATCAAGGATACCTCCAACCACACCCAGGAGATCCTGGACAAGGTCATGGAAAAGGCCGAGAAGAAGATTGAAAAAGAAGCTTCTGCCACTGACAAAAAAAGTGCAGTAAAAGAGGAAAAGCCCGCACCTGCTGCCCCCGCTGCTTCCGTTGCCCCCGCTGCGCCTGACGCACCCGCGAAGGAAGAACAGGGGGAGGAGAAGAGAGAGCATCGCAGAAGGAACAGAAAAGGCAGAAGAAGCGGCCGTAAAGAAGGGTTTGCGGAAGGCAGCGAGAAGGCTCCCCGCGCGGACAGAGCTGCAGCCGGGGAACAGGCACAGGTCTCCGAAGAAGAAAAGAGTGCCCGTCCCGCACAGGAGCCACGCAAGAAGCCTGCCGTCGTTCCCCAGCTGACACAGGAACAGATCGATGAGATCAAGCAGAAGGCGCATGCATTCCTGATGGATGTTTTTGGCGCCATGAATATGGAAGTGGAGATCAAAGAGGACTATAACAGCGAAAAGGGCCTTCTTATGATCAATATCGAGGGAGACGATATGGGCATCCTCATCGGAAAGAGAGGCCAGACCCTCGATTCTCTCCAGTATCTCGTATCCCTGATCGTCAACAAGGGCATCGATGGATATATCCATGTCAAGGCTGACACGGAAAACTACAGGGAGAGAAGGAAGAAAACACTGGAAAATCTTGCCCGGAACATCGCTTTCAAGGTAAAGAAGACCAGACGCCCCGTCGCGCTGGAGCCCATGAATCCTTATGAGAGAAGGATCATCCACTCCGCCCTGCAGGGAGATAAGTTCGTGACAACATACAGTGAGGGTGAAGAGCCCAACCGCAAAGTCATCGTCACACTTAAAAAACAGTAATCAAATAGGATATCGCTGCAGGGGGTCTGCCGCGCTTTGAGGGGCGCGTGGACCCCCTGTGTCGTATTTTGGCGGGAGGATCTATGGCACTGACGTACGACAGACCGGTCAATGACACCATTGCCGCGATCGCTACAGCGATGTCCCCGGCGGGGATCGGGATCATCCGGATCAGCGGTCCCGGGGCGCCGCGGATCGCATCGGCAGTTTTTGAGACAATTCACAGGGAAAAGATCGACCCGGACAGGTGGGAGCCCGGCCGGATCCGGTACGGATATATCGTGCGGGGCGGGGAGATTCTGGACGAGGTGATGGTCTCTTATTTTCGCGCGCCCCACAGCTATACCACGGAAGATACGATAGAGATCAATACGCACGGCGGCATGCTGCTCATGCAGCAGATCCTTGATCTGGTCCTGAAAAAAGGGGCCCGCATGGCGGAGCCCGGCGAGTTCACAAAGCGCGCCTTTCTGGGCGGCAGAATTGACCTTGCCAGGGCCGAAGCGGTCATGGACCTGATCTCCGCAAGTTCGGATTTTGCCCGCAGATCCTCCATCGAGCAGCTCTCCGGCAAGGTGTCCGCAGAAGTAAAAAAACTCAGGGAGACCATACTGTACGAAACCGCCTTTATCGAATCCGCCCTGGATGATCCGGACAGCTACGATCTGGAGGATTACCCCCCTCATCTGGAAGAAGTCTGTGCCCGGATCGAGGAAAGGCTCACTTCTCTTCTCTCCTACGCCGAGGAAGGAAAGATCCTGAAGGAAGGCATCAGGACCGTTATCGTCGGCAAGCCCAACGCCGGAAAATCCTCTTTATTGAATACCCTGGCCGGAGAAGAGCGCGCCATTGTGACCGATGTGGCGGGTACGACCAGGGATACCCTCAGCGAGACCGTAAGAGTAGGCGGCGTCCTTTTGCAGCTCACTGATACGGCAGGGATCCGGAATACGGAGGACCGCGTGGAACAGATCGGCGTCTTAAGAGCGCGCAAGGCCCTGCAGGATGCGGACCTGATCCTGTTTATGATCGACGGAGCCGGCGACCTGTCCGAAGAGGATCTCTCCATCGCGGAGATGGTTTCTTCCCGGATTGGGGAAGGGAGCCACTGCGTTGTCCTTCTGAATAAGTCCGATCTGGAGCAGAAAACGGAAAAACAGGCAGTTATTAATCTATTTACAGAAATATATAAGCAAAATAACGTTTATAAACAGAGAGAGCTTCCGGAGACAGTCTACTGCTCTCTCCTGTCCGGCGAGGGCGTGGAGGATCTGAGCAAGGTCATCCGGGATCTCTTTCACACCGGAAGGATCGAGGAAAAAAACGAGATCTTCCTCTCTTCTGCCAGGCACAGGGAAGCTGTCAGGGAAGCAAGAGAAGCCATTCGGCTTGTGCGCGCCAGTATCCGCGACGGCATGAGTGAAGAATTCTTTACGATCGATCTGATGAGCGCTTATACTTCTCTCGGAAAGATCCTGGGAGAGGCGGTCGAAGACGATCTGGTCGAAGAGATCTTTTCAAAGTTTTGTATGGGAAAGTGACGAGAATACTATGGAATACAGAGTGAAAACAGATGTCTGCGTCATCGGTGCGGGCCATGCGGGATGTGAGGCCGCCCTGGCCTGCAGCCGCCTCGGGCTGAACACGGTCATCTTTACGATGAACACGGACAGCATAGCCATGATGCCCTGCAATCCGCACATCGGCGGCTCCTCCAAGGGGCATCTGGTCCGGGAGATCGACGCGCTGGGCGGCGAGATGGGCAAGAACATCGACAAAACATTTATCCAGTCCAAAATGCTCAACGTCTCCAAGGGACCTGCCGTCCACTCTCTGCGGGCCCAGGCTGACAAGGCCGAATACTCCAAAGAGATGCGGATGGTCCTGGAGAATCAGGAACACCTGACCATCCGACAGGCGGAAGTGACGGATATCCTCGCCGAAAAGACGGCCGAAAATGACGATCTGTCCGAAGCGGCATACAGGATCACCGGCGTCCGGATCGCAACCGGAACCGTGTATGAATGCCGCGCCGCGATCATATGCACCGGCACTTACCTCAACGCCCGATGCCTTGTGGGAGAATCCATCACCGAAACAGGCCCCGGCGGCATGCAGCGCTCCACCTTCCTGCGGGAGGCCATGGACCGGCTCGGCATTCCAATCCGCCGTTTCAAAGCCGGAACACCTGCCAGAATGGACGGCCGTACGCTGGATTACTCCAAGATGAAGATCCAGGAGGGAGACAAAGAGGTCATCCCTTTTTCCTATTCCACTGACCCCGCCACGGTCCAGATCGAGCAGATGCCCTGCTACCTGACGTATACCAATCAGGAGACCCATGACATCATCCGGGCCAACCTGGACCGCTCGCCCATCTATGCCGGGATCATCGAGGGAACAGGTCCCCGCTACTGCCCTTCCATTGAGGACAAGGTGGTAAAGTTCGGGGAGAAGAACAGGCACCATGTTTTTGTCGAGCCGGAAGGAAGGTATACCAATCAGGTCTATATCGACGGAATGTCCTCTTCCATGCCGGACGATGTCCAGCAGAGGATGTACCGCACCGTTCCCGGCCTGGAGAACTGCGTGATCGTCAAAAACGCCTACGCCATAGAATACGACTGCATCGACGCCAACCAGCTCCGCCTGACCCTGGAGACCAGACGGGTCAGCGGTCTGTACTGCGCCGGCCAGTTCAACGGCAGCAGCGGCTACGAGGAGGCAGCTGCCCAGGGCCTGATCGCCGGGATCAACGCCTCCATGCAGATCATGGGAAAGGAACCGCTTGTCCTGAAGCGGTCGGAGGCTTATATCGGCGTCCTGATCGACGATCTGGTCACCAAGAACAACCTGGAGCCCTACCGCATGATGACCTCCCGTGCGGAATACCGTCTCCTCCTTCGCCAGGACAACGCGGATCTTCGTCTTCGTCATTACGGCTACCGCGTCGGCCTGATCACACAGGAACAATATGACCATGTGTGTGAGAAACAGCGCCTGATCGATGAGGAGATTGCCCGTCTTAAGAGCATCCGGATCGGCGCCGCGCAAAAAAACCAGACTTACCTCAAGGAACACGGCTCCGCCCCCCTGGGCACGGCCTGCTCCCTTGCGGAACTTCTCTGCCGCCCCGAGCTGGGCTATGAGAGCATCGCCGGCCTCGACCCGGACCGCCCTGCCCTGCCCGGAGAAGTGACCAGGCAGGTGGAGATCAATATCCGGTATGAGGGATACATAGCCAGACAGAGACGCCAGGTCGAACAGTTTGAAAAGATGGAGAACCGCAGGATCCCCGAAAGCATCGATTACGACGACGTGTCCAGCCTTCGTCTGGAAGCCAGGCAGAAGCTCAAGAAGTTCCGTCCTGCCTCCATCGGTCAGGCATCACGTCTGTCCGGGGTGACGCCGGCGGATGTGGCGGTGCTGCTGGTATATCTGGAGAAATTTCGCACAAGATTTAAACCCAACCAGACAGAAAAATGATTAGAGTGCTCGTGAAGTTTCGCTAAGCCTCTCTCCCCGCAAAGAGAACCTAAGCTCAACTAACACTCGTGCAAAAGATCGTTTTTCCGGCTGGCTGCGCTT
Source organism: Lachnospiraceae bacterium (assembly GCA_017405805.1). Classification (GTDB taxonomy): domain Bacteria; phylum Bacillota; class Clostridia; order Lachnospirales; family Lachnospiraceae; genus CAG-791. The sequence goes on from JAFQZU010000001.1 coordinate 106,923, forward strand.
ATAATATTCAATATGACCCATATCATTAAAAGAAGAATTGATATAGATAGGATTTGTGTATGGATTTCGTGGAAGATAAACTTACAGTTGGTTTGAAGGAATTGGGGCTGGAAGCGGGAAATCGCGAACTGGAGATGCTGCGCGGTTTCTATGAGAACCTGATCGAGTGGAACAAAGTCATGAATCTGACGGCCATTACAGACAGGGAAGAAGTCTATGAAAAGCATTTTCTGGACAGCCTTTCAATGCAGAAGGCTCTGCCGGCGGATTTTGACGGGAAAGGAATGAAGCTGATCGACGTCGGGACCGGCGCCGGTTTTCCGGGCATGCCCATTGCCATCTTCTATCCGGCGCTGCAGGTCACACTGATGGACTCCCTCAACAAAAGAACGCGCTTTCTTCAGGATACTGTGGAAAAACTCCACCTTACCAATGTGGAGGTCATTCATTCCAGGGCTGAGGATCTGGCCAGAAATCCCGCTTACAGGGAACAATTTGATCTGTGCGCTTCCCGCGCCGTGGCCAATCTTGCTACCCTCTCGGAATACTGCCTGCCTTTCATTAAAACAAATGGACTCTTTATCTCTTATAAGGCGGAAAAAGGTGAGGCAGAGCTGGAAGAAGGAAAAAAGGCAATCGCAGTATTGGGAGGAAAAGCGGAGAAGACGGTCTCGTTTCTGCTGCCGGGGACAGATTATGGAAGGATTCTGATTCCGATTCGAAAGATTAAGAGTACTCCGAAGAGGTTTCCGAGGAAGGCGGGGGTGCCGTCGAAAGAACCAATTAGATGATGTATCATGTGAAACAATAATAAATTGAGGTGGTAAAAAGGACAGCCTCCCAAAATATATAAGCACCTAGGGCACGCTCGCCTAAACTCGCTCGTTCACGCTCCTATGAGCGTGAAAAGAAAATCAGCAAGTATTAAATACTTGGTGGCGAAAAGGACAGCCTCCCAAAATATATAAGCACCTTGGGCACGCTCGCCTAAACTCGCTCAATTCACGCTCCTATGAGCGTGAAAAGGCCCTGCGGTTGCTTATATATTTTGGGAGGCTTGGTTTTAGCAAAAGTTACTATTTATGATTTTTCTATCAGAGTGATCTATAGTGTTTCACGTGAAACAATACAAAGTGTATTGGATGGCAAAGAATTGAAAAGTGGCACAATGAAAACGAGATCTGTCGGAGGTAAGTCTTTTATGAATGAGCCTTAGTCGACCTAGATCGTTTTCCGGCAGCGGCGAGGTCGCGAGCCCGCGGCTCCCGCGGGTTCGCGTGGAGGGGTGTTTGAGCCTTCCGATCATCAGAGCGGAAGGCGAGTTCCCGACTTGCCTCGCCGATGACGGGAAAGGATCGTAGAGAGACAAGGCGAAATCAACAGATCTTACCTCTGACAGATCTCGTACCTATAATTCTTCAAGCTCTCTCAATACTATATTGTTTCACGTGAAACATAATCTGTGCTATAGTATAAAAAGCATAGAAAATACCTTTCCAGCCACCAACCGAGGTTATATAAATGGGCAAAATCATCGCAATCGCCAACCAAAAAGGCGGCGTCGGCAAAACCACAACATCCATCAATCTCTCCGCAGCTCTGGCACAGCGCGGCAAACGGATCCTTGTGATCGATATTGATCCCCAGGGCAACTGCACCAGCGGTTTCGGCATTGACAAAAACGAACCCGAGAATACTGCATATGAGTTGCTTTTGGACGACTGTACCATAAAGGAATGTATTTTGAAGACCGCCTACGAAAATCTGGATCTCATTCCATCCAACATCAATCTGGCTGCGGCGGAAATCGAACTGATCGGTATTAGCCGCAAAGAATTTATTCTGCGCGATGCACTGGACTATGTGCGGGATGACTATGACTTTATCATTATGGACTGTCCGCCTTCCTTGAATGTTCTGACGGTCAATGCGATGACGGCAGCGGATTCGGTAATTGTTCCGATTCAGTGTGAGTATTATGCGCTGGAAGGTCTGAGCCAGCTGATCCATACGATCAATCTGGTTAGGGAAAGGCTGAACAGAAAGCTTGATATCGAGGGAATCGTGTTTACCATGTATGACGCTCGCACTAATCTGTCGGCGCAGGTGGTGGAGAATGTAAAGGAGCATGTGGAACAGCATATTTACGAGACCATTATTCCCAGGAATGTGAGACTGGCAGAGGCACCAAGCTATGGGGAGCCCATCACGGCCTACGACAGCCGGTCGTCCGGCGCTGCCGCATATTTGGCACTGGCGGATGAGATTCTGGCAGAATCAAACGGGAAAAGCGATACAGATTGAGAGGGGAACAGAACGGAGGAAATAAATGGCCAGAAAACAAAGAGGTCTCGGCAGAGGTCTCGATGCTTTAATTCCGAGAAGAGAAGAAATTGAGAAGGAATTTGCCCGGATCAGTCAAAGCAGTTCCGAGGTGTTTTTCTCTGAGGATTTCGCGGAAGAGAATCCCGAAACCGAGCAGCCGGAAATGCAACAGGTAAAACAGCAGGAAAAGCAGCTGGAAAAGATGGGAAAAGAGTCCGAGTCTGAGCATCAGACAAGGGGACTGGGAAAGGTGGAAAAGGAACCCGAAGCCGAGGGAAAAGCGTCCGGTTCCGGGGTGAAGACCGTGCGGATTTCGGAGATTGAGCCGAATCGGGGGCAGCCGAGGAGGTATTTTGACGAGGAGGCGCTGCAGGAGCTGGCCGATTCGATTGGAAAGTACGGGATATTACAGCCAATTCTGGTGCAGGACCGCGGCGATCACTATGAGATTATTGCCGGTGAGAGGCGCTGGCGGGCGGCGATGAAGGCAGGGGTCACGGAAGTGCCCGTGATCGTGCGCAGGGATGATGAGAAGAAGATCCTGGAGATGTCCCTGATCGAGAATATACAGAGGGAGAACCTTAATCCGGTCGAAGAGGCGATGGCGTACCGCGAGCTCATGGAGGAGTACGGACTGACGCAGGAGGAAGTGGCAGGAAGGATCTCAAAGAGCCGTTCCGCCGTGGCGAATATACTGCGTCTTCTGAAGCTGGACGAGCGGGTGCAGAAAATGCTGGCGGAAGGCAGTCTTACCATGGGACATGCCCGTGCGCTGGTTCCGCTTGAGAGCGGGGATGAGCAGTATGAAATTGCCGTGCAGATCGCGGAGAACAATCTCAGTGTGAGGGATGCGGAGAAACTGATCCGCCGGATGCAGAACAATGCCCTGAAAAAGGATGGCGCGGAGAAAAACCAAGCGGAGAAGAACCAGGAGGGAATGGACCGCGAGGAGGAAAGCCTGCAGCTGATCTACAGAAATATTGAGGAGAGGCTGTGTCAGAAGCTGGGAACCAAGGTTTCCATCAAGGACGGGAAAAAAGGCACGGGAAAACTGCTGATCGAGTTTTACAGTTACGAGGATCTGGAGAAAGTCATCGATAAACTGTCATAATTGTGTTACAATGCAACAGACCGGGAGACCGGAACAGGTAAAAACAGGAGGTACTGAGCGTAATGATCGATATCAGATTTTTGAGAGAAAATCCGGAGGTCGTCAGGGAGAACATCCGCAAGAAATTCCAGGATGATAAGCTTCCCCTTGTCGATGAAGTGATCGAATATGATGAGAAGAGCCGCTCCGCACAGGTGGAAGCGGATAATCTGCGCGCCGAGAAGAATAAGATTTCCAAGCAGATCGGTGCACTGATGGCACAGGGAAAGAAGGAAGAAGCCCAGGCGGTCCGCCAGAAGGTTGCGGACAGCGGCAAGCGCATTGCTGAGCTGGATGCCATTAAGAAGGAGGCAGATGAGATCGTCCGCAAGGATATGATGCTGATCCCGCAGATCATCGATCCGTCCGTTCCGATCGGTCCCGATGATTCCTGCAACGTGGAGATCCAGAAGTACGGCGATCCCGTGGTGCCGGATTTCGAGATCCCGTATCACACGCAGATCATGGAGACGTTTGACGGGATCGACCTGGACAGCGCGGGCAGAGTGGCCGGCAACGGCTTCTATTATCTGATGGGGGATATCGCAAGGCTTCACTCCTCCGTTCTTTCCTATGCAAGGGATTTCATGATCGGTAAGGGCTTCAACTATCATCTGCCGCCCTTTATGATCCGCAGCAATGTGGTGACGGGCGTCATGAGTTTTGCCGAGATGGACGCCATGATGTACAAGATCGAGGGCGAGGATCTGTATCTGATCGGTACGTCCGAGCACTCCATGATCGGCAAGTTCATTGACCAGATCATTCCCGAGGAGAAGCTGCCGCAGACGCTGACCAGCTACTCCCCCTGCTTCAGAAAAGAGAAGGGAGCCCACGGCATCGAGGAGAGGGGCGTTTACAGGATCCACCAGTTCGAGAAGCAGGAGATGATCGTAGTATGTAAGCCCGAGGAGTCCATGGAGTGGTATGACAAGCTCTGGTCCTACACGGTCGAGCTCTTCCGCAGCATGGATATTCCTGTAAGAACACTGGAATGCTGCTCCGGTGATCTGGCCGATCTCAAGGTCAAATCCTGCGACGTGGAGGCGTGGTCTCCCAGACAGAAGAAATACTTCGAAGTCGGCAGCTGCTCCAATCTGGGCGATGCACAGGCCAGACGTCTGCGGATCCGCGTGAAAGGGGCGGACGGCGAGAAATATCTGGCGCACACGCTCAACAACACCGTGGTGGCATCTCCCCGCATGCTGATCGCATTTTTGGAGAACAATCTCAGGGAAGACGGCTCTGTGGCGATCCCGAAGGTACTGCAGCCTTATATGGGTGGCATGACGGAGCTTCGTCCGGGTAAATAATCCGTGCATAAATATTTTCGCGCCATCGGTTATTCTGAGCCGATGAAGATCATAGACCGGTACAATTTAATAGATGATGTCCTGAGCAAGGCGCAGAGCCGTTCCTTTATCACCAGTGAGGAAGACGAGGAATATATGATGGCGGAACTCCGCTATGACCTCGGCGAGGGGTACGGGATCTGTGCCTCCGGAATTATCAGTGAGGACGAGGAGTTCCTCTGCGAGGCGCTGTATCCTTTTTATCTGGGCAGCGGCGTCAGCTCCATAGAGGAGGTGAGCGTGGAGGAGAAGATCGAGGGAAATGTCTATGCGGGCGTCATAGATGACCTGAACGTCGGCACGACCCTGATCTTTCATCTTCTCAATTCCGTGGAATTTCTCAAATCCGGATGCAGGCAGGTAGATCCTATTCCCGGATCCACGGCGATCCTGTCCGCGCTGAGCGTTGAGGGAACGGTCATGCTGCCGATCCAGAAGACGGAGCAGGAGAGGCAGGAGATCCGGAACCGGAGCAGACAGCGCAAGAAGCTGATGGGAAAAGCCCGCAGCGGGGACGAGAACGCCATGCAGGATCTGTCCGTGCAGGACATGGAAATCTACGCTTCCGTAATGGATAAACTTCAGTACGACGACGTGTATACGCTGGTAGATTCCTATTTTATGCCGACCGGCGCGGAATGTGATCTTTATTCCGTCATGGGGGAGATCGTGCAATGCCGCATGACACAGAATCCGGTCACGCTGGAGAAGGTATGGCTCCTGACGATTTCCTGCAATGAGCTGCGTTTTGACGTGTGCATCAATCAGCTGGACCTGTTCGGAGATCCGGCGCCCGGGAGAAGATTTAAGGGCATTATCTGGATGCAGGGAATCCTGCAGCTGCCGTATTACGAAAACAAAGTAGATAATAAATAGGGAAAGATCAGCCGATTGCAGGTTTACCTGCGCGGCTGGTCTTTTTTTTGCGCAAAACACACCGGCGGAGTTAGTCATTTTTAACAGTTTTACACGACAAACTTTCCGGTTTTATTAGGCAAACTGTCAATAGATATAAAATTATAAAAATTTTATAATCTAAAAGGTTAATGTTTACTAACCATGGAGGTATATTATGATGCCAATTACATTAGGAGAGACAGGCAGAGAATACGGTATCGTAAAGATCGGCGGAAACGATACGGCAAGAGCACACTTGCAGAATCTTGGCTTTGTTCCCGGCGCAAAGGTGACGCTTGTCAGCAATATTGACGGCAACACCATCTTAAATGTAAAGAATGTGCGAATCGCGCTGGGCGAGCAGCTCGCGCGGAAAATCTTCGTATAAATGGAAGTTCGTGCATAAAAAAGAGGAGGACAGAAAAGAGTGAGAACTTTAAAGGATGCGAAAGTCGGAGAGACCGTCAAGGTGGTAAAGCTCCACGGCGAAGGAGCGATCAAACGCCGCATTATGGACATGGGGATCACAAAGGGCTGTGAGATATATGTCCGCAAGGTGGCGCCTCTGGGAGATCCCGTAGAGATTAACGTCAGAGGATATGAGCTGTCCGTCCGCAAGGCGGACGCCGCTATGGTGGAACTGGAAAACTGATCGAAGATCCGATCGATAAATAAAAAAGAGGAAAAGAGAAGACTATGAGTATAAGAATAGCGCTTGCAGGCAATCCGAACAGCGGTAAATCCACCTTGTTCAATGCACTGACCGGTTCCAACCAGTACGTGGGAAACTGGCCCGGCGTCACGGTGGAGAAGAAAGAAGGCAAACTGAAGGGGCACAGTGATATCGTCGTCACGGACCTTCCCGGCATTTATTCCCTTTCGCCCTACACACTGGAAGAAGTGGTGGCGAGAAACTATCTGATCCAGGAACTGCCCGACGCGATCCTGAACATCGTGGATGCGACGAATCTGGAGAGAAACCTCTATCTCACGACACAGCTGGTTGAGCTCGGCATCCCGGTGGTTATCGCGCTCAACATGATGGACATCATTCAGAAGAACGGCGACACCATCAACGTCAAGGAACTGGAGAAGTCCCTCGGCTGTAAGATCGTGCAGATCTCCGCTCTGAAGGGTACGGGGATCGACGAGGCCGTGAACGCGGTCATCGACGCCGCCAAAAATACGAAGACCGTGCCCAAGCACAGTTTTTCCGGTCCCGTGGAGCACGCCATCGCCCACATCGAGGAGGCGACGGAAGGAAAGTTCCCCGAGGCACAGCAGCACTGGTATGCCATCAAGATCTTTGAGAGAGATGACAGGGTCGTCAATCAGCTCAATCTGTCTCCCGAAGTAAAGGAGCATATCGAGGCGGATATCGTCGCTGCGGAAAAAGAGCTGGATGACGACGCGGAATCGCTGATCACCAATGACCGCTACAATTACATCGGCGAGATCCTTAAAGGTTCCTACAAGAAGAAGAAAGCGGGTGAGCTCACCCTTTCCGATAAGATCGACCGCATCGTGACCAACCGTGTCCTGGCACTGCCGATCTTTGTCGTGGTCATGTTCATTGTCTACTACGTCTCTGTCACGACAGTAGGTACGATCGTGACGGACTGGACCAACGATGTTTTTGTCGGGGAATTCCTGCAGGGCAATATCGCTGCTTTCCTTGAGAACATGGGCGTAGCCGGATGGCTTTCAAGTCTTATTGTTGACGGTATCGTCGGCGGTGTCGGCGCAGTCCTTGGCTTCGTGCCGCAGATCCTGGTCCTGTTCTTCTTCCTGGCATTCCTGGAAGGCTGCGGCTACATGGCCCGTATCGCTTTCATCATGGACAGGCTGTTCCGCAGATTTGGTCTTTCCGGCAAATCCTTCATCCCTATGATGATCGGTACCGGCTGCGGTATTCCCGGCGTCATGGCTTCGAGGACCATCGAGAATGAGCGCGACCGTCGTATGACCATCATGACGACGACCTTTATTCCCTGCGGGGCAAAGCTTCCGATCATCGCTCTGATCGCGGGTGCTTTCTTCCCCGGAAGAGAAGCGATCGTCTCGACGTCCGCTTATTTTATCGGCGTTGCGGCAATCATCATCTCTGGTATAATGCTTAAGAAGACAAAGATGTTTGCGGGCGATCCCGCTCCCTTCGTCATGGAGCTCCCCGCATACCATCTGCCCACGCTCGGCAGCATCCTCCGCTCTATGTGGGAGCGCGGATGGTCCTTCATCAAGAAGGCCGGTACCATCATCCTGCTGTCCACCATCGTGATCTGGTTCCTGCAGAGCTTCAGTTTCACCGGCGGCTTCCATATGATCGAGGATGTGGTGGCGGAGAACGACACGTCGATCCTTGCCAGAATTGGTCAGGCGATCGGCTGGATCTTCTGGCCCCTCGGATGGAATGTTAACGGCGAAGGCTGGAAAGCGGCAGTTGCAGCAGTTACCGGTCTTGTGGCCAAAGAGAATGTCGTTGCGACTTACGGCGTACTGTACGGCTTTGAAGAAGTTGCCGAGGCAGGCGACGAGATCTGGGGAAGCTTTGCGGCGTCCTTCGGCAGAAGCGGCCTGATCGCGTACTCCTTCCTGGTCTTCAACCTTCTGTGCGCACCCTGCTTTGCTGCAATCGGTGCCATCAGACGTGAGATGAACAATGCCAAGTGGACATGGTTTGCCATCTGCTATCAGTGCCTGTTCGCTTATGCGGTCTCCCTGATCATCTATCAGGTCGGCAGCGCTCTGACAGGGCAGATCCATCCGATCGGACTGATCGCGGCACTGATCGTACTCGCGGCGATCATCTATCAGCTGTTCAAACCTTACAAGGAGTCGCAGAAGTTCACTTCTGCAGTAAAGGTGGCAAAAGCCTGATTGGAAAAAAATGGGAAATATCATAGTAATCGCGATCCTGGCAGTGGTAATTGTTTTTGCGCTCCGCTCTTCAAAGAAACATATGAAGGGGCAGGGCGGCTGCTGCGGCGGATCAGAAGATATCCATATCGAGCAGGAGAAGAAAAAACTGGACGGCCCGGTGATCGCTACAAGGATCATGCATATTGAAGGCATGCACTGCGAGCACTGCAAAGACACAGTGGAGCGGGCCATAGGCCGTATACAGGGGGCTGCAGCAGAAGTGGATCTCGGCAGAAAAATTGCCGTGGTCTCACTGGACCGCCCCGTCCCGGACGATCAACTGATCACGGCTGTGACACTGATGGATTATAAGGTGACTTCTGTGGAATGACAAATAAAAAGGCGATCAGGCAGCTGCCTGCATCGCCTTTTTTGCACTGTTTTCTTCGACGACCATACAGGAAATCCCTGCTTTTTCCAAGCGATGCAGGGCACCGGGGCCGATCCCGCGGCAGATCACCGTCCTGACACGGCACCTTCTCAGAAGGTCGATCTTCTCAGCGGTGCCGCCCAGCCCGGCAGAGGAGATCTGCGTACCCAGGATCTCATGATCCTTGATAAAGCCGATCATAAAAGTATCCGTCTGTTCAAAGTTGACGCATTCCGAATACCGGCTGCATACGGCCACTGCCTCGCTGCTGAGCATCTTCATTTTCCTGCGGGTCTCCTCCACGGTTTTCCGGTCTACGCCCGAACTGCATCCGCCCGAACAGCCGCTGCAGTTCCCGCTGCAGCTCCCGCCTCCTTTGATCAGGGAGCGGACGGACAGCACGACGACGGCCGCGATCACGAGGATCAGGATAATATTGATGAGCATTTCAGTTCCTTTCTCACATATCCTAAAGACCAAGTTAAATTTTGCTAACTATAGCATATAAACCTGCAGAATGCAACGATAATCACATTGTGCCCAATTGTATTCTGTGGTAAAATTCTCAAACGGCTGTCATAGCCGCTTTTTGGCATGGATGGAGAGAAGAGATGAAGCTGATCAGACGTTTTATACCTTACTATAAGCCCTATCTGGGCGTTTTTTTCATGGATCTGTTATGCGCGACGATCCTGTCGGCCATTGACCTGGCCTTCCCGCAGCTGCTGCGGTTTCTCCGGGAAACTCTTTTTGCGCAGAGTCCGGAAAAGATCATGGCAGGGCTTTTCAAACTGGGCGTCCTGCTGCTGGTCATGTATACGGTGCGCTGCCTGTGCCGGTGGTACGTCACATACGAAGGACACATTATGGGCGCCAAAATGGAGGCCGGCATGCGCGCAGACCTCTTCGAACAGTTCGAGCGCTTTTCCTTCTCCTACTATGATCGCAACAACACCGGCGAGATGATGGCAAAACTGGTATCGGACCTCTTCGACCTGTCGGAGCTGGCCCATCACGGTCCCGAGAATCTGTTCATCTCCCTCATCAAGATTATCGGTTCCTTCGTCCTGCTGATGCGGATCAATGTGCCGATGACTTTGCTCCTGGCCCTGGTCGTGGTTTGCATGGCCGCGTTCTCTTATTTCCAGAATGGAAGAATGCGGGCGACTTTTGCGGACAATCGCCGTAAGATCGCCGGGATCAACGTTTCGCTCCAGGATACGCTGGGCGGCATCCGGGTGGTGAAATCTTTTGCCGGGGAGGAGATCGAGAAGGATAAGTTTGACCGGAGCAATCAGGCGTTTCTGGTCTCCAAACGGGCAAATTACCGTCAGATGGCTTTATTTCATGCCGGCAACAGCTTCTTTGAGGGAATGCTCTATGTCACAGTCCTGACGGCAGGAGGTTATTTTATCGCGAAAGGAACCCTGACAGGAGAAGACCTGGCGGTCTACGCCCTGTATATCAGCGTTTTTACCGGCCCCATTAACGTGCTGATCGAGTTTACGGAGATGCTGCAAAAGGGCTTGTCCGGCTTTGAGCGCTTCCTTGAAGTGATGGATACAATGCCCTCGATCGTGGATGCGCCGGATGCAAAGAATCTTGGCGCGGACGGCCCGGTGCGCGGCGTGATCGATTACGAGGACGTATCATTTTCTTATGAGAATGAGAACGAAGCGGAGAAGGTGCTCAGTCATGTGAATATCCATTTGAACGCCGGCTCCAATGTGGCCCTCGTGGGACCTTCGGGCGGCGGCAAAACAACGCTCTGCTCACTTCTTCCCCGCTTTTACGACGTGACCGGCGGCAGCGTAAAGGTAGACGGACACGACGTCCGGACGCTGACGCAGAAATCCCTTCGCAATGCCATTGGCATCGTACAGCAGGATGTCTATCTTTTTGCCGGATCTGTGCTCGATAATATTGCTTACGGAAAGCCGGACGCAACGATAGAGGAGATACGGGAGGCCGCCAAAAAAGCCGCCATCCACGACTTCATTATGTCCCTGCCGGATGGATACGATACCTACGTCGGAGAGCGCGGCGCAAGACTATCCGGCGGCCAGAAGCAGCGAATTGCCATTGCCAGAGTCTTCCTCAAGAACCCGCCCATCCTGATTCTGGACGAGGCGACAAGCGCCCTGGACAATGAGAGCGAGCGCTATATACAGGAGAGCCTTGATCTTCTCGCCAAGGGACGCACAACGATCACGGTGGCGCACAGACTCTCGACCATCCGCAATGCAGACGAGATCATCGTCGTCGGTTCGGACGGCATTACTGAGCGGGGCGACCACAGGACGCTTCTGGAAAAGGGCGGGCTCTATGCAGAATACTGGAATATGCAGTATACGTAAAGTTGCCGACTTGCTCCCGGATCGCCCCATACTCTTGTCAAATCGAAAAAATCATGTATAATAGATATGTTCCGCATATGCGGAACAAAGATGTCTGCGTAGCTCAGTTGGATAGAGCGACCGCCTCCTAAGAAAATATCGAACATGCGGCAGAAAAAATTTGTCCGCTCGATTTTCAGGGGGTAAAATGACAGAGGAAAAATCTAATAAAGTCGCGTGTTCCATAACACTACAAACGACAATATTAGAAATTTCTAAAAAACGTCTAAAACGTCTAATGAAAAATGGACGATTTGGAGCCCGGGGAGCCCGAACCCGAAAGGCCGGAAAGCCTTGAAAATACGGGAAAAAACCACATACGTTTCTGTAGCTCAGCAGGATAGAGCGTCCGCCTCCTAAGCGGAAGGTCGTGGGTTCGAATCCCGCCAGGAACGCTAATTTGGAGGGCGGGGACCGAAAAAATCGGTTCCCGCTTCTTCTATCTCACAAGACGATTTCCGTCTAAAATCCCCCTCTACATATTAGCTGGAATCTAAAATTTCGCCGATTCTTCTAACGAGCCGATTTTTACCCGATTTCCGGGGTTCCGGTTCAACGAAGGCGTTTATTGTGCTGATCACGCGAGCGCACCGGTGATAATCCGCGATTATTAGAGATCATTTCTCGCAAATGCCTGAAAAACGGGCCTTTTCCTATTCGTTTTGATTTTTCATCCCATAGACAGGGTTCCTCCCATTTCCATCTTCAGTCCGTTTCAGGCACAGATTCCGGCTAATATTTCTTCATTTTCATTGAACTTCGTGCTTGGAAATATTAGTTCTTCTAAAAGCACCCGCCCCGTATTGAACCTCCGTACATAGCTCGTTTCCGATCTGCAGCCGCAGTAACGTAACGGGCTTTTTCTTTTGGACTTTTAAGAAGATGGGAGTCGCGCGCGCACCGCGTCCGCAAGCTCCTCGCGCACCGCGTACGGAAATGGAGGTATCAGATGAGAACAAGACAGAAATTGCAGAGAAAAACCATTATGATCGACGGCATCCGCTATTACGCAGATCGGCCGCATGACTGCAGGAAATGCTTCTTCTGGAAGAACCGGAAGGTCGGCTGCACGCTCGGCAAGGAGAACTGCTACTATCTGGCAGAGACCGTGAAGACCGAGCAGGAAAAGAAATGTGAAAACTGTCCCTATGCCAAAGGTCAGCCCTGTGTCACGGCGAGCTGCTATAAGGATCTGGAGCATTGGCTTCAGGAACGCCGGGCCAGAGCCGTGAAGCGGATGATAAAGGAAGAAAGGAGTTCAGCCTATGTCGGATAAAGATCTGCAGAGGTATCGTCACTATGAATCGATGATTAAGAAAGCACGGAAAAAAGGGATCGGCGAGAAGCCGCCCAGCTGTGCGAAATGCCAGTATTATCAGCCGGATTTCAAGTACAGGAAATGCCTGTATGCCAGATGTCCTTACCAGAGGGATACGGAGATCTTTCGCAAGAGGCCGCTGAAGAAGGACAAGATTCCGGGACCGGAGGTGGTGAAGATGGATGATGTATGACTACTTTTACGGTTCCCAGTCGGATCAGTTTGCTTTTTACCGAATTCCGAAGGTGCTTTTTACCGAAGAGCGATTCAAGGCACTTTCTACCGATGCCAAAGTGCTCTACGGGATCCTATTGGACCGCATGAACCTGTCCGCCAGGAATGGATGGATCGATAAAAAGGGCCGCGTGTATATCATATTCACTACGGAAGAGATTATGGAAGCAATGGGGTGTGCCAATCAAAAGGCAACACGGTTACTTTCGGAGCTTGAAAAGGACATCGGCCTGATCGAACGCAAACGGCAAGGCCTGGGAAAGCCGAACCTGATCTATGTAAAGAACTTTATTGTCCGTGGAAATCTTCAGGAATCACATTTCTTGAATCATGAAAATCATGATTCTGGAGGTGTGAAAATCACAGATCAAGAATCATGGAAATCACAAGGTAATAATACTGATAAGAATAATAATGAGATGAGTGATACTGATCTTTTCTTTTCCTCAGACAGCAGATCAGAAGAGATGAGAACGAGAGCCTCCTATGAGGAATATTTCAGAGATGCTCTTGAGATCGATTTTCTGAAGCAGAACAATCCGGGTGAGCGGGATACTCTGGACGGCATTTTGGATCTGATCGTGGATACCTGCTGTGCCAACAAGCCATGGATCCTGATCAGCGGAGACAAGAAGCCGATTGAAGTGGTGAAAAGCAGGTTCATGAAGCTTAATTCCAGCCATATCGAGTATGTCCTGAAGTGCCTGTCCGATAATACGACCCGGATCCGGAACGTGAATCAGTATCTGCTTGCCACTCTGTTCAATGCTACAACGACGATCAGCCCTTATTACCGGTCCTGGGTGAACAATGACATGGCTAACGGCCTTGTGTAGGAGGTGATGCAAAAATGCCAAATAAAGCGACGGTCCTTTGCTGCGGAAACCAGAAAGGCGGCGTCGGAAAGACTTTTACAGCGGAGAATCTGGGTGTCGGCCTGGCGCAGGAAGGGAAAAAGGTGCTTCTCGTGGACATGGATCCGCAGGCCTCCCTTACCATCAGTCTTGGCCATCCGAGGCCGGATGAGCTGCCGGTTACGATCTCCGATATGATGCAGAAGGTAATCATGGATGAGGAAATACAGCCCCATGAGGGAATCCTTACTCATCCGGAAGGCGTGGATCTGATGCCGGCGAGCATTTCCCTGTCCGGTCTGGAGGTCTCTCTGGTCAATGCCATGAGCCGTGAATCCATTCTGAAGCAGTATTTAGAGCCGTTAAAGAAAAACTATGATTTTATTATTCTGGACTGCATGCCGTCCCTTGGTATGCTGACAGTCAATGCTCTGGCGGCTTCCGACCAGCTGATCGTCCCTGTCCAGTCCCAGTACCTGTCTGCCAAAGGTCTGGAGCAGCTGCTTCAGACGGTCAATAAAGTGAAGCGGCAGATCAATCCAAAGCTGCGGATCGAAGGAATCCTTCTGACGATGGTTGATGTAAGGACCAATAATGCCAAAGAGATTGCCAGTCTGATCCGTGAAACGTACGGCAGCCGGTTGAAGGTATTTGATGTCGAGATCCCGAGATCTGTCCGGGCGGCGGAGATCAGCGCAGAGGGTAAGAGTATCTTCGCCCACGATCCCGGCGGAAAGGTGGCCGCGGCTTACAAAAAACTGACGAAGGAGGTGATCCGCGATGCCGAAAAAAGGCGCAAACATCAGCTTGAGCAGCTACGATGACATTTTTGAAACGGATGAAAGCCGCGCGGACGCCCAGCTGGAGCGGGTTCAGAAGATCCCGATCAGTGAACTGGTGCCCTTTAAGGACCATCCCTTCAAGGTGATGGATGATGAGGCGATGCTGAGAACCACAGAAAGCATTGCTCAGTACGGTGTTCTAACACCGCTGATCGCAAGGCCGCTGGAAGATGGAACCTATGAGATCATCTCCGGTCACCGCAGAGTCCATGCAGCACAGGTAGCAGGCCTCACTGAAGTGCCAGTTATTGTCCGGGATATGGATGATGACGCTGCAACCGTGCTGATGGTCGATTCCAACCTGCAGAGAGAGCATATTCTGCCGAGTGAGCGGGCATTTGCTTATAAGATGAAAATGGAGGCTATCGGGAGACAAGGCGCGAGAACTGATTTGACTTGTGGCCAAGTTGGCCACAGGTCGACGGGTGTCAAAACAAGAGATTTAATTGCGGAACAATCTGGAGATAGCGCAAGGAATATCCAGCGCTATATCCGCCTCACCTATCTGATCCCCGAACTCCTTGACTTTGTCGATGAAAAGAAGATCTCCTTCAACCCGGCAGTCGAGCTCTCCTACCTGAAGCCCACCGAGCAGGAAATGTTCCTGTCCGTCATGGACTGGTCGCAGAACGCACCTTCTCTTTCCCAAGCACAGCGCCTGAAGAAACTCAGTCAGGACGGGAAACTCACCCCGGACGCCATGCGCGAGATCATGAACGAAGTCAAAAAGGGTGATCTGGAGCGAGTGACCTTCCGCAACGAGACTCTTCGGAAGTATTTTCCCCGTTCCTATACCGCGCAGCAGATGCAGGACCAGATCATTAAGCTTCTGGAACAATGGCAGAAGCGAAAACAGAGGGACCAGGAACGGTAAAGGGACTCTTAATGCATTTCACCGCCTGTATTTTGCCACTTACCGTAAATGCTGAGACAAGCTTTTCAATATCATGTATGATGACATCATCAAAGAGAAAGAAAGGGGGCTGGGGCATGAAGGTAAGTGTAGATATCTCTGCTGAATACAAAGAGCCGTATGCAGTGATCTATACTGACAAGGTAACAGATGAGATCCAGCGAATGATCGATATATTCAGCACAAGTGAAACACCCATAACTGCCTTGCAGAATGAAGAAGATCTGATCGTTCTGCAGCCTAAGGAAATATTCATGGTCCGGGTAGAGGACGGCGACACGATTATTTATGGAGAGAAGAATAAATATCGTTCGCGAAAAAGACTCTATGAGATCGGCCAGCAATTAGGAAAACAGTTTATGCAGATATCCAAAACAACACTGATCAATCTGTCTTATATGGACAGTATAGAGCCCGGATTCAGCGGAACGCTTTTATTGAAGATGAAGAACGGCTGTAAAGATTATGTGTCGAGGAAATATTTGCCGGAGTTCAAAAAAAATCTCGGATTATAGGAGGCGAAAGCAATGAGAGAAACCGTCAAAGATCTTGTAAAAAGTTCAGTTATAAGTATTGGTATGGCCATGACAATATTCTGTCTGGTCGGAGTGGTGTTCGATGTCGGTTACAAAGGAAATTTCAGTCTGGATGATTATCGTTTTACAAAGATGGTTATCGGATGTGTCCTGGTAGGACTGGGATTCGGACTTCCCACGATCGTATACAGAAAAGATAATCTTCCAATGCCGATCAGAGTGATCATTCATATGGGGATCGGATGCGTGGTTTATACGATTATTGCTTATGCCGTCGGATGGATCGGCGGTTCGGCCACGATCGGACAGGGTATCCTTATTGCGGCAATACAGCTTGCTGTAGCATTTTTAATCTGGTTCCTGTTCATGAAACATTATCGCGCAGAGGCGAAAAGAATGAATGACAGGATACAGGCAATGAAATAAAATCCAGGCAGAAAGAGAACATCGGTTATATGACCGGTGTTTTCTTTAACCATGAAATCAGAATCATGTAAATGCAGACAGACGTTCTCCATG
>JAFQZU010000022.1 GCA_017405805.1 Lachnospiraceae bacterium
GCGATGGGGATGCTGTCGGGGATCTCGGTCAGGGTGATCATGGCCCTGCCGAGGATCGCCCCGTTTTCCTTTTCAAAGCGCTCGATCACGCCCATGGCGGCGAGACCATCCTCCACGGTCTTGAACTGTACAGGATCAGAAAGCATATCGTTTCTCCTTGAATACTCGAAATCATTGCCGATTGCAAAAGAGGCAGGCGAGATAAGATTTCTCTCCGGAGGGGATCAAAACTCAGACCGTAGACAATCCACAGGTCGTGTCATCTTCCTAAAGGGCATAGAACTTCTAAGGCAACAAGTTGCCAAGAAGTTCTAATGTTCGCGTAGCGAAGCGGAGTCGAAAGATCTTAAACGTCTATTATTGCAGCGCTTGAGATCCTTCGCTGTCGCTCAGGATGACATGTACTGTTGGCTTGATGCACTCTGTTACACATTGAAGCGGGCCATAGCCCGCTGCGATAAGCGCGAGTCCTCAAATGCGAATCCCATTCGCAATTGATTTAATCGATCCGATCTCCGTTGCCGTAGATCTCGCAGAAGCGGCAGGCAAAGGAGGGCTCGGTCTGGTGCGCGTAGAGATGGGAGATGTCGCCGATCGCGCTGGCGCGGAAGATGGCGGTGCCGGGGCGGCGCTCCTCGGAATTGAGGATGGTGACGGAGGTCGGCAGCAGCGCCACATTGTGCCAGAGGTTCATGGGCGAGCAGCAGAGCAGATGGCTCAAAATCACGCAGGCCACGCCCAAATGGCAGAAGAAGACGAGGGTCTCGGTATTTGCCCGGCGCACCCGGTAGAGCTCCCCGTCGCGCTCATAGCCGTGCTCTGCCAGCAGCGCGTCAAAGGCGTTCACGACCTTGTCATATTCCTCGCCCACATGGGCGGCGCGGAAGATCTCGTTCTCCTTCCAGTGCTCCGGGGAGCGCAGGCGGGGATCGGCCAGCCAGTCCTGCGGCAGCCAGTCCCAGGGGACGGTGCTCATGCCCTCCAGATCCGGCCGGGCGACCGGGATGGAGAACTCCTGCAGCCAGTCAAAGGTGACACCCTCGCGCCCCGCGGCTTTGAGCGTCGGGGCGGCGGTGGCCTGCGCGCGGCCGAGAGGGGAGAGGTAGTACTGCGTGACGGGCATGGGCGCGATGCGCTCAGCCAGATACTGCGCCTCAAGCTTTCCGGCGGGGGTCAAATTGTCAAGTTCATAGTCCGGATCGCCGTGGCGGATCAGAAGAAGTTTCATTACGTGGATCTCCGATCATTTTACAATTATCAGGGAGAAATAGGGGACTTCGTCCGGCATGCTGTCCACGCCGTGATAGACGGCCTCCTCCGGCATGCCGCAGCGGACAGTGAGCCAGGCGTCCCGGCCGGAGGCTTTCAGCGCTGCCTTGAGCGCCCGCAGATCACGGCCCGGCTTCATCAGCACCAGTGTGCCGGGCAGGGAGAGATCGCATTCCCCGGCGGGCAGGATATGCACATCCTCTCCGCCGAGGGCGAGGGGCAGCAGAAGCGCTGCCGCCGCGGCGCTGAAGGAGGGCACTCCGGGGACGATCTCGACCGCAAAGCCGTCATCCCGGACGAGCGGGAGGACATAGGCAAAGGTCGAGTAGACCGCGGGATCGCCCAGCGTGAGAAAGGCCACATCCCGCCCCTCCCAGAGCAGGCCCTTGATCACCTCGGCGGCCTCGGCATGGGCGGCCTGTGCCTCCGCCCGCATCGGGAAATCGAGTGTGAGCAGCGGCTTTTCCCGGATCTCCGGCACGGCCTGCGCCGCGATCTCAAAGGCGAGACCCGGCCCGCCCTTCCCGCCGGGGCAGGCGATGACCGCGGCCTCACGCAGAATGCGGACGGCCTTTTGCGTCAGAAGCTCCGGATCACCGGGCCCGACGCCGACGCCGTACAGCGTCCCGCGCATCGCAATGTTACAGGCCACGGTAGAAAGCGACCGCGCCGTCGATCTCCTCCTGCGTGGGGTGGCCCTTGGAGATGCCGCCCGCAAGCTTGAAGGGGCCGTAGGCGTCATAGCTGAAGCAGCCGAAGGCGCCGATCTCGTTGCAGTCCTTCTCCTCCAGGATGACGCGCACCGGCTCGAAGTAATCGCCGTGGGGCGAGCCCAGCGTGTTCAGGAAAAACACGTCCTTCCCCTCGGGCAGGCGCTCCGCCGCGAACTTCAAAAGGGGCTTGGCGAAGCCGCCGTAATAGATCCCGGAGGCGAGGCCGATGCGGTCATAGTCGTTCAGGTCGATCGGCTGTGCGCTCATCACGTCATAGAGCGTCACGTCCCCCTCGGCGGCGATGGCGTCGAGCAGCTTTTTGGTGTGTTCCTGATGGCGGGAGAAGTATACGATGACGGTTTTCATTTCGGTGCTCCTTTCGCGTAAACCAACAATAAAACTATTATATCGGATTTCCGACCTTCCCGCAATAGGCCGGAAAAAGAAAAAGCCGACCCCCTTTATGAACTGCCCCAGATTGTGCGGACAGCACAAAAGAGGCCCCTAATGTAGGGATATGAGAATTAAGCAACAGACTGACGTCGTTTTTCCAGCGGCGTCAGTTTTGTTTTGGCCTGAATACGCTGGTGGTTGTAGAAGAAGATGTAATCATCAATGAGCCTCCGAGCAGCCTCAAATGTAGTAATCCTCTGGCGGTAGATGCATTCGGTTTTGAGAATGGAAAAGAAGTTTTCAGCTAAAGCATTGTCATAAGGATTCCCGCGTCTTGACATAGACGGCGTAATACCGTATTCTTGAGTTAGCTTAAAGTACGCTTGGGAAGTATACTGAAAGCCTTGGTCACTGTGGAGTTGCAGCTCTGCAGTGACCTTCTCATTTCTTTTGGCAGCACGGATTGTATTCAGAACAAGGTTGACCGTTTGTTCTGTTCCGGTTTTGTAGGCAATGATGCTGTTGTCGTACAGGTCACGGATTACGGAGAGGTAAAGGAATCCTTGTCCGGTACGGATGTACGAAATGTCTGTTACCCACTTCTGGTTTGGCCGCTCAGCTGTGAAGTTCCGGTTGAGCAGATTCGGGTAACGATGCAGAGCTTCTCCGTACTTCACATACCGTTTTCTCCTAATAACTGAAAGCAAATTGTATTTGTTCATCACTCTGAGAACAGTTTTGGGATTGTGATGGATCCCGTGCCGTTCCAGCCATATTTGCACTCTGCGGTAACCATACGTGCTTCTGCATTCGGCCTGGCATTCCCGTATCTTCTCGGCCAAAGGCAAATCCTTTGCCGGCATCTCCATTCGCTTTACATACCCGTAATAGCCGCTGCGTGAGACGTCGAAGAAACGGCACATCTCACCAATGCTGTACTTCTCCCTGTGACGGTAGATCACTTTATACTTAACGCTGGCTTTCACTCCTTTCCGGTGAGCAAGAGAAAATCCCGCATCAATTCATTTTCCATCTTCAACCGATTGTTTTCAGATTTTGCTAACCTTAACTGCCGCTTGTAATACTCGACTTTATTTTCCCCTGTTAGTGCATAGTCTTTCCTCGGTCTGCCCTTCGGGAGCGCTGGAATCCCCGTGGCCTGCTTTTTCTGCCGCCTGTTATATCTGTTGACCCAGTCCTTTATCTGTACTTTCGTCAGTCCCAGTATATCTGCTATTTCTTGTCTGCTTTTTCCTTCTTCTCGCAGTCGTATAATGATCTGCTCATTATCCTTCATTTTCTGTTTAGACATAGCTTCGCCCCCTATGTAGTTATTTTCCTACATAGGGGGCGTTTTGTCTATTGTCCGTTTTTACTGGTTCAGTTCA
>JAFQZU010000023.1 GCA_017405805.1 Lachnospiraceae bacterium
CATGTTGCCGGTGCCGGATGCCTCCTTGGAAGCCGTGGAGATCTGCTCGGAGACGTCAGCCGCCGCGATGATGATCTCGTTGTTGGATACGCAGTAATCTTCGATGAAGACCACCTTGATCTTGTCGTCGATGTCAGGATCGTTGTTGATCACTTCCGCCACGGAGTTGATCAGCTTGATCGTCAGTTTGGCAGTCTTATAGCCGGCAGCCGCCTTGGCACCGAAAATGAAGGTGCGCTTTTTGAAATCCATGGTGGGATTTTCCTTCAGGCGGTTGTACAGATACATCACGTGCAGGATGTTCAGGAACTGTCTCTTGTATTCGTGAAGGCGCTTGACCTGTACGTCGTAGATCGAGCGGGGGTCGACTTCAATGCCGTTGTGCTCCATGATGTACTTGGCGAGACGCACTTTGTTCTTGTACTTGATGTTCATGAACTCTTTCTGCGCCTTGGCGTCGTCGACGTAGGTAAGGAGCTCTTTCATCTGGGACAGGTCCGTGATCCACTCGTCGCCGATCTTGCCCGTGATCCAGTCCGCCAGAAGCGGGTTGGCGTGCAGAAGGAATCTTCTCTGCGTGATGCCGTTGGTCTTGTTGTTGAATTTCTCCGGGAACATCTCGTAGAAATCATGCAGCTCCTGCTCCTTGAGGATCTCGGTATGGAGCTTGGCCACGCCGTTGACGGAGAAGCCTGCCACGATCGCCAGATTGGCCATGCGCACCTGTCCGTCGTAAATGATGCCCATCTTGCGGATCTTCTCGTCTACGTTGACGTTCTCGTGATCGTAGCGCTCGTGCACGTTGCGCTCGAAGCGGCGGTTGATCTCCTCGATGATGGAGTAGATCCTGGGCAGCAGGCGGCTGAACAGTTCGATGGGCCACTTTTCGAGCGCTTCCGCCATGATGGTATGGTTGGTGTAAGCGCAGCAGTGGGTCGTAACTTCCCATGCCTCGTCCCAGGTCAGGGCGTGGACATCCATCAGGATGCGCATGAGCTCGGGAATCGCCAGCGTCGGGTGCGTGTCGTTGAGCTGGAAGACATACTTGTCGGGCAGCTTTGTCAGGTCGTCGTGCTTCATGAGGAACTTCTGGATCATGCACTGCAGGGAAGCCGACACGAAGAAATACTGCTGTCTCAGACGCAGCTCCTTGCCCTGCACGTGGTCGTCGCAGGGATAGAGCACGTTGCAGATGGTCCTGGCCAGATTCTCCTGCTCCACGGATTTGAGATACTCTCCGCGGTCGAAGGAGTCGAGCTGGAAGGAAGTGATGGGCTCGGCGTCCCAGATGCGCAGCGTGTCGACAAAACCGTTGCCGTAGCCGATCACGGGCAGGTCGTAAGGGATCGCCTTGACCGCGCTGTAGCCCTCGAGGCGGTACATGGTGCGGCCGTTCTCATTGACGTAGGATCCCACGTGTCCGCCAAAATGCACCTCCTGCGTATACTCGGGTCTCCTGAGCTCCAGCGGGTTTCCGTTCTCAAGCCAGTTGTCCGGCACTTCGACCTGGTAGCCGTCGCGGATCTCCTGCTTGAACATGCCGTAGTGATAGCGGATGCCGCAGCCGTATGCGGGATAATTCAGTGTCGCAAGGGAATCCAGGAAGCACGCGGCCAGTCTTCCGAGACCGCCGTTGCCCAGTGCTGCGTCGCGCTCCTGGTCCTCGATCGCGTTGATCTTGAATCCCAGCTCCTTCAGGGCTTCCGTCACCTCGCCGTACGCCATCAGGTTGATGGCGTCGTTGCCGAAAGCGCGTCCCATCAGGAATTCCATGGAGAGATACACCACGGTCTTGGGATCCTGATCGTCAAAGGCCTTCTGCGTTTTCATCCAGCAGTCGATGATCTGGTCCTTCAGCGCCATTGCCGATGCCTGGAATACCTGCTGCTCGGTCGCTTCCTTCATGGATCTGCGATACATGGTGCGGACATTGTATTCCACGCTTCTCTTGAAGAGATCTTTATCAAACGTAAATTTGGGCCTTTTTACCATTTGTTCTATTCTCCTGTTCTACTTTTATTCTCCGAGCTTCTCGACGCCAATGGACACTTTCTCGCCATTGATATCCCACTCTTTGCTTCCGGGAAGCGTAACGTCCTGACGGATCTCCTCAGCCAGCACCTTGGATTTGATCGCGGTCTCGTTGTCCTTGGACACGGCGTAGAGCTTGTCGTTGCCCGTGATGGAGACTCTGATCCTGTCCATGACCTCGAAGCCCGATTCCTTGCGCATGGTCTGGATCTTGCTGATCAGCTCGGCAACATAGCCCTCCTCGATCAGCTCGGGCGTGAGGTTGGTGTCCAGGACGACCGTGCATGTGCCGTCCTCCTGGGAGACATATCCGTCCTTCTGGGCCGTATCGATCAGCAGGTCGTCTTTGGTCAGTTCGACCGCCGTGCCGTCCGCGTCAAAACGCAGCGCGCCCTCTTCGTTGAGCGCGTCCATGGCGGCGCTGCCGTCCATCTCCTGCAGATACTGACGGATCTTTCCAAGGACTTTGCCGTACTTGGGACCGACGGTCCGCAGCTGCGGCTTGAAGGTGTAGCTGGTAAAGTCTCTGACATCGTCGGTGAAGACCACGTTTTTGACGTTGAGCTCGCTGGCGATGATCTGTGTGTAGAAGCTGTCGAGCGCCGGTGCCTTGACAAACATCTGCGCGACAGGCTGGCGGTTCTTGATTGCGGAGGTGTTCCGGCAGGCGCGGCCCATGACCACGACCTTGAGGACTTCCGCCATATTCTTCTCCAGCTCCGCGTCGATCATCTTCTCGTCCACCTCGGGGAAGCGGCACAGATGGATGCTCTCGGGCGCTTTTTTGTCGACGCTCCGGACGATGTTCTGGTAGATCTCCTCCGTCATGAAGGGGATCATGGGCGCCGCGCACTTGCAGACGGTAACCAGCGCGCTGTACAGCGTCATATATGCGCTGATCTTGTCCTGCTCCATTCCCTTTGCCCAGAAGCGGTCTCTGCAGCGGCGGACATACCAGTTGGACATATCGTCGACAAAACTCTCCAGGGCGGAAGCCGCCTCGGGGATCCTGTACTTGTCCAGATTTCCGTCGACGGTCCTGATCATGGTATTCATCCTGGACAGAAGCCACTTGTCCATGACCGTGAGCTTGTCGTACTCCAGCTCGTACAGGTTGGGATTGAACTGGTCGATCTCAGCGTAGAGCGTGTAGAAAGCGTAGGTGTTCCAAAGGGTTCCCAGGAACTTTCTCTGCCCTTCACGGACGGTCTTGTCGGAGAACTTATTGGGAAGCCAGGGCGCGCTGTTGGTGTAGAAATACCAGCGGATCGCATCGGCGCCGTGTGTGTTCAGCGCGTTGAAGGGATCCACTGCGTTGCCCTTGGACTTGGACATCTTGTTGCCGTCCTCGTCCAGTACAAGGCCCAGCACGATCACGTTCTCATAGCAGGGCTTTCCGAACAGGAGCGTGGACTCGGCGTGCAGGGAATAGAACCAGCCGCGGGTCTGATCCACCGCCTCGCTGATAAACGCGGCGGGGAACTGCTCCTCGAAGAGCTCCTTGTTCTCGAAGGGATAGTGGATCTGCGCGTAGGGCATGGCGCCGGAATCGAACCAGCAGTCGATGACCTCGGGCACCCTGTGCATCTTTGCGCCGCACTTGGGGCAGGGGATCTCGAAGGCGTCGACGAAGGGCCTGTGCAGCTCCGTCGTCAGGCCGGCCGGGTCTCCGGACAGCTCCGCGAGCTCCTTCCTGCTGCCGACGCTCTGCTGACAGCCGCAGTCCGGGCACTCCCAGATGTTGAGGGGGGTTCCCCAGTAGCGGTCGCGGGAGATGCCCCAGTCCTGGATGTTCTCCAGCCAGTTGCCGAAACGGCCCTCGCCGATGGTCGGCGGGATCCAGTTGATCTGCTTGTTGCCGCTCACGAGGTCGTCCCTGACCGCAGTCATCTTGATGAACCAGGACTGTCTCGCATAGTAAAGGAGCGGGGTGCCGCAGCGCCAGCAGTGCGGATAGTCGTGCTCGAACCTGGGCGCCGCAAAAAGAACGCCGCGCGCGCTCAGTTCCTTGATCACTTCGGGATCCGCGCTGACGGCTCCCTTCTCGATCTCCGCCGCCGTGGGCTTGCAGCGCATGCCGGCAAAAGGCGTCTCCTCGGTCAGGCGGCCTTGCCCGTCCACGAACTGCACGAAGGGCGCGTCATATTTGCGGCCGACCCTCGCGTCGTCCTCACCGAAGGCGGGAGCGATATGGACAATGCCGGTACCGTCCGTCATGGTGACATAATCGTCGCAGTAGACGAAGAAAGCGTTCTTGTGCTGCTTTTTCACTGCCTCCGCGGCGCACTGGTAGAGGGGCTCGTAGGATCTGTACTCCAGATCGCGGCCCTTCATGGTCTCCAGTACCTCGTAAGCCTTTCCGTCCGCAGTCGCCTCATACTTCTCCTTCAGGGGCTCCAGCACCTGGTCCAGGAGCTCCTGCGCCATATAATAGGTAAAACCGTCGATGGCTTTTACCTTGGCATATGTATCTTCAGGATTCACGCAGAGCGCGATATTGGAAAGAAGGGTCCAGGGCGTCGTGGTCCATGCAAGGAAATACGCGTCCTCGTCTGCCAGCTTGAAGCGGACGATCGCGGAGCGCTCCTTCAGCGTCTTGTAGCCCTGCGCCACTTCGTGGGAGGACAGGGGCGTACCGCAGCTGGGGCAGTAAGGCACGACTTTAAAGCCCTTGTAGAGCAGGCCTTTCTCCCAGATGGTCTTGAGCGCCCACCACTCGGACTCAATATAGTCGTCGTAGTACGTGACATAGGGGTGATTGGTATCCGCCCAGAAGCCGACCTTGCCGGAGAAATCCTCCCACATGGTCTTGTAGGTCCAGACACTCTCCTTGCACTTCTGCACGAAGGGCTCGATGCCGTATTCCTCGATCTGGTCCTTGCCCTCGATGCCGATCTCCTTCTCCACTTCCAGCTCCACCGGGAGTCCGTGGGTGTCCCATCCGGCCTTGCGGGGGACCTGGTAGCCCTTCATGGTGCGGTAGCGGGGGATCATGTCCTTGATGACCCTGGTCAGGACATGCCCGATGTGAGGCTTTCCGTTTGCTGTCGGCGGCCCGTCATAAAACATATAAGTGGGGCAGCCGTCCCTCTGTTCGACACTCTTTTCGAAAATCCTGTTTTCCTGCCAGAACTCCAATGTTTTGTGCTCTCTGTCCACAAATTGGAGATCCGGGTTCACTTTCTTGTACATTTTACATTTTCGCCTTTCTCGTCAGCTTATTCAGTGATTCAACGTTACATTATAGCGGTGCACTGTATGGCCTGTCAAGACAATAACGGAGTCATCCCGCTCCTTGTCCAATTCTATGTAAACCGGTATCTCTCGAGATATTCAGCGCATTGCAATTGCGAAAAACCGACAATCGTAGTAAGATGATTTAGATATACGCCGTCAAAAAGGGGCACAGCGCCGCCCCGCGGCGCGTCACTGGTAAAACGTGGGTAACGCAAGCGCAAAAGGAGCTTTAGAATGGACAGACAAAATCTGACACTTCTCACGGATCTGTATGAACTGACAATGATGCAGGGCTATTTTAAAAATAAGGAAGAGAACCGCACCGTTATTTTTGACGCCTTCTTCCGGAACAATCCGTTCGGCGGAGGCTACTCCATCATGTGCGGCATCGAGCAGCTGGTAAAGTACGTGAAAGAGCTGCACTTCAGCGAGGGAGACATCAAGTATCTCGAGAGCCTGAAGATCTTCGACCGGGATTTCCTGGATTATCTGGCAGACTTTAAGTTTACCGGCGACATTTACGCGATCCCCGAGGGATCCCTCATGTTCCCCAGAGAACCCATGGTCAAAGTCGTCGCTCCCGTCATGCAGGCGCAGCTCATGGAGACCGCGATCCTCAATATCATCAACCACCAGAGCCTGATCGCCACCAAGGCTGCCAGGATCTGCTATGCGGCAAGAGGCGACGGAATCATGGAATTCGGTCTCAGAAGGGCCCAGGGTCCCGACGCCGGCACCTACGGCGCAAGAGCCGCCGTCATCGCAGGGTGCGTCGGTACCTCCAACGTCCTGTGCGGCAGTCTTTTTGACGTCCCCGTCAAGGGCACCCACGCCCACAGCTGGATCATGAGTTTCCCGGATGAGCTGAGCGCCTTCAAGACCTACGGCGACCTGTATCCCAACGCCTGCATCCTGCTCGCGGACACATACGACACCCTCAAGTCGGGCGTTCCCAACGCCATCAAGACCTTCCAGTATCTCCGGGATAAGGGGACCCTCGGCAAGGGCTACGGGATCCGCCTCGACAGCGGCGACCTTGCCTACATCTCCAAGAAGGCCCGCAAGATGCTGGACGAAGCCGGTTTCCCGGACGCCATCATCTCCGCTTCCAACGACCTTGACGAGCACCTGATCGACTCCCTGAAGAACCAGGGCGCCGCGATCACCTCCTGGGGCGTCGGCACGCACCTGATCACGGCCAAGGACAACCCGTCCTTCGGCGGTGTATACAAGCTGGCGGCCATCCAGAACGACGACGGCTCCTTCGATCCCAAGATCAAGCTCTCCGAGAACACCGAGAAGGTGACCAATCCCGGCAGCAAGAAGATCTACCGCATCTATGAGAAGGCGAGCCACAAGATCATCGCTGACCTGATCTGCCTGGAGGAGGAGACCTTCACCACCGAGCGCCCGCTGGTCCTGTTCGATCCCGCGGAGCCCTGGAAAAAGACCCGCCTCGAAGCTGACGAATTCGAGCTGCGCGAACTTCTGGTCCCGCTGTTCAAGAACGGCCAGTGCTGCTACGAATCCCGTCCCACCATGGAGATCCGCGACTACTGCCTCTCCGAGCAGGAAACGCTCTGGGAGGAGTCCCGCCGTCTCGTGAACCCTCATCAGGTGTACGTGGACCTTTCCAGAAAGCTCTACGACACCAAGCTCCGTCTGCTGGATGAGGTCGGCGAGAAGACGCAGGGGATCCAGAGCTAATAAGAAATTACAGTAAAACAGGACCACCGGCTAGGCCAGTGGTCCTGTTTTATATGTGCTGCGACAAGATCCAACACTTGACTCTTATTATTATTAAAGCAAGTATCTCGCCATCACCGGCAGCAGCTCCTCCACCGCCGCAAGCAGGATCTGCTCATCCCGCACCGTGACTCCCACCGGCTTGTACTGATAGAGGAAACTCGGCGTCCCCTTCGCACTGAAGGTGAGATTCTTGCGGTAATTGGCAATGATCTTGGGAATGTTCTCCGCCCGCAGGCCTTTTGCCTTGGGGTCCATAATGAACTGCACCGATCCGAAGGAGGCGTTGATCTCCGCGATCCCCACCCTGGCCGCAACGCTTCGGATGAGGGCGATGCGAAGCAGGTTCTTTGCGGGCGACGGAATGTCGCCGAAGCGGTCCCTGAGCTCCTCCTCCAGCTCCTCATAGTCCTCGAGCGAGCGGATCGCGGCGATCTTCTTGTAGATCTCCAGTTTCTGGGTCTCATTTACGATAAAGGTCTCCGGAAGGAAGGCGTCCACGCTGAAAGTGACCTTCACTTCCCGCTCCGGCTGCGTCTCTTCGCCCTTTGCTTTTTTGACCGCTTCGTTGAGCAGTTTGCAGTAGAGATCATATCCGACGGACGTCATATGCCCGTGCTGGGACCGGCCCAGGATGCTTCCTGCGCCGCGGATCTCCAGGTCCCGCATGGCGATCTTGAAGCCGCTCCCCAGATCCGTGTACTCGCGTATGGCGCTCAGGCGCTTCTCCGCCACTTCCTTGAGGACCCGGTCCTTCCTATACATGAGGAAGGCGTAGGCAGTTCTCCCGGACCGGCCGACCCTGCCGCGCAGCTGGTAGAGCTGGGAGAGTCCCATCCGGTCGGAATCGTGGATGATGATCGTATTGACGTTGGAAATATCCAGGCCCGTCTCGATGATGGTCGTGGAGACCAGCATATCGATCTCCCCGCCGATAAAGCGGTACATGATCCCCTCCAGTTCACTCTCCTTCATTTTGCCGTGGGCGAAGGCGATCCGGGCCTCCGGGATCAGGGCGCTCAGCTTCGCGGACACCATATCGATGTCGCTCACGCGGTTGTAGACATAGTAGATCTGCCCGCCGCGGGAGAGTTCCCGCAGCACGGCCTCGCGCACCATCTCTTCGTTGTACTCCATGACGTAGGTCTGGATGGGGACGCGGCCGCCCGGCGCCTCCTCCAGCACGCTCATGTCGCGGATCCCGGCCAGGCTCATGTGAAGCGTCCTGGGAATGGGCGTGGCGGAGAGCGTGAGGACGTCCACGTTCTCCTTCATCTGCTTGATCTTCTCCTTGTGGGTCACGCCAAAACGCTGCTCCTCGTCCACGATCAGAAGGCCCAGGTTTTTAAACTTTACATCCTTTGACAGGAGCCTGTGCGTTCCGATCACGATGTCGGCCAGGCCCGAAGCCAGCCGCTTGAGCGACTGCTTCTGCTCCTGCGGCGTCCGGAAGCGCGACAGGAGTTCCACGTTCACCGGGAAATTATGCATGCGCTCCGTAAAGGTATTGTAGTGCTGCTGCGCCAGGATCGTGGTGGGGACGAGCACTGCCACCTGCATGCCGTCCTGGACGGCTTTGAAGGCGGCGCGGATGGCGATCTCCGTTTTGCCGTAGCCCACGTCGCCGCAGATCAGGCGGTCCATGATCCTGTCGCTCTCCATGTCCCTTTTCGTGTCCTCGATGGCCGAGAGCTGGTCGTCCGTCTCGTCAAAAGGGAACATCTCCTCGAACTCATTCTGCCAGACCGTGTCCGGGCCGAAGATATGCCCCTTCTTCTCTCTCCTTGCGGCGTACAGCGAGACGAGATCGTCCGCCACCTCCTCCACGGCCTTCCTGACCCTGGACTTCGTGGTGCTCCAGTCCGAGGAACCGAGCTTGTTGAGCTTGGGCTTGGAGGCAGTTGAAGCACTGTATTTTTGCAGGACAGACAGGTCTGTGGGCAGCACGTATAGGGCGCCGCCGCCGCCGTACTCGATCTTGAGGTAATCCTTGGAGATCTTGCCGACCTCCAGCTTCTCCACGCCCCGGTATATTCCGATCCCGTAATTTTCGTGCACCACGTAATCGCCGGTCTTGAGCTCGGAGAAGGCCCGGATCTGCTCGCCGCTGTATTTTTTCTTCTTTCTGTGCCTGGTGGTGGAGGCGCCGAAAATATCCGTCTCCGTGATCAGGGCAAACCGAAGATCCGGGTACTCGAACCCCTGCCGGAGATGACCGTAAAAGGTCATCACTTCGCCCGCCCGGAGCTTTCTCCCCGGGTTTTCGGAGTAGAAGGCCGTGATCTCGTCCCTGGTCAGTTCCTGCGCAAGGCGCCGCGCCCTGGTGCGGGACGGGGACACGATCACGATCCGGAAACCTTCCTTATGATATCTGCGCAGTTCCTTCTCCAGTGTCTCGAAGCTCCCGCCAAAAGGGACCGACCCCCTCACGCGGATCTCTGCGCTCTCCTGCGGCCTGAGGAACTCCGCCCCCTGGCCCAGCGCGCTCACCGCAAGCCTTTTAAAGCGCTCCGTGCCGGCCAGGATCTCTTCCGTACCGCTCAGGAGCTGCATCTGGCCCGGCAGGATATATCCCTTCTGAAGCCGGCTGGCCATGCTCTCCCTGAATTCCGTTTCCACCGCGTCCGCATGCTCTTTGATCCTGTGCGGTTCGTCCCAGACGAGCAGCGTCTTTTCGGGATCGAAAAAGTCCAGGAAGGTCTCCGTAGCGGGGTAAAAATAGTGGATGCAGCTCTCGAGCGAGTCGTATTCCTGCCATTCGTTGGCCGCTTCCAGCATGGTATCCGTCTGACTTTTAAGCCGCGCGGCCGCCTCGCTCTCCCCCTTATCGCGAAGCGTCCGGATGGTCCTGTCCGCTTCCTTCCTGATCCTCGACAGACCGTCATGGAGACGGCGCGCGGGCAGGATCATCTCCGTGGCGGGAAATATCCTCACGGCCTCCAGCTGCTCGATCGAGCGCTGGCTGAGCACGTCAAAACGCCTGACAGACTCCACCTCGTCGCCCCACAGTTCAATGCGGACGGGATTCTCTTCCGTCAGGTCATAGATATCCAGTATGTCGCCGCGCACCGCAAACTGGCCCGGCTTTTCCACCTGGTAATTTTTCTCGTATCCCAGCTCCGTCAGACGTCTGGATATGTCCGGAAGAGAGAGCTCCTCCCCTTTTTGGATCACTGCCATGGCCGCCTGCAGGTTCTGCAGAGGGACCTGCGGCGTCATGAGGGCCGCAAAAGTCGTCACGACGGTGACCGGACGCCCCTCCAGTATGCTGCGGAGGGTCCGGATCCGCTCCTTTGTCAGCTCCTTGCCGCGCAGGTCCGCCTGATAAAAGATCAGATCCTTGGCCGGAAAAATAACGGTGTTTCTGTCGTAAAACAGGTTCTGCTCCCGCAGTTCGCGGGCCCTTTTGTCGCTGTAGGTGACAAGGAGCCTTACCCTCGGGCGCTGCGGCGGATCCTGCTCCTCGCAGACACTGTGCGTCAGGTGCAGGATCTGGTGCTCCGTGCATCCGCTGACCAGTACGCAGGAAGACGGCTCACGCAGCGTGCGCAGGATATTCTGAAAAGCCGGAAGCTCCGACAGCGGCGCTGTCAGCGTCTTCATTCTGCAGTCTCCTTTCGTGCGCGGGGCGTGTTGAACCGGTTCATGGCGATATCGGGCCCCTCCTCGATATAACAGGCGACTGCCTGCGCGGCCCTGTCCACCGCCTCATCCATGACCTTCCTGTCCTGGGCGGAGAAATGGCCCAGCACATGCCCGGCCAGATCCGCTCTCCGGTCAGACCTGTCGCCGACCCCGACCCGGAGGCGGCTGAAACCGTCCGTTCCCAGGCACCGTATGATGTCCTTGAGTCCGTTGTGGCCGCCGGCACTTCCCTTTTTCCGCATCCGGATCACGCCCTCGTCCAGGTCGATGTCGTCCGAGATCACAAGAAGGTGTGTGGATGGATCGGTCTTATAAAAGTTAACGATATTTTGTACAGCCTCCCCGCTCCGGTTCATGTAGGTGAGCGGTTTGACAAGTATAACCTTTCTGCCTGCGATCACGCCTTTTCCGGTCAGCGCCTGCCCAAATCTGGCAGGGCCCGAAATATGATAGCGGTCGATCAGACTGTCGATCACGTCAAAACCGATGTTGTGCCTGGTTCCGTCGTACTGCTTACCGGGATTTCCCAGTCCCACGATGATGTAAAATGTATCCATATAGATCTCCAGCCGTCACAAAGGCGGCCCCTTGCGCAGGCCGCCTTAAAATTCCGTTTCTTTTATGTAGATAAAGTCCCGTCATAAAACTGCCGATGATGTGTACTCTGATGTAAAAATCGTGATGTCAGTCCTGGTATTCATCCTCCATCGCACTCTTCTCGTACTCGTCGAGAATGATGCTCTCCAGCATCCCCCGCGTCTGTGTATTGATCGGATGGGCGATGTCCCTGTATTCACCGTCAGCCGATTTCTTGCTGGGCATCGCGATAAAAAGCCCTTTCTCGCCTTCTATCACCTTGATGTCGTGAACGACAAACACATTGTCGATCGTAATAGAGACGACTGCCTTCATCTTGCCCTCTTTAGCAATCTTTCTTACTCTAACGTCTGTAATCTGCATAGCGTTCTCCATTTCTAACACAGCATGCCCGCACACCTCATTCAACATGCGCAGCATACATGTCTGCCTCTGTAAAAGGAATTATTTTGAATGGTGCCGCCGCGTTCCACGATGCAGTTAAATTAAGAAGTTTAGTCTTTCGATGTACACGTCATTCAATTGAGTGTGAATTCCTAATTACTGATGATCACACAATTAATGCTTCCAAACCAATATTTTCCAATACTCTGGGCTGATCTATCCCCCTTTCCCGGAAGCCCCTCTCCTTCCTGAAATTCGTAACTGCGCATTGCGGTCCTGAACATGTGATGTCCATGTGCGCACAATTGTAGAGTCAGTATACAGTCGGCCAGGGCGCTTCCAAAAAAAGTTAGTAAATTGACTGCATTATTTCAGAACCCCACAGGATCTCCCCCGCATATCTGCCGCTGCACACCCAGCGGAACAGCAATGCGAACTTGGCAGAACACTGCAGAAAACAACTGTCGTTTTGCGAAATTACGTATATAATTTGACAAGTTAATTATAGCACAGCTATTTACCAAAGGGAACTGTCGTTTTTGACATGCAGACACAATTATTGTACAGTATCCATGTCACGTTTTTACAGCATCCAGACCTTTCAGGAGGTTTTATATGTATATGATCGATCCCTCGCATCCGGTCCATGTCTATTTTGTCGGAATTGGAGGAATCTCCATGAGCGGACTGGCCCAGATCCTGCGCAGCAGGGGCTTTGCCGTCTCCGGTTCAGACAGGAGCGCGTCCGCCATCACAGACGCCCTGCAGGCGGACGGGATCCGCGTCTTCATCGGACAGAACGCGGACAATATCACGCCGGACATCGACGTCGCCGTCTTCACAGCCGCCATCCATCCCGACAACCCGGAGTACACCGCGATCATGGAGAAGGGGATCCCTTATCTCTCCCGCGCCGAACTTCTGGGCCAGATCATGCGTTCCTTCGGCAATCCCGTGGCCGTGAGCGGCACCCACGGCAAAACAACGACCACATCCATGCTCTCCGTCATCCTCATGGAGGCGGATATGGATCCCACGCTCTCCGTGGGCGGTATCCTTCCGCAGATCGGCGGCAACTGCCGCGCCGGGCACTCCGATATTTTTGTCGCCGAGGCCTGTGAGTACACAAACAGTTTTCTCTCCATGTTTCCCAGGATCGGCATCATCCTGAACATCGACATGGATCACCCGGACTTCTTTAAGGACATCGACGACATCCGCCGGTCCTTCCGCCGCTTCGCGCAGCTCATACCGGAAGACGGGGCGCTGATCATAGGAAGCGATATCCCGGACGTGGACGAGATCACGCAGGGCCTGCCGTGCAGGATCATCACTTTCGGAACCGCTTCCGGAAGCGACTACCGCCTGCAGGATCTGCAGGTCAATGAGAACGGGTTCCCTCACTGCACCGTCTCCTCGCCGGGTCACCCGGACGAAGACCTCGCGCTCTCGGTCCCCGGTTTTCACAATCTGAGCAACGCGGCCGCCGCGCTTGCCGCAGCGGATCTTCTCGGCGTCCCGCGCGACGCTGCGCTGCGTGCCCTCCGCGGCTTTTCCGGCTCCGAGAGGCGCTTTCAGATCATGGGAACGCGCAACGGCTTTACTGTGGTCGACGACTACGCCCATCACCCGGCTGAGATCGCCGCAACGCTCCGCGCCGCGGCGCAGTATCCTCACAAAAAGCTTTACTGCGTCTTCCAGTCCCACACCTATTCGCGCACGAAGGCGCTGATGGATGAGTTTGCCGACGCGCTTCTGGCCACGGACGTCCTGATCCTGGCGCCCATCTATCCGGCGCGGGAGACCGACGATCTCGGGATCAGCGCGCAGACCCTGCAGAAGGCGGTTGAGGACCGCGGGCACCAGTGCCTGTACTTCCCGACTTTTGAGGAAATTGAAAAATACATTTTGGAAAATTGCCAAAAAGGTGATTTGTTGATAACCATGGGCGCCGGAGACACCGTCAAAATTGCGCAAAATCTGGTTTCGGGAGCACACGAAGGCTGACCTGTCCACATTGTCCCCATTCGAAGGCAGGAAACCATGGTGGAAAACAGGCTGCGGCGCGCACGCTTTTTACGGATAAAAGCCGGCCTCTTCACTGTGTCCACATTTTCCACAGGCAGCGGTGTGATCTGCGCGGTCTTAGTACCGTTCCCAAATATGGACAATTTGTCTATACCGCAACAAATCGCACTTATGTTATACTTCGACTACAGACTACTGCTACACTATAAACACAGCCGCTTTGAGGCGGTATTTCGTATGCTGTAAATCAAAATGGGGAGGCCGTGGAGTTGTTCACGATCTTTAGTGATGACGACCAGGGTTCGACACTTGTCTCGAACCTCTTCATAGATGAATATATGCGGGATGCGAACGACGCACAGATCAAGACGTACCTCTATCTTCTGAGGATGATGAGCGCACGCCGCCGCACCAGTATTTCTGACATAGCCGATCACTTCAACCACACGGAACGCGAAGTGCTCCGCTCTCTCAGGTACTGGGAGGACAAGGGACTTCTGGAACTGGAGTACGACGCCGACAAGGATCTCGTCGGGATCCACGTGAACCGGCAGCCCAGGACGCAGGACCCCGCACTGTCCCGGCAGCCGCTGAGCCGTGTGATTCCCATGGAGAACAGTATGACTGCCGCGGAACCCGCCGCCGTCACTGCTTCCAAAGAAGCACCTTCCCTTCCCGAACCGGTCAGGGAACACGCGCTCACTGCCCAGCCCGATACAGAACCGGGCGGGCCGGAAACGAAAAAAACTGCTCCCGCTCCCGCAAAGGCAGGGCGCAGCGCACTGGAAGCTTTCCGGAGCAACAAGAACCGGGCTCAGCTCCTGTTCGTCATCGAGCAGTACATCGGCAAACCCCTCTCTCCCGCAGAGATCCAGACTGTATATTATATTTCGGAAGAGCTTCATTTCTCCGATGCGCTTATCGATTATCTTCTGCAGTACTGCATTGACCGCGGCAAGAAGGACTTCCGCTATATAGAAAAAGTCGCCGTCAACTGGGCTTCCGAAGGCATTACGACGCCCCGCCAGGCAGAGCGGGCCGTATCTCCCCTTCGCAGCTCCGGACGGATCGCCGCCGGCACAAAGCCTTCGGCCAACAAATTCAACCAGTTTGTACAGAACCAGTACAATTTTGACGAGCTGGAACAGGAGATCCTGGGCGGATGACGCGCTTTCTCCTTAAAAGGTTTTAATCGACTCGGGAGCAACATTGTCACTTAGCAGAGAACAATACGAGAGCATTATGCTGCAATATTCGCAGAGCAGGGCCCGGCACAGGCGCATTCTGGAAGCGCACCGCCGCAGGGTCTTTGCTCTGATTCCTGCGTACAGGGAACTGGACGAGAGTGTCTCTTCCCTCGCCGTAAACACGCTCCGCGAGAGGCTCGGGGGCGAAGGATCCTCTGACAGCTCCCTTCGGCCGGCCCTCCTTAAGATCGCGGCCCGGAAGCGGGAACTGCTGCGAAAGAACGGTTTTCCCGAAGATTACCTGGAGATGCAGTATGACTGCCCCGACTGCCGGGACACCGGCATGATCGGGAGCGAGAAGTGCCACTGCTTCAAAAAACGGGAGATCGAGCTTTTGTTCGACCAGTCCCACCTCGGCGTCCTGGTCTCGGAGGCGGGGTTTGACAAGCTCTCCGAATCCTACTACCAGGGCGAAGACCTGCGCCGTTTCAGGAACGCGCGCGACGCGAGCCTGCGCTTTGTTTCGGAGTTCGGGACCGAATACGGGAACCTGTATTTTTACGGGACCGTCGGCACCGGAAAATCCTTTCTCTCCGCCTGTATAGCCGGCGAGATCATTAAAAAGGGCTTCTCCGTCCTCTACTACAGCGCCTCTGCGCTGTTCGAGAAGATGGCCTCCCTCTCCTTCGATTACCGCTCCCGGGACAAGGCTCTTTCCCTTGCGGAAGACCTGTATACGTGCGATCTTCTGATCATCGACGATCTGGGGACGGAGCTCACCAACCAATTTGTGTCTGCACAGCTGTTTACCTGTCTCACCGAGAGGCATCT
Organism: Lachnospiraceae bacterium; assembly: GCA_017405805.1. GTDB lineage: Bacteria > Bacillota > Clostridia > Lachnospirales > Lachnospiraceae > CAG-791. The sequence continues at coordinate 15,687 of JAFQZU010000023.1, forward strand.
GAACAGAAAATCAACCATAATATCCACCAATCTGTCTCTTGAAGAGATGCAGAGGCGCTACTCTGACCGTCTTTTCTCCCGCATTGCCAGCAGCTATACGATCTGTAAGCTCACAGGCAAAGATATCCGGATCCTGAAACGCAGAAATCAGGCCCAACACCATCGTCGGGAACCACTGTCTGAGAGGCACTACCAAGAAAGCGAGGAAATTACAGGAAATGGTATCCACGAGAAGACATGACAAGCGTGAATTAAAAGGTCTGCCCTACGGGACCCTCGGCATTATTCCTGTCGACGGGTGCGAAGAAATGGCGGCTGAGATCGACTTTCACCTCAAACGCTGGAGAGAGGAAAGAGAGAACGAGCACAAGGACAGTCCTGCTTTCATCGGCTATAACCGCCCCACCTACATCGTGAACTGCTCGCTTCCGCGTTTCGGAACGGGCGAAGGCAAGGGCGTCGTCCAGGAATCCGTGCGCGGCATGGACCTGTACCTGCTCTCCGACGTCTGCAACTACAGCAAGACCTACAAGATGTTCGGCCGCGAGAACCACATGTCCCCGGACGACCATTACCAGAACCTCAAGCGCGTGATCTCCGCGATCGGCGGCAAAGCGCGCAGGATCACGGTCATCATGCCCTACCTCTATGAGAGCCGTCAGCACAAGCGCGTGAGCCGCGAATCCCTCGACTGTGCCATCGCCCTGCAGGAGCTGGTGCGCATGGGCGTTGACAACATCGTCACTTTTGACGCGCATGATCCCCGCGTCATGAACGCGATCCCCCTGAACGGCTTCGACACCGTGCAGCCCGTTTACCAGTTCATCAAAGCGCTGCTGCACAATATCAGCGACCTGAAGATCGACAGCGACCACATGCTGGTCATAAGCCCCGACGAAGGCGGCATGAAGCGCGCTGTCTACTTCGCCAACCTCCTCGGCCTCGACCTCGGCATGTTCTACAAGCGCAGGGATTACACCCGCATCGTGGACGGCATGCATCCCGTCGTTGCCCACGAATTCCTGGGCTCCAGCGTCGAGGGCAAGGATATGATCGTCATCGACGATATGATCTCCTCCGGCGACAGCTGCCTGGAAGTGGCGCGCGCCCTGAAAAAACGCCATGCGAAGCGCGTCTTTATCTGCTCCACCTTCGGTATGTTCACCGGCGGTCTCGAGAAATTCGACGCAGCCTTCGAAGAGGGCAGCATCGACAGAGTCCTCACCACCAACCTGATCTACCAAAGGCCCGAACTTCTGGAGCGCCCCTGGTATATCAGCTGCGACATGAGCAAGTATATCGCCTATATCGTGGACACGCTCAACCACAACTCCTCGATCAGCGATCTCCTGGATCCCAAAGACAGGATCTTCGATATCATCGCGCGGTATAACGAAGCGCAGGAGAAGGGCGTTCCCTTCATCTGATCCGCAGACGTTAAAAACAGAGCCTGGTATAAGCACTGCAGGACTTTAAGTGCAGACGGTCCAAAGTGCTTATACCAGGCTTTTCTTTTTACATGTACCGGGATCAGAGATCGATGTGTATTCTTCTTCCGCTTCTCTCATACTGCGCGTAGCGGACGCCGGCTGCGTCGAACATCATCTTGCTGGCCCTCGTCATCTCCGTGGCGGCATATTTGTCGCTGTCATAGATGACGGTGCGGATGCCCGCCTGAATGATCGCTTTTGCGCACTCGTTGCAGGGAAACAGGGTGACATAGATGGTCGCCCCCTCGAGGCTCCCGCCCCTGTAGTTGAGAATGGCGTTCAGCTCACTGTGCGTCACAAAGGCGTACTTGGTATCCAGTGCGCCGCCGTCTCTCGCCCAGGGGAAGTCGTCGTCGGAGCAGCCTGTAGGAAAGCCGTTGTAGCCCATGGACAGGATCTTGTGGGTCGGGCTCACGATGCAGGCGCCCACCTGCGTGTTGGGGTCCTTGGAGCGCATGCCCGAGAGCTGCGCGACGCCCATAAAATATTCATCCCAGGAGATGTAATCTCTCCGCTTCATTTTCACTGCCATACGGGCCTCCTGTCAGGCTGTTTCTTACTTGGTCCCAAAGATCCTGTCTCCCGCGTCGCCAAGACCGGGAACGATATAACCGTGGTCATTGAGGTGATCATCCAGCGCGCCGATGTAAAGGTCTACATCCGGGTGTGCCTCCGTGAACGCCTTTACGCCTTCCGGCGCAGCGATGATGCACAGGAAATGGAGCTTTGTGCAGCCGTGCTCCTTGAGCATCCGTACCGCCTCCAGTGCGGAACCGCCGGTAGCCAGCATGGGATCCACCACGAACACTTCTCTCTCCGCGCAGTCAGCCGGCAGCTTGCAGTAATACTCCACGGGCTCCAGGGTCGCGGGATCTCTGTAAAGGCCGATATGGCCCACTTTGGCGGCCGGGATCATGGTGAGAAGACCGTCCACCATGCCAAGGCCCGCGCGAAGGATCGGCACGACGGCCAGCTTCTTGCCCTTGAGCTCCTGCGATGTGGTCCTGGCTACGGGTGTCTCGATATCCACGTCCGTCAGCTGCAGGTTTCTCGTCGCCTCATAGCATTCCAGCATGGCGATCTCGCTGATAATGTCCCTGAATTCCTTGGTGCCTGTATTTTTCCTGCGGATAATACCGATCTTATGCTTGATCAACGGGTGATCCATGACAACTACTCTAGCCATAATGTCTCCTTTTCAATGCTGTTAATACTTCTTTTATCGCCAGCAGCGGTTCAAAAACCGACTGCACATGCTCTCTTTCTCAAACCTCTATGATCCGCTGTCCGGCAGCTTTTGCCATGCGGTTCATGATGGCCTGCCCCAGCCCTTCCTGCGGGAAGGCCTCCGAATAGATGTACTGCACGTTCTCGTCATCGCAGCGGCGGAGCATTCTGAACAGCTCCCTGGCCGCCGACTCCTCGTCGCCCTCTCTTCCGAGACTGTGCACGAAATCCGCCCTGTACAGGGGCGCCGTTTCATCCGTGCAGATGACGCCGGTGCGCTTGTTCACGGCCCGCAGCGCATCCAGCCGGGCGTTTATATAGGAGAGGACCGCACCGCTCTCTCCCTTCACGATCGTCATCTCCGCTTTGGGCGCGTAGTGCCTGTACTTCATGCCCGGTGCCTTCGGCTTCGTGCCGCTGTCCGGATCGATCAATGCCCTGTCCGTCCTGACCTCTCCGAGAACCTCCGAGAGCATCTGCTGCGTGATATAACCCGGGCGCAGAATGACCGGCTCCTTCTCCGTGAGATCGATGATGGTCGATTCGAGGCCGATCCCCACCTGCCCGCCGTCTATGATCATATCTACGAGCCCGTCCAGGTCCTCCTTGCAGTGGGAGGCAAGCGTGGGGCTGGGGCGGCCGGACCGATTGGCGCTGGGCGCCGCGATATATCCGCCCCCGGCCCGGATCAAAGCCTGCGCGATCTTGTTGGAAGGAAAGCGCACTGCCACCGTATCCAGACCGCCGGTGGTCTCATAGGGGACGCACGGCTTTTTATAAAAGATCATCGTGAGCGGTCCCGGCCAGAAGCGTTCCGCCAGCCTGTACGCCTTCTCCGGGATCCGGTCGGCGACGCCTTCCAGCGCTTCGATCTCGCAGATATGCACGATCAGCGGATTGTCGGAGGGCCTTCCCTTCGCCTCGTATATTTTTCTGGAGGAGTCCGGCTGCATGGCGTCCCCGCCAAGGCCGTATACCGTCTCCGTGGGGAAGGCGACGAGCCCTCCCTCCCGGATGATCTGTCCCGCCCGCGCTATTAATTCGGGATCGGGACACGCCTCCCGCATTACAACATACTCCGTCTTCTTCTTTTCCATCTCTTACTTTCTTACTGGCTGACGTAAGCGGCGATCTCATCCCAGACCGCAGGGTCTTCGAGACCGAGCGCCCACTCCGCGACGCCTGCAATATTATAGGACTGCATCACTTCCAGCTTGCGCTGCACGGATTCCTTCTCCTCCATCCAGCACTGGTACAGATACTCCTCGTCTTTACCTTCCGCATAGTACTGCCCGGAGACTTCGTCCCACATGATCTCCATCCCGTGGTTCTCGATGAACTGCGCCGCCTCCTGCATGCCGTAGGCCGTGGAGGAAACGCCGTCCTGCCCTGTCTTCCAGATCCTGGTATAGAAGGGGATCCCGTTGATGAGCCGCTCCGCCGGCACGTCCTTGAGCCCCTCTTCGATGCCGTAGCTGACATAGCCCAGCGAGGCGACGCTTCCCGGCTCCTGGCTGCCCGCGTAGTGTTCGTCATAGCCCATGATCACGACGTAATCCGCAAAAACAGCCTGCTCGTCCAGTCCGTAAAAATCGTTGAAATTATGGGGCACATAGTTGTCTACCGACAGGATCAGGCCCTCTCTTCTGCAGGCGATGGAGAGCTCCCTGATAAATTCCCTGAAGTCATCGCCGCTCTCAGCCGAAATGCTCTCGATGTCCACGTTGATGCCGTCCAGCCCGCACTGCTCGGCCGCCTGGAGGGCGCTCCCGATGACCGCGGCACGCGCCGCGTCTTTTTTTAGGAAGGATTCCTGCACCTCGCCGGACATGAAGTTGTCCAGCACCGCCCAGACCTGAAGGCCCGCGGCGTGCGCCTGGTCAACATATTCCTTGGAAGCCCTGCTGTCGACGGTGCCCTCCGTATCCGTCACGGTGAGCCAGGTGGGCGCCACGATATTGAGGGCCTGCGTCGACGCCAGCCGCTGTGCCAGGGAGGCATTTCCCTCCGCCCCGGCGACCTGGTGCCAGCCCATGTTGATCTTCCCGTCAAAAAGCGTATGCTGCACTTCCGGTTCCGTGTAATCCGTCACGGGCGTCTGCTTCGTCGTCTCGGGTTCGCCCAGGCACTTGTTCTCCAGATATCCGATGTGGGCGTCCTCGGTCTCCACCTTGGACCACTTCTCCATCTCATTGAGAATGATCACTCTCGAACCGGCCGGCACGTCGCTTACGACCTCGCTCTTAACGCCGCCCGACACGCGGGTCTTGGTATCCTTCGTGACCTCTGCCGTCCTCTGCTCTCCCCACTCCGTGTACATGCGGAGTCTGTAGGGATTCTCAAACAGCTCATAGGAGAAATTGGCGTAGGGCTTTACAAAGGCGAGGGCCACATAAGTATCCTCCCCGTCCTGTACGCAGATCCGGTAATCCTCCGTGACCGTCTCCCCGTTCTGGTCGGTCCATTCCTTCGCCCCTTCCTGGGCGCTGATCCGTCCGTCCGGCAGGCAGTACAAAAGGGTGCCGTCCTCCTCGCTGTAGTAGAAGCGGTCGCTCAGGAGTGTGTGCACATCCTGGATATTCAGGTAAACTTCCCCGTCCAGCACCTTGCCGTGGTAATCCGTCAGCTCATCCTGCAGGATCACGGGAAGATCCTCCTCGTCCCGCACGCCGTAGTGGGCGTTCAGATCCGCGGGATCGTCCTGATAGGAATAGACGGTCCAGTATCTTTTATAAAAAGTGACCCCGAGCACGCCGATCAGGATCAGGATCAAAACCGTAGGTATGGCTTTTTTCATCCGCAGCTCTCCTTTGTAACCATAATCCGCGGGACATGGCGGCCCCGACAGCAGTAATTTCAACATATTATAGCAGAGTCTTCCGAAAGTCTCAATTTATCCATGCGGGATATTCGGACCCTTTGACCGATCGAGTAGGAGGGGAAATTGATATTTCCCCGTCCTCTCACACCACCGTGCGAACCGTTCGGTACACGGCGGTTCAATCAACTTAACAAGTGACACACCTTGCGGTGTAGTAGTCAGCCATGGAGATTAGCCCAAATGCGGCTAATCTCTTGTTGTTTATAGCCAAATGTACCCATCCATTATGGGCGAGTCTTGCATAACGGTCTCCGCAGTACGCAATCTTAAAAGCCGCCCAGCGTGGCACATCCAACTTCATCAGATTCTTCGCTCTGTTCTGCGATGTCTTCCAGTGCTTCCAGATACACATTCTCAGACGATATCTGATATTACTGTCCAGACGCTCGCACAGGCTTTTCATGCTTCCGATTTTGAAGTAGTTAACCCATCCTCGGATTAGCTGGTTCAGCTTCTGTACCTTATAGGCATTGCTCACTCCCCAGCTTCTGCATGTCAGTTTCCTCATCTGTGCCTTGAACTTCGCTACTGCTTTCGGATGCGGTCTGGCTTTGTATGCTTTGGCAAATGAGTCAAAGAAAAATCCAAACCCGAGATACTTGATTCCTTTTGGCTTGTCGACCTTGCTCTTTTCGGCGTTGACTTTCAGTCCAAGCTTCTCCTCGATGAATCGAGTCACACTCTTCATGACTCTGTCTGCCGCCTGTCTGCTTCCGACCATGATGATGAGGTCGTCCGCATATCGAACGAAATCCAGCCCTCTTGCTTCCAGTTCCTTATCCAGTTCGTTTAGCATGATGTTCGCCAACAGCGGCGAGATGTTTCCTCCCTGGGGTGTGCCGACTATCGTATCTTCATACTCATCATCGATCATCACTCCGCTGACAAGAAACTTTCTCACCACTGAGATGACATCTCCGTCCTTAATTGTTCGTCCAAAGATTGTCATCAGCTTGTCATGGTCTACTGTGTCAAAGAACTTCGCAAGATCGATGTCCACGATCCAGCTGTGTCCGTCATTCATCATTTCTAATGCCTTAAGGACTGCCTGTTGTGCACACCGATTGGGTCTGAATCCGTAGCTGTGGTCGTGGAACTGCTCCTCGAAGATTGGAGTGAGTACCTGTGCTACCGCCTGTTGCACAAAGCGGTCGACTACCGTGGGCACTCCGAGATTCCTTACTCCACCGTCTGGCTTCGGTATCTCCACCCTTCTGACCGGCTGCGGCTTGTACTTCCTTGTCCGCAGCTGTTCCCTGATGCTTTCGCCGTTTTCCGAAAGATATGCGCCAAGCTCTTCGACAGTCATGCCGTCTATGCCTGCCGCCCCTTTGTTTCTGACGACTTGCAGGTACGCCGCATTGAGATTATCTTTGCTCAGTATCTGCTCCATGAGACTACTTGTGTCCATGCGTTGTTTCCTTTCTGCCCCTTTTGCCTTTGCCGCCTTTGAC
>JAFQZU010000024.1 GCA_017405805.1 Lachnospiraceae bacterium
AAAACTGCCTGTTTGGGATTAGAATAAGTCTTGTTATAATTTTTCATCGCAAGTTAAATTTTAACACAAAAAGAAGGACCACAGGCTCTTTATGAACCTGCGGTCCTTCTTTTTTGGGCCATTCTTTTTTCACAGCCCCTTACATTTTAATATTCCTTATGCATTCACTACATTCACGGGATGTCCTTCCATAAAGGCCTTGATATTATCCGCCGTGGTCTGCATGATCCGCTCTCTTGCCTCCTTGGTAGCCCAGGAAATATGGGGCGTGATGATGCAGTTCTTTGCGGCAAGGAGCACATTGTCGGCTTTTATGGGCTCTGTGGAGACGACGTCCACGGCGGCGGCGGCGATTTTGCCGGAGTTAAGGGCCTCCGCAAGATCCTCTTCTACTACCAGGGGACCGCGGCTGTTGTTGATCAGGATCACGCCGTCCTTCATCTTTGCAATGTTCTCTTTGTTGATGATCCCCTGCGTGGAAGGAAACAGCGGACAGTGCAGGAACACGAAATCCGATCTGCCCAGAAGCTCATCCAGCTCCACATATTCCGCCACGGCCTTTCCCGCTTCCGACTGGAAGGCATCATAGGCAATGACGTTAACATTCATGGCGCGCAGGATTTTTGCGGTATTGACGCCGATCTTTCCCAGACCGATGATACCGGCGGTCTTGCCGGAGACTTCGATCATGGGGAAGTGCCAGTAGCACCAGTCCGCATTGGAAGCCCACTCGCCGGCATGCACGGAATCGCTGTGATGGCCGATGTGGGAGCAGACTTCGAGCAGAAGGCTCACCGCAAACTGGCTCACATTGTCCGTCCCGTACACAGGTACGTTCAGGACCGGAATCCCTTTTGTCCGGGCGTATTCATAATCCGTCACGTTGTAACCGGTGGCAAGTACCGCAATGGCCTTAAGGTTGGGGCACTTGTCGATAGTCGCCTTGCTGATGGGCGTTTTGTTGATCACCGCGATGTCGGCATCGCCGAGCCGCTCAGCGATCAGAGGAGATTCCTCATAAGCAGTCCTGTCATAAACTGTCACTTCACCCAGCGCTTCCAAAGGAGCCCAACTGATATCTCCGGGATTTTCTGTGTATCCGTCAAGAACAACGATCTTCATATGTTCTGCCTCCGGTATATGCGGTTATATACGATAGGTGATCTGCTCCATGTAGCTTAGAAATAGGATACATCCTCTTTCGTCTTATATCAACACTGCTTCCCGAAGCAGCACCTCTACCTGACGAGCCGCAGCAACACGCCGAGGCCGAGCAGCAGTACCGCCTTTACTATCACCGGCAGCATTTCATTTCTCACAAGCTTCCTGTCCCATCGGGTAATGTTTGCTTTCGGACACACCCCGGTGCACTTCTCACACCCGATGCACTCCCCGTTCCGGAAGCCGTCCTTCTCGAGTTTAATGCCAACCGGGCACTTCATCGAGCATGCCCTGCACCCCTTGATGCAGTTCTCCTCATCCCGCTGCAGAGCCGAAAAAGGGAACTGCGGAAGCAGTGCGAATATCGCTCCCATCGGGCACAGGAACTGGCAGAAGAACCGCTCTTTGCAGGCCATTCCCACGATGATAGCAGCCAGCAGGATCCCGCCGATGATATACCCGTTCAGTGTGAACCGGAGGGATGTCAGAAAGGAAAAGACAGACCACGGGTTCCAGTTGTACTGATTTAAGTTTGCGTAGATCCCCACAGCGCAGGCAGTCACGATCACGGCAAGCACCAGGTATTTGATCATCTGCAGGACCGGGACGAAGCGTTCCGGAATCTGCACCTGCTTCTTTCGTCTCAGCAGTTTTGTCTGCACGAGTCCCGACAGCCAGTACACGAAGTCTCCCAACGTACCGAAGGCGCACGCAAACCCGCAAAAAAAGCGTCCGAAGAGGACAGTAAAGCCGGACAGGCCAAGCAGTGCCGCGACAAAGCTGTTGAGTTCCAGCACACTTCCCTCCGACACCGCGAGAAAAATACTTTTCACGCCCGAAAAGGCCGCCATAAAGGCCCCCGGCATCACGACAAAAAACACAGCCTGCACTGCAGCCCGCAGCAAAGCCATTCGTTTTGCCTCCTGTTTTCTCTTCTGTGCCGGTGTGATGGATGGCTTTGCCGCTTTAGGTATCCCGCCCCTGTCCTCTTTTCCAACATAAACCGTCTCAGTTCTCACTCTTCACCGCCTTATCCAGTGCGTTGTTGATTGCCTCCAGGATGCCTTTGGAACTGAAGGTGGCCCCGGAGACCGCATCCACATCTGTTGTCTGCCCGCTGACGACCTGCTGCACAAGCGCTTCTGCCATGGAGAAATACGCAGGATCCTCAGCGTCATGGGACAGGACCCGGATGTCCGTGATCACGTCATATTCCAATGTGACGCTGACCCGGATCGGACCGCCGTATCCCTTTCCTTCGCCTTCGTACGTCCCGTCTTCATAGTAAGTTTCGACAGCCTGCCTTCTGGCGTTCTCCAGCTGTATCTCACGGTTGTACGCCTCCACCTCTTCAATGGCCGCCTCATTTTCCGCGACGGCGGCTGCGCGCGCCGATGCGACAGACTGATAGCCCCCCAGCACAGCGACAATTGCGGCAAGTGCTGCAAGCTTCATCATAAAATTCGGATACTTCATTCCTCTGCCTCCTCCGGTTCGGGGGCGATCAGGGCAGGCTCCTCTTTCAGCGCCGCTTCCGGTTCCTCTTCCGGTTCCTCTTCCGGTTCCGCTGCTTCCGGCAATTCCTCCTCCGCGGATTTCACTTCCGGGGCTTCCTCTTCTGCAGGCGCCGCTTCAGGCGCTTCTTCTGTCACCGGTTCGGGTTCAGGCGCCGCCTCTGTCTCAGACACAGATTCAGGCGCTGCCTCTGTCGCAGATTCGGGTTCAGGCGCTTCCTCTGTCGCAGATTCGGGTTCGGACGCCGCCTCTGTCTCAGACATAGGTTCACGCGCTGCCTCTTCTGCAGGCGCCGCTTCCGCCTCTATGGCTGCCGTCTTCGTATTTGTGGGAGCTATTGGTTTCACGGAAACCGCACCTGCGTTTGTTCCCTCATCTTTTATGAGCGGTTCTTCCGTAACGGCAGGCTCTGTCTCCTGCACTTCTCTGAGGGGAATTCCGCTGATGATCTCCTCTGCAGCACTTTTGATTGCGTTCGAGGAGTATGTCGCGCCGGTAACCGCATCTGCTTCCGCGCTCTGTTTCTCAACGATCTGCGCAGGCACACCGGGGTAAACCGTACCGGACCGTTTGCGGCCCTTTACAGCCATATTCAGGTAATAGTCATTGTCCTCCGGGTATTCTGATTCATCCGTCCCCTTCTCGACGGACACCGTGCGGATCGCACCGTTCTCCACCGTTACAGAAACCAGGATCTCATAGCAGAACTCCTCGCCGTCGTCGCACCATGCAGAAGCACTGTAAACGCCGTCCTCGTAAGGTCCTTCAGCCGGTGCATCCCCCGGGTCAGGCTCATCCCCCGGTTCGGGCTCATCCCCCGGTTCGGGCTCTTTTGCCGCATCCGCAGCCTGCTTCATCGCGTCGCGAATAGCGTCCAGAATGCCTCCCGAACTGAATGTGGCGCCGGAGACCGCGTCCACTTCCGCGCTCTGGCCTGTCAGCACGACTTTCAAAAGAGACTTTGCCTTATTCAGGAAGGATGGTGTCTCCCCTTCGGCGGTCACGATTTCAAGTCCTGTGATCCTTCCTTCGGATACCGTCATCTGCACCGTGATCTCGCCGCCGTATCCCTCTCCTGTTCCGGAATAGATTCCGTCCTTAAGCGGCTCGGCAGGATAGACGGGCTCCTCCTCTTTGGGAGGCTTCCGGACAGGCTCCTCCGCATCCGGCTTTTTGCTTCCCCCGCCGCTGTCCTGCTGTCCTTTGACGGCCGCGGCGGCAAGCGCTTTTTTGACGGCGTTAATGATCCCGGTCGAGCTGTATGTCGCGCCGGAGACCGCGTCCACGTTTGGGGACCCGCTTTTTCTGATCTCCGTCAGCACGCCCTTTGCTTTTGCCAGGTACTCCTTTGTCTCATCTGCTGCGCTGACGATCGAAACGCCGGCGATCTTTCCGTTTTTGATCACGACCTTCACTTTGACCGGTCCGCCAAAACCGTCCGCCGTCCCATAATAGGTCCCGTCTTTGTAAGCGGAAGGCTCCTTGAACTTCACCTCTTTGACGGGCTTTGCCGCAGGTTTTTTTACTGTCTGCTGAGATGCGTCCTGCTGTGGCACCTGCAGGGCAGCCGCGTCGGAGGGGTCTGCTGCCGCATTCGACAGCGCGCGTTTAACAGCGTTGATGATGCCCGTCGAGCTGTACGTTGCGCCTGAGACCGCGTCCACATTTGGTGTTCCGCTGCTCAGGATCCGGCCGATCACGCCTTCTGCGCTGCTCAGATAAGAATCTGATTCATCGGAGGCGCTGACGATGGTGATGTCCGCGATTTTGCCGTCCCGGATGACCACTTCCACTTCGATCGGCCCGCCAAAACCGTCCGCCGTCCCGTAGTAAGTCCCGTCCTTATAGGCGGCAGGCTCCTCAAAGTCGTCCTGCGAGGTCGTCCCTGCGGGCTCAACTTCGGGCGGCTCCTCATTGTACACTTCCTCGCCTGTGATCGCATTCTGAATGGCGCCCAGAATCCCGCGCGAACTAAAGGTCGCGCCCGAGACCGCATCCACTTCCCAGGTCTGCGCCTGTATGACTGTGTTCACGACTGATCCGGCCAGAGAAAAATAGGGCTCCGTCTCGCCGGGCGCCGACAAAATCTGAATATCCGTGATCTGTCTGTCCTTCACCGTGACCTGCACCGTGATGAGATCGCCGTAGCCCCTGGAAGCCCCGGTGTACACGCCGTCCTCATAGTTTCCGGTTCCGGCCGGGACAGCCTGCTCCTCCTCCGGCGACGTTCGTTTGACCGGCTCTGCGGCTTCGGCCTCCGCAACCAGCGCCAGCCTGGACGGGACCTCCCGGAGCGTAACCTGCGTCTGCGGCAGCATGCCCATTACCAGCGACGCCGTGAGTACTGCCGGCAGTAAAAATGATATACTTTTCTTCTCTCTGACCATGTTCTGTCTTCCTATCCGTCCTGTAGATATATCGCACAGACAGCACGGACGCCTCTTTGTGCCCGTGCTGCCTCATCATGCAAGATTTGGATTTTTATTCCGCTGTCTTATTTTTTGATCTTTACCGAACGCTTGGAGCTCCAGTCGGAGTAGTAATTCTTACCGGACACTCTCTCGTACGCGCGCACCTGTACGTAATAGGTCTTGCCCTTCGTGGCAGCGATCACCTTGGACAGGGTCTTAGCGTTGACCGTAACAGTCTTTGCACCGCTCATGTTCAGGTTCTGGCTGTAACGGATCTGGTAGCCGGTCGCCTTTGCATTCTTTGTGTAGGTGACAGTCATTCTGCCCGCGGCTGTGTTTTTGACGGGAGATACTGTCGGCGCGACCAGACGATAAATACTGACGGTCTTTGAGAGCGTGCTGTAGCCTACATTCTTCGTGTATGCCATGACCTTGTAGGTGTACTTAGCGCCGTTCTTTGCCTTAACCGCGGTATCCGTAAAGGTCAGGGTGTTCGCATTCGCGATGGTCTTGATCAGCGTGCTGCCGCGGTAGATCTTATATCCGGTTGCGCCCTTCCCGACCTTGCTCCAGGTCAGCTTCACGCCGGAAGCCGTATTGGCGGCTTTCACCGCGGTCGTCGCGCCCGGCACTACCTTGACGGTGATCGTCTTGGAAGCGGCGTTGTAAAGATCTGTCTCCTCACTGGTCACGGTAAACTTAACGATGCCTGCGCTCCTTGCGGAGATCTTGCCGGTGCTTCCAACGACCGCGACGGATTCGTCCGAAGAAGTAAAAGTCAGTTTCCCTTTTGCTCCCGTGACGGTAAGAGAGGATTTTGTGCCTGCCACGATCGGGGAAGCCTCTGCTTTGACGCTCAGCTTCTGCTCCTGCTTTGTAAACTCAGCCGAAGTGCCGCGCAGGACATAGTTGTCACTGCTCAGTGCAACGGTATAGACGGTTCCGACCGTCGGTTCACCGTAATTTTTGGTCGTTCCGGCATTGTTCGTTACGGATCCGGCCGCAATGGTCACCTTGCCGTCTTTCACATCGGCAGGTACCGGATCGATCGTATCATCTTCAGTGTCTACGGTAAGGGGCGTCAGATAAATCGTCTCAGAGCCCCTGCCTGCGGAATAATAAACATTTGCTTTAACATTCTGCGCATCTTCCGGAATACCTGTGATCGTGAGCTCATCGGCATCCGTAAATGCCGCGGTGATCTCACCGGTGTAAACCTGCATGATCTGCGCGTCCACCGGATAGTCATACACATAGTTTGCATAAGAAGGCGCTGCGCCGTCCGTCAGGTCGCCGTCCTTGACCATGCAGTAGAAGCGGACGTTGGTGATCTTTTTGCCGTCCAGACCCACCAGCGCATCGGCATTCCAGGCCAGCTGCGTGCCGCGCCAGATCTGGTCCAGGTGATACAGGCCTGCCTGCGTGCCGTCATCGGCGGTCAGCACGATCGCGCTGACAAGTTTGTCCGAAACTTCCGATGCCGTGACATTCATCTGGACGTCACCCCAGTGTGAGCCATAAATGACATCCACGTCGGCCGCGCTCATCTGTTCCGCACCGCCTGCCGCGGAGAAGCTGCCGTCCTTGAGTTCCATGTAGGAAGACGGTGCCTCGTCCAGCAGATAGTAGGAGTATGCAGGCTGTTCCGCAAGTGCTTCATAACCTACCAGTGTCTGGGAGGAAACGCTTCCGTGCCCTGCCGTAGCTGTCACGACGCTGCTCTCATCGGTCACCTCATTGCCGCCCAGAGCCTGGATCTCCTCCAGTTTGTCTGCCTTGACCGCCCAGATCACGCCCTGCATCTTGGAGCCGTTCGCACCGCCTACAGCGTTGCCGGACTCGTCCGCTGTCGTGCCGCTGTGGAAGGCGCCGCCGGCAAAACTGTAGTTGCCTGTCTTGTTGGTGGCAGAGGATACCGCGTCGACATCCGCCACGCTCGCTCCGGACGTGCCGTAGAAAGTGCTGTAAGGGATGTTCACCAGCGCGTAAACTGTCTCGTCATAATCAAAAGTCGTGGTGTACGGCGCATAATTGTCACTCTCGATGGTAACGGTATAGGTCGCCGTGACGAGCTTGTTGACAGAGGTGTCCAGTTCCACTTTTCCGTCTGTCACTGCTGCCTGATCAGCATAGGTGTACGTTACACGCTGTCTTCCCGTGCCTTCTGTGCGGGATACGCTGACGCGGGGATTGACGAAGTCATCCAGACCGCCGGTCAGTTCCACTGATTTCCTGTCCTTGGAAAGTGCCGCTTGTACCAGCCAGTCATAGGATTCTTTCACCTGTATGTCAGCCGACACCGTATTGTATCCCTTTGCGTAAAGTGTCACGGTGTACGTGCCGGCTTTGAGCTCCGGTTTTTCATTGTGGTACATGGCGGCAAAACGATTGACCTCCGATGCGTTGGATCCCTTCGAAGTGCCGTTGTTGACCGCGATCTCCACCTTGTTGTAATGGGGGCCCGCCGTCGCGCTCTCGCCGTAGAGATCGACCCACCACACGGCGCCCGCGCTGTTGGATCCGTCTGAGATCACCGCCGCATAGAGCGCGTTCTTATAATCGGTCCAGACATAGCCGTCCACGGATTCGTCCATGTTGATGACAAATTCGCCGTCGCCGTAATTGCAGCTGTAGTTATAAGAAGCCGCGGCGACTTCGACGTTGCCGCCCGCGTAAGAATTAGCAGCAGTCGGGTCCTCGTTCAGTTTTATATCTTCCAGGATCTCCATCTGCCCTGGAGTCAGTTCTTTCCCGGCGGCCTGCAGAACGGAAGCTTCCACATACTCAGGAGCATCGACATTCACATCCTGCACGATCCCGTGGATCCCCTCGTCGTCTCTTGCAATGATTGCAGGGATGTCTCCCGCATGGCGGGAAGCAAAAGCCGTTGCGGAAGTGATCGCGTCGTAATCCTGGGCCGATGCGTTCACGCCGACTGACTGGTAAAAATCAGAATACCTCTGGATCGCTGTTCCGTAGACCTTCCCTGTCAGCGGCTCCGCCGAATAATATCCGATTCCGGTCTCCCCGATCATCGTGAAATCCGCAGCCGCGTGCTCTGTCTCTCCGACCAGCACCTTGATCTCTCCCTCTCCTGCTCCGGAGAAGTCTGCCCATGCATACTCCCTGCCGGCGATCTCCACCGTATTTGCAGTGATGACCGCAGCGTCAGCGGTGCTTTCCTGCACCGTTTCCACGTCGGCGGACTCGGCTGTCACGTCCTGCGTCTCACCCTGTGCGGAAGTCTCCGCAGCAGTTTCCGCCTCTGCTGCGGGCTGCTCCTCTTCAGCAGTTTCCGCCTCTTCCTCGGACTGTTCCTCCTCAGCGGTTTCGGTCTCTGCTGCGGACTGCTTCTCTTCCGTCGTCTCTGCCTCCGCTACGGGCTGTTCCTCTTCAGCTGTCTCCGCCTCCGCTGCGGGCTGTCCCTCTTCAGCTGTCTCCGCCTCCGCTGCGGGCTGTTCCTGTTCAGCTGTTTCCGCCTCCGCTGCGGGCTGTTCCTCTTCAGCCGTCTCCGCCTCCGCTGCAGGCTGTTCCTCTCCGGCCGGCTCTTCGGAGATCACTTCGGGCGCCGGCTCCTGCACTTGTTCCGTCACGCCCTCTCCGGTCTCCTCCGCCGCATTAACGGGGAGCGAAACCGAACCGAGCGTCATCGTGGCAGCAAGCGTCATGGCCAGCAATCTCTGTACATAATTCTTTTTCATCTGATGACATCCCTTCGTTTGTTTTCTGTCCGAAACATTGTATCTAATGCCTCCTGTGCAATTAGCAAGTACTAACTTCAGACTAGATTAGTTTAATTTAACCGGTTAGGAATGTCTAATCCAAACAGACATTTATGAAGCCTTACTTTTCGATCCAGTGGATTTCCAGCCCGCTGGTAAAACTGTCCTTCAATCCTTCTGTCGCATACAGCTTTCCCTGCTGATCCATCAGGATCATGTCAAATGCGTCGCTGTGCTCTTCCCAATACTCCTGCGCCCTCTCACGGCCCATCACAAAAACAGATGTCGAAAGTCCGTCTGCCAGCGTGCCGTCCCCGCTCACCACCGTGGCGGAGATCAGATCCGATTCGGAAGGGTATCCCGTAGACGCATCCAGAATATGGTGATAGATCTTTCCGTCCTGCTCAAAATAGCGCTCGTAACCGCCGGAGGTGATCACTGCCTTGTCCTGTGCGGCGACAATTCCGATAAAGTCTTCCGCCTCCACGGCCTTCGCCTCTTCGCTGCTTTCATCGAGCCATGGAATCGCTCCGTCCTGGGTCGATTCCGGCCTGCGGACCGCGACGCGCCAGTCACTCCCGTCGGGCTTACCGCCCACTGCCTGCACATTGCCTCCCAGGTTGATCAGACCTTTGACACTATGCTCCTCAAAGATTTCCGCGGCGCGGCTCGACGCGTACCCTTTCGCGATGCCGCCCAGATCGATCTGCACGCCCGCTTTGTCAAACATCACTTTCTTTTGATCATCCGTCAGATGAATGAAGCCGGAATCGACCAACTGCAGTGTCTTTTCGAGCGCTGCCGGATCGGGGACACGGTATTCCTCAGAGGTGAAGCCCCAGAGTTTTTTGACGGGATAGATGGTGATCTCAAAGGCGCCCTCTGTCTCGTCGTGGAGCGTCTTCGCTCTCTCTATAAGATAAGCCGTGTCTTCGGAAACGGGCCCGTCGCCGTTTTTGTTTAAGACGCCGATCTCGCTGTCCTCCCGCTCCGCCGCCAAAAGGGCATCCAGCCGCGTAATCTCCTCAGCCGCCTCCTCCACTGCTTCCTCTGCTTCTTCGCCGTATGCACTCAGTGTCATGTAGGTATCCATGGCGAAGATTTCTTTGGTGAGAATTTCGTCTTGTTCCTTCAGTTCCTGCTGTCCGTCTTCGCTGCCGGCGGAAGCAGTCTGCGTCTTTTGCGCTGCCGCTTCTTCCTGCGATGTTTTGCCGCAGGCGCAGATCATAAGACAGCAGGCCGCAATAAACGTGATAATAATGAATTGTTTTTTCATAACGGATCCCTTTCTGCTTTATTTATTGAAAGACACTAATCTATGTTAGCATTATCTAACCGCAAGTCAAGAAAAACCTGTTTTCGACTAGAGTATGCAGACGATTAAGTCTCCGCCATGTATAATTAAGTTATGAAATCCATTTTCACAAAGGAGGCCCCGCAGAAATGAACCAGAAAGTAGTTGTTTTGAACGCAGGCAAAATGAACTATGACGGCCGTCTCGACTTCTCTGTTCTCTCTCCCGACGTCATCGTATATGAGGACAGCACCCAGGAGGAAATTCTCGAGCGAATCCAGGGCGCTGCCGTCGTTGTCACAAAGGAACTGCCCGTCCCGGCGGATCTGATCGCGCAGTTTCCGGACAGTGTCAGATGCATTGTGGAAGCCGGCACCGGATACAACAACATTGCCCTGGACGCCGCAAAAGCGAAGGGTATCCGCGTCTGCAACGTCCCCGCCTACAGCTCGCACCGCGTGGCGCACACCGCTGTCATGATGATGCTCAATCTCTCTTCCACCATGCAGACCCAGATGAAAATGCTGGCAAAGGGGGACCGCAGCAACTTCACCCGGCATCTTCAGGTTCCTCACGTAGAACTGAACGGCAAAACACTCGGCGTCATCGGCTACGGCAATATCGGCCGCCAGGTCATTAAGGTCGGTCAGGCCATGGACATGCATGTCCTGTGCTACACCCGCACACCCCGCACCGGGATAGAGGGCGTTCGTTTCGTCTCTCTTGAAGAGCTTCTTGCGCAGAGCGATTATATCTCTCTACATTGCCCTCTGACCCCGCAGACCAGGCATCTGATCTGCGAAGAGACCATCGCTCTGATGAAGCCGACTGCCTTCCTGATCAACACTTCCCGCGGCGCGCTGATCGATGAACCCGTCCTGATCAAAGCTTTGCAGGACAACCGTATCGCCGGCGCAGGACTTGACGTGCAGGAGACAGAGCCGCCGGCGCAGGACAATCCTCTCTACACACTCGACAATGTCATCATCACGCCTCATATGGGCTGGAAAGGAATGGAGACGCGCCAGCGCCTTGTTGGCGTCGTCGCGGAAGACATCAAAGGCTTCTTTGAAGGAAGAGATGTGAATGTGGTGGGGTGATATGGCCTATCATGCCTATTTTTGCTCATCAGAAAAATCCCCGGTGCTGTCGGGGATTTTTCTGTATCCTATAGGGACTTTGCTTATTTTAGAAACTGCGCGATCAAATTTCTGATCTGCCGAACATTGATTGGAATATTCTGCGTCTCACAGGTCAGTATCAGATTCTCGCCCTGATACACTCTGTTTTGGTTGTAGGCGGCAATTCTCTGAATAGCCCTGCCAGCATACTCTGGATCATCCATCATTCCCAGATGCTCCCACAAAAACACTTTCCTCAGTCTCACGTTCAGTACCATGAAATCGGGATGAATCATCCCGTATCCTTTTAGATGGATTGGATATTCATATCTGTAAGGAATTCCTTCTTTGTCCAGTATATTCGCTATAATCATCTCCGATTTCGACCGTACACGTAAGCCCCTGTCCGTTACAAGCTCAGGCTCGTTTTTCTTAAATTCCTTTCCTCTAAAAGGCTTATTTACCCATTTTTCCACAAACATCTCATCCGTGTCTATGACCGGAATGACCAGTTCCTTTCTCCTATCGTTCAATTGGTCATATATTTGTTCCACCGCACTGTCCGGCGCATTTTTCAGGTATCCATTTATCGCCTTCAACTCCTTTCTGACAGCTTTCAGCACACGCTCATCATAGTCCTTTTGTGCTAATCTTATGGCAAGTTTTCTACTAGCGTTTGGTATATATTTTCCAAGCTTATCCTTATTCTCCGTTCTGTGATAATACTGTATTCTTCCTTTGCTGCAGCTGATCCGAAGCGTGCCGGGCGGCACTCGCTCAAGCTTTTTCACGGTTCTATTTTCAAGGTTTTCAAGATATGCTCTTCTGGCTTCTAACTGCTGCCTGAATTCGCTCATTCTGCGCCTTTCTTGATCATGATAATTGACTCTGTACATGCAATCCTTTTGCATTGCAGACTGTAAACAGATACTAATGGAGAAATAACTGAAATTATCCGCCAAAACAAGCTCTATAAAACCGAATTCTCTCTCTCAAAGCAGATGACTTCTGATAAGAAATCTAAATCGTCCGCTCCCAGAATGGTTTCAAAGGAAAAATACCTCTTAATTCAGCGGACGATTATTTCAAATCATCATCCTTCATCTACTGAGGAGACCCATTTATGCAAATTCATTCTTGTTTTTGGCGGATACATAGACCAAATTACCATTTCTCGTCCGCTCCCAATATCTCGGCTGCCCATTTCATTAACCATTAAGCGGATACCTCCGCAAGTATTCTACTTTTCGTCCGCCGGCAGGAAGCCTTCCTGCGTCCGCCGCCACGAATTCTCCCCACTCATAATCCCAGGCACACACGTCATACGAGAATTCTACACCTTGCACCGCCTCGCCTCAAGCCATCACCCGAACCAGCACTCAAAGCCAGCACTCAACCCATCTCTCAAGTCAGCACTCAACCTAGCACTCCGCCCGAAAAGTCACAAAAAGCCGCAGACAGCACTCGCTGCCTGCGGCTTTCCGAATAAAATCCATATTCAATTCACTTCTCTCACCTGGAGAGCTTCAGCGCCTCCACCATGGTACGGAAGATCTTGCCCGTCTCACACTCCTGCAGCGCCCCGATCGCATCGAGTGCCTTCAGAGCGTATGTTTCCATATCGAGCATAGCTTGCGTAAGACCGCCGTTTTTCTTCACGACAAGGCAAAGTTCCGCTTCATCCGAATCGGAAAAGGTCCCGTCCGACGCCTTTTTCAGAAGACTTTCCACGGCTTCTCTTCCCCGGCCGCCCTTTTCAAGGACGTACAGAACGGGAAGGGTCATGATGCCGCCCCGAAAGTCTGACTGTGTGGGTTTCCCCTGCTCTCTCTCATCCGAGATGAAATCCAGGATATCGTCGCGGATCTGGAAGAGATATCCGAAGTTCTCACCGGCCGCCGAGAGCGCCTCCACATCCGAGGGAGAACATCCGCTCTCGATGGCGCCTGCTTCGCAGGCGAGCCTGCAGAGCGCGGCTGTTTTGCCGTAGATACTGCGGTAGTACTCCTTGACTGTGGCGCCGGGATTGAACAGGTTATGCATCTGGATGAGTTCTCCGATGCACATGTCCTCAACTGCTTTCCCAAACAGATCTCCCACGTCCTCAAAATGATCCGAAAAGAGATGACGGACTATGCGGCTCAGCAGGAGGTCGCCGGCGTAGACGGCCCTGTCCTTGCCGTATTTGCTCTGAATGGTAGGCTTTCCCCGCCTGAGCGGGGAATCGTCCACAATATCATCATGGATAAGTGAAGCCGCGTGAACCATCTCCACCAGCGCGGCGAGACGGCAGAGTCTGTCCCGTCTGTCTTCGTACAGGGGACCGCAGCGGGCCGATAGGAGAAGGAGCCTGGGACGAATCCTCTTTCCGCCGGAGTGGGAGATGTCCGAAAGGACATCTCCCACCTGTGAGGCAGCACCTTCAGATTTCAGATATTCCAGATAGTATTCTTCTACCCGGCTGAGTTCTTGATCAATGCTGTTGCTGTTCACAAATTAACCTTCTGCTTCCTCTTATGCGTACGGCAGAGCCTCAGGGTTTGCACCCATTGCGATTGCAATGCCCATGACGATGATAACGATGATGCAGAAGACCGCGCAAGGAATAACGTTGGTCTTGATGATCTTGCCTTCGTTTCCGTTCGTACCGGTCGTCGCGCACGCGGAGACAACGTTGTTGACGCAGATCATGTTGCCGATCGCGCCGCCGTTATTCTGCAGTGCAACAATGAGAACGTAAGGAAGTCCGACCATACCTGCCGTCGTGAACTGCAGGGAGCTGAACAGCGTATTGGAGACCGTGTTGGAACCGGACATGTAAGCGCCCAGAACACCGATGAAGGGTGCCACGACCAGATATGCGCTGCCTGCGATATCCGCCAGACCTTTCGCCATCGAGTACAGCATGGAGTAGGAAACGCCTTCCGCTACGCCTGCAGGAATGCTCTCTGCGGGCATGGAGGTGAAACGGAAGATATTAACCATTGCGACACCGAACAGAAGCGCGATCGCTGCGCCCTTAACCTGTGTCAGTGCGCCCTTCCATGCAGTTTTGACGTTCTCACCGTTCATGCCGTGAAGCGGAATAGTGATCAGTGCTACAAGGATGAAAACAACGCCGGGGCTCCAGAGGATCGCATAGTTCCAGTTGGCGCCGAGGATGACATTGCTCTGGCCTGTGCCGATGGTGAAGCTCTTCATCGCATCCGCCCAGCCGGGGTTGCCTGCGTTGGTCTCGAAACGCTGTGCGACACGGGTGACCACCAGGATGATGGCAATCAGGAAGTAAGGGGTCCAGGCCTTGATCAGAGGCATATCACTCTGCTTGGGTTCCGGAACCTTGGTCGTAGCGATCCAGGACTTGTCCCAATTCTCTTTGCTGTCGAATGTCCACACATCCTTCGGTACAAGAAAGCCCTTTCTGGTCGTGGCAAGGACGATGAACAGCGTGATGATAGCAGCAAGAAGCGAAACCAGCTCGGGTCCGATAAATGCTGCGATCAGCAGATAGAAGAAGTCGAACACGACAGTGACGAAGATGATGTAAGGGATTACGGGAACGACATCACTGAACTTCTTGTTTTTGCCGTAGAATTTGCATACAAACCCGACGCCGATGATCAGGATGAAAGCACATCCGATTGCCAGGGTCAGGGCAGACCAGAAGGTCAGTGCCATCTTCCATGCATCACCGTTTCCGCCCAGAGCCGCGACAGCATCTTTAACGGTCGCATACGCGGTGTTGGTCGGTGTACCGACTGCGCCAAAACACACAGGAACCGAGTTGTAGATCAGGGCAACCATTGCCGCGCAAAGAGGCGGGAAGCCGACCGAGATAAGCAGAGGACCTGCCAGAGCGGCGGGCGTACCGAAACCTGCAGCGCCTTCGATGAACGCACCGAAGATAAATCCGATGATAACTGCCTGCAGTCTTGCGTCAGGCGTAATGCTGCGGAACATGCCGTTGATGGCTGCCATAGCACCCGACTGGGACAGCGTGTTCATGATCAGAATAGCGCCGAAGATGATGACAAGAACTTCGAAAGCACTTAAGAAGCCCGTCAGCGTCTGGCCTACCGCACTTGTACCGTCCGTGCTGATAACCGGCATCTTCCAGATCGCAATACCGATGATGCATGCAATGATCCATGCGAGCGGCAGAGCTCTTTTAGCAGGCCAGTTAAACCCGATCATCAAAACTACCGTGACAATAATTGGTATAAAAGCAATTATCGCGTACATTACATTACCTCCCTTACTAATGCCTACAACTATTGCTAACAACAGTTTCCCGCGGTCTCCTCCCTCAGGACATGCCGGGCGGGCATATTCCCTCGGGCGGCTCCCGCTTTATCTTTGTGCCCTCTCAGGCATAAGATACATCATCGATCATCCCTGCATGTATGTAACACCTGCTCCCCCATAGGGATGATTCCAGCTCTTGACGACTTTTCCGCCGGAGACGACGCGGCAGGTTCCGCACTCCAGGCATCCTTCATGGGAGAAGGTCACTTCGCCGTTCTCATACTTGTAAAGTCCCGCGGGACATGCAAGCACAACCTTGCGGATCTCCTCCTCGTTCTTATAGTCTTTGTCGATCTCGATATGAGCATAGCTCTCATCGGTATGAAATACGTTGTAGCCGAGCTTATCGTCTACAGAAACTTTTTTGGCCATGATTACCTCTCATTCCGGAGCATGCACGCTCCCTCTCTATGCTAATTCGATCACTCCCGGTTCAAAGCGGTTTTTACAGTGCGTCGAGCGCGACCATCACGAGATCCAGGAGTTTCTGCGCCGTGGTTCTCTTGGCGATCTCATCGACAGCGAACATAGGAAGCGAGACGGGCTTTCTGCCGTCCACGCGGAACAGCTTGTCCATGATCATATCCGCGATCTCCGGAACGTCATTGAAGATTTCGTGGCGCTCAAGAAGCTTCGGGAAGTTCCTGTACTGCTTCATATCCGTATAGATGAAGCTGTCCTCGACGAGCTGCTGGTACAGGGACAGTGTTCTGGCGGAGAAGTCACCGGCCTCTTTCGCCTTGATGACCGCCTCAGCCGCCAGTCTTCCGGACTCGACCGCGAAGTCCATGCCGCGGACCGCATAGCCCAGGTTCACGACAAAAGCTGCCGCGTCGCCGCAGATCAGCACGCCGTCTGCATAGAGCTTCTCAGGGATCATGTTGAAGCCGCCCTCCGGCACGAGGTGTGCGGAGTACTCCAGCGGAACGCCGCCCGTGATGAGGGGCTCCACGGAAGGATGATTCTTAAAGCGCTCCAGCATATCCGGAATGGAGACATCCACGCGGCCGATGTCGCTGCAGGTAGCAACGATACCGATCGAAATGCTGTCCTTATTGGTATACAGGAAGCCGCCGCCGATATTTCCCAGTGTCGGGTCGCCGGCTACGAGGACTGCGGTGCCCTCGCCGTTTTTGACGTTAAAGCGCTGGTTGATGACTTCCTCGTCCAGCTGGATGACTTCCTTGCAGCCAACCGCCACCTGGTGCGGCTCCAGCTCCTTCTTGAGCCCGAGCTGCTGGGAGAGAAGGGAGTTCACGCCGTCTGCCAGAATGACGACGTCCGCGTACATCTCTTCGCCGCCGGCGTTGATTCCGACGACCTTGCCGTCCTCGATGAGGCATTCGTCAACGCGGATTCCAGGCACCATCATGACGCCTGCTTCTTCAGCCTTCTCGGCAAACCACTTGTCGAATTTGCTGCGGAGCACGGAGTAGGATGCCGTTGAATCGTCATCGTCCTTGCCGGAAGCATACTCGATATTCAGGGCGCCCGTCTCGGTCATCAGCGCGATCCGCTCCTTGGTGATCTTTCTCTCAAGGGGTGCTTCCTTCGCGAAGCCGGGCATCAGTTTTTCCATGCTGTGTGTATAAATACGTCCACCGGTTACGTTCTTTGAGCCGCAGAAGTCCCCCCTTTCGATCAGAAGCACTTCCATCTCTGCCTGCGCGAGACAGTACGCGGCCGTAAGGCCTGCCAGTCCTCCGCCAACAACGATGGCATCAAATTTTTCTTCACTCATAATGTCTGCAAACCTCCCCTAACATGGTTCGTAACACAAGTTACAATCTGGTAGTTTCCAAAAGCACGCAGGCGCCCAGCATCCTCTGCCGGATCACGATGTTCCCGAAGCCTGACGCTCTCATCAGCGCCGCGAGTTCCTTCGGCGAGAGAAACTGCTCGGTTGAATCACTGAGCCATTCGTACTCGCCTCTGTGTGCCTTTCCGCCTCCCAAAAGAGGCATGATCTTCTGAAAATATAGCCTGTAAAAGGGTTTTACGACCTGCAGCTGCGGGGTGAAGGAGTCGATGCACATGAATGTGCCGCCTCTCTTCAGGACTCTTGCGGTTTCTTTTAAGACAGCCGCCGTGTCAGCGCAGTTGCGCAGTCCGAAGGAGATGGAAACTGCCTCAAACGATCCGTCGGGGAACGGGATCGCCGCAGCATCTCCCTTTTTCCAGCGAAGGCCCCGAAGTCCTCGTTTCCTTCCCTTGAGACGGGCCCTGCGCAGCATCGCGGGCGAAAAGTCCAGCCCCGTGATCTCCCAGTCCGGCCTTCTGCGGGCTATGGAGACCGCTATGTCCCCGGTGCCGGTGCAAAGATCCAGGATCCGCAGCTGCCGGGTGCCCGGAAAATGTTCCTCCGTGCGTCTGATCAGCCGTTTTACCAGCATCTCTTTCCACCGCGACTGCATTCCGAGACTGATCCGGACGTTCGCACTGTCGTACCCGCCGGCGATCGTCTCAAAAACGCGGTAAACCTTCTCCCTTTTCAGTTCTCTCTGTCTTTCCAGTTCATCCATACATTCTGAAAATTGCCGTTCCCGCAAAGAGCAGGATGCAGATCGCCATTCCCTGTACGTTCGCTTTCAGGATCCCCTTCATCTGCAGGATCCGGGTCTCCTGCGAGACCGGCGAGCGGAGCAGAAACCGGAATGCGCTCCTGTAGGCGGCTGCCATGAGGAGCACGCCGGCCGCGCCGGCTGCCGGGCCCAGCGAAAACGCAAAAAGTACGATCGCGGCCATCCATATTGCGACCAATACACGATACAGGATTACCGCCCTTTCCCTTCCCAGCAGGCAGGACAGCGTCCTGCGTCCCGCGCGAAGGTCCTTTTCGATATCGCATGTGTTGTTGGTCATCATGATCAGGCCGATCCCCAGTATAAAGGGGATGCACCACGGCAGGATCTCCGGATGGATCTCCCCCGTAACGGCGGCTGTGATTCCCAGAGGAATGAGCCCTCCCATCACCGTTCCCGATACCAGCTCCCCGAGGGGAAGACTGCTCACCGGAAGCGGGCCTGCGGAGTACAGCACTACTGCGAGTGCCCCGACGATGCCGACCAGGATCGGCGCCGGTCCTCTCAGAACTGCGAATATACAGCCGATCACGGCTGCTGCTGCAAGAAAGACGATGCCGAGCGCAAGGGCCCTGGACGGTGCCAGATCGGAGTAGACCAGAATGGAGTCCGACTCCTCAACCTGATCCTCTGCCGTGTCCGTTCCCTTCACGAAGTCAATGTAATCGTTAAACGTATTGACCGCCGCCTGCATCAACAGGCACGCCGCAAAAAGAGCGGCCGCCGCAGGCAGTGTGAGCGGAAATCCCCGGGATGCGCAGTACACAAGTCCGAAGATCGCCGGTCCCGCCGATGCGGGGAAGGTGTGGGGGGCCGCCAGTCCGACCGCCATGCGGGCTGTCAGCCGGCCCCTTCTTTCCTCCTCAGGCAGTTTGCCTTTCCTGTATTGTGCTGCAGTAATATTCACAGCTTACATGAGCCCTCTCTTCTCTGCGATGATCACGGCGGTATGCTTGACCTCCATCGGGATGTCTCTCGCATCCAGTCCGCCGCTGATCTGCATCATGCAGCCGGGGCAGTCGACGGCGACCATATCGGCGCCTGTCTCTTTGATATGCTCGATCTTCTTGGCGAGGATCGGGGAAGCCACTTCGGGGAACTTGATGCTGTATGTGCCGCCGAAGCCGCAGCATACGTCGCTTTCCTTCATCTCGGTGATCTTGATTCCCTTGGTGTGGGAAAGCAGCTCTCTCTGTTCCGCGAACACGCCCATGCTCCTCTTGAGGTGGCAGGAGTCATGATACGTGATGTTGATCTCCTTGTCGTCGCCCTCGTCCGCGAGACCGCCGAGCATATGGAAGAGTTTGCAGAAGTCATAGGACTTGTCGCCCAGTTCCTTCGCCTTCTCATAGTACTCCGGATCATCCTTGAGCAGTTCCTGATACTCACGCAGCTGATGCGTGCAGGTAGGGCATGCGGAGACGATGTAATCGTAATTTCCCGCATCCATGGCGTCGACGTTGAGCTTGGCCGTCTTGACGGCGTTTTCCACGTCGCCCATGTAGGTCGCGGGCGCGCCGCAGCAGGACTGGCCCATGGGCATATCCACCAGATATCCGATGGAGTTGAGATCCTTGATGACCGCTTTGGCCGTGTCGATATAGACGAAATCGAGGAGGCATCCGGTAAAGATCGCGATCTTGCCCTTCGGGTTCGGGACATCCTGACGAATGGTCGGGAACACATCCCTGAACGGTACCTGTGCGATCTTGGGAAGGCTTCTCCCCTCGGACATGCCGGAGAGGAACATCGGAAGATGCCTCATCATCGGTGCGCCGTCCATAAAGGCGGGCTGTGCGACGGAAGCGATCCTCAGCATGGAGTGGAACAGCTTTCTGTCGCTGACCGCATCCAGTGCGAATTTATAAGTCGGATTCGGATGAAGCCTCGTGCTTCTCTCACGCAGCTTCATGATCATCTCCGGAATGTGGAGACCGCCGCCGCAGACCTCTTTGCAGCGTCCGCACTGCAGGCAGATATTCTGGATCTGCTCCGCGCGCTCCTCCGAGACGAGGAAGTGCGACAGGATCGTTCCGATACCGCCGGTGTATACGTTACTGCCGTATACGTGGCCGCCCAGCAGGGAGAATGCGGGACATACGTCCAGACATGCGCCGCAGCGGATGCAGTCGTAAACTTCACGGAAGGTCTCGTCCGCAAGGATCTCTCTTCTGCCCGGATCGTCCAGGATCACGCAGTAGAATTCCTTGGGTGCCTTCTCGTCGGTCTCTTTGTCAAGACATACCTCTGTCGCGCCGGTATACAGGGACAGATACGCGGTCAGTCTCTGTGCCGTGCCGTTGCGGGGCAGCGCCTTGAAGATATAGCGCGCATCGCTCAGGCTCTTGACGAATTTCTCGATACCGAACACATACAGGTGGATCTTGGGAAGGGTTCCGACCATACGGCCGTTTCCTTCGTTGGTCATGGTGAAGACCGTGCCGGTCTCTGCCACTGCCACGTTCGCGCCGGAAATACCCATATCCGCATGGGTGAATTTCTCTCTCATCACCTTTCTGGCCGTCTTGACTTCCTCGGCGATGATCGGCTCGTTCTTCTCTTTGGTATAATCCGTGAACAGATCCGCGACCTGCTCCTTGTTCAGGTGCAGGGCAGGCATGACCATATGTACGGGCGTGTTGCCCTCAAGCGCGATGATGAACTCGCCGAGGTCCGTCTCCTGGACCAGAACGCCGTCCTCTCCGAGGACCTTGTTCATGTGCAGTTCTTCCGACGCCATCGATTTGGATTTTACGATGGTCTGCACGCCTTTTTCCTTAACCAGTTTGCGGATATAATCCATCGCCTCGTCCGTGCTGCCCGCATGGAAGACGTGGCCGCCGCGCGCCGTGCAGTTCTTTGTGAACTCCTCGATCATCTCATCGACGTGCTCCGCGGCATATCCTTTTACTCTGCGGATATTGTCCCTTGTTTCCTCGAAATCAACGCCGTCATAGGATTTCAGACGTCTCTCGGGATAGGTCTCGCAGAATTTTCCGAGCGTCCTGCTGAGCGTAGTATTGCGCAGAGCGGACTGTATTTCCTGCTTTAAAGCTTCATTTGCCATAACTTCGCCCCTTTCCTCCTCTCATCAGATGTCCGCGATCACAACGATCGAAAGCTTGAGCGGACCGTGCACGCCGACCGTGCTGACGCATTCAATATCCGCTGTACGGCTGGGTCCCGTAATAAAACCGACAAAAGAAGGCAGCTCCTTCATAGCGCAGAGCTGATCGAACATCGCGTCGTAATCCTCGACGATGGAGGACAGTTTCACGATGCCGATATAGTATTCCGACATGCCCGCGACGAGGCGGCTATCAATGTTATCCCCGAGCTGAAGTACACTTCCGAGATCCGCGATCCCGCACTGTACCTCACAGATACCTCCCTTTGCAGTTTCTGAATGCAGGCGGATGTGATCCGTGTAAACGGTGATTCCGGCTTTTTCCAACGCGTCCTTCACTCCGATCTCATTGACCAGAGGAGATTCTACAAGACACGCATCGCCGATTCCCGCTTCCTTGTATGCCTTCACGATTACATCTGCGGCTTCCCCGACCGAACAGAGCCAGCTGTTTCCATTCACGGCCTGCAGATTCTTATCGAACCGTTCATACAAACCATCTGCAGCTCCCATATCGCACTCCTTTCCTTACACTCAAAAAAATAAACTACACTATACATAATAGTGCAGTTTTCAACAAGTTTCAATGTTTCAATCTGTATTGTTTTGGTGAAAATACATTATAGTTCAAAAAAATGAACAATATTTTACATGTATTTTGCACATAAGCCCGGCAGTATTATTGTTATTTTTTTGACCAACCAATTTTCATGAATTCAATTATTCAACTCAGCGGCCGCTTCCGTAAGCAAACCCGACCCGCAGAATCTGTCCGTCATACTCCCACCCGGTCAGACTTCTTCCCGCAGCATTGTCGGGAAGGTGGAAGCGTCTCGATTCGTTTCGGACCGTGAGCAGAAGATCCCCCTCGTCCTTTTCGATCGCGATCTCAGCTGCGGAAGCGCCCGGCAGACGGATCTGTATATACCAGGTCCCGTCCGAGGGATCCCGCTCCATCGTATAGACCTCTTCCATGGGAAAGATCTGCGCGGGATCGGTGCTGCCGTACAGGGCTTCCGCAGCTGCCGCGAGCATCTTCAGGCCGCGGATCTCCCTTTCCTGCAGCGGAAGGCGGAACATTTGCAAGCCGGAAAAATGCTCTGCCGCCTGTCCCATATATCTGTCCTGCAGGGCGCCGTACCCGGCAAAGTCTCCCCTCAGCGCCTCCTCCGGCCAGATCCGGTTCATGTACACCGCGTCCACGCCGTAATCGAAAGCGCTCAGCCACATATAGCTGCGTGCGGCCTCCCGGACCACGATCTGCTCGGGCGTCATCACGATCCGAAGGGTCGTCCTGCTGCGGTCCGTCAGGATCTCATGCAATACGCTCAGTCTCTTCACCAGTTTGTCCAGTTCCGTAAAAACAGCGTCCCTGGGCTTAGGCACCTCCGTCCGCCTGGAGATCAGTCCGCCGAAAGCACTCGTGATGCTTCTCAGAAGCGGCATGACCTTGTCCGACAGCACGCGCAGCTGTTCCGGGTAGCGAAGGAGCGACAGCGTCTCCCCCGTGGGGGCGCAGTCCACGATCAGCACGTCGTACGCGTCTTCCTCGACGATCTCCAGGATCCGGAGAAGGGAGGCCAGTTCCTCCAGACCGGGAAACAGGAGCACCTCCTCCGCGTCGATCTGCCCTCTTTGCTTCTCGTCCAGGATCTGCCGAAGATATCCCCTGACTTCGCCAAAAGCCTTCTCGCTCTCCTTTGCCATATCCACTTCCAGCGCGTCCAGACCGTCCGCGGCGCGCGTGATCTGCGCCCCGACAGGGATCTCCAGGCAGTCCGCCAGGGAATGTGCCTGATCCGTGCTCATAACCAGTGTCTTTTTCCCCTGCTGCGCGGTGCGGAGCGCGGTCGCGGCGGCGATGCTGGTCTTGCCGGTGCCGCCTTTTCCTGTAAACAGAATGATTCTCATGGAGAAGTCCTTTCCGGATGCTGCTGTCAAGTACTGGTATCTGTGCGTGCTGTCCTCGGGCGCGGTATCTGTGCGTGCTGTCCCCGCGCGGTATCTGTGCACATTGTCCCCGCAGGTATATCACTGCGCCCCGGCGGGCAGAAAGAGAACTGTGAGGGCATCCTTTTCACGTCTTACTTCTTTGATGTCCATCTGCCGCAGTACATCCGGCAGCGGAATCCGTCGCAGGCAGTTTCCCGCCCGGATATCGAGGTCCCGTCCGAAGCGGGCGACCTCGGGTCCTCCGTCATCCTCGCCCGCAGAGGCGCCGCTGCCGTCCGCCGCAAGGCCCGGGAGCGCGACGCGAAGACGGTATCCGTCCCCTTCCGCTTCATAGGTCTCACCCGCGTCCCCGTCTGCCGCGGCAAAAAGTTCGTCCGGCCCCGGAAGCTCGGCGCACAGTTCCATGAGGGCCTGCCTGCCGCAGATCTCCGTCTCGTGCCAGCGGATCTTTGTGATCGGGATCTGTGAGAAGACCCGTTCCAGCTCGTCGATATATTCTCTCTGGATCTCTCTCCAGCGGGCCATAAAGGCATTGCCCTGCTGCTCCCCGATTACGCGGTTGATAAATACGCGCCCGACGTGATAGCCGTAGAGATTGAGATACATATACGTCCGCTTCGTCTCCTCCACGACCATTTTTTCCGGAATACAGACGATCCGCACGCCTGTCACGGCGGGATCCCGCAGGATGCCCTGGAGCGCGTTCAATTCTTTAAACAGGTCGGAGAATTCGTCCATCGCGCCGCCGTCCGGGAGCTGGACCTTGAACAGGGTTCCCGATACCGGGCGCAGGATCCTTGTCATCGCCTTTCCCACCGGAAAAAACTTTTCTATATACCAGGACAGCATCTCCGGAAGGCGAAGAAGGGACAGCGTCTCGCCGGAAGGCGCGCAGTCCACGAAGATGCGGCGGTAGGTTCCCTCCTCATAGATCTTTTTGATCTTCAGCAGCGAAAACAGGTCTTCAAAGCCCGGTACCATGAAGCGGCCGGCGGCGTCGGGAACGCTTTTTTTGCCGGAAAGCATCTCCAGTACAGCGCGGTTGACCTGGGGAAATTCCTCCTGCATGATCCGGAGGGGATCCAGCTCCAGAATATCCAGGTTCTCTTCGATCCGGGTCAGTCTGCCGCCCGTTTCCACCTCAAAAATGTCACCGAGATTGTGGGCCATGTCGGCGCTCACAAGGAGCGTTCGGTCGCCCATGCGCGCGCTTGTCAGTGCGTGGGCGCTGATCAGGCTCGTCTTGCCTACGCCGCCCTTTCCCGTAAATATCATGATCGTACTGCCGTTCATCTCCGACCTGCCCCTTTCTTACCGCATCAGGATATCTGCTGTGACCGGAAAATCAAAATAGGTGTCCGGAAACGGCTCGTCCCTGAGGGTAAAATGCCACCACTCACAGTCGATCGGCGCAAACCCGTTCTTCACCATCAGATCCTGCAGGAACATCCTGTTTTCGTACTGCTCCGGGGTTATTCCCCTGTAGTCGGGGTGCGACACCTCGCTGAAATGGTCGAAGGCGCTCCCCATGTCCACTTCCTTCCCGCTCGTCATATCCAGAAGCGTCAGGTCGATCGTACTCCCCCTGCTGTGACTGGACTGGTTTGCGATATAGCCCTTTTCAAAGAGCTCCTGCTTCTGAAGATCCGGATAGAAAAAGGGCTTCATGCGCTGGTCCAGGTCGTCGACGCCCCACATCACGAAATGACGCACGGCGGAGACAGGTCTGTAGGCGTCAAAAACCTTCAGCCTGTACCCCATCACATTCGCTTTATTGCTGACCTCCAGAAGGGCGCGGGCCGCCTCCTTGGTCGTGACGGCGCACGGCTGCTCGTAGCCGTTG
Source organism: Lachnospiraceae bacterium (assembly GCA_017405805.1). Classification (GTDB taxonomy): domain Bacteria; phylum Bacillota; class Clostridia; order Lachnospirales; family Lachnospiraceae; genus CAG-791. The sequence continues at coordinate 25,035 of JAFQZU010000024.1, forward strand.
ATGCGTTCCCCCACAAAGTTAAATGTGGAATAGTAGCGCATTTCCTGTACGATCCCGGGTACAAGATCCGAGAGCAGGACAAAATCGGAAACATCATTTACCGTATCTTTATAGTGATCTCTGACCATCGCACGCCACACCTCCGACCTGCATATTGTAGCATAAAATGACGGTATATAAAAAGGAGGCAGGGCGTCGCTTCCCTGCCTCCCATATACCTGTCCGCCGTTTACTTTTATTGCGCCGGCGCCTCGCCTGTTTCTGCAGGCATCTCACCTTCTTCGACCGGTATCTCGCTGATCGCGGTAAACAGCTGTCCCAGAAGATCCGAGATCACCTGGTCCGGCTGGATGTCTCCCGTCTGTTCACCCTCAGGCTGCGCATACACAGCTTCTGTCTCACCGTCTTTGCAGCGGTGCACCGCATCCGCAATGCCCTCCGCATCAAACCACGGCACATTCTTCACATCGAGGATGGTAGGCATCATATTGTAATCCAGGGTGGTCGCTTTCTCGTCCGAAACAAACGTGCCCGCGTCATCTCCCTGCTGCGTACCGAGCTTGAGCATGCCGGAATAGACGGCGCAGCGCCCGAACGCGTCGATGAAGGGTGCCACGACACAGTCGCCGCCGCCCGGATTCGTTCCGATCACCTTGGCAAGCCCTTCCTTCTGCGCGAAGTAAGGAAGTGCATTGGCGCAGGAATAGGAAGAACCGCTGCACATAATGAAGAAGTCATACTGTCCGCAGTACCCGTCCGCATCATCCGCGACGCCGTCGAGGTTGGTGTCCACGTGGTACCACTCTTCCCTGTAGCTCTCCGACACGAGATCCCGGTTCGTGAAGCACACCTCGCCGTCCGGCGAGAGGAAGCCGAGAATGGAGACCAGTCCGGTCGCACTTCCGCCGCCATTGTTGGACAGATTGATGACAACGTTCTTCACTTCTTCATGCTGCCCGATCTCCTCGAAGCACTTATGGAAGAAGGCGAAGCTGCTCTCTTCCTCATCCTCTTCCCTGATCGGATCGATATAGTAGGAAGGCATCCTCTTCGTCGAATCATCCTTGAACTGCTCAAAGTAGATCACTGCCGTATCACCGGAGAAATCAATTCTTCTGTCGCCGTAATCCTGCGGCTTATTGGCAGAGAGGAATGTGAGCCAGATATAGAGCGGCGCGACTTCAGGGAGCTTGAGCCCCTTCTCAAGAAGCGCACCGATAATGACGTCCGCCTGCATCTCTTCGGGGGTCTTGGCCGTTTCCTCTGCCTCTTCGAAGATCTCTTTTCCGGCATCCGATTCCTTTATCTCGTCAGCAATGCCTCCCACTTCGGAGGCGCTGGGCTCTTCCAGTTCGCCAAAAACAGTCTGCATTCCAAGCAGCGCGTCATGTCCCGAATCAAACAGATAGTAGAACAGCATCGCCTCTGCCGTCGTTGCCGCCGTAATGTCGGTCGAGCAGAGCGCTTCCTTGGCGTTCATCCTAGTGAAGTAATCGTCAAAAGTCGTGATGTTCTTTTCTTCCTTATGCCCGAAAGTCAGATCCATCAGCAGGCAGATGGAATAATAGCCATACTCCGCATACGCCTTGGTCATCTCTGTCTTTTCGCTGAAGGGCCCGCTGTACACAGCCTTGACATAAGGGCTGTCCTTGGCACCGGGATGGAGTTTCTGATCGGAAGCAAAATCCGTCGCTTCGAGGGCGTTGAAGTAATCTTTACCATTGTAGGCCAGGCAGTTGGACATCCTGATGCTGCCGAATACGTTCTGCAGCGCAAGGAAAGGCATCAGGATATCATCCTCGTACGGAATGACGGGGAGATGATACGCTCCGAGCGAGACCGAAAGGGGCTTTGCATCCGTCTGCGTGGACGCATTTTTCACGGAGGGCGTCACAACGTTGAACTCCGACCTGTCGACGACGCCGCCGTCCACGGTTTCGCATGCCCTGAAGCGCGAAGGATTGTCGATGGTGATCGTATCCGAAGCCGGATCGATCACGGTCTGCGAACCGTTCATATCCACCTTCATGACGCCGTTTTCCACAGAGATCTTTTCCTTGCCCTCAAGAAGCAGATGCAGGAAAGCGGACGCCGAGATAAAAGGCACATCCTCATATCCCTTCACGCCATAGGTGGTGATCGTATAATAATTACCCAGCGACAGCGTCGGATACAGCCTGCTGTCCTCCCATGTGACTGAGATATCCGAGGCCGGTATCTCATTCGCAGCCGTCGCTGCGGTATCCACAGGCGTGCTCTTCTCTGCCGGCGCATTCTCTTCTGCAGCCGTCTTCTCTTCTGCAGCTTCATCAGCGGCAGCCTTCTCTTCCTCTGCCGGTGCCTCAGCCTCGGCGGTTTCGTCTGTTCCGGCAGCCTCTTCTTCCGCAGCCTCTTCCGCTGTCTCCTCTGCCGGTGCGCTATCCGTCTTGGCTGCGCCTGTACTGCCTCCGCAGGCCACAGCAGTAGAGAGCATCACCAGCGACAGTCCAAAACAAATCAGTTTTTTCAACCGCATTCATAACCTCCCTTCAAGAAACCATGAATTATACGTCATAATTTTACCACACCTTCAGGCGGTATACCATGTTGCGTGAAACCTCAAAACGGGGGCTGTGAAAAATCACAGCCCCCGGCACACGCAGCCTATGCGATCTGTATCCGCATCCGGATCAGACTATGTACCTGTGATACTCATACCCCTGTTTCCAGGCCAGATACTTGGCGCTTCTCGCCGTCACCTCCGCATAATAGCCGGTCAGACGGCTGTTGTACTCGATCTGGTCCAGGCTCCTCTTCATCTTTTCCATCTGATAGCGGTCGTATTCCATACTGCTTGCATACTCAAGAAACGTCTTCTGAGCGGCTGTACTGCTTATCACTGCGGTCCCTGCATTCTTCTTAGTCATCTCCCTGCCCTCCCTTTGTTATGAGGTCTTTCCTTTCGATGATCTAGTCATAATGAATGCCGGGTGCCTTTTTGTTAATCGTATCAGTAACGCTTTACCTTCACCCTCCCTCTGTGGATGCTGTCCCGGAAGAATTCCTTGACCGAACAGCCCGCGCGGCCGGAAGAAGCACATGCGCATGCACAGGCACAGCTGGAAGCGCAGGCGCAGCTGGAAGCGCAGGAGGATGCGCAGGAGGAAGCACAGGAAGAGCGCGGCCGCGAGCCGCCGGAATGGCGGGGGCCTCCGTGTCGGTGACGTCCGCCAAAAGAGTGATACACCGGCACATTGACCACATTGACATGGATGTACGTATTGGGAGAATCACCGTAGCGATAGGTTCCGTTTCTGCTGTATTTCTCCGGCTTGATCAGGTCCTTCTCCTCGACGATTTCTTTGCTCTTGATCATGCTGCGCCCGCAGTAAGGGCAGTCGTCGCGTCCCTCTTCGCGGGCCGCGCCGCAGCTGGGACAGTTATCGTAATACTCGATCTTGGTGCGGGTGATCTTCTTCTCCGTGGCCGGTTCATCGTACGAATCGCTGCCGAAGCCAAGCCCGCCGGCAAGCCAGCGGAAGAATCTGACCAATGCCAGAATGGGCATGACGAAAAAGATGATCAGCACAAACAGGCCGCCGATCACGGCGCCCCAGTCTTCTTCGTCTTCATAATAAGTGCTTCCGCCGCTCTGGGAAGAACTTCCCTCTGCCTGCCGGTCGACGGAAAAGGCAAAGGCGTCATTGGGATAGGCCACCGTAATATTGTAGCGCTGCCCCGCTCCGAGAGAGGCGGAGAAGACCAGATATCCGTTATCCTGTACGCAGTCAGGCTGCCATGCTCCGGCATGCTCCGCATTCCACCGGATGGTCAGATCCTTGACTTCGATCCCGTCAAACCAGGCCGGGGTATAGGCGAAGACCGTCTCTCCCTCCACGTACCGGTCGATCTGGTACATGTGATCCTGGACAAAGGAAAACTCAAAGCTCGCCACTTCATCCGCATAATAATCGCGGTCCAGATAGACATGCAGGGCGGAACCCTTGTCCTCGATCCTGCTGATATTGTCTCCCAGGGCCGTGACTTCGGAGTGGTGGCTGTTGGGAACGCCGATATTCACCCATGACAGCGGACCATACTCCTTATCGTCCAGCACCTTCCAGTCTATGTGGTAGGTCATCCGGAGCGAGGCGTCCTCCTGCACGTCCACGGTGATGATAAAATGTTCGATCTCATCCGTGGGGGACGCCGCTCTTGCCGGCATGACAAAGAGAAGCGGAAGAACCAGAAGGAATACGGTCAGGATAGCCGCCATGAAAAAGGCGATCCCTTTCTTTTGGAAAAAGTCGTTTCTTGATGCGGAAATATTAAAGACAGTATTTCTCATCAGCAGTACCTCCTCAGCGGGCATTCCCCTGTCAGCTGCGCGGAAAAATCCCTGCGGGTCCGGCATTCGCTGCTTTCCCAGATCGTCTTCCAGTCATCTGTGAGCATATTTCCCAAGGGCCGGTCAGAGAGCCAGCTCTGGCAGGGCACCACGTTCCCGCCGGGCGTGACGGCCATGTTGGACAGGCAGGCGCCGCAGGACGGCGAAGGAATATTCAGTTCCTCAAACACCTGCTCATCGAGCCATCCCGGCGACGTGAAGGCGATCTCCATCCCGTTTTCGTGACAGTATGCGACGGCGCGGCGCAGGATCTCCTCCAATTCTTCGCTTGAAAGCTGAAGCGCCTCCGACTCTGCGCCCGCGGCGCTCCCCGTCGTAATGAGGCCGGAGCAGGTCACATAGATGACGCCGAGTTCGTGAAGAAATTCCAGCGTCTTGTCATACCCGCGGTTGAGTGTGCAGAGCGGCGTGTTGATGCTCACGGAAAGCCCCTGTGCCACCGCGTTCTTTATTCCCTCCAGCGTCTCCTCATACCGCGCGGCGCCGACCAGGCGGTTGTGGACCTCCGGATCGATATCGTAGAAGGTGATCTGCACGCTGTCCAGCTCAGCCTCCCGGAGTTTCCTGCAATACTCCGGCGTCAGGCGGATCCCGTTGGTGTTGATGCGGGAAATAAACCACCTCGCATAATGGACAAGCTCCGGAAGGTCCTCCCGCATGGTGGGTTCACCCCCCGTGAAGGTCACCTGCGGGATACCGGCTTCGCGGCACTTGTCGAGGATCGCTTTCCAGTCCTCCGTGGACAGTTCGCCCTCATCGGAGAGCTTCTGTCCGGCGGCATAGCAGTGCACACACTTCTGGTTGCAGTGCCATCTGCCGTCCTTGGTCATAGCGCTGACCATCAGATCCATGCGGTGGGGCGCCTGCATATAGGGCGCATAAGCGCCTATGTTCATGTAATGCACTTCCGTCGTCACTTCCTCACGGTAAGCGATCTGGCTGATCGTCGTGTAGATGGTATCGATATCCTCCTCCAGACGCTTTTTGGAGAGGACGGGAACGATCTTCCGGACATGATTGGCGGTGCGGTTCAGAATGTTCCGGATATCCGCTTCCCCGATCTCTTTTCCGTCATAGCGGTTGGTCTCCCGGATGAGCTCTGCCAGGATCACCGCCCAGATAAAATTGACCGGCAAGATGTCCGTCCCGTTGATAATGGCTATGCTCGGACTGAACCCGTCTTCCTCTTCCTTTGGAGGAATCAGATGGATGCGGATCACTCCGGGTCCGTCGGGATTGAGTGTCGTGTGGAGCACTTCGCTGAACGTGGTCTCCATATACGATTTCAGATTGCGGACCGTTTTCGTGTTTCGGAATAGAAAGGGTATTTTTGTCATGGCATCCTCTCTGCCCCGTGCCGGGCTGAATATGGTCGATTACCTGACTTTCATTATAACATATCTCCGTTATGCGGGGTCTCCGTATACACGCTCCTGCCGGCAGATCACCAGCACTTATGTCCGGAAGCCGCCTCGAAGTTATATTTCACGATCCCCAAGTCGATCCCGGTCATCGCACCCCTTCCTGCTGTGATCACGGGCCTCTCCCCGTCGAGTGCGATAAAGAACTTCTGCTGATTGATCGCTGTCGGCGCCATCATGGCCGCTTTCACGCCGTTCCGGAACCAGGCCGGCATGTCCTCTTCGGGAACGCCGCAGATCTTTGAGAGCGGTTTGGATCTGTGCTTCTGCCCCTGGTTCTCCCCGTAGCCAATGGCGATGACGCACACCAGCTTCTCGCCCGGATCCCTTGCCGCCTTGCACTTCCCGCGTCCGTAGGTGCCGGCGACCCAGCAGGTGTTGAGCCCCATCATCTGCGCGGCAATGACGATCTTCTGCCCGTAATATCCTCCCCGCTCATCCAGGTCCTCAAGTTCCTTCGGTCCTACGACCGCTATATAGTTGTTCGCATTTCTGAACTTCCCGTAATGCGCGAGGAAGGTGTCGAAGCACTCCGGATCGTCCACAATCAGCTGCATATGCAGTCCGCTCTCCTCGTTGCATTCCCGGATCAGTTCATCCAGCTTTTCCTTCAGATCCTCCGCAATCGGCTCCGCCTTGTACTGGCGGACGCTGTGTCTTTCCCTGATTGCTTCCCTGATATCCATGCTATCCCTCCTGTCTGGCTAAACATATCACACTTCCATGTTAACAGCCGCAGAACAGGAAAACAACTCTGTCGGACCGCTTCAGTCTTCGTCACACATGAAATCCGCATACTCTCCTTCACTGGCAAAGAGCATGTACTGACCGTTCACATATCCCATATACCCGTTTCCCGTAAGATATCCTTTCATTTCACAGCCTCCTTTTGCTCTGCCGGGCCTGTACCCGAAACCGTTTCTTTATTCTTTACGATCCCAGTATAAAGGGAGGCTGTGTACCAAAAAACGCCCTGAGGTCATACTCTTATCCTGCCGCTGAACGTGCTATACTGACTGTATCAGACAGACGCCGGCATAAGACCGCCGCCCTCTGAACTCTTTATGAAAACTGCGCGGGAGGGACCATGTCACCCAGAGGAAGAAAAGGGGAAAACCAGAAACTGAAGATGCTGTACCTGGCGAAGATCTTCTCGGAAGAGACGGACGATCAGCACGGGCTGACCATCTCCGGGATCCAGGCAAAGCTCGCTGCCTGCGGCGTGAACGCGGACCGCAAGACCCTCTACCTGGATCTGGAGGAGCTGCGGCATTTCGGTATGGATATCGTCGTCAATAAAGAGGGGAGCCGGTATTTTTACGCACTCGGAGAGAGGGATTTTGAATTGTCCGAGCTCAAGCTCCTGGTGGATTCCGTCCAGTCCTCCAGGTTTCTCACGGACAGAAAATCTCAGAAACTGATCAAAAAGCTGGAGGGGCTCGTCAGCAGATACGAAGCCGGGAAGCTCCAGCGGCAGGTCGTGCTCTCAGGCCGCGTCAAAACCATGAACGAGAGCATCTACTACAACGTCGACAAGCTCCACGAGGCCATCGGGCGCGGGAAGCAGATCCGTTTCAAGTACTATCAGTGGAATGTGAAAAAAGAGATGGAACTGAGAAAGAACGGCGAGTGGTACCGTGTGAGCCCGTGGGCCCTGATGTGGCACAATGAGAACTACTATCTCGTCGCCTACGATCCGGCAGACAAAAAGATCAAACATTACCGCGTGGACAAGATGATCCGGATCACTCCGGCCGATGAAGACAGGGAAGGCGCTGAGGCGTTCAAAGCTTTTGACGCGGCCAGTTATGCGAAGAGCCTCTTCGGCATGTTCGGCGGCGAGGAGACCAGGGTGACGCTGGAGGCGGAGAACGGGCTGGCCGGCATCCTGATCGACCGCTTCGGAAAGGACATTCCCCTGGTCGCGATCGATCCCGGGCACTTCAGGACGGTCGTCAGCGTCGCCGTCAGCAGTCAGTTCCTGAGCTGGATCATGGCGCTCGGGGAAGGGATCCGGATCACTTCCCCTGACCACGTCGCGGCGCGGATGCGGGAGGAGGCGGAACGGCTCCTGCGGCAGTACCGCTGACAGGATCAATCCCTGTATTCCTCCCAGCTGACCTCTCCCACATAGAACAGGCCGTCTTCCTTCACGCCGTGATACTGCGCCTTTTCCGCGCGGTTCTCGGCGGCGATCCACATCCTGTAGTCCGGATCTCCCGACTTTTTCGCGTCATATTCCCACAGCCTGACGCCTTCGGGCAGATCCGGTATATTCATCAGGATATAGAAACCGACCTTTCCGTATTCGTCGATCTGCTCCCTCACTCTCTGTGAAAAAACAGCCCGGTACACGGCTGCCTCCGGATCCGCCAGGACCATCCGCTCCTCATGCCGTCTGTCATGCTTCAGATACCCGCCGTTCTTGTTCTCCTCGGCGTCGACGGGCAGCGCCTCGTATCCGGCGTCCAGAATCGCCTGCAGGTCTTTCGCTCTGCCCCATTCCTCTACGCGTATGTCTCCCGGCTCCAGAACAAAGTTGCTGACGTCGCTGCAGACCTCTATGCCCGGCGCCGCTTCTATATATATGCTTTCAAACCACCGGAGACCTTTCTCCAGATCAAACTGCGCGATGGCGCGAACGTCCGGATCGTTCTTCCGGAACGATCTCTGATCCGGGTCAGGCAGTCCGCTCTCCTGATCCGCCTTCACCACGACCAGTTCCGCAAAGGCCTTTTCCAAAAAGGGAGCGACTGCTTCCCGAAAGGCTTCCGCCCTTTCTTTGAATCCGGCTTCGCGCATCACGAGCGTAAAGTCCTGCAGGACGATCTTCTCCTCTTTGCAGTAAGCCCGTATATCCCCGTCATAAAAGGCCGTAAAGACTGCCTCGTCAAAAGACTCCATCCCCGTCCGGTTAAAGCTGTAGGAGGACACCTTCACGTCCTCCCCCGCCGCAAGGACAGCCGGCTCCACGACCTCTTCCCCGAGCGCCTTCGTGATCTCTTCGGCCTGTCTGTTGTCGGCGTAATATTCCTCCGAATCATTCCAGTAGACCATGGCGCCGTCGCTCATCTCATAGGCGCGGTCCTTGACGCCGATAAAGCCGAACAAGCCGCTGTTTCCGGCCTTAAAGCTGTCGGTCACGGTCTCTTTACCGCCGTACTTGTCCCGGTAATAGCGCTGGGCGCCCCGCTCCGCCTTCCTGTAATGGGCGCTGTTCCCGCATCCGGTCAAAAGAGCGGCGCACAGGAGCACGAAAGCCGCGGCATATCCGGTGCCCTTCCTCATTTGACGTTTCTCCTTTCATTTTACGGAACTTGCCAGAGGCTTACCATCATCCTACCACAAATATCCGTTTTTTTGACAATCCCCCTATAAGGGCTATAATAAAAAGGTATCACCAAATGTTCCACCAAAGGAGGCACCAAATGCCTGAAAACAATCCCAAAAAGCCAAATCCTTTCGCTCTGCTCCCCATTCTTCTCTTCCTGATCCTCTATCTGGGAAACGGTATTTACTTCGAATATATCAACCCGACGGAAGGCCAGATGGGGTTCTACGTCGTCTCGGTCGTCCTGGCCTTTTCCATCTCGCTAATCGCGGCTTTCTTCCAGAACACGAATATGTCTTTTGACGAAAAAATAAAGATCTGCGCCCAGGGTATCGGCGACGAGAACATCGTCATCATGCTCTTCATCTTCCTGATGGCCGGCGCCTTCTCCGGGATCGCGGGCGAGGCCGGCGGCGCTTCCAGCACAGCGAACCTGCTCCTGAACGTCATACCGGGCAAATTTGCCGTCCCCGGGCTCTTCCTCATCTCCTGCCTGATCTCCATGGCCATGGGCACCAGCGTCGGAACCATTTCCGTCCTTACTCCCATCGCCTGCGCCGTATCGCAGAACGGCGGCCTGTCGCTTCCCTTCTGCGTGGGCATCGTCGTGGGCGGCGCCATGTTCGGCGACAACCTCTCCTTTATCTCCGACACGACCATCGCCGCGACCAAAACGCAGGGCGTCGAGATGAAGGACAAATTTTACACCAACATGAAGATTGCCTTACCGGCTGCTGCGATCACACTTCTGATCACGGTCATCTACGCCATCTTCGGCCCCAGGGTTAATATCGGCACCTTCGAGTACAACCTCTGGCAGGCCATCCCTTACTTCATCGTGCTGGCGCTCTCCATCGCGGGCATCAACGTCTTCATCGTCCTGATGGCGGGCATCGTCCTCTTCGCGCTGGTCGGTATCTTCACCGGATCCCTTACCTATGCGACTGCCCTGGCCTCCATGGGAAACGGCATCAGCGGCATGTTCGAGACCATGATCGTGACCATCCTTGTAGCATCCATTGCAGCACTGATGAAGGAGAACGGCGGCTTTGAGGCCATCCTGGCCATGATCCGCTCCAGGGCGGACAGCAAAAAGGGCGGCATGTTCGGCATTGCCTTCCTCACCGCCTTCATGGATATCGCGACGGCCAACAACACAGTGGCCATCGTCATCGCTGCCCCCATCGCCCGCGACATCAGCCGCGAATACAACGTGGAGCCCCGCAAGACCGCTTCGCTTCTGGACACCTGCTCCTGCATCATGCAGGGCATCATCCCCTACGGCGCGCAGCTCCTCGTCGCGGCCAACATCGCGAAGATCACCAGCGTCTCCATGATCCCCTGCCTGATCTATCCCTTCGTGCTGGCAGTGTTCGTGGTGCTCTCCATCCTTAAGGAGACCGGCGGCGGTCCAGTGAAGCAGCCCGCCGCACCTGCCCAGCCCGCCGCACCTGCCCCGGCAGAGCCTGCGGAAGGTTCTGTCACGGAGGAATAACGTCCTGTTTTTGAAGATGCTTAAAAGGGGGCGCCGCATTTGAGTGAGACATTCCCGACTGGGCGGCTGGATCCTGCATTTGAGTGGGACAGATTTCCTGCGGCAAGCTTGGATTTACCGACCACATGGGCAGATTTCCTATTTTGAGTGGTGTTTTTTTATAAGCTTTTCCAATCAAAATAGAAGGACAATTCGTTTGAGTGGTGAATTTAGCCTGAATGTCCCGACTGAATTAAAGAATTTGAAATATGAGTGGTATGGATTTACAAAAAGTCCCGACCGGATCAAGAAATCTCATATTTGAGTGGAAAAAGCTCAGAAAGGCCCCGATCAAAACCCATACAATTCGTATTTAGTGGGACCAAAAGTTTAGTGGGACCACGAGTTTATTGGAACCAAAAGTTTAGTGGGACCACGAGTTTATTGGGACTAAGAGTTTATTAGGACCAACAGCAAGGCTGCCGCATTTTTCAAATGCGGCAGCCCCCTTTTTCTCAACCCAATCTCTCCATAACCTGCTCCACGCTCTTCACGCCGTCCGTCGCCCCCACCGCTTCCACCGAGCAGGAAGCTGCCGCAGAGGCAAAAGCCGCGCAGCGTTCCGGAGGCCAGCCTTCGCTGAGACCATACAGAAAGCCGCCGGCAAAAGTATCCCCCGCCCCGGTGGTATCAACGCAGTGCACGCCCGCGACAGCGGGAAATTTCGTGACGGAAATCTCCCCGTCCTCCTTCCCGCGGACGGCCATGACCGCCCCGTCCCCGCCGCACTTTACGATCGAGATCCGGGCGCCCGCCTCTGCGAACATGCGCGCACTGACAGCCGGATCCTCCTGTCCCGTTAGCCGCGCGGCCTCCTCATCGTTGGGCGTGAACACATCCAGATACGGCATCAGGCACCGGATGTCCTCCAGTGTCTCCCCCTTCTTGGGATTGACCACATCCGCCGTCAGGATCCTTCCCGATTCTTTGATCTCCCGGAACAGGATCTCCATCCTTTCGATCGTAAGCGCCGTCGAGATAAAAATGCTGGCAAAGCTTACGATCGGCGCCGCTTTTTCCAGTTCCGGCCTGATATCGTCAAGGTCCAGCCGCCGCACACAGCTCCTCGGGCTGACTAGGATCTGTCTCTGCCCGTTCTCTTCCACAAAGATCAGATTGACGCCGGTCGGCACATCCTCCCGCACTGCGATACTGTCCACGGACACATGACTCTGCTCGAGATGGTGCAGGATCATCCTGCCCGCATCGTCGTCCCCGAGGAGACTGATGAGCTGGACTTTTTTGCCGAGCTTAGCGAGTACACACGCTTCGTTGAGGGCGTCGCCCCCGTAGGAAAGCTTGATGCTCTCCGGTTTCTGCGTGGACGTATAGAAAACATGCTCGTCGACCGGCGAGGCAAGTACATCGATCAGCGCGGGGCCGATCACGGTTACATCATACATAATTGGTACATCTCCCTATCTCGTGAGCTTTCGGATCCACTTGTAACTGCGGACGCGCAAAAATACCGGAAGCCCCTTAAAAATCTGATCCGACTGGATGGCCAGCACCACGAGCGGCACCGGCAGCTGCCAGACGAAGGCACTCATAAAGGAAAGCGGCATCACGATCCCCCACACGCTGATCGTGTTGAGGAGCAGGGTAAAGCGTGTATCGCCGCTCCCGCGCAGGATCCCGTTGCAGACGGGCATCTGATAGGACATGCCCACCATGACGAAGCACAGGACCAGGATGATCTGGTTTGCCAGAAACAGCGCGTTGTCGCTGAGATTGTACAGACTCAGCAGAGGGCCTCTGAGCAGAAAGAGCAGGAAGGCCAGCACGATGCCGATACACAGATCGATCACTTCCAGCGTGCGGGCATCCGAGCGGATCCGCTTCATGTCGCCTCTGCCCACCGTCTGGCCCATCATGACGCCGGAGGCCGAGGACATGGCACTCACGATCACTTTCAGATACTGGTAAAAGGTCATGGCCACAGAGTTGGCCGCGATGGCGTCGGGGGCGTCTTTTCCGGGTAAGTGCCCCAGAATGGCCGTCTGCAGCGGCACGGAGACCGCCCAGATCATCCCCATGAGCAGGACCGGTATGGCCACCCTGATAAAGTCTCCGCCCAGCTCTCTGTCCGACGCAAGAATGTTCTCCGAGAACAGCTCCAGCCGCTTCTCCTTCCGCTTCGCATACGTGAAAATGATCGCCAGCTCCAGGAGCCTTGCGACCAGCGTGCCGATGGCCGCGCCACGGATCCCCATCTCCGGAAAGCCGAACTTACCGAAGATCAGCACATAGTTGATGCCCATATTTACGACCAGGGACACCACGGAAATATAAAAGGAAATATTGACCGTTCCCACACACCGCAGCGCCGCCATGAAGACGTTGGTCGCAATGAAGGGAATAAAGGTATACTTGAGGATCCGCAGATAGGCTACGCCTTCCGCGACGATCGCCGCGTCCTCCGTAAACAAACCCAGAATCCCGGCGGGTGCGATGAAGCAGGCAGCGAGAAAGAGGGCACCCGCGATACACCCGAACTTCAGGGCGTGGCCGGTGATCCTCCTCACGGGGGACTTCCTGCCCTGCCCCCAGTACTGGGAAGAAAGAATGATCTGGGCGTCACACAGCGCGATCGTCATCTGCTGCACCAGAAAGAAGATCTGGTTGACGATCGCGGCGCCCGAGAGCGCCGTCTGGGAGTACATGCCCATCATGATGTTGTCTGCCATGTTGACGCTGTAAGCGACAAGGTTCTGCAGCCCTACCATAATAAATATGGAAAACAGGTTTCTATACCACCCGCGCTCTTTCGTAAAAAAAGGTTCTTTGGCGTTACGCACAGATTTTCCCATTTTTATGAAACCACTCTTTCCCCGGATAAATGATCTGCCAAAACAAGTCCCGCCGTCACGTCGTTGTGACAGCGGGACTTAGCGCATTACTGACTATTCAGATATTGCAGTGATCATGCCTCGATCTCGGAAAGCTTAACAGGTCTGCCTTCCTTCAGGGAGATCTTTGCAGCCTTCGCGATGCGAACGGGCTCCAGACCATCCTTGCCGCCTACGGGGATCTCAGCGCCGTTCAGGCAGCTGTCCACGAACGCCTTGGTCTCAGCGACGAATGCGTCGTTGTAGCGCTCCAGGAAGAAGTAGGTGGGCTTTGCGGAGCAGACAGTCTCAGCAGTGCTGATATAAGCCTCGTTCTCGAGGTGGTTGTTGTCCTGCACAGCGCCCTTCTCGCAGAGCACTTCGACTCTCTGGTCATAGCCGTAAGGGGCCTGACGGCAGTTGTCGATCACGCCGATGGCGCCGTTCTCGAACTTAAGGGTAACGATCGCGGTGTCGACGTCGTCATACTCAGCGTAGCCGGGATCCGTGAGGACTGTGCCGGTCGCGGAAACTTCCGTAACATCGCTGCCTGCGAGGTAGCGGACCATATCGAAGTCATGGATCATCATATCCATGAAGATACCGCCGGAAACCTTGACATAGGACATAGGCGGGCCTGCGGGATCGCGGGAGCAGACTTTGACGACATAGGGCTTGCCGAGCTTGCCGGAAGCGACTACGTCACGGACTGCCTTGTGGCTTCTGTCAAAACGGCGGACGAAACCGACCTGCAGCTTCACACCTGCCTTCTCAACTGCTGCCAGCGCCTCTTTGATCTTTGCGATATCCGTTGCGATGGGCTTCTCGCAGAAGATGTGCTTGCCGGCTGCTGCAGCCTGCATCATGAAATCAGCGTGAGTGTCGGTGGAGGAGCAGATGAACACTGCGTCCACGTCAGCTGCTGCGAAAACGTCAGCGGGATCCTTTGTGCAGCGCTCGATGCCGATGCTCTTTGCCCACTCTTCCATCTCCTCATTGAGGAAAGGATCCGCGAGGATAACTACCTCTGCGTCCGGAATGAAATTCTGAACGTTCGTGCCGTGAAGCTTACCGATACGTCCGCCGCCAAGAAGGCCGATTCTAAGCTTTTTTGCCATGATGTTACTCCTTTTTGATATATTGATGAACTGCAATTAATCCCAAAGCGCTTTGTACATCGCGACGATCTCTTCCTTGGTAGCGATGCGCTGCGTGGTCTGCGGGCTGCCGCTGGCGAGCGCGTCGTCTGCCATCTTGTCGATCGCTGCGAAGAATTTCTCTCTGTCGACGCCGAACTTCTCGAGCGTAGGGATCTCCATCTCGTCGACGAGGGAGATGACCTTCTCCTGGAACTTCAGAGCTGCCGTCTTGTCATCGTCATCCGCCGTAGCAACGCCGATGGTCCTGCCGAGGGTTCCGAAACGCTCATATGTGCCGGGCACCATGAAGGGCAGGCAGACCTTGATCAGCATAGAGTTCGCGGTGCCGTGCGGCACGTGGAACAGAGCGCCGATCGGGCGGCTCATGCCGTGGATCAGAGTCGTGGAGGAGTTCGTGAAGCAGATGCCTGCCTCGAGGGCTGCGATGGACATCTGGACTCTTGCAGCCATATCCTTGCCGTCGTGATAGCAGGTAGGAAGGTTGTCAACGATGCGCTTGACAGCGGAAAGGCCGAAGGTATCGGACAGAGGCTGCGCCTTGCGGGAGGTGTAGCCCTCCATGCAGTGGCAAAGAGCATCCAGACCGGTATTGGCAGTGACGAACTTGGGCGCGGTCATGGTGAACTGGGGATCGATGACTGCGAGCACCGGAACGATGCTCTTGCCGATCAGGTTCATCTTGACCTGCTTCTCGGTATCCGCAATGATCGTGGTCTGCGTCGCCTCAGAGCCGGTGCCTGCGGTCGTGGGGATCGCGCACATGGGAGCGACGTCGACATCGAGCGGTCTGCCCATGTAGTCAGCGATCTTGCCGCCGCCTGCCGCGACAACAGCGATGGCCTTCATGGTATCGATGCAGCTGCCGCCGCCAAGCGCTACCATGTAGTCACAGCCTTCCTCTTTGAAGACCTTGAGACCGGCCTCTACCATAACATCAGTGGGCTCGCCGGTGATATCCGAGAAAACAGCGTACGCTGCGTTCTGGCTCTTGAACATATCCTCGACCTTGCCGGCGTTGCCGAGCTGGATCATCATGGGATCTGTTACGAGCAGTGCCTTTTTGCCAAGGCCGCAGATCGCTGCCGCAGCTTCCGTAAGAGAATTCTCACCAGTAAAAATCTGTCCGGGAATTACAAAATTTCTTGCCATGTCGATTTTTTCCTTTCTGAGAGGGAGGGCGCCGCGCGCCGCTGCCTCTCATCTGATCGTTTTTAACGGAGAATTAAAGTCCAGTGTGCTCCGCGATGTACTTTCTTGCCTTCAGAGCGTACTCAAAAGGATTTGCAAGCGCGGGATCCTGCTCGGCCTCAACAACGACCCAGCCTTCATAACCTGCGTTCTGGATGATCTGGAAGATCGGCTCGAAGTCGACGTCGCCGTCGCCGGGAACCGTGAACGTGCCCTTGCGGACGCCTTCAAGGAAGCTCCACTTGTTGGCGCGTGCCTCAGCTACGACGCTGCGGCGAAGGTCCTTGAGGTGGATGTGGCGTGTACGGCCGATATAT